>JAFTBU010000049.1 GCA_017455065.1 Bacteroidales bacterium
AGCGACGCCCCTATTCGTCTTGAAAATGCTGTCCTCAGCACCGTGGAAAACGACATCCCTGCTTATGCGGAAATGACTGTTGCATCTGCAGTCAAGCTGAAGAAACTGATGTACATCCTTTCCAAGAGCGTCCCTTTCAAGCCCAGCAACGAAACGCTGGGCCGCGACCTTGGAATCAGCCGCAACATTGTTCCTGATTACATTGAGTATCTCACCAAATCCGGCCTTTTTGGCGCCCTGCACGAACCTGGTCACAGCGACAATCTGCTAACTAAGGTGGAGAAGCTCTATCTTGGCAACAGCAACATCGCCCTTGCCCTTTCCGAAGACGGAATCATTGACTCCGGCAACATGCGTGAGACCAACTTCCTGGCCTGGACCTCGCAGGTACATAAAGTCACATCTTCCAAGATCTCCGATTTCGAGATTGACGGCATTACCTTTGAGGTTGGAGGAAAGAACAAAAAAGGGAAACAAATCAAAGACGCCGAGGTTGGATACCTCGTAAAAGACGATATGGAATTTGCCGCAGGCCACTCCCTTCCCATCTGGATGTTCGGCTTTATATATTGAGGTATTAGACATTAAAAAAAACGCACAACCTTTCGCTAATTATGCGTAAAAGTTGTGCGTATAATTGTAGTCTACTGATTATCAGTATAGTACGGTGGTACTGGGAAAACAGTCTCTATCCTGAGGGCATCATCTCAGTTTCCTGAGGGAAAAGCGGAGCCAAGAGGAAATGATGGATCAAAATTCATTCACTGCTCCAGCGCTTCGCTGAAGGAATGGCGGCGTTTGCTGAATACCTGCCCGGGATCGGAATATATGGTATGATTATTGGTTATCGTCCGGAAGCGTGAACTAAAACCTTTTGTTTTATGAAAAAGTTTCTGTTTATCCTGACAACGATAACGCTCGTCCTGACAGCTTGCGAGCGCGATGACTTCCAATTCAGCCCGGAAAGCCCGGGTGTATCCGATCTGACAGATCCTTCCCTGGCATGGAGTTCAGACTCATTCGAAGCCGCTTCCGGCGCGGAGAACGTCTTCCCCACTCTCACGAACACCTGCAACGTGAGCGTAACATACACATCCTCGCAACCGGAAGTAGCCACAATCAGCGGCGACGGCACCATTACCCTTATAGGCGCAGGCTCGACTCTGATAACGGCTTCATCAGCGGCCGACCAGAGATATTCGGCATCCAGCGCCTCATACCTGCTGACCGTCGTGGGCAACTCCGGCAGCGACGCGTACGACGGATCTCTCACTTTCGCATCCTCCGGAGACCCTTCTTCGGACGATGACATATCCACCACCACCTTCAAAGGCAAGATCACCATCAATTTTTCCCAGTCAGGAGACGCCTCCGTCAGCGGAGACAGTTATGGCTATGTATCAGTGGACGGCAACAAGGTCACCGTGAACAACACCGGCGGAGAAGTGCTCATCTACGAGCTCACCGGCACCACCGGCAACGGCTTCTTCAAAGTCTACGGGGCCAAGAAACAGGCTATCGTCCTGAACGGCGTGAGCATCACCAATCCGGACGGCGCGGCCATCAACAACCAGAACAAGAAACGCACTTTCATCGCCGTCTATGGCGACAACACCCTATCGGACAGCGAATCCGCAGCATATGAGCAAGTGGGAGAGGAAGACCTCAAGGCTGTCCTCTTCAGCGAGGCCCAGCTGATTTTCAGCGGCAGCGGCCTGCTCAGGGTCAATGCTCTGAACAAGCAGGACAAGTCTGCCATCGCCACCGATGATTATATCCGCATGATGCAAAGCCCTACCATCAAAGTGAACACAAAAAACGGGGCCGGCCACGGCTTCAAGGGCAAGGACTACGTCCAGCTTTCAGGCGGTTCCCTGGCCGTAACCTCAGCCGGTGACATGAAGAAAGGCATCACCACGGACGATTATGTCCTGGTGGAAGGCGGCACACACATGGTGACAGTGACCGGTGGAGTGGCCTGGGACGATGAGGACTCCGAATACAGCGGCACGGCAGGAGTGAAAGCAGACAACTACTTCGCCATGACGGGAGGCACCCTCACCATCAAGAACACCGGAGACGGCGGCAAAGGGATCAATGCCGGAAGCTATGATTTCGACGCCGAAAACCATACCCTCTCCGACAGCTACATCTCCGGCGGCACACTCAACGTGACCACCACCGGCAAGGAAGTGAACGATGTCTCTGCAAAGGGCATCAAAATCGGTTGGGTGACCAAAGAAGGCAGCGGAGACCACGCAACGGTTACAGGCTACGCCGGCAAACTGACCATAAGCGGCGGCACGGTGAGAGTGAACAGCACCAATGGTGAAGGCCTGGAGGTCAAGGGAGACCTTACCTTCGAAGGAGGTGAAACATGGGTATCTTCCGGGAGCGACGACGCCATCAACTGCCAGGGAGACCTGACCGTGGACAAGGGCTTCGTGTATGCATTCTCCGCCGGAAACGATGCCATGGACTCAAACGGCAACACCCGCCTCAACGGCGGCTATGTGATGGCCATCTGCACCAGCGGCAGTCCGGAAGTGGCCATCGATGCCAATACGGAAGAGGGCAAGAAACTTTATATCGGCAGCGGCGCGACTCTCGTTGCTTACGGCGGCCTGGAAAGCGGTTACTCCGCCTCCCAGAACGTGTACAGCATGAACGGAACGGCAGGAGCCTGGAACGCACTCTATGGAAACGGCTCATTCATCGCCGCTTTCAAGGTCCCGTCCGGCATCTCCAATTTCATCGTATCGGCACCCTCGCTCTCCGGCGGTTACCAAGGAGTGAGCGTCAGCGGAGAAGGCAAATGCAGCGGTGTATGGGCGACGGAAGGCATCTCCGGCGGTTCCTCTGTCACCATCTCCAACTACACTGGTGGCAACGGTGGTCCCGGTGGCAATGGAGGAGGCCCGGGGGGCTGGGGTCCTCGAGGCTTCTAGCCCAATACCACATCGAGCACCATCATCAGGACAAAGCCCAGGGCGAAGCCGATGGTGCCGATGTTGGAATGTTTCCCCTGCGAGTATTCGGGGACCAGCTCTTCCACCACCACATAGAGCATTGCGCCGGCCGCGAAAGAGAGCATGTAGGGCATGATACCCAGGATGGAGGTCGCCAGGAGCAGCACGAGCGCACCGCCGACAGGTTCGACGATCCCGCTCAGGGCGCCGATGCCGAAGGCCTTCCAGCGGGAGTTCCCCTCAGCGCGCAGCGGCATGGAGATGATGGCGCCTTCCGGGACATTCTGGATGGCGATACCTAGGGACAATGCAAGAGCTCCCGCAATATTGAAATCTGCCGTCAGGGCGCCTGCGATAGCGACGCCCACGGCCATTCCTTCAGGGAAATTATGGATGGTGACCGCCAGGGCAAGTTTTGCCGTACGGGAAAGACGGCTCCTGGGGCCTTCGGCCTCACCATTGGCATGAAGATGAGGGGTGATGTAGTCGATCAGCAGCAGGAAGGCGAATCCGGCCAGCAGGCCTACAGTCGGCGGGACCACGGCTGCCACGCCCTCCCCCATCTCGATGGCTGGGATGATGAGCGACCAGACAGACGCCGCCACCATGACTCCGGAGGCGAAGCCCAAAAGAACTTTCTGCACCAGCTCCGGCATATCCCGTTTCATGAAAAAGACGAAGGCCGATCCCAGGGCTGTCCCCAGGAACGGAACCATCAATGCCGTAACAACAGAATTCATCATAAAGCCAAAGTTAATAAAAATTGCTATTTTTGATATCCATATATTTGTCCAATCAGTTAAGTAGTGTATGAAAAAGGTATTAGTCACCGTCCTGTCCATACTCGCGATATCCGCGGCGCAGGCATCCGCCCAGACCAGCTCCGACCTCGGCACCTGGAGCAGCATCCAACTTGTCAAATCTTTCGGCGCTCCCTATGCCATGGCACGTCTGGAGCACCGCTCCTTCGACAATGTCCGCGGCACTGAGTGCTGGTTCGCCATGGCCGGCGGCGGGTACAATTTCAACAATTGGCTCAAGGGAGACCTGAGCTACGAGTACTGGAGGATACCCTCGGCAGGAGACATGGTCCAGCACAAGGCGGTACTGAGCCTCACCGAGACCTTCAAGCGTGAGGGCCTGGCGCTTGCCTTAAGGGAAAAATACGAATTGGCCTACAATCCCGGTGCGGATTCCTTCAGCCACACCCTGAGGACCCGGCTCCGCGGCCAATACAAGGCCCAGGACAGCATCTTCACGCCCTATCTTATGTACGAGTTCTTCAGCAACATAAGCAACGGCAATTGGGTCCGTTCGCTGCATTACGCCGGCACCGAGATCAGTCTCGGCGGGGGCCATTCACTGGATTTCTTCTACATGTACCACCTATATGACAAAGGCGGCCTGACGGCCGCCTGCCACGTTTTGGGTGCCGGTTACAATTTCGTTTTCTAGACAGCCTGATCCGACTCTTCCGAGAGGGCGTCGGTGGCACGGACGGTGACGGTGCTTTCGTAGCAGCCGAACATCTCGTCCACTTCCTGTTTCTTCCCGACTTTGGTGAAGAGACTCACCACCGGCACTACGACCAGGCCCAGCAGCATGGCCAGCATGCCGGCATTGATCGGCGAGGTGAAATAAGGGCTGATGAAAGTCTTGCCCGTGAAGGTGCAGTACATACAGCCGCACATGACAGCCACACCGGTGATGAATGAAGCCCAGACGGATGCGGCGGTGGTGCGTTTCCAGTAGAGTCCGTACAGGAACGGAGCCAGGAATGCTCCGGCCAGCGCTCCCCATGAGATACCCATGAGCTGGGCGATGAAGGTCACGGAACTCTTGGCCTGCACTATGGCGAGCACAGAAGATACGATGATGAAGAAAAGTACGAGCAGGCGTATGCAGAGCAGCTGCCTGCGGTCATTCATATGCACGCCTTTGCGGGCCCTGGCCAGCGCCGGGTCGATGATGTCCAGGGTGAGCGTGGAGCCGGAAGTGAGCACCAGCGAGGACAGGGTGGACATGGAAGCCGAGAGCACCAGGATGATCACGACGCCTATCATCAGGTCCGGAAGGGTGGCCAGCATGGACGGGACAATGCTGTCGTAAACCGGGGTGCCGGCAGCAGTGTACTCGATGTTCTGGCCGTAGAGCCTGCCGAAACCGCCGAGGAAATAGCAGCCTCCCGCCACGATGATGGCGAAGAAGGTGGAGATGATGGTGCCCTTGCGGATGGCAGCCTCATTGCGGATGGCGTAGAACTTGCCTACCATCTGGGGCAGACCCCAGGTGCCGAGGGATGTCAGCAGCACCACGCCCAACAGGTAGATGGGCTGGGGTCCCAGGAATGAGACGAATGCGCCGCTGAGGCCGGGCGCCGTCTCCGAGGGGATGTGCGACAGGCTTTCCACCGCAGCACTGAAGCCTCCGTTGCCGCTGAGCACGGAAGCGACCACAGCGCATATGCCCACCAGCATGATCAGGCCCTGGATGAAGTCGTTGACCGCTGTGGCCATATAGCCCCCTACCAGCACATAGATACCGGTGAGGATGGCCATACCCAGCACACACCATACATAGTCCACATTGAAAGCCATGCTGAAAAGACGTGACAGGCCGTTGTACAAGGAGGCGGTGTAAGGGATGAGGAAGATGAACACGATGACGGATGCCGCGACCTTGAGAGCGTTGCTGAAGAAACGCTTCCCGAAGAAGTCGGGCATCGTGGCACTCTGCAGATGCTGGGTCATGAGGCGGGTGCGACGCCCCAGGATGCGCCATGCCAGCAACGAGCCGATCAGAGCGTTGCCGATGCCGATCCAGGTGGCGGCCAGACCATATTTCCAGCCGAACTGACCGGCGTATCCGACAAAGATGACCGCCGAGAAATAAGATGTACCGAAAGCGAATGCCGTAAGCCAGGAGCCGACATTGCGGCCTCCCAGGACGAATCCCTGGACGTCAGATGCGGTCCGGCGGCAATAGAAGCCGACGCCGATCATCACGGCAAAGAACAGGATAAGGAGAATACACTTGACTAACATATGCCAAATGTAACAAAAAAAACGGTAAATGTAACGCAGTTACCTGCAGTACGAAAGGATATCCGCCAAGACCTCCTGATGGTCGGTCTCGTTGTGGATTTCGTGGCGCAGGCCGGGATAGACTTTCAGCGACACATTTTGATATCCCCTGTCCTTCATGGCCCGGACGGCTTTGGCGAGAGCCTCGTCATCCACCCGGCAGGGATCCTCGGCCCCTGAGATGAAATGGACGGGGAGTTCGGTGTGGGAGGCTTTCCAATCCGTGGAATAGCAGTCTTTCATGAGGAGCAGAAGGTTCAGGAAACCGTCGGCTGTGAAAATATACTGGCACAAGGGGTCCGAGTGGTAGGCCTTGAGTATGTCAGGGTCGGAGCAGACCCAGCCTGCGGGCCAGCCCTCTTTTTCGAAGGGCTTGTTGTAGGCTCCGAAGGACATTTTCTGAAGTATCGCAGGACGGTGATGCCAGCCCTTGATGCAGCCGATGACCCTGGCGAGAAATATGCCGGCGCCCTTTGCCGGGTTGTCCGAAGGACAGCCGCAGACGATGAGGCTGTCTATCATGCTGTCATAGCGCTTGGCGTATGAACGCACCGCCATGGACCCCATGCTGTGGCCGAAGAGGTTGAGCGGGACGCCGGGCCATTTGTCCCGGGCCCACAGAGTCACGGCCTTCAGGTCCTCCACCAGGCCCAGCCAGCCATCCTTCCCCATGAATCCGAGGTCTTCCTCCGATTTCACGGAAGCCCCGTGCCCCCTGTGGTCATTGCAGACCACCGCATATCCGTTACTGCACAGGTACTCCATGAGTGGGATGTACCTTTCCTTGTGCTCGCACATGCCGTGCGATATCTGTACTATGCCTTTGGGCGAGCCCTCGGGCTCAGCGTAAATGAGGGAAAGGCGGAGTCCGTCGAACGGGGAGATGATGATGTCTGATTTCATGCGATATTGAGTGTCCTGATGGTTTTGGCAACGTTGATCATATGGTCTGCGATACGCTCGGCATTGGACGAAAGTTCCAGGTACTGTGCGCCTACGGTCGGAGTGCATATGCCCTTTTCCATGCGGGAGATATGTCCCTCTTCCATCTTGCGGGTATATTCGTCGATTTCCTCCTCGACTGCGTTCGCCTGGTCCAGAGCCGCCAGGTCTTCATCTTGATAGGCCTTGACCATATAGTCGAAAAGGCGGTGGATCAGCATCTTGAGCTGGCTGATCTCATATTTGGCCTCGTCCGAGAACTGCTGCGACGAATCGGCCAGGGCCGTGGCGTATTCGACTATATTCTCGGCGTAGTCACCTATCCTTTCCAGATCGCGCACGCTCCTGTATGTACCGGAAAGATAGGCGCGGTCCTTTTCGCCGAGACCCCCTTCACCGCTCAGGCGGACTATGAATGCTATGAGCTCTTTGTTCAGGAAGTTCAGCTGGCGCTCATCGCGCTCGAAATCGGGCTTCCCGGAGAAGTCCAATTGGACAGCCATCCCGAAACTCCTGTCCATGTTCGCCAGGGCGATGTCGGCCATACGGAGGATTTCCCTCTTGACCTGTCCCACGGCCACGGGAGGGGTACGGAGCATGTTTTCATTGACATAGTGCAATGTAAACTCCGGCTCTTCCTGCACCTGCCGCTCGGGGATCATCTTTTCCACGAGGGAAACCAGAGCCCCTGTCAGAGGGAGCATAAGCAGCACCGTCACCACATTGAAGAAGGTGTGGAACATGGCCAGCTGTATCTGCGGCGCCGAAGGGAACAAGGTCTCGAACAGGCCACCGAAGGAGATGCCGGCGAAGCCCAGGCACAGCGCGGCGAGCAAGAAGAGCACCACACCGGCGCAGTTGAACAGCAGATGGATGAGGGCCGTGCGCTTGGCATTGGTGCCGCTGGTGACACCGGCGATGATGGCCACGACGCAGGAGCCTATATTGGAACCCATGGTCAGGAAGATACCCTGGTCGATGCCGATGAGTCCCGTCACGACCATCGCAAGGGCGATGGAAGTCATCACGGAGGAACTCTGGATGATGGCGGTGAACAATGTTCCGATCAGCACGAGCAGCAGAGGGTTGCGTATGCCGGCGAGAAAGACTTTGACACCATCCAGCGCGGCGAATGATTCCATCGACCCGCTCATCAGCTCCAGACCCACGAAGAGGAGTCCGAAACCTGCCAGGATGCCTCCGAGGGTCTTGTAGCGGCTTCTCTTGGAGAAGAGGATGAGGAACGCTCCCAGTCCGGCGAAGGCTGAGAAAATGACACTGGTGGACACGGAATTGCCGCCGGACATACCCAAGGCGACGATCTGGGCCGTCACCGTGGTACCGATGTTCGCGCCGTAAATGATGGTGGCTGCCTGTGCGAGGGAGATGATCCCGGCATTGACGAAACCTATGGTCATGACCGTGGTCGCACCTGAGCTTTGGATGGCGGCAGTGCCCAGGGCACCGATACCTACACCCAGTAACTTGCTTCCCGAGGCTTTGGAAAAGAGTTTTTTCAGTTTCTCTGAGCTCGCAGCTTCCAGGTTGGAGCTCATCATCTTGCACGCTATGAGAAATACGCCGATTCCTGCGAGAAGAGTCAGCAGGGAGGTTATGACAGCTGTTAAATCCATACGGAGGACGAATATACGAATTAAATTCAAGTTTTTGAGTAAATTTGGACCATGAAAAAATTCAGATTCATCATTGCCATAGCTGCAGCTTTGACAGCCGCAGTTTCCTGCGGACAGGGCAAGGACGCCCGGAAAGTGCTGGTGCTGTATTATTCCCAGTCCGCCAATACCAAGGCCCTCGCGGAAGAGTTCGCAGAGCGCCTGGGAGCCGACATCGAAGAAGTCTTGCCTGTCGAGCGCTATGCCGGTGCCTACCAGGATGTGATCAACCGCAGCAGCAGGGAGCGTCAGGAGGGCGTCCTTCCCGAGGTGAAACCCCTCAAAGCCGACATAGCCTCCTACGATCTCATCTTCGTGGGATACCCGATCTGGTTCGGCACCTACGCCCTGCCCATGGCGTCGGCACTGGAGAGTATCGACCTCAACGGAAAGAAAGTGGTCCCCTTCTGCACCTTCGGCAGCGGAGGTCTGGAGGCCAGCGCAAAGGACCTGCAGGACAAGTTCCCCAAGGCAGAGGTCATGCCGGGCTACGGAGTCCGTGCAGCCAGGATGGATGCGATTTCCGCGGAAGTGGACCGTTTCCTGAAGTCCGGAGGCTATATCGAGGGTGAGGCGGCCGTGTTGGAAGCCTTCCCTGAGGCCCACCCCGTAAGTGAAGATGAGTCGGCCATTTTCGATGCCGCCGTGGGAGATTATCCCATGATACAGGCCAAGCCCGCGGCAGTCGCTTCCAGGACCGTCCCCGGAGGGACCGAATATTTGTTCACCGCCCTGTCGCAGCCTATACCGGGTTCAGCCGCATCCTCCCTCCCGCAGATGAAGGTGTACGTATTGGCAGAAAACGGCAAAGCCCCCGTATTCACGAGGGTCGTCAGATAGAATAACATTAAGAATATGAAGAAGATACAAGGATTGGCAGCGGTGGCTCTCGCCACAGCGCTCCTGGTTGGGTGCACGATACAGGGCGGCCATGAAACCAAGGTCGAAGCCCTTTTGGCCAGGATGACTCTCGCTGAGAAACTGGGACAGCTCCAGCAGCTTGTCCCCTCCGGCGGCAACATCACCGGTCCGGACGGAGGCGTACTCGATACGGAGGAGCTCATACGCGCCGGACTCTGCGGGTCCATACTCAGCGAGCAGGACCAGGAGAAACTCCTGCATTACCAGAAGATTGCCGTGGACAGCACCAGGCTCGGCATCCCCTTGATCTTCGGATACGACTTCATCCACGGTGCGAGGACGACCTTCCCGGAAAACCTCGCCCTCTCCTGCAGCTGGAATCCGGAGCTGGTCGAAAGGACTGCAGCGGTCGCCGCGCAGGAAGCGGCGGCATTCGGCTACCACTGGACCTTCTCGCCCATGTGCGACGTGGCCATAGACCCTCGCTGGGGGCGGGTGTCCGAGGGTTCGGGAGAGGATCCCTGGCTCTCCGGCCAGCTGTCCGCGGCGATGGTGCGCGGATATCAGGGAAAGGACCTCAGCTCACCCGAGACCATCCTCGCCTGCGTGAAACATTTCGCCGCCTACGGAGCGGCCGAAGCGGGACGCGACTACAACACTGTGGACATGTCCGAGCTGATGTTCCGCGACAGGCATCTGCCGTCCTACAAAGCCGCCATCGATGCCGGCGCCCTCAGCGTGATGTCTTCTTTCAATGATTTCATGGGAGTACCCGCCAGCGGCAACAAATGGCTCCTGACCGACCTGCTCAGGGATGAGCTCGGTTTCAACGGTTTCGTCGTTAGCGACTACAACGCCGTGACCGAGATGTGCGCCCACGGAGTGGCGGCCGACTGGAAGGATGCCGCAGGGAAAGCCCTCAACGCCGGACTTAACATGGATATGGTGGACGGCGCCTTCGTCATCCACGGAGAGCAGCTCGTCAAGGAAGGGATAGTGAGCGAGAAGACCATAGACAGGCTCTGCCGCGAGGTGCTCCTCGTCAAGCAGGAGCTCGGTCTGTTCGACGATCCTTTCCAATACGGCAGCAAAGACAAATGGGAAAATGACGTATACCGCCCTGAGAGCATACAGACGGCGCGGGAGGCGGCAAGGGAGTCCATGGTACTCCTCAAGAACGAAGGCGTCCTGCCTTTCAAGGGGACGGAGCGTATCGCTCTCATAGGCCCTGCCGGGGCGTCCAAGTCCTACACCACCGGAGCGTGGTCGGGAATGGCCGAGCCCGAAAAGGCGGTAAGCTTCCTCGAGGGTCTGCAGGAGAGGTTCGGCAGTGTCCGGTACGAACAGGGATCCTCCGATTTCGAAGCCATCGAAGGCGGCATACAGAGGGCGCAGAAACTCGCAAGGCAGTCTGACGTGGTCCTCATGGCACTCGGTCTTCCCAGCGACTACGGCGGAGAGGCCGCATCCCTGGCTTCCATCGATATCCCCGAGGCCCAGCGCGAGCTTTTCGATGCAGTCGCAGCGACCGGCAAGCCCATTGTCCTCCTGCTCTCGACAGGACGCCCCATGACCATAGCTGAAGAAACGGAGCGCTCGGCCGCCCTCCTCGTCACCTGGCATGCAGGCATACAGGCCGGCAACGCCCTCGCCGACATACTCTCCGGTGATTTCAATCCTACCGGACGGCTCACCATCACCTTCCCCTACAGTCTCGGGCAGGTGCCCATACATTACAACCACAAGGTCACCGGCCGCCCCAACCCAGGCCCCCAGGCCACTGGACGCTATTTTTCACGCTACATGGATGTCCCGAATGAGCCGCTGTTCACTTTCGGCGAAGGTCTGAGCTATACGACTTTCGCCTATTCGGAAATCGAGATCCCCGAGCCTGAGATCAGGATGGGAGAAGATGTGAAAGTGCGGGTGAAGGTCACCAATACCGGATCCGTCGCGGGGACTGAGACCGTGCAGCTGTATCTCCACGACCTGGTCGCATCCACCACGAGACCCGTAAGGGAGCTCAAGGGATTCGAGCGGGTGACGCTCTCCCCCGGCGAATCACGTACCGTGGAATTCACCATCACGCCCGAGCTCCGCTCGTTCTGCCGCGCGGACATGAGCACAGGTGAGGAACCCGGTGATTTCGAGGTCTTCGCCGGTCACGATTCCCGGGCCGCCCTCAGCACCAGATTCACTGTCAGATAGCAGGACCAGGCGTCACTGCATATCTCTGAGCCTGACATCCGTCCCGGGGAGCATCTCCGGGAGGGCGGACAGGTCCGTCCTGGAAAAATGATAAGGGATGAGCACCTTGGGGCTGATGAGCTTGGTGGCTTTCATGCACTGCTCCACGGTCATGGTATAGGGCTGGTTCACGGGAAGGAACGCCACGTCGATGTCCTTGAGCTCCGACATCTCAGGGATGTCTTCAGTATCCCCCGCTATGTAGATGCGGAGTCCGTCTGCGGTGAGGACGAAACCATTGTCCCTGCCCTTGGGATGGAACTGGGTATGGCCTTCGGTGTAGTTGTAGGCGGGTACTGCATCCAGCACGATGTCCCCGGGGAGGGTCAGGCGGTCGCCGTTGGCCATCGCCTTGCCGTAGCCGAGCATCGAGGCGCAGCGGGCGTTGGTGACCAGTTCGGTCCAGCCGTCCTCGGTCAGGGCTGCGATGGCGTCCTTGTCGAAATGGTCCCCGTGCTCATGGGTGACCAGGATGACGTCGGCCTTGGGGAACTCTTTCGCATAATCCGTAGCCTTGCCGTAGGCGCCGACAGGATCCACATGTAAGGTCAGTCCCTTGTAGCGGAGCGCCAGGGTGCCGTGCTTGATGAGGGCTATGGTCAACGGAGCGCCGCCGTCGGTGAAGAAGGTTTCCGCGGCATATGTGGTCACCGCTTTCCCGGCGGCCGTCCATGCCTCGATGCCGCCCTTCAGGTTGTACACGGTATATCCGGCCCCGGAAAGCTTTGCGGCAGCTTCGGAGCTGCGCCTTCCGGTGCGGCAATAGATCGCCAGCGCCGTCCCCTTGGGGTAGTCAGCCGCCACCTTGTCAATGAAATCTTCGGCATACCAGTCGCAGTTGGACGCCCAGGGCAGGTGCCCCGCGGCATATTCTTCGGCAGTGCGGACATCCAGGGTGGCGACCTGGGCATCGGCGGACTTGGCCTCGAAGGCAGTCGGCTCGAGGTCGGTGAATGCTCCTGCAGAGCATGAAAGGAGAGTCATGAGAAATGAGAAGAGACAAATCGTTTTCATAGCGGCAAGATACAAATTAATTGGCAATGTTGAGACTCCGCACGCTGCCAGTCGGCAGGACGCTGATCAGAATGACAGCAGGGCGTCGTCATGATGGCGTGCCGCCCTGAACTCGTCGTCCAGTATCATGGTGAAGCCGTTCTCTGAGCTGTAGGGCTCCCAGGCGGGTATGCCTTTGAGATTAGGGTCGCCTGTCTTGATGAAGGACAGCCAGATATCGCTCACCTTTTCCTGGAAGCGGTAGGCACGGTCCGAACCGCCTGTCATCTCACGCATGTTCTGCACATTGTTGAACATGAAAGGCAGTTCCATGCCGTGGCTGGCCCCGAGGACGTTCTCCTCAGGCATCCAGGTGAAGAGGTAGAGATAGGCAGGGGCACCGCCCTGGGCGGCTTTTGCCGCAGCCTGCCTCACGGCGCCGCCGCGGAAATTGAGGTCGGCGTACACGGCGTGCTTCAGAGGGAAGCCGGGATAGGCTTCTGCGAAGAGCTTCAGGAATTCGTCGGTACGGGGACCGTAGCGACGCTGGAGAGCAGCCTTCACCGCGGCATCGGAGCCGTCGATTCCGATATTGAAAGTGAATTCATTGAAATTGGTACCTACCAGCAGAGGGATATCCTTCCCGAGCTCGGGAGCACCGGCATCCATTGGGCCCATGGCAATCACGGTGCCGTCCCCAACGGGGTTCGCACCTGCGCGGGACTTGCGGGAAGCGGCCAGCAGTTCATCATAGCTGAATCCGCTCAGGTCCACGTCCGGACCGGGCTTGAGACCGAGTGCCGCGACGAATTCCAGGCCCTGGGGACGGGTCTGAGCGGGATCGGAGAGCCTCAGGAAAGAACCGCTCTGCACCACCGCCTTATGGAAAAGGCCTTTTGCCGAAGGCATGGCGAGGAGGGCGGAGACTTTGCCGCCACCACCCGACTGTCCGCCGACTGTGACATTGGCGGGGTCACCGCCGAAGAGGGCGATATTGTCACGCACCCATTCCAAAGCTTTGACTATATCTTGCTGTCCCAGATTAACGGACTGGGCATACTTGCCTCCGAGTCCGCTCAGGTCCAGATAGCCGAGGACATTCAGACGGTGATTGATATTGACCACCACCACATCTCCTTTCAGGGCGAGGGCACGGCCCTCATAACAAGGCAGGTCATGGCCGGAGCCGCTGGCATAGCCGCCGCCGTGTATCCAGACGAATACAGGGCGCTTCTTAGAGTCATTGATACCGGGGGTCCATACGTTCAGCACCTGGCAGGCTTCGTCCATAGGCTCCAGGTAGAACTGGTTGCCGAAGCCATAGTCGGACTGGGTGTTGCCGTCGTTGTAAAGCAAAGTCTCGGTCTGGGGGCACTGGGGACCGTACAATTTGCACTGTCTGATGCCTTCCCAGCGGTCGGGAGCCTGAGGAGGCATGAAGCGCTCAGCCTTGGCGTAGCGTATTCCCTTGAAGGTGTATATGGTGCCGTCGAGGTAACCTTCGACAGTACCGTAGATGGTGTTGACCCTGGTGTTTTCACCGGCGGAAACCGCTCCGTCGGGAAGATACTTCTGCACATGGCCGGAAGTGCAGGCACCTAGCATCAAAAAGGCCGGAATCAAGACAGAAAAAAACTTTTTCATATAAATAAACTCTACAAAAACTCTATCGTGACACTACATCAGATGGATTAAAAAATAGCTATATTGCTTATAATCAAAAGTTTACCTAATTATTAAATAAATTTATTACCTAAACAACGAAAAAAAGTAACCTCTACAATCAAAATAATGCCTATATTTACGCTATAAACGTAATCAATTATGGGGATATTTTCAATATTTTCAAGAAGCAATTCCGAAACCATCATCAACACGATGGACAATCTGCTCGGAGATATGGAGCGGGCTCTTACCGTGCTCAGGAATGGCATCAAGAATTATCTGTATGGAGACATGCCCGAGTTCACCCAGAATCTGACTGAGATAGCTACGATCGAGTCCGCCGTCAGGAATTCGGTCCAGGAAATCGAGCATGGCCTGTACACCCGCGGATATCTGGTCAGATTCCGTGGCGACGTGATGAGGCTTCTCGAGCGTTTTGAGCACATAGTATCCCTGGTGAGCGTGGACTTGGTACAGTTCGAGATCGAGTCTCCCAAGATCCCGCTCGAGTTGCGCAAGGATTTCATCAAGCTCGCAGAGCTGGCCACCATGACCGTGGAAGCCTGCGTGCCTGCCACCCAGGCCTTTTTCCGGGATCCTGACAGCGTCCCGGAAAACGTCAGCAAGGTATATTACTTCGACCACGAGGCCGTGAAGCTCTCGCAGTCCATCAAACGGAAGGTCTTCCACGACATGGAATATCTAAAGCTCAGTGAGAAGTTCCATCTCCGCTATTTCGCCCTCCATATCGAGGAGCTGTCCAGCGCGGCGGTGAAAGTAGCCGAGCAGCTTTCTGTCATGGCCATCAAGCGAAGCCTGTAAGGACACGCCATGCAGTATATCTTATACATATGTATAATATTGTGCCTGCTGGCCATCAGCGTAGCGATACTCGTATTCGAGTACCCCGCGCTGAGAGGTTTGATGAAAGCCTCCGGAGCTTCTGAGTTCCGATGCCTGCGCCCTTTGGCCGGCCTTGTGATGGCCGGGGCCGTAGTGCTGAGCGTACTCTTCGACAATCCGGTCAGCGACGCCGCTGCGGATGCTGCAGGTGACCTGCCCGCCTACGGGTTCCTTGCCGTGGGTCTTTCCGTCATCCTGTCCTTTGCGGTCAGCAAGAACCTGAGTCCTTTCATGGCAGTCCCCTACGCTTTCATTTGCGCACTTTTGGGGTACCACACAGCCATCGACGGACGTTTCGATGTATGGCCTGCCGTCCGTTACGTTGTGTTATGGGTCGGCTTTTCATTCCTGTGCCTGTTCCTGGCGATGCTCTTTTACTGGCTGATCGCATTCGTAAGGAACAGATCCGGCCATCTGCTCAAGCAAGGCTACTACTACCGTTTCTTCTCTCTTATATTCAGTTTGTTCATGCTGGGGGCATACGCATGGAACAACTGTCTCATGGTCACCCTCTTCCCCGAGTACCTCTTCGGCAATACGATAGAAGCGGCAGGCATGGCGATAGGTGTCATAGCCATCACGGCCCCGTTCCTCCTGCGCAACATCAGTGTCAAGAGCTGGAGCATCTGCGATGACGTGATGGACATCAACAGCCCTTCCATCCTGGCTTCCATCCTGTCCGTAGGTGTCACTTTCGCTATCTCGCCTGTCCCCCTCTCCGCCGAATGCCTCATGGTCTCCGCCCTCTGCGGAATCAGCTATCTCAGGCACAAGGCCCTGATAGAAGGAGAGTTTGTCTGGAGAACCTTCGTAGCCACTGTCGTGTCATCCCTTTCTGGTTTCATCTCCGCGTACGCCATGGGGATGATGCTCCGCGGCACAGTATTCAGCAGTGTGATGGCCATCATCATCATAGGCAGCATCACGGTCATGGTGATGTACATGACCAAACTCCGCAGAAAGGAGATCGAAAACAGGGTGCTCGCTGCCCGCCAGCGCCAGATGCACAGTACGGAGCAGTCTCTCTCCGCATTGGAAGTCCGGGCTGAGATGAACGAAATGGAGCTGCTCAACAAGCTCGAAGTCAAGCGCAAGGAGCTCGTGGATTTCGCAGTGGGAGTCAGCGACCAGAAGGAATTCATGGAGAAGGTCTATGACGGTCTCCAGGAAGTCCGCGATGCCCCTGACGGCGCCCCCAAGAACAAACAGCTGGACCAGCTGCTCTCCTCCATCAGGCAGAGGATGTATTTCACCCGGGAGATGAACGATTTCTACGCCCGGAGTGAGGTGCTCCACAGCGATTTCAACAGCCGCCTGAGCGAAGCCTATCCCGACCTCACCGAGGGCGAGCGCAAACTCGCCGTCCTGCTCAGGCAGGGCTTCACCAGCAAATACATAGCGACGCTCATGAACATCACTCCCAAGAGCGTCGAGATCAGCCGCTACCGCCTCCGCCTCAAACTGGGCCTCGGCCGCAGCGACAACCTCGTGAAATTCATCAAATCCATCTAATAACATTAAATCTCAAAACCATGAAAAAAGTATTGACTACTTTGATTGTCATGCTGGTTGCCACAGCCGCCTTCGCCCAGAAGGCTCCGGTCAAATACAACCAGTATGGTGTTGCAGTCCAATCCGACAGGCTTGACGTGGAGGCCCAGGACGGCATCCTCGTCCTGGCTTCGCCTAATTCCGGTTACAAACTCTGGTTCGACATCCGCGCACAAGCCGACGGAGCCGTATTCTTCGGACAGAACGCCGACTATGACGCCATCGGTAACGGCACCAGCATCCGCCGCGCCCGTTTCGCCGTCAAAGGCCAGATCGACGAGAGCTGGTACGGTGAATTCGACATGGACCTGGCAAATGGTCTGGTAGAGCTCAAGGACGCCCTCATCCGCTACACCGGAGTCCCCAACCTCGAACTCCAGGTCGGTAACTTCAAGGAGAACTTCTCCCTCCAGCGCAACACTACCTCGAGATATCTCCAGTTCATGGAGCGTCCTATGGTTTGCTCAGCCCTTGCTCCTTCCCGTCATCTCGGAATCAACGCCAAATATGCCAAGGACTGGATCTGGCTGTCCCTCGGAGCCTTCACCACCGAGATCGCCGGCAATGAAGAGTGGACCAACATCGCCGACAACAACAAGGACTACGGCCGCAACTCCGGCTACTCCATCACCGCCAAGGCGATCGTCCGTCCCCTCTACAAAGCTGAAAACGCCAGCCTGCATTTAGGCGCAGCCGTTTCATACCGCACACCTCTCGCCAGCGCAGCTACCGGCGAATGGGGATTCTACCGTGCCAGCGCACGCAACTCCACCAGCATCAACCGCAAGAAATACCTTGACACCAACCTCCTTCCCGGCTACGACCACAACCTCCTGTGGACCGCCGAGATCGCCGGTCACTGGGGCGGACTCCGCTATGAGGCCGCTTACATCGCCGACAATGTGTTCTTCAAGGCCGATGCAGCCGACAACACACCCAAGCGCTTCGACGGATGGTATGTCCAGGCCGGCTACCTGCTCTTCGGCGGTCACCAGAGGTACGATGCCAACGGTGGCAAGTACACCAAGATCAAACCCGGCCAGAAGTGGGGTGACATCGAGCTCTGCGCCCGTTACGAGACCGTCAATCTCAACAACCGCGGAGTTTACGGAGGTTCTTCCGAAGCTTACGCACTCGGTCTGAACTGGTGGGTCAACAACAATGTCAAGATCCAGCTCAACTATCAGTTCAACAACAACGACCGCTACGCCAACGGCAAGGGCAAACTCCTTGTCGGACACGATGCCTCAGGCAAACCTACCAAGGACTACACCAAGGTCGTAGAGGAATCCGGCAAAGCAGGTGTAGACTACAGCATGGTCGCTCTCCGTTTCGAAATCGACTTCTAGATTCATCCTCCTAACACAGAATCATTATGAAAAAGATATTCTTCATAGCAGCAGCCGCACTCCTCGCTCTTACAGGATGCGTAAAGGACGAAATCTTCAAAGGCCCTTCAGCCATTGAAAAGGTAGCATTCTCGCCCAAGGCTCCCACCTCCAAGGATGCAGTCACCGTAACGGCGACCATCACCGGACTCCAGGCCGTCACCAAAGCCACCCTCAACTACAACGGTACCACCGTGGACATGACAGGTTCCGGCACAAGCTTCAGCGCGACCATCCCCGCCCTCGCTGACGGCACCGATGTCAGTTTCACCGTGACCGCTGTCAATGATGCCGGCTTCACCACCACTTCCGACAAGTACACCTACAAGGTAGGCGACCCCGCCCCCGATTGGTCCAAGCTCAAATTGAACGAGGTCTACGGCGCCGGCGCTGACAACGAGAAATTCTTCGAGCTCTACAACGGCAGCGACTTCCCCATCAAACTTACCGGTGTGAACATCAGCAAGGATGAGGAGAACTGCTGGACCGGCATCGACGGAGAAGTGGTCCCCGCCCACGGATTCTTCGCAATCATCGGTGCAAAGGGCACCACTCCCAGAGGCTTCAGCAGCGGTTTCTCCGCCAAGAAGAGCGTCATCGTAGAAATCTTCGCCCCGGACGGCACCAAGCTCGACACCTTCCAGCGCGGTGACAAGGACGACCAGGGCAAATGGGGTACTTCCATCACCAACTACAGCGGTTCCTGGAGCCGTGTACCCGACGGCACCGGCAAATGGATGCGCACCGACACCTTCACTCCCGGCGTTGCCAACAGCACCTCCGCCACTGAAGATGACTATGTCAAAAATTAACATTTGATCCTATTGCATTATGGCAGAACTTAAAATCGGCGAGCAGAGCAAGCCGCGCTTCGAATTCCGCAGCTTCGGCCAGTGCTTCTGCGAGCAGCACAAGAGGATGGCCCGTCTCTCAGTCCCCGTACCCGAGAAAGTATGGGAGCGTAGCAGCGACGAGATCTACATCATTTCCGCAAAGAACGACATCAACAACACCAAGATCCGCGACGGCAAGATGGACATAAAGACTTATGTCCAGACTGTCGACGGTCTCGAGCAGTGGAACCCTCTCATGAAGGGCGAATTCCCCATCTCCCGCGAGGTCCTCGAAAAAGAGGTCTTCCCCGCTTTCATGGTGGAGATGCCCAAACTTGACAAGGACACTTATACCTTCGATGAATTCATCGCCATGGTCAAGGCCAATCCCGACCTGGCGGCGGTGCGCGTGCACAAGCAGCGCTTCGGATACATGGTCAACAACACCATCTGCGAGGTCGGAAACGTCCTCATCAACGGAGCCAAGGTGGTGACCATCAATTCCGAGTCCACAGAGATCGAAGACATCAAGAAGACCATCGCAGACTGCGGCCTCGAAGGAGTGGAGAACATCAACTACCTCCAGGCCATAAAGCGTGTGATCGGCATGAGCGACAAACCCTTAGCAAACGAATAAGCCATGGCACAGGAAATTGAAAAGAAATTCTTGGTGAAAGGCGATTTCAAAGCCGATGCCTTCAAAGCTACACGCATCACCCAGGGTTACCTCTGCAGCGTTCCCGAAAGGACCGTACGCATCAGGGTGAAGGGTGACAAGGGATTCATCACCGTAAAGGGTATAGGCAACGCTTCCGGAGCAGCCCGTTTCGAGTGGGAGAAAGAGATCCCCGTCGATGAGGTCAAGGCCCTTCTCGACCTTGCCGAGCCCGGCGTGATAGACAAGACCCGCTACCTGGTGAAGAACACCGACGGCAAGCACACCTGGGAAGTGGACGAGTTCTACGGAGACAATGACGGCCTCACCGTAGCCGAAGTGGAGCTCCAGGACGAGAATGAAGCATTCGACAAGCCCGCATGGCTCGGAGAAGAGGTCACCGGAGACCCCAAGTACTTCAACTCGATGCTGATGAAAAATCCCTACAAAAACTGGAAGTAATCAACTAAACGACTGAAGGATATGTCAGACGAAGTCAAGCAGGAACAGGCGGTCTTCGACCCGCTGGACATGAACAACTACAGGATCGAGAAGCTCCCGAAGATGGCCAAATCCAACTTCGAGAAGTGGATGGCACGCCTGGGCGGCCCCCTGGCCATCCTTGCCTTCGTCCTGATATATTTCTTCGGTCATTTCGGATTCATCGACCACTTGGATCCGGACTCGCTGAGCGCCAAGGCCCTGGCCCGCTGCAATGAGCTGGGGCTTGACGCTTTCCTTAAAGCCAATTACGCGATGCTCGCCATCTTTGTGGCGAGTCTCATACTGTGGATGACGGAAGCCATACCCAACTACCTGACTTCCCTCATCCTTATTTTCGGAATTGTCGTCTTCGGCGTCACCCCGCAGAAGGAAGCCCTAGCCCAGCTCGGCCACCCCGTGATGTGGCTCAACATCCTTTCCTTCGTGCTGGCCAGCATGCTGGTCAAGACCAAGTTTGCCAAACGCCTCGCCCTGGCCTTCGTGATCAAGTTCGGACGCAGCGCCAAGGGAGCCCTCTGGAGCTTCCTCATCATAAACCTGGTCCTCTCAGCCTTCATCTCCGCCACGACCGTCAAGGCGACCATCATGCTCCCTATCTTCATGACGGTCTGCGCCATCTACGGTGCCTCCGACGGCCACCGCAACAACTTCGGACGCAACCTCGTCATCCAGAACCTGTTCCAGGTCAACATCGGCGCCAACGCCTTCTACACGGGCAGCGGAGCGCACCTGCTGGCCATTTCCCTGATCGCCGGATTCGCAGGCTCCTGTGACTTCGGCTATGCCGACTGGCTCGTCACCTGCGGTCCCATGAGCGTGATCATACTCATAGTGGGCCTCCTGGCCGGCATGTATATCTTCTTCCCCATGAAGAAGGACGAACAGAAGCCCCAGATCGAAGGCGGCATCGAAAGGCTCCGCCAGGAGCTCGACGCCATGGGCAAGATGACCGCCGAGGAATACAAGGCTGTGGGCATCTTCATCATCGTCCTCTTCCTGTGGGTCACCAAAGGCACCTTCCACAACATCGACGAGACCATAGTGGCCCTGCTCGGCGCCGTCCTCGCCCTCATTCCGGGCATAGGCGTGGTCAAGTGGAACGACGTGGACATCCCCTGGCACCTGATGCTCTTCTCGGCCGGCGCCTATACCCTCGGAAGCGGACTCAACGCCACCGACCTGCCCAACACCATGGTCAATGCGGCGTTCAACTCCCTCGGAATCAACGACAACACCCCCTTCTGGATACTCTATGTCATACTGACCTTCCTGATGATGTATTCCGGCCTGGTATTCCAGTCCAAGACCATCAGGACCATGGTCTTCGTACCCATAGCCCTGGGCGTGGAGCAGAGATTCGGTTTCCCCCTGCTCAGCATCTCCCTGCCGGTATCCATGCTCATAGAGCACTGCTACGTGCTCCCGTTCAACAGCAAGCCGGCGGCCTTGCTCTACAACACCAACCAATACAGCCAGACCGACGCTTTCAAGTTCGGCATAACCATGATGACATTCTCCTGGCTGCTGATACTCATCTGGGGGCAGACCGTCCTCAAATGGTTCGGCTACACACCGGGATTGTTCTGATAAATCATTGATAATATGTCTTGGGAATTCATACTTCGGCTCGTGATAGCCGGTCTGCTCGGTGCGGGCATAGGACTGGAACGTGAGATACGCGCCAAAGAGGCCGGTATCAGGACCCACTTCATCGTGGCCCTGGGCAGCGCCTTGTTCATGCTCATCTCGCAATTTGCCTTCGACGGCCGCTTCGATGCCGCGAGGGTCGCCGCACAGGTGGTCTCGGGCATCGGTTTCATCGGCGCCGGCGTCATCATTTTCCAGAAGAATGTAGTCCGCGGCATCACCACTGCTGCGGGCCTCTGGGTCGCGGCCGGCATAGGCCTGGCCTGCGGGGCAGGGATGTTCGACATTGCCATCGCCGCAGCCCTCCTCACCATCATGTGCCTGGAGACCATGCATTTCATCACCAAGCGCTACGGTGAAAGGACAGTGCTGATGGTCATCCACGACATCAAGGCCGATGAATTCAAACCCATCATAGCCAAGATCGAGAAATGCCGCGTGGAAGTCCTCAACTACGGAATCAGCGAGAGCGTCGCGCAGATCGAGATGCGCATACGCCATCGCTACTATTCCGAGACTTTCCAGGAACTCATCGCCATCACCAAAGGCTACGACGTGGATATCGAATGACAGGCCATATCCAGAAAACCAATGCCGCCCGGCTCCTCGAGGCGGCGGGTATCCCTTTCGAGCTCATCCCCTACGAGGTGGATGAGGACAATCTGGCGGCGGAGCATGTGGCGGAGCAGCTGGGCGAGCCCATAGAGCAGGTCTTCAAGACCCTGGTGCTGAGGGGTGACCGCAACGGGCTGTTCGTCTGCGTGATGCCGGGAGACATGGAAGTGGACCTCAAGGTGGCCGCCCGGATCTCCGGCAACAAATCGGCTGCGATGATACATATGAAAGAGCTGCTTCCCGAGACGGGATACATACGAGGCGGCTGCTCCCCCATCGGCATGAAAAAGCCGCTGCCGACCTTCTTTTACGAATCAGCTCTCCTCTACGACTATATCTATGTCAGCGCCGGGATACGCGGGCTGCAGATAAAAATCAGCCCCGGGAAGCTGATTGACTTCGTCGGGGCCGGGATATATCCGCTCTAGACTACTTCAGGAAAGCGAAGAATACGGCCGCGATGATCAGGCCGAAACTTACGAAATGGTTCCACTGCAGATGCTGTCCGCGGAAGACCAGGATCACGAAAAGTGTGAACACCGTAAGCGACACGGCCTCCTGGATGACCTTCAGCTGCACCAGGTTGTAGGGTCCTCCGTTCTCGATGAATCCCATCCTGTTGGCAGGGATCATGAAACTGTACTCAAAGAGGGCGACCCCCCAGGACATGAGTATGATAAGGATCAGGGGCCAGTCGGTGGTGATTTTCATCTCCTGGAGCTTGAACTGGCCGTACCAGGCGAATGTCATGAAGATGTTCGATACGACGAGCATCAAAACTGTAAGCAAACCTTTCATTTCATCAAAACAGGGTTGCAAATATAGTTATTATTCCTCGTCATACGTAAAACAGTCAGTTTCTTCGAGTCCGTATTTACCGAAAATAACTATTTTTGTGTTATTATGAGACACGCAGCCATTTCATTGATACTAGCAGCCGTCCTGACTCTTTCCGGCACCTGCCTTGCGCAGACCGGCGGAGGGATCCATGTCTGGGAAGACGCGGTGATGCCTGACCCCACAGTTTACCTCCCTGTCCCCCACTCCATGGATTCTGAGCTCATCAAGAGCGACCTCGTCTGGCACGAATGGGGCAAATCCATGCGCGACACCGAGCGCGGAGCCCGTGCAAAAGCCGACGCCAACAGCAGCATGGACTACCTCTGCTCCATCTTTTCTGAGCCCATGGGCATCACCCTTTCCAAGGAGAACACCCCGGTCATCTACAAATTCCTCGAGGACTGCGCCAGCACCACTTACCTGAAATGCCCTGTCAACGCCAAGAAGCATTTCAAGCGCACAAGGCCCTACATCCAGTTCGATGAGGGCACCCTCGTGCCCGAAAAAGAGACCAGGGTCACCGGCAAGATATCTTATTCCTATCCTTCGGGCCACACCATCGACGGATGGGGCGCCGCCCTGCTCCTCGCCGAGCTGTATCCCGAAGCCTCTTCCGAGATTTTCAAGGTAGGATACGAATACGGCATCAGCCGCATCATCGCGGGTTATCACTGGCACAGCGACGTGGTCGCCGGCCGCATGGTGGCTTCTGCCGAATTCGCCACCCTGCAGAGCAGCCGCGAATTCCAGAAAGCCCTTAAGAAAGCCCGCAAGGAACTCAAGCAGAAACTCGCACAGAAATAGCCATGTTAGAAAGGATAGTCTCGGCAGTCAACGGCATCGTCTGGAGTCCCCCTCTGGTCGTACTGCTCATCGTCGCCGGGCTGTTCTTCTCCTTCCGCACCCGTTTTGTCCAGGTGCGGAGGCTCGGGCTGATGGTCCGCTCACTTTTCAGCAAGGATAGCCGTGAAAAGAAAGACCGCAAGGGCATATCCTCCTTCGAGGCCTTCTGCGTCGCCCTCTCCGGAAGGGTCGGCACCGGCAACATCGTAGGCGTGGCCACCGCCATCGCCCTCGGAGGCCCCGGGGCAGTCTTCTGGATGTGGATAATCGCGTTTTTCGGGGCCTCCACGGCCTTTGTGGAGTCCACCCTGGCACAGATGTACAAATTCAAGCACAGCAGCGGTTTCCGGGGCGGTCCGGCCAGTTACATCGAACACGGGATGAAGCAGAAATGGATGGGAATGCTCTTCGCCATTGTCACCATCCTGGGCTACGGACTGATGCTCACCACCGTCCAGGCCAACGGAGTCAGCTCCGCCATGGACAATTCCTTCGGAATCTCGAAACTCGCCTCCGGGCTCATCGTCGCCTTCATCCTCGCCCTGGTCATCATCGGGGGCATCAAGAGCATAGCCCGCGTGGCGTCCCTGGTCACCCCTTTCATGGCCCTGGGCTACATCATCCTGTCTCTGGTCATCATAGGGATGAACATAGACAAAGTGCCCGAGGTCCTGGGCTCCATCTTCACAGGCGCCTTCGGCATAAGGCCCGTGGCCGGCGGCATACTCGGCTCCACCATCATGATGGGAGTCAAGCGGGGGATATTCTCCAATGAGGCCGGGCAGGGCGGCGGCGCCATCGTCTCCGCTTCCGCCGAGGTCCCCCACCCCGTGAGGCAGGGCCTCGCCCAGTCATTCTCAGTCTATGTGGACACCATACTCGTCTGCACCGCGACGGCGCTGATGATACTCTGCTCCGGCTGCTACAACATCCTCGATGCCGGCACTGGCGAGATCCTGTACGCCGGCGCTCCGGAGCTCGGGGACAATTATGTCAGCTACACCCAGGCGGCGGTGGATTCGGCGGTGAAGGGTCTGGGCGGGCAGTTCGTAAGCGTCGCCCTGTTCTTCTTCGTGTTCACGACCATCATGGCCTACTATTTCTACTCCGAATCCAGCATCATCTATCTTTTCAGCCGCAGCAGGGGCAACGGGGCCGTGTGGGAGAAAGTCTGCATCTGGCTGATGCGCATCGGCATCCTGGCTGCCACGGTGTTCGGGGCGGTCCGGGAGACCAATGTGATCTGGCAGCTGGGCGACATAGGCGTGGGACTGCTGGCATGGATAAACGTGATAGCCCTGCTGATCCTGAGTCCCAAGGCCATACTGGCCTTGAAAGACTACGAGGGCAGGATGGCGGCGGGAGAGAATGATCCCCGGTACGAGCCATCCGGACTGGGTATTGAGCCCGGTGTATGGGAAGAAAAAGATTAATTGTTAAATTTGCAGAATTAATACATGAATGTCATGACGAAAGAATTAAGCCAGAAACTTGCTGCCGACTGCGACGACATCTACGCATCGCTCATCGACGAAATCGTATCGGACATACTCGAGCATTTCGTGTACAGGACCATTCCTGACGGGAACCCCGAATGCGACGAATTCGTGGAATACCTCGCAATCAACGTATTCACCCATGGCAGGACCCTGAAAAGCTTCCCTGACATCAACTACGAAGCCGGTCAGATCGCCCGCGCATGCATAGAAGATCTCGATCCCGCTGAAAGATTCATCATCGACTATCATTTCGCAGAAACCGAGGACAAGACCCCGAAGGATGATGATATCATGCACGAGATCATGAAACACATGGACGCAGTCCTCTACGACATCGGACAGCGCCTGAAAGGCATAGACTAGGGGCTTACCGGGCCGGATGAAGGAAATCGAAGTCGTGGCCGGAATCATCCGGCAGGGTGACAGGATATTCGCGACCCAGAGGGGTTACGGCGAATTCAAGGACTGGTGGGAATTTCCCGGCGGCAAGATGGAGCCGGGCGAAACCCCCAGGCAGGCCCTGCGCCGGGAGCTTTCCGAAGAATTGGATGCCGACGTCACCGTTGGCGGGCTCCTCAAGACCGTCGAATGGGACTACCCTTCCTTCCACCTCACCCTCCACTGCTTCTGGTGCAGCCTCAACTCCGGGGCCCTGCACCTCCGCGAGCATGAATCCGCCCGATGGCTGGGCCACGCTGAGCTGCACAGCGTCAGATGGCTTCCGGCCGACGAAGACATACTTCCCTTGATCAGCAAAGAAATCGATAATCACAATACTTGAACATGAAAGAGATAGACGTTAATCTCATGCATCCCGCAGAGCAGATCGCCATAATCATCGGCAGGATCTACCGTGCGGAGATGACCACGACCTCAGGCGGCAACCTGTCGATAATGGATGACAACGGTGACATGTGGATCACCCCCGCCGGCATAGACAAGGGTTCCCTGACCCCCGAAGATATCATGTGCGTAAAGGCTGACGGCACCATCGTAGGCCGCCACAGACCCTCTTCAGAGTATCCTTTCCACAAGGCGCTCTACAAGATGCGTCCCAACCTCCACTCCGTCATACACGCCCACCCTCCGGGACTCGTGACCTTCAGCATCGTGCACCAGGTGCCCGACACCTCCATCATACCCCAGGCCCTCAGCGTCTGCGGGCCCGTAGGATTCGCCCCCTATGCCCTCCCCGGCAGCGAGCTCCTCGGTGAGAAGATAGCCGCGGAGTTCCAGAAGAACCCCGACTACAAGGCTGTGATCATGGAAAACCACGGCGTGGTGCTCATGGGCACGGACATCGCCGACGCCTACCAGAGGTTCGAGACCCTCGAACTCTGCGCCAGGACCATACTCAACGCAAAGGCCCTCGGAGAGCCCCGTTACCTCAGCCCCGAGCAGATCCACAGCCACATGCAGGCCGTGCATCACAACATCCCCCATTTCATGGATGTAACCCATCCTTCGGATGAAAGGGCCATAAGGGCCGAAATCTGCAGGATAGTGCGCCGCGCCTGCGCCCAGGGACTCATGTGCAGTTCCTACGGTACCGCATCGGTCCGCTGGAGAGGCAATGATTTCCTCATCACCCCTGCCAATGTGCAGCGCTGGGACATAGAGCCCGAAGACATCGTACAGGTCAAGGACTGCAGCATCGAGCCCGGCAAGACCGCCAGCCGCTCCGTAGCCCTGCACTACGAGATCTACAGGCGTAATCCCAAGGTCAACAGCATCATCGTGACCCAGACCCCTTCCCTCATGGGATTCTGCTGCACCGAGGCCAAATTTGACGTGCGCACCATACCCGAGAGCTGGATCTTCCTGCAGGACGTGCACAAATTCCCCTTCGGAAGCCAGCACAGCGACATGGACGCCATAGCCGCCGAACTCGAGCAGAGGCCCTGCGTGATGCTTGAAAACGATTCCATCCTCGTGACTGGAGACAAGCTCATCAACACCTTCGACAAGCTTGAAGTCGCGGATTTCTCCGCCCGTTCACTCATACTGGCAGCTCCCGTGGGCAAACTGAACCCCATCACGGACTCCGAGATCGAAGAGCTCAGAGTCGCGTTCCATGTGGGTCAGTAGGGATTTCCTACAGAGCTATCAGGATCAGCAACTGTGCCACCAGCACCCTCATGAACATGGTAAGAGGGTAAACGGTGGCATAGTTTATTGATGCATAGTCCGTACCGTACATGTTCTGGGAGAAGGCCAGGACAGCAGGGTCGGTGGTGCCTCCGGAGATGAGGCCGCAGATTTCATAGAAATTGAGCTTGAACACCAGGCGTGAAACCAGGATGATGGTCAGCACGGGTATGATGGTGATCAGGGCTCCGTAAAGTATCCAGAGATAGCCGCCGGAGACGATCGAGCTCACGAAGGTCCGTCCTGCGCCTATACCCACCGCCGCCATGAAGAAGGAGATGCCTATCTCGCGTATCATCATATTGGCACTGATGGTCGTATAAGTGGTGATCTTGAGCCTGGGGCCGAAATATCCCAGGAGTATGGCCACGATGAGAGGGCCGCCGGCGAGGCCGAGTTTCACGGGCTGGGGTATGCCGGGGAATGCGATAGGGACGCTTCCGAGTATCACACCCAGTACTATCCCGAAGAATATGGGGACAAGGTTGGGACGGTCCAGGGAAGAAATCTTGTTGCCTATCTCCTTGGAAAGGGCCTTTATATCCTCCTCGGTACCGACGACTGTGATACGGTCCCCCATGTTGAGCATAAGCCCCGGACGGGCCACAAGCTCGATCCCTGAGCGGGAGACACGGGTGACGGACACATTGTAACGGCGCCTGAACCCGAGCTCCGAAAGCTTCTTTCCGGTGAGCGCGGAATTGGTGACTACAAGTTTCCTGTCCACCTTCTCAGTATCTATGGCCCTCCAGTCGCTCTGATGCATGGGTACTTCCTCACCGAAGATGATGCGGACATTGTCCACATGATTGTGGTCGGTGACCAGGAGGAGTTTGTCGCCTTCATACAGGACGGTATCGGACCTGGGTATGATTATCTGTCCGTCATGCATCACCCTGGAGATGACGAACTTGTCGCCCATGTCAGAGACTATGGACGCGATGGTCTTGCCGAAAATGGCGGGATTGCTCACCTGGCAGTGCATGCGGCGGGCTGTTTCACCGGCATCCTGGTCTTTGTCGAGGGCGGCTTTCTCTTTGTCCAGGTCGATCTTGAAGATGCCTTTGGAGAGGATGATGAGGAAGATGACTCCCAGTACACCTATGGGATAGGCGACGGCATAGGCTGAAGCCAGGACGCTGGCGTCACCGGTGGCGGTCACCGAGTCTGACAGGGTCTGCTGCGCCGCACCGAGGCCGGGCGTATTGGTCACTGCACCTGACATCACTCCGGTCATGGTGAAGAGGTCCTCCCCCGTCACCCAGTGGATGACGAAGGTCACCAGCACGGCGAGCAGCACCAGGCTGACGGCCAGCAGGTTGAGTTTGACCCCTCCCTTCTTGAAGGAAGCGAAGAATCCGGGACCTACCTGGAGACCTATGGAGAAGACGAAGAGGATCAGGCCGAAGTCCTTCATGAACTGGAGCACGGTCGGATTGCACCTCAGGCCGAAATGGCTGACGATGATGCCCACGAACAGTATCCAGGTCGAGCCTATGGATATGCCCTTGATCTTGAACCGGCCCAGCAGGAGTCCCAGGCCTATCACGAAAGCGAAAAGCAGTATCGAATGGGCTATGCCCGTACCGGTGAAAAGCGATCCCATTATCTCTCGAATTTGAAGCGCACGTCGATGGGGATGTTGTCCAGGCCCATAAGGCTCATATCCTCGTCGAGACGGGCGGGTTTGACGGCGTATTCCTTTTCGAATGCGTCCGCAGCCTCGATGTCACCCTCAGCCTGGGTCTTCAGGATGAAAGCGGCGAGCTCGCCCAGGCACTCGCGTGTCCTGGCGTAGTCGATGCGGTACTGGCCGGAGCCTGTCCTCTTGAGCGCGGAATTCTTGGTGAGATAGTTGAGTATCATGATGTTGGCACGTCCGAGAGCCTCGCCTTCACCGAAGCGCTGGGAGCGCAGAAGGCTGGTCACGAAGGTGGCCATGGAGTTCTTGGGAGAGTCGAGGGTCCTCATGTCGGGCTGGGACTCGAGCAGGTTGCAAGCCAGGAAGGTGCCGACCACATTGGCCTTCATCTCCTCGAAAGGAAGGGCGTGGGGGCCGAGGGCGTTCTCCACGCTGCCCTTGCCGTTGACTGTCTCCATGACGCCGAGGCCGTGGGCGATCTCGCGGAATGCGAGGTTCAGCATGAAGGCGTTGCTGGTCACGTCAGGAGCGTCGTCCCCGAGGAAGAGGCCTGCCACAGGCGCAACGATGAGGTTGAACTTGGCTTCTATGACGTTGCGCAGCAGGATGGTGCGGGTGCCCCTTTCCTTCTGCACCCTCTCATCGCGGGGAAGGTTGATGGCGATTTCCTTGATGCCGGCGTTGTAGCTGCCGCCGTAGTAGAGGGCGTCGCAGACGAACACATCGGAATAGTTTCCGGGGGCGAAAGCCTTGTAGGCGTCGTCGCAGGGAAGGTTTTTCTGGAGTTCAGGGATCATGGCGGCGTACTTGGACATACGCTCGGTCATGGGGAGGTTCTTCAGGAGGACCATGGCGCCGTAGGACTTCTTGATGCCCTTGAACTGGTCGTCGTTGGTCTCGTTGGGACCGATCACGAGGTCCATCTTGCTGTCTTCCATCTCAAGCCATGCGATGTCGGACTCATAGTAGTCGTCGCTGCGCAGGGCCTCGACCTTCTTGAGGAGGTAGTTGCGCACGCTGGGCTTGATGGTGATCTCGGCGGCCGCGGTGAGGTAGGCCGCTATCTTCTCTATCTCGTCGGAATACTCTTCGTGGAACCATACGGTCTTGAGATCTCCTTTCTCGTCACGACGGATGAGCGTGTAAGGGCTGTCCTTGTCGGGAAGGGAAGCCGCGTCGAATTTGTCGGAACTCAGGTCTGAGGGATAGAAATTGACGCCTGCAGGCCTCTCGCCGTAACCCTCGATGAAGGGAGCTCCGTCCAGGCGGTTCCAGGGGCCGTAGTTGATCATGGCATATTCCCTGATATCATCTTCGGGTATCCTGTCCATCAGGGATTTGTCGCCGAAATACTGTTTCCAGTAGATGTTGTCCGCCTCATAGGAAGCGAAACGGTAAAGGTTCAGGACTTCGCGTCCGTTCTCAGTGATTCCGTCGAGATTAGGGGCAGGTATGGTGACTGTCGCGTATTTGTCGATGTGATGCTGGATTGCGCTCTTGTGTCCACCGCAGGAGACAAGGGCCACAGAAACGATTGTTAGGATAAGTATCTTTTTCATATCCGGCAAAGATACGGAAAAAAATGCTTATTTTTATGGCATGGGATTGTTGTTCAAGAAAAACATAAGGGACAATTTCAGCCGCTCCGAGCTTACGATGAGCCGTTTCATCGTGGCGGGCTGCCTGCTGCTGGTAGTGCTCAATGTGGCACTGTTCATCTTCGTGCCGAAGAACCTCGCCCCCCTGTCCATCATCGCGTCCAACGCCATCACCGCCATCATAGCAGTGCTGGCCATGAAACCCGTCGACACCCTCATCCAGAACGCCCTGGTCAAGCGCCAGGACGAGCTGCGTGACGGAGCCGCCAGGCAGAAGGCCCTGGAGGAAAGGATAGACGAGCTGGAGCACGAGAACAAGGCCCTGGAGAACCGCCTGGACACCCGGAGCCAGACCGGCGCCGCCCCCGCGGAAGTGAACTACACTTTCAAGCTCGAGCAGATGGAATACTCCAAGAAAGGCTACGTAGTGAAGGAAGACGAGCTGGAAAGCTTCCTGGAAGATTCCCGGTTCAGGGACAAGATCCCCGACATCGGCCTGCTCGACAAGATGCTCGGGGCCATGAAGCTCAAGGAAAACGGCGTCAGGAAGATACTTTACCTTCACAAGAACTATTACAAAGTCTCGATAGGGATAGATTTCAGCCGCATCAAATTTGCCTACGACGGGGACAAGACCTTGTTCTACGGCGTCAGGTTCGCGATGCTGCACGACATCTCCAGCGAGCTGGACCGCGACCCCGGCGACATAGACCACTGCTGGATACTCAATGTCGGGGAAGAGCACAGCGAGATCCTTTCCGACCCGGGCTACGACGCATTCAAGGAAGGCTACTCCCTGATGCAGGACGAGCTCACAAGGCAGAGCCTGGAGCGCGAGGTGCAGGACCTCTGCACCGAATACACCCGCATCTTCCGTGAGAGCCTGAAGGAAAGGTTCCCGGGGATAGATTTCACCGATGAGATAGAGACCAGCGACAAGAGCTGGTACTCGCTCAGGGACGGCAGGAGCAACATCCGCGAGATAGCCTCCAGCATGCTCATGCTGGCCAATGTAATAAACCGCACCCAGTCAGTCGACGATCAAAACCAACAGATATGAAAAAGATCATAGCCATCATCACCGGCATCCTCACCCTCGCATCCTGCGGGACGGCCTCCAGGGCCGTCGATCCCGAAAACGACAGCACCAAGGAAAGCATAAACATAGGCTACGGCCAGGTCTCCCGCGACCAGACGACAGGAGCGGTGTCCAAGGCCAAGCTCAGGGAAAACGACGCCCAGTCCTACACCAACATCTATGACTACATCAGGGCCAAGCTCCCCGGAGTGCAGGTGCTCTCAGGCAACAAACTGCTCATCCGCGGCGTCAACTCCATCAACGCCAGCACCGATCCCCTTATACTCGTGGACGGCGTCGAGATTGGTGACATCAGCACCCTCAGCCCCTCCGAAGTGAAATCCATGGAAGTCATCAAGGACGGCACCGCCGCCATCTACGGTGTGCGCGGAGCCAACGGAGTGATACTGATCACCACTAAGGGAGGAAGGTGATGAAGGTTTCAGAGCAGACTCTTTCCGAACTGATGGACAATGTCAGGGGCTATGTCTTCCCGGACTATTTCCCCTGTGATGAGGAGCGGATAAAGGCAATCACAACCTGTTTCTCCGACTCCGGCACCGCCGATGCCTTCATGGACAGCCTTCCCGAGATACGCAGGCTCCTGCTTACCGACGTGGAGGCCGTTGGCAGCAACGATCCCGCCGCTGACGGAGCGGAAGAGATCATACTCTGCTACCCCGCCATCAAGGTGATGCTGCACTACCGCACCGCCCACCGCCTGCTGGAGCTCGGCGTCCACATTGTCCCGAGGATACTCACCGAGATGGCGCACTCCGCCACCGGCATTGACATCCATCCCGCCGCAGTCATTGGCGAGTACTTCGCCATCGACCACGGCACCGGCATAGTCGTCGGCAAGACCGCCGTTATCGGAAAGCATGTCATGCTCTACCAGGGCGTCACCCTGGGCGCCAAGAACTTCCGCTACGACCAGGACCGCCATCCCCTCGACGTGCCGCGCCACCCCGTCCTGGAGGACAATGTCACGGTCTATTCCAACGCCTCCATCCTGGGCCGCGTCACCATAGGGCACGACACCGTGGTGGGAGGCAACGTCTGGCTCACCCACGACGTACCCCCTCACTCCAGGATCACCCAGAGCAAGTTCACCTCCCACATCGCCTTTTCAGACGGAGAAGGTATCTAGCGGTACATGTGTATGGCTATCACCTGCTTATCGCCGACGAAACCGGCGTAGAAACGCTCGTCCCCGAGGACATAGCGCCTGTACTGGATCTCGTCTCCCAGCCTGGCCTCGTGCATGAAACATAGGCTCACATCCGAAGGATGCTTCAAGGCATCCTCGCAGCGGCATTCCAGGTCGAGGGCCCAGCGCAGGTAGTTGGTGTTGTTGGTGTGTCCGACGAAATCCGTATCACAATACTCCACCCGGCGGGTATAGACGGCGTCCGGCTCCACCCCGCGGGGCATCATCACCTTCCCTGCCGGCTCGTCATAGACAGTCTCGGTGTCCTGGGGGGAAAGGTCCATCTCCAGCTGCTCCACCCTCTTGACCGTGCGGGTCGCCGTGTCGAGCACGACGCTCGAGCTGGAAGCCTTCACCAGCAGGGTTCCGTCCTCCGAAAGCAGGCGGTAGTTCCTGATGAAGAAAGGCCCGTTCTGACCGTTGTGCCAGGTCTCCATGACCAGTTTCTCACCCAGCACCGGATAGCGCAGGACGGTGAACCTTATCCTGGAATACACCCAGGCGACTCCGTGGCGGGCCATTTCGGTCTCGCCGCAGCCAAGCTCTTCCGCACCCACGAGCCCGAGCTCCTGGGTCACGGAAAGGAGGGAATTGGGAGACAGCATCCTGTCCCCGTCAGCCAGATAGCTGGGTATGGTGAAACGTTCAATATGTTTACTCATCGTACATAGGGTTTGGGAGCACGGCACAGAAGCCTCCGTCATTGTAGATATTCTGCATGGTGACCTTGCGGGTGAGGTCGGAGAAAAGGGCGGTGACCAGCGAGGCGCAGTCCTCGGCCGTGGCATTGCCCAGGGGCGAATAGGCGTCCGCGCAGCCGAGCATCCGATCCATCCCCTTGATGCCCGATCCCGCCGTGGTGGGGGTCGGAGACTGGGAGACGGTGTTTATCCTGACATGCCTGGACTTGCCGTACACCATGCCGAAATTGCGGGCGACAGACTGGAGCATGGCCTTGGCGTCGGCCATGTCGTTGTAGCCGGGCATGACCCTGTCGGCGGCGATGTAGGTCAATGCCACCACGGAGCCCCACTCTCTCAGGGCGTCCTTGCGGTAGAGGGTGCCGAGGAGCTTGTGCAGCGAAAGTGCCGAAATGTCGAGGGTCTTCATGAAGAAGTCGTAGTTGGGATCCTCGTAAGGGCGGCCCTTGCGTATGTTGGGAGACATCCCCACGGCGTGGAGCACGAAATCGAAGGGTCCTCCGAAATGAGCCATGGTGCCGTCCACGAGGGCCTCTAGGTCCTGCACGGAAGTGGCGTCGGCCGCGATCACGGGGCTGCCCGTCGCCTCCGCCAGGGCAGCGGTCTCCCCCATCCTCAAGGCGAGGGGCGTGTTGGTGAGCACGATGCCGGCTCCCTGTTCGCAGACTGCCTCAGCGACTTTCCAGGCTATGGATTTGTCATTCAGGGCTCCGAAGATGAGGCCCTTCTTTCCTTCAAGCAATTTCATGTTCAGTTCATTTGCGGTCGGTGATCATGAAAGACATCCTGGCGCTGCAGCAGAGTTTCCCTTCCACTGTGGCGCGGGCGTCTATCACGAAAAACATGGCCTTCTTTTCCACCAGGACGGCTTCCACATGCACGGTATCTCCGGGATGGACGGCTTTCTTGAAACGGACCTCGTCCAGCCCCGCATACATGGCCAGGCGGCCTTCCAGGTATTTGCGGGTGATCAGGGCGCTGGACTGCGCCATGATCTCGCAGAGAATCACTCCGGGGACCACGGGGTCGCCGGGGAAATGCCCCTGCAGGAAGAACTCGTCCCCCCTTACGGTGTATTCGGAGACGGTCTTGTCCTCCCCTATCAGTTCTGACTTGTCCACCAGGAGCATGGGCTCCCTGTGGGGCAGTACGGATTTGAGTTCTTCGCGTGTCATGAGTACAGGAATCTCTTCAGGCTTCCCTTGGGCGTCTTGGCGAAAGGCTCAAGACGTATTTCATAAGAATGGATCGCGGAATAGGCGGGCAGGCTGGCGTTGAGCTTGCGCACGTTGCTTTCCATGATGATCCTCAGACTCTTGGCATCCAGATGGGTCTCGGCGGACTTGTCCTGGTCCGGGACTATGATGGCATGGAGCGAATTCCCCCTCTGGACTATGAGCGATTCATAGACATAGGGCAGGGAGTTCAGCATGACCTCTATCTCCTCGGGGAAGATGTTCAGTCCGTTGGATGTCAGGAGCATATTCTTGCAGCGGCCCACCAGGAAGAGGGTGCCGTCCTTGTCGACGGTGCCCAGGTCTCCCGTCTTGAACCAGCCGTCGGGCGTGAAGGCGTCCGCGGTGGCGCGGGGGTTGTTGTAGTAGCCGGAGAAGACGCAGTCTCCCTTGACCTGGAGCTCGCCGGGGACGCTGGAGGGGAAGGGGGAATCGATACGGGCCTGGACGGTCCCGAGTATCTCTCCGCAGGATTTGGACTTGTAGCTGCCGACAGAACCGACTGCCAGCAGCGGGGCGCACTCCGTGAGGCCGTAGCCGGTGATGAAGGGCATGCCGATCTGGTCCACCAGCAGGTGCTCGATATCCGGAGGGATGGCGGCGCCGCCGGTGGCGAAGACTTCGAGATTGCCCCCGAGGGCATCGAGGACCTTGGCGCGGAGGCGGGCGCAAAGTTCGGGATAATCCTGGTAATGGCGGAGCTTCCGGCTGATCTCCGGATCCTTGAGCTCGGCGCCGAGGGTGTACTCCACGAATTTGCTGAGCACCACCGGTACGGCCAGGAATATCCTGGGGTGATAATCCCGCATCATCTTTTCGATGCTCGCCGGCACGGGCACCCTGCCCAGCACGACCACGTGCATGCCCATGGACATGGGCAGCACCACATCACAGGTGAGGCCGAATATATGTGCGAAGGGCAATATGCTGGTGTAGGTCTCCCCTTCCTTGTACGGGAGGTGCCTGCTGAATTCGAAGACGTTTACGCTGAAATTCCTCGGGCTGAGCATGACCCCCTTGGGGCTGCCTGTGGAGCCTGAGGTGTACATGATGGCGCAGACGTCATCCATGCCGAAACCCTGGTAATGGATATCGGAAGCAGTGAGCCCGGAGGGGTGCTTCTGTGCGAACGCTTCCCGGGCAGCATCCACAGCGCCCTTGAAAGGCTCCCTGGAGGCCAGCACCTCATAGCTGTCTATATCGATGACTGCCAGCACCTTGGGCATGGATTCGAAATCCATGCGGTCGAAGATGTTCTTTTCGGTGTAGAGTATCTTGCTGCCGGAGTGCTTGACAAGCTTCTGTGTGTCGGTGGGGAGGAAGCCGTTGAACATCTGCACTGCGATGTAACCGCCGCTCATGCAGGCCATGAACACCTCGATCCAATGGGTGCAGCTCTTGGCGTTGATGGCCACGCGGTCGCCGCGGGTCAGGCCGGCAGCCTGCCACAACAGATGCAGATTGCGTATCCTGGCCGCAAATACGGCGTAAGTCTCAGACCCTTTGCCGTAATCCGAAAGGGCCGGACGGTCCCAGCAGCGTATGACCGATCTCTCAAACTGGTCTATGAAATTTTCCATAAATATCCTTTTTCAATGCAAAGATATCTGTTTGTGATGAAAAAATAAAGTATCTTTGCGGCGAGGATACGGATGGTCCGTATCCAAGTGTGCTTGGAACCACTGAAAAAACAAGTTTTATGACTGGAAAAAATCTTTCTGAAAGGCAGGCTTTCACCATGCCTTTCCTGCTGATGGCGATAATATTCGTCGTTTGTCTCGTAGCATCCAACCTCTTTGCATCCAAGATCTTCACCTTAGGCGCGAAGATAGTGCTGCCCGGGGCTGTGATCATCTTCCCCATCTCCTACATAGTCAACGACTGCCTGAGCGAAGTCTATGGCTTCCGCAAATCCAGGCTCGTGATATGGATAGGATTCATGACCAACATAGCATTCGTGCTGACCGCATATCTGGTGACCATACTCCCCGGAGCACCGTTCTGGGACGGAGACGAAGCCTTCCAGTATGTCTTCAGTGCAGCGCCCAGGGCCACGGTGGCCTCCATGGTGGCCTACCTTGCAGGCTCCACCATCAACGCCTGGGTCATGAGCCGCATGAAAGTCGCCCAAGAAGGCAGGAACTTCTGGCTGAGGGCCGTCCTTTCCTCTCTGGCCGGAGAAGCGGCGGATTCGCTGATCTTCATCCCCTTCATGTTCTGGACAGAGGGCATCTGGGTCGTGCTGACCATGATGCTCTGCCAGGTCTCCGCCAAGGTCCTCTACGAAGTCATCATGCTGCCCGTGACGACCAGGGTCGTGAAGCATGTAAAAGCTATCGAGGGCATAGATGTGTACGACCGCGACATTTCATACAATCCGTTCAAAATCAAAGATATCTGATATGGCACAAGGCAGAAGGGACGAAGGGCTCGAGGCTCTCGGACGCAAGACCGTCTACAAGGACGACTATGCCCCCGAGGTGCTGGAGACCTTTGTCAACAAACATCAGGACAATGACTACTGGGTCAGGTTCAACTGCCCCGAATTCACCACGCTCTGCCCCATCACGGGCCAGCCGGATTTCGCTGAGATCAGGATCAGCTACATCCCCGACGTGCGCATGGTGGAAAGCAAGAGTCTCAAGCTCTACCTTTTCAGTTTCCGCAACCACGGAGACTTCCATGAGGACTGCGTCAACATCATCATGAAGGACCTCATCAAGCTCATGGACCCCAAATACATAGAGGTCACGGGCTTTTTCACTCCGAGGGGCGGGATATCCATCCACCCCTACGCCAATTACGGCCGCCCGGGTACGAAATTTGAAGCACTTGCCCAGCAGCGCTTCGCCGCTCACGAGTAAACCAGCTTCAAGATGGGGACCGCCTATGTCATACTCTCCCTGGGTCTTCTGATAGTCATCGCGCATCTGTGCGAGGTGATATTCAGGAAGACCAGGATACCCAGCGTCCTCATCCTGATGCTCATCGGCCTGCTGATAGGACCGGTGCTGCATATCATAGCTCCGGGCAGTTTCGGGAAAGCCGGTGACGTGTTCACCACCGTGACCCTGGTCTGCATACTCTTCGGCAGCGGAGCGGGCCTCAACATCGACACCATCAGGGATTCCCTGGGAAAGGCCTCGCTGCTGACTCTCCTGAACTTCCTGGGCATGCTCATCATCTGCATACCCTTCGGAAGGTTCGTGCTCGGCCTCGACTGGCTCCACAGCCTCTACCTCGGCGCCGCGGTCGGAGGGACTTCTTCCGCCATTGTCATACCTATGGTGAACCAGCTCAAACCCGGCCCGAGGGCCGGTACGATGCTGCTGCTCGAATCCACCCTCAGCGACGTGCTCTGCCTCGCGGTGGCACTGTCCCTGATGCAGGTGATAGAGTCCGGGACTGTCAATGTCTGGAAGTCCGTACTCGACATGCTGGTTTCCGTGGCTTTCGCGGCCGTGGTGGGATTTGCACTCGGAAGGCTCTGGCTGGTGGCCCTGAAGCGCTACCTCAAGGGGATGCAGAATCCCATTTTCACATCTTTCGCCCTGGCCTTCATCATCTACGGCCTGTGCGAACTGGTCGGGCTGAACGGAGGCCTGGCAGTGCTGAGCTACGGCATCTCCCTGGGCAATTCGGGAAGCAGCGAATCTTTCCGCCGCCGTCTCCGTCCCGACGAAGAGCTGGACATAGACCAGAAAGACAGGGATTTCTTCGCGGAGGTGATCTTCGTGATGCAGACCTATTTCTTCGTGTACATAGGCATCAATCTTCAGTTGGACAATCTGTGGCACATCGCCGTGGGCGCGGTCATCGCCGTATTGGCCCTGGCCTGGCGCCATTTCTCCGCGAGACTCACCGGCGGGCCTGCGATGGACAGGCGCGACCGCAGGCTGCTCGCCACCCTCGGGCCCAAGGGACTCGTGGCCGCCGTGCTTGCCACCATCCCATTGCAGCATGCGCTGGAAACCGGAGAACTCCCCCATCTCTACGGAAAGGGAGTCGAAGTGATGTCTGATGCGCTGCTGTACGGCACCACAGTCCGTGACGTGGCCTACGCCGTGGTCCTGATCAGCATCGTCGCCAGTTCCCTGCTGGTCATCTTCGGGGAGAAGCGTAATCGATAAGTTATTTTTTCGCAGAATCACGAAAAATTGCTAACTTTAAAGCATTATGTACAACCCTTCATCAGTCCACGCGGACGATTTCATAGACCACGGGGAGATACTCGAGACACTTGACGAGGCGGCACGGGAAAGCCGCAACCCCGTCAGGGTCGGGCAGATCCTCGAGAAAGCCCGTTTATACAAAGGCCTGAGCCACAGGGAGGCAGCCATACTCATGGACTGCGACGACCCCGACCTCGAAGAGCGCATCTACGCCCTGGCCAGAGAGATCAAACACAGGTTCTACGGCAACAGGATAGTCCTTTTCGCTCCCCTGTACCTTTCCAACTACTGCATCAACGGATGCGTGTACTGCCCCTACCATGCCAAGAACCGCACCATCCCCCGCAAGAAACTCTCCCAGGAAGAGATAGAGCAGGAAGTGAGGGCCCTCATCCGCATGGGGCACAAACGTCTCGCCGTCGAATCCGGAGAAGACCCCAGGAACAATCCCCTGGAGTACATCCTGGACTCCATCCATACCATCTACTCCGTAAATGAAGGAGGCAACTCCATACGCCGCGTAAATGTGAACATAGCCGCGACGGACGTGGAATCCTACCGCAAGCTCAAGGCCGCCGGGATAGGCACCTACATTCTTTTCCAGGAGACCTACAATAAAGAACAATACCGCCAGCTCCATCCCACCGGTCCCAAGAGCGACTACGACTGGCACACCGAGGCCATGGACCGCGCACAGGAAGGCGGCTGCGACGACGTCGGCATAGGAGTCCTGTTCGGTCTGAGCAACTACCGCTACGAACTCGCCGGCCTGCTCATGCACGTAGAGCATCTGGAGGCCAGGTTCGGAGTCGGTCCCCATACCATCAGCGTCCCCCGTATCTGCCCCGCCGACGACATCTCGGTGGACGATTTCCAGGACGCCCTCCCCGACCACATCTTCCGCAAGCTGGTCGCCGTACTCAGAGTGGCCGTCCCCTACACGGGCATGATAGTCTCCACCAGGGAATCCGCCCGCATGCGCAAACTGCTGCTGGATTGCGGAGTGTCACAGATCAGCGGAGGGTCGCGCACCAGCGTCGGAGGCTACACCACCGAGGAAAGGCACAACGAGACCTCGCAGTTCGACGTCTCGGACACCCGTTCCCTGGAGGAAGTGGTGGAATGGCTGCTCGACCAGAACCATATCCCGAGTTTCTGCACAGCCTGCTACCGCGAAGGCCGCACCGGAGACCGTTTCATGAGTCTCTGCAAGAGCGGGAACATCAGCCTCTGCTGCACCCCCAACGCCTTGATGACCTTGAAGGAATACCTGATGGACTACGCTTCCCCGCAGACCCGGGAGAAAGGCGAGCGCCTGATCGCCAGGAGTCTCTCGGACATCCCCCGCGAACAGACACGCCGCATCACCCAGGAGCGTCTGGAAGCTATAGAGCACGGAGCAAGGGATTTCCGTTTCTAGGATGGAAAGGCTGCACATCGCATTTTTCGGTCCCACTAACAGTGGCAAGTCCACCCTGGTCAACGCAATCTGCGGCCAGGAAGTATCTCTGGTGAGCGAAGTTCCCGGCACGACGACGGACCCTGTCCGCAAAACCGTGGAATTGCCGGAGCTGGGCCCCTGCGTACTCATCGACACCGCGGGGCTGGACGACACGGGCATCCTGGGCAGCGAACGCGAGCGGCGCAGCCGCGCCATCATCGACGAAACCGATATCGCAGTCATATTGGACACCCCCGACGCTCCGGCCCCCTCGGAGGCTGTCAGCGGCCTTATGTCAATGCTGGAAGCGGCGGGAGTCCCCAGCCTGGTCCACCGCAGGGGAGATTCCGTCCCCTCATTGCTTCAGCGTCTGGCGGCAGCAGCGCCCCGGGAGGAGGAACGCTTCCTCACGGGAGGGCTGGTGCATGAGGGCAACAGCGTCCTGCTGGTCATGCCGCAGGATTCCGAAGCCCCCAAGGGCCGGCTGATCCTGCCGCAGGTACAGGTGCTGAGGGAGCTGCTGGACCGTGGCTGCGTGCCGCACAGCTGCACTCCCGATTCCCTGAAGGACGCCCTGCAAAGCCTTTCCCGCCTGCCGGACCTGGTCATCACGGATTCGCAGGTCTTCGGCCTGGTGGAACGGAGCATCCCGAAGGAGTGCCCGCTCACCTCATTCTCAGTGCTGCTGGCCGCCGCCAAAGGAGACATCCGGCTCTTCGTGGAAGGGGCCGGGGCCATAAATACGCTGAAACCCGGCGACCGCGTACTTATCGCCGAGGCTTGCACCCATGTGCCGGATACGGAAGACATAGGCCGAGTGAAGATACCAGCGCTGCTGCGAAGGAAAGCCGGAGACATCAACGTGGAAATCGCAGCCGGGAACGATTTCCCGGAGGACCTGTCGCCCTACGCATTGATCATCCACTGCGGAGCCTGCGTCGCCAACGCCCGCCTGGTGCGCTCTCGCCTGAGGAAAGCACGCCTCGCCGGCGTACCCATCACAAATTACGGGATAGCGATCGCCGCGCTGCAGGGCATACTTCCACGGATATCCCTGCCATAGCGGCAGTCAGCGGGTCTTTTTCGTAAAGGCAAGGGAATCTCCCCACTCATTGTAGAGAATCTGGTGGCCTATCGCTGCCAGACGGATGTCCAGGCAGGATTTGCACTGGTCGGGCCTGTCTTTGACACAGGCCTTGTCGGGATATATGAAATAACTCTCCCTGTATTCTCCGGGCGTGAGGTTGGGCATTATGACATTGGCCCCGGCTGCTATGGCCTTCTCCCTCCCCTGGGGATCGACAGTCTGGTTGGCGGTGGCCGCCACCATATTGATTTCGGGCATCATAAGCCGCAGGACGGCGATCATCTTGAGCGTCATGTCCATGCGTGCATCTGCAGGAGGGACCTGGTCCCTGAAACGGTAAAGCGGGGTATCGGGATGCGGGATGTAGGGACCGAGACCTACCATCGCCACATCCATGCGCTTGAAGAACAACAGGTCATCTGCCAGCTGGTCCAGGGTCTGGAAAGGCAGGCCCACCATCACCCCGGTGCCGGTTTGGTAACCAATGCTTTTCAGCATCTCCAGGCATTCCACCCGCTTCCTGAAACTGTGCTTGTCATTCTTGGGGTGGATCTTGTAATAGAGTTCTTCGGAAGATGACTCGATACGCAGCAGGTAGCGGTGCGCGCCGGCTTCAAACCAAGAGCGGTAGGTCTCTTCGCTCTGTTCACCCAGGGACAGGGTGATGCCGAGGCTGCCTCCGTCTATCTTTTTGATCTCCCGCACCAGCTGCGCGATATGGTCGACGAAAGCGGGGTCGCTGCGTTCTCCGCTCTGCAGGGCGACGGAGCCATAGCCCAGCTCATGGGCCAGACGGGCGCAGGAGAGCACATCTTCGTCGCTGAGGAGGTAGCGCTCCACCTTGCCGTTCCCGCTGCGCAAGCCGCAGTACAGGCAATTCTTCTCGCACACATTCCCGTATTCGATGAGCCCGCGCAAGTGGACATAATTGTCCAGATACCGGAACTTGACCTCCCTGGCACGACGCAGGAGTTCCTTCATCCGGGGGCCTTCAGCCGCCAGGAGGACCTTGATCTCTTCCTTGCCGAAATCCTGGGCGAGGAGTATGTCTTCGAAGCTGCGGTCCATGGTCAGCTGCCTATATTTTCGTGAATGAGTTCTGTCAGGCTGCGTATGATCTCATAGTCGTTGAGATTCATGCCTTCGAATACTTCCTTGACTTCGGAGGTGCTCAGCTCGAAAGTCCCTTCGTCCGTGATGTAGCGTATGGTGAACTCTATGTCCTGGTACTGGCAGATGAAATTGGCGAAGCAGCCTGAAAGGTCGCCCTTGGGCTGCAGGTCGATGTGCGAACGCTGATACGAGGCATAGATCTCAGTACCCTCCCCCACCTTGGATTTGAGGTAGAAGCGGCCGTTGCAGATCTGCGAATGGAATTTCAGCAGGGCTATGCCCATGCCTATCTTGCGCTCTTTGCGGCAGGAGTAGAAATGGTCGTTTATCGCGTCGATCATGTCCTGGGGCATGCCGCAGCCGTTGTCTATGATCTTGATAGAGAGCAGGTCACGCGCTGCGCTGTCCTCCATCTCTATGGTGATACGGGTGGCTCCGGCACGGATGGAGTTGTGGGTGATGTCTATTATGTGCAGGTCGAGGCTTTTCATTCTATAGTATCACTGGCTCTCCGGGACGGAGGGCGTACTTGAAATTCTCGAAACTGAAAGACGGCATCTCCAGGACGCTGAAGACCTTGGCGATGTCGTCTATGTAATGGGCGTCGCTGCTCTGGATGAAGTTGAAATCGCTGAACCACGGGCAGTCCTCGAGGAACTTGTAGCCGTCGCGGCGGCAGCGGGAGCTGAGCTCCAGGGCGTGGAACTTGAGTTTGTCCGGGACCATGCCGAGTTGGGAGGAGATGCTGAAACTGCTGCGGTCCACATGGGCAGGGATGAATATCCCGCCCATTTCATAGACTTTGCGCTGGAGTTCCAGCATGGGTAGGTCCAGGGCGTTTATCAGCAGATGGGGCACCTGGTCCAGGACGTTCTCCTCTTCGTCCACCACCAGTTGGTAGCCGAAACGGTCCACGTCGTTTTCAAACCATATCACCCTCGAATCCAGGAACTTCTGGAACTCGGCAAGCTTTTCGGAACTGGGCATGAAGGCCAGGCAGTGCACTTCCTCACGGGTGGTGACTTCCGCACCCATGAGCACATGAAGGCCGGCCTGCTCGCCAAGTCTTCTGGTGACTTCTGCATTAAGGGTGGAGTTGTGGTCGGTGATGCCTATGATATCCAGGCCCCTCTCCTTAGCTTTGGCTACGATAGCCGAGGGGCTCATCTCGAGGTCCCCGCAGGGAGACAGCACCGAGTGGATGTGCATATCGGCCTTGAACTGCATCCAGGCTTATTTGAGAAGTTCGTAGAGCTTTCCGCAGACCTGGAATGTGGCATCGTGGCTCACCAGGATGCATATATCCTCTTCCTTGGCGTGCTCCAGCATATCCTCGTCGGGCACTCCGTCGCGGACCAGTATCACCGCAGGGATGTCCTTGAGGGAAGCGATGGCTGTCACGTTCTTGTGGGTCTGCATGGTGACCCAGACCTGGCCGCTGCGGGCATTGCCCATCACGTCGCTCAGCAGGTCGGAAGCGTAGGCTCCGCTGACTTCTGCGTCGAGATTGGCTTCGTTCAGGCACTTCAGGTCCAGTTTTTCAATGATTTCCTTGACTGTCATATCAATGATCCGTTTTTTCGTCCTTATGTATTTCCTTGGTCCGCACCTTCTCTCCCCAGATGTCCCGGATGGCGCTCTCTGAGGCCCGGGAATTGCGGTTGATGAAGATGCAGGTGTCTATCCTGGCGTCGCCGCGCACGATGTCTTCGGCCAGGGCGGCGCAGGAGGGCGCACCGCAGGCGGAGCAGTTCACTCCGGGCAGGGCGCTTTCTATCTTTTTCATGCGCTCGGCCATCTTGAAGGCCTCGGCATAATTGTCATCGAGCTTGTAAATGGAACGGGGCTTGATCTCCGGAATCTCCATCTGGTCCTCTATCATGGCGGTGAATTCGGGATCGTAGCTGCGCATGCCGGGGCTCCTGGGGCGCTGCAGACGGTCGAATATCCTGGCCCTGTTCTCCAGCCGCTTGCGGGCGACGAAGCGGTTGTTCACGGCGAGGACGCCTCCCACGCAGCCCTGGTCGCAGATACGCATCTCCACGAGACCGCGGGCATCGATAGCGTCATCTTCGAGTTTTTCCAGGAAATCCAATACGTTCTGCAGGCCGTCCACCGCATAGTGCTCACCCTTGAAGAGGGCGGCCTCACCTCCTGAGAGGGGCCAGAGCACGCCGCGGGAGGTCAGGGCGTGGTTGACCGGCTCGGTATCCCTGCTCCGCTCATGGAGCATGAGGCGGACTTTGTTGTAGAGGAAATCCATGTTGATGACACCCGAGATGCAGGTCTCCTTGCCGCTTACAGGATATTTGACTGCGGCTATCTTGGCCGCACAGGGAGTCACGTAAAACACCCCTATGGACTCACGGCTGGCCCCTTTGTCCATCAGGCGCTTTATGATGACCCGGGAAGCTAGTTCCAGCGGGGAACGGAGCCGTATCAGATTGCCCACCAGCGAGGGGAACCTCACCTGAATGAGCCGGGTGATGGCGGGACAGTAAGGTGAGATGAAAGTCCCGATCTCAGGGTGGCGTTCCATGTACTGGGTATACAGGTCGGCCATGTACTCCACTTCATGCTCCACCTCGTAGATGTGGGTGAAACCGAGTTTCTTCAGGCAGGAATAGATGGCCCTGGTCCTGTATCTGTCATCGAACTGGCCTATGAAGGTGGCCGGGACGAGACATACCCGATACTCGTAATCCTCTATCATGGCGAAATCGTCCTGCTGGATGTAGATCGCCTTGTGAGGGCATATCTTCATGCACTCCCCGCAGTCGACGCATTTGTTGTCGTTTATCACAGCCTTGCCGTCCCGGATGCGGATGGCGCCCGTAGGGCATACCCGCATACAGGCCGTACAACTCTGGCAGAGCTGCCCGTCGACCTTGAGTGAATGTCTGAAATATGTTTCCCTTTTCGTCATTTGTCAGCGAAGATAAACTGTCATGGTGACGGTGGTGCCCACTCCGACCGTCGTATCGATCTTGAGTTCGTCAGTATTTTTCTTGATGTTGGGCAGGCCCATGCCGGCGCCATAGCCCATCTCCCGCACCTTGGCGGAAGCGGTGGACCAGCCTTCCTGCATGGCAAGTTCTATGTCCGGGATGCCGGGACCCTGGTCAGCCACCACCATCACTATCTTCTCGGGGTCGATATCCACGTCGATCCTGCCGCCATAGGCATGTGCGACCGCATTGATTTCCGCTTCGAAGAGAGCCACTACGGTCCGCTTGATGTCGGCTGCATCCACGCCGAGCTGCTTCAGCGTGCGTTTGACACTGCTGGAAGCCTGGCCGGCGTCGGAGAAATTGCCGCGCTCTATGTCGAAGGTGTAATGCATGGCTAATACAGGGGTTTGATACCGGCACCGTAGAGTATGCCGCTGATCTTGAAGATGCTGTAGCGGGATTTGATGATGGTGATGCCCATCTCTTCCGCAAGGGCGATCATCTCGGCGTCGGGCTGCTTGTCGCGTCCTATCACCACCACCCGCAGGTCCGCCATTTCGGAGGTGCGCATAGTCTGGTTGTTGCAAAGGCCGGTGATGAGCACCGTCTCGTCCATGGAGAAACGCAACACGTCGCTCATCAGATCGGATGCGAAGGCCTTCTGCACTTCGTAGACATCATCGGCGGGAGCTCCGGTGACCTGCCCGTCCACAAGTTTTGCTATTTCGTCTATTTTCATTTCAGTTCAGGATGGAAACATCGGAAAAACACCACGGGCCTGCTCTGAGGAGGGCCGGCCCGAAGCGTTTTCAACGATTATGTCTTAATCTGCGTACTCCGCAAGTATTCCCTTGATCCTTTCGGGAACGAGGCGGCCGTAGGTCTTGCCGTTGATGGTCATGACAGGGGCCAGACCACAGGCACCCACACAGCGCAGCACGTCCAGGGAGAACTTGCCGTCGGGGGTGACCCCGCCTTCGGAGATCTTCAGCTCGCTCTTCAGTGCGTCCAGTATCTTCTCGGCGCCCTTGACATAGCAGGCGGTGCCCAGACATACCGAGATCGCGTACTTGCCCTTGGGGTTCATGGTGAAGAAGCTGTAGAACGAGACGACGCCGTACACCTTTCCGGGAGGGATTCCGAGGAATTCCGCCACGACCTGCTGGACCTCTTCAGGCAGGTAGCCGAAGTGCTCCTGGGTCTTGTGGAGGACGTTGATCAACTCTCCGGGATTATTGTCGAAAGAAGCGCAGATTTCCTTGATCTTCTGGTAGCTGGCTTCATTGATTTTTATCTTGTGTCCACACATGGTTCAATTATTTTTCGATGTCAAACTTGATCCTCTTGTCGAAGTAATGAGTGTGAAGCAGGTGATGCGACTTCTCCGAGCAAGGCTCGCCGTAGAACTCCTTGTAGATCGCCTGGACCTCAGGATTTTCATGGGACTTGCGTATGGGCATCCTCCTGTCCGCCTCGTAGATGGCTGCGTGACGGGCCTTGATGATGGATGCGTCTCCGTGGTGATAAGGCTGGCCGGCGCCGTCGATGCAGCCGCCGGGGCAGGCCATCACTTCCACGAAGTGGTAAGGGCAGTTGCCGGCTTTGATCTGCTCGAGTATGGTGCGGGCGTTCTTCAGTCCATAGACCACTGCCACCTTGAGGTCTGCCACTCCCGGGACGGGGACGGTAGCTTCGCGTATGCCTTCCAGGCCGCGGACTTCCTCGAAGTCAATTTTCGGGAGGGTCTTGCCTGTGAGCACCTCGACTGCAGTACGCAGGGCTGCCTCCATGACTCCTCCGGTGACACCGAAGATGACGGCTGCGCCAGTGGACTCGCCCAGAGGGGAATCGAATTTCTCGTCGGGCAGGTTCTGGAAGTCTATGTTGCAAAGCTTGATGAGGCGTGCGAGCTCACGGGTGGTGATGGAGTAATCCACATCGGGGTTGCCGTTTACCTTGAACTCGTCACGCTCGCTCTCGTACTTCTTGGCGACGCAAGGCATGACGGAGACGGAGACCATCTTCTCGCGGGGGACGCCGATCTTGTCTGCGAAATAGGACTTGACCGTAGCGCCGAACATCTGCTGGGGCGACTTGGCCGTGGAAGGATAGTCGCGCAACTCGGGATAGAATTTCTCGTAGAAATTGACCCAGGCGGGGCAGCAGGAGGTCATGACGGGGAGCTTGACATCCTTGTCGCCGGAGAGGAAGGCCTTCAGGCGGCCGATGACTTCCGTTCCCTCCTCCATGATGGTGAGGTCGGCGGACCAGTCTGTGTCGAATACATAATCGAAGCCGATGGCCCTCAGGGCGGCTGCCAGTTTGCCCGTGACGATGCTTCCGGCGGGCATGCCGAACTCTTCGCCCAGAGCCACGCGGACGGCCGGGGCGACCTGCACGCAGGTGGTGACTTCGGGATTGGCAATGTCGCGGAGTATCTTCGCGGTATGGTCCACTTCGGTGAGGGCGCCCACGGGGCAGACAGCGACGCACTGGCCGCAGAATACGCAGTTGGTATCGACCAGGTCATCGTCGAAAGCGGTGGAAACCACGGCGGAGAATCCTCTGTGGACGGCGCCGAGCACACCTACGCTCTGATACTCGTGGCATACGGACTCGCAGCGGCGGCACATGATGCACTTGTTCTCATCGCGGACGATGGACGGGGACAGGGTCACGGGATACTGGGACTTCTGTCCGGTGAAGGGGATGTCGCGTATGCCCATCTGGGCTGCCAGGGCCTGGAGCTCGCACTTGCCGCTCTTGGCACAGCGGAGACAGTCGTTGGGATGGTCGCTGAGCATCAGCTCGAGCACCGTCTTGCGGGCATTGACCGCGCGGAGCGAATTGGTCTTGACGACCATGTCCGGCATACACTCTGTGATACAGGCCGGAGCGAGATTCCTGCGGCCCGCAACCTCGACCACGCACACACGGCATCCGCCGGGGTGGTTCTTGAGGGCGAGACCGTCAAGTTCGAAATTGCAGAGGGTAGGAATCTTGATACCCATCTGCTCGGCAGCTTTCAAAATGGTCGTACCCTTGGGCACTTCCACTGCTCTGTTGTCTATAGTCAATTTGATAGTATCCATATGCATTCCTCCCTTATTTAACGCTGATAGCACCGAATTTGCACTTCTCGTAGCAGGTGCCGCACTTGATGCAGTCGACCTGGTCTATGAAGTGCGGAGTCTTGGCGGCTCCGCTGATGGCGCCGACAGGGCATGCCCTCGCGCAGGCGGTACAGCCCTTGCACTTATCGGGATCGATCACATATTTCTTGAGAGCCTTGCACTGGCCGGCACGGCACTTCTTCTCGGTGACATGCTCCACGTACTCGTCCCAGAAATTGTTGATGGTGGAAAGCACGGGGTTCGGAGAGGTCTGGCCCAGACCGCAGAGAGCGGTGTCCTTGATGACGGTGGAGAGGGTCTTGAGCTCTTCGAGATCCTCCATGGTGCCCTTGCCGTCGGTGATCTTGGTGAGGATTTCCAGCAGACGCCTGTTGCCCACGCGGCAGGGGGTGCACTTGCCGCAGGACTCGTCCACGGTGAAGCCGAGGTAGAATTTGGCGATGGCGACCATGCAGTCGTCCTCGTCCATGACAATCATACCGCCGGAGCCCATCATCGAGCCTGCAGCGACGAGGCTGTCGTAGTCGATGGGGGTGTCGAGGTGCTTCTCGGTGAGGCAGCCGCCGGAAGGACCGCCGGTCTGGACGGCCTTGAATTTCTTGCCGCCTTTGATACCGCCGCCGATCTCGTAGATGATCTCACGCAGGGTGATACCCATGGGGACCTCGATGAGGCCGACGTTGTTGATCTTGCCGGCGAGGGCGAAGACCTTGGTACCCTTGGACTTCTCGGTGCCGATGCTGGCGAACCAGTCGGCGCCCTTGTTTATGATGACGGGGATGTTGGCGTAAGTCTCGACGTTGTTTACGTTCGTAGGCTTGCCCAGATAGCCGGACTGTGCGGGGAAGGGCGGTTTGAAGGTAGGTTCACCGCGCTTGCCTTCCATGGAATGGATGAGGGCGGTCTCCTCACCGCAGACGAATGCGCCTGCGCCGTAGCGGAGCTCGATCTCGAAGTCGAAGCCCGTACCGAGGATGTCCTTGCCCAGCAGGCCGTAGTCCTCAGCCTGCTTGATGGCCACCTGGAGACGGTGGATGGCGAGGGGATATTCGGCGCGGATATAGATGAGACCCTTATTGGCTCCGATGCAATAGCCGCAGATGGCCATGGCCTCGAGGATGGAGTGGGGGTCGCCTTCGAGGAGGGACCTGTCCATGAATGCGCCCGGGTCTCCCTCGTCAGCGTTGCAGACTACATATTTCTGCTCGCCGACGCGGCTTTTGGACGCTATCTCCCATTTAATACCGGTGGGGAAACCTGCACCGCCGCGGCCGCGAAGGCCGGATTTCTTGATCTCCTCGATGACCTGTTCGGGGGTCATTTCGGTGAGGCACTTGCCAAGCGCGGCATAGCCGTCACGGGCGATGGCTTCCTCTATGTTTTCAGGATCGATGAAACCGCAGTTTCTCAGTGCGATCCTGAGCTGCTTCTTGTAGAACTCCATGTGCTTGGAGTCGGAGATGCTCTCGTGGGTGTCGGGAGCTACATACAACAGACGCTGTACCTTGCGGCCTTTGATGATGTGCTCTTCGATGATTTCCTTGGCATCGGAGGGTTGGACCCTGACGTAGAAGGTGTTGTCGGGGATGATTTTAACGATGGGACCCCTTTCGCAGAAGCCGAAACAGCCGGTGACGACCACCTTTGCGAAATCGGTCAGATCATGGTTGACGAGCTGCCTGTTGAGCTCGTCGACGATCTCATGACTCGAGGATGCGGAGCAACCAGTACCGCCGCATACCAAAATGTGCATCTTTACTGCCATGTCGGGTTGGGATGGTTAGGTTCGATAAGGTTAAATAGATCTGTAGTTCGCGGGCAGGATGCCTTCGACCAGCTCACCTTCGGCTATGTACTTGTCGATGATCTGCTGGGCGCGGGCTATGTTGACGCCTCCGAACACGATGGGGTCCTTGCCAGGAATGGTGACTTCGACAGTGGGTTCGGCATAGCTGTAGCCCATGTCTCCCACCTGCATCACAAGCGCCTTGATCTGGCGTTTGTCGAGTTCTGAGATGAGATAACTCATCGTTTCCTTGGCTCCTGATGCAATACCGCTGGTGGCCATTCCTACCTTGATTTGAATGATAGCTTCGGAGGAGTCGCTCTTTTCACGCATCGACATCCTGCCTTGCATACCCTCTTTTATCTTGCGGAGATCCGCCAGATTTTTGATTTTATCCATAGGTTTTCTCTGATTGTTATGAGATGAAATGAAATAGTCAGCGTCGTTATGTGTTCAACAAATATAAAAAATATTGTGATAACTTTGCATGGCAAAAGCACTTATTTTCATGAAACTTGAGGAATATGTGGAGAGCCGCATCCTGCCCATGTACGACGGATTCGATCCGGCGCACCGCAGGCAGCATGTCCTGACCGTGATCTCACAGGCCATGGAACTCGCTTCGCACTACGATGTGGATCCGGACATGGTCTATGCCGCGGCCGCCTACCACGACACGGGGCTGTCTGAAGACAGGAAGACCCACCACCTGGTTTCAGGGAGGATAATCCGCGGCGACCGGCAGCTCCGCAGATGGTTCAGCGAAGAGCAGGTCGAGACCATCGCCCAGGCGGCGGAAGACCACCGCGCCTCCTCCGACCACGAGCCGCGCAGCATCTACGGCAGGATAGTGGCCGAAGCCGACAGGCAGATCATCCCCCGTACCGTGATCCTCAGGACCGTTCAGTACGGCTTTTCACATTATCCCGGACTGGACAGGGAGGGACATTGGCAGAGGACCCTGGAGCACCTTCAGGAAAAATACGCCGAAGGAGGCTACCTGAAGCTTTGGATACCCGAGTCCCCCAACGCCGCGAGGCTCGCCGAGCTGCGCGCGCTCATACGCGACCGCAAGGCACTCCGCGCCCTTTTCGACGAATTCTATGACAATATGAGCAAGGAACAGAAATATACGGAGCTGGCCGCCCAGGCAGGCGCCCTCATCGCAGGCGAGACCGACATGGTCGCCGCCATGGCCAACCTTTCATCTCTCATCCACGGAGCCTTCGGGTTCTGGTGGACAGGCTTCTACCGCGTCAGCGGGGAGCAGCTCGTCCTCGGTCCCTTCCAGGGGCCGGTGGCCTGCACCCGCATCCCCTTCGGCAAGGGGGTGTGCGGCAGCGCCTGGAAAGCCGCTGAAACCATCATAGTACCGGACGTGGAGCAATTCCCCGGGCACATCGCCTGTTCGAGCGAAAGCCGCAGCGAGATCGTCGTACCCGTCAAGCGCGGGGACAATGTCATCGCGGTGCTGGACATCGACAGCGCCGCCCTGGGCACCTTCGACGGGACCGACGGGAAATACCTGGAGCAGATCTGCGACGCCATCGCACTAGTCGGCACCCGCACCATACACCTCGCAGGAGGCTGTTTCTGGGGCACCGAGCACTACATCCGCATGGTACGCGGAGTCGTCTCCACCGAGACCGGATTCGCCAACGGAAGGGGCGAGAACCCCAGCTACAAGGAGGTCTACACCGACACCACCGGATTCGCCGAAACCGTCAAGGTCGTCTATGACCCTTCCGTGCTTTCCCTGGAAGTGCTCTTGGAGCTGTTCTTCAAGGCAATCGACCCCCTTTCCCTCAACCGCCAGGGAGAAGACGTGGGCACCCGCTACCGCACCGGCATCTACTACTCCGACCCCGCCGACCTTCCGGCTATAGAGAAAGTCTATTCTGCGGTGCAGGAAAGGCTCGGTCAGCCCCTTGCCGTCGAGCTCCTGCCCCTCGAGAACTACTACCCCGCCGAAGAGTACCACCAGGATTATCTGCTCAAGCATCCCGACGGATACTGCCATCTCAGGCCCGAGCTCTTCGAGTTCGCCAGGAATGCAAACAGATAAAATAGCTATATTTGCAGCCTGATATGACACTTCTTCTCGTATTCCTGCTGGGAGCGATGACCATTTCGTTCCTCTGCTCCATACTCGAGGCCAGCCTCATGAGCACCCCCATCTCCTACATCACCATGCTGGAGGAACAGGGCGTGCGGCACGCCGCAAGGCTCAAACAGTACAAGTTGGACTCGTCGCGCCCCCTCGCGGCCATATTGTCCCTCAACACCATAGCCAACACCATAGGCGCAGCAGGAGTCGGCCGCCAGGCCACCCTCATCTTCGGTTCCGAATGGTTCGGGGTCGTGAGCGCCATCACCACGGTGCTAATACTCCTGTTTTCGGAGATCATCCCCAAATCCCTGGGCACCACCCATTGGAAAGCCCTCACCGGTTTCACCACCGTGACGGTGCGCACGCTCATCATTGCCCTGTTCCCCATAGTCGCCTGCGTGGAATGGTTCCAGAAACTCATCACCCCAAAGACCAGCGACACGGGAGTGTCCCGCGAAGAGATCAGCGCGATGGCAGACGTAGCCGAGGAGTCGGGAGAGCTCGAGGAGGATGAGAACGAGATCATCCAGAATCTCATCAACATAGACGAGATCACGGCCAAGGATGCCATGACCCCCCGCGTCGTAGCGGCCATAGCACCGGAGTCCATGACCATCAAGCGCTTCTACAAAGACCGCCGCTTCCTGCATCACAGCCGCATCCCCGTGTATGCCGACAAGGATGACTACATCACCGGCTACATACTCCGCATGGAGGCTCTCCAGCTGATGGCCGAGGACAAATTCGACACGACCCTCGGGGACATCCGCAGGGATGTGGAGAGTTTCCCCGAGAACACTCCCATCGAGAATATCTGGGATGAAATGCTCGAGAAGAAGGAGCAGATAGCAATAATAATCGACGACTACGGCGCCTTCCAGGGTCTCGTCACGATGGAGGATGTCATAGAGACCGTCCTCGGGGACGAAATCGTTGACGAAAGGGACGCAGTCGTCGATATGCAGCAGCTGGCCCGCGAAAAATGGAAGAAGATCTCCCATCTTCGCAAGCCAGCCAAAAACACTACCAAATAATCACCCTCTCAGATTCGGGGCGGTACATCTTGTCGCCTTCCTTGATGCCGAAAGCATCGAAGAAGCTCTGGAAATTCCTTACAGACACATTTACACGGTTCTCACCGAGCGAGTGGGGATCGGTGAGGGTCTGCCTCTGCTTGGCCTGGTCGGTGATGTTCTGGGCCCATACCCTTGCATAAGCCAGATAGAACCTCTGGGCGGGAGTGAAGCCGTCGATGAGGGGAGCTTCCTTGCCTTCGAGAGTCTTCATCAGGGCGGAATATGAGATGCTCAGGCCGCCGTGGTCGGCTATGTTCTCACCGAGAGTGAGGGCGCCGTCGGCATGGACGCCGGGCAGGACTTCGACCTCGTTGAACTGGTTCACCAGGATGGCAGCCTTGGCCTTGAAGGCCTCATTGTCCTCGGGAGTCCACCAGTCGGACATGTTGCCGTCCTTGTCGAACAGGCGTCCCTGGTCGTCGAATCCATGGGTCATCTCGTGGCAGATCACGACTCCGATGGCGCCGTAGTTGACGGCGTCGTCAGCCTCGGGATAGAAGAAAGGAGGCTGGAGTATGCCTGCGGGGAAGCATATCTCGTTGGAAGTGGGATTGTAGTATGCATTGACGGTCTGGGGAGACATGAACCATTTCTCCTTGTCCACGGGCTTGCCGAGATTGGAGAGATTGTCGGCCACGTTCCAAGCGGAGACTCTGCGCATGTTCTCGAAGTAGCTCAGGGAAGGATCGATCTCGAGGGTGGAATAGTCTTTCCATTTGTCGGGATAACCTATCTTGATGTGGAAGGTGGAGAGTTTCTCCTGGGCCCTGGCCTTGGTTTCGTCGCTCATCCATTCCAGGTCTTTGATATGGTCGGAGAGGGCACCCTGGAGGTTGTGCACCAGGTCGAGCATCCTCTGCTTGTAGCTCTCGGGGAAATACTTTTCGACATAGAGCTTGCCGACTGCCTCACCGAGGACTCCGTTGGGTACGGACATGGCCCTCTTCCAGCGGGGCCTCTGCTCCTGGACACCTGACATCTGCTTGGAATAGAAGTCGAAGGACGCCTCGATGAAATCATCGCTGAGGTAATTGGCGGCACCGTCCAGCAGCTGGGCCTGGAGATAGTGGCGGAGCTTGACGGGGTCGATGGTCTTGAACATCTTGTTCAGGGCCTCGAAATAGGAAGGCTGCTCGAGTATGAGCTTGTCCTGTGCGGGGATGCCGAGCTCTGCGAGGTACAGGTCGAGATGGAGGTTGGGATAAGCCTTAAAGAGAGCCGCGGAAGTGGTGGGGTTGTAGGAAGCCTCCACATCGCGCTGCTGCACCTGGGACCAGGTGGGCTCTGCGATGGCCATCTCCACTGCGAATGCGTCATCTGCGATGACGGCCGCATCGCCGTAGCCGGCGAGGGTGAAGATCTTCTCCAGGTAGTCGCGGTATCCCTTGCGGATAGCCTCGTGCTCGGGGAGGAGATAATAGTCACGGTTTCCGAGGGACAGTCCGGATTCTCCGATATAGAGGATGTTGTTCTTGCTGTCCATCAGGTCGTCCTGGACGCCGGCGCCATAGACGCTGCCGAGGCCGTAGATGCCTCCGCGGCCGCTGTACTGGGCGAAAGTCTTGGTGTCCACCACTCCTTCGAGCTCCTTGAGCAGGGGCAGCACGGCGGCTGCGCCTTCCTTGTTGAGCCTGACGGAGTCGAGTCCCATGGTGTAAAGGTCGGCGATCTTCTGGGCCTCGGTGCCTTTTTCATTGGTGGAGGCGGCGAGTTCCTTGAAAAGCTCGTTCAGATTGATCTGGTTGTTCTCCGCCAGGATGTCGAAGGAACCGTAGCGGGAATACTCGGGTTTGAGGGGGTTGTTGCGCTGCCATCCGCCGGTAGCGTACTCGTAGAAGTCCTCTCCGGGGGCTACTGCGGTATTGAAGTCCTTGGGGTCGATGGCCTTGACGCCACCCTTCTGACCGCAGGACTGCGCCGCCAGCACTGAGGCGGCGATACAAACTGCAAGCATGATTTTTTTCATGATAACTGTTTATTGGTTTATGGTTTCGATTTTCATATCCAGATCCTTGATGGGACGGTCGGCGGAGTCGGTGGAGACTTCCTGTATCTTGCCCACGACCTCCAGGCCGCTCTCCACTTCCCCGAACACGGTGTACTGCCCGTCCAGGAACGGAGTGCCGCCCACGGTGGTGTAGGCAGTCTTCATCGCTTCGCTCAGGCGGCCGAGTCCCTTTTCACGGACAATGGCATTGGCTTCTGCCTCGAGCTGGTCCTGCAGTGCGGAGAGGCCGGCGGTGTCGCGGTCGCGGCGCATGGACATGATTTCGGCGCGGTGCTGCATGGCCAGGTCGTTGAACACCGACTGCAGGGCCTGCATGCGGGACTGTTTCTCCAGCTGGCCGAGCTGGCCCTCGGAGTACTTCTGTCCCCAGACTATGTAGAACTGGCAACCGCTGCTGCGGCGCTCGGGGTTGACATTGTCCCCCTGGCGGGCGGCCGCGAGGGCTCCCCTCTTGTGGAAGAGTTCCGGCTTGAACTCGGCGGGGATGGTATAGCCCACGTCGCCGGCACCGAGGTGCCTGCCTTTGGGAGCGCCCTTGCTGTCGGGGTCGCCGCCCTGGATCATGAAATCCTTGATGACGCGGTGGAAGAGAGTACCGTCGTAGAAACCCTCGGATACGAGCTTGAGGAAATTGTCGCGGTGCGCGGGAGTCTCGTCGTAGAGCCTCACCGTGATGTCACCGTAGGGAGTTGTGATTTTAACTTTTGACATATCTGTGGATTAACTTACAAGCATCATGACGACGGCTATCACGGTGACGGTCTCCACGAAGATGCGGAAGGCCTTCTCCGGCAGCCATTTGACTATCTTTATGCCTATGAACGCTCCCAGCAGTATCACCGGCAGCATGGTGGCATCGAGGGCCAGGGAGCCCCAGCTTATGTTTTTCCAGACGAAGATCTGCAGGGGCAGTTTGAGCAGGTTCACCATCAAGAAGAACCAGGCGTTGGTGCCCACGTAGGACATCTTGTCCTTACGCATGGAGAGCAGGTAGATGGCCATCACGGGGCTGGCAGCATTGCCTATCATCGTGGTGAAGCCTCCGAGCAGTCCGAAGAGGGCGCTGAACCACCATTTCTTCATCCATTTGTTGTCCTTGCCGAAGAATTCCCCCCAGAACATCACCAGCAGGGCGCCGGCGAGGGTCCAGCCCATGAGTTTGCGGAACTGCCCCGCGGGGATGAATTTGTCCACGGCGATGGCGACGAAAAAGCCCAGCACGGCCGTGGGCAGGAGCCTCGCGACCGTCTTCCAGTCGGCCACCCTCTTGTAGTAGGAGACGGCGATGATGTCGGCCATGCAGAGCATGGGCAGGATGACTCCGGTGGATTCCTTGGCTCCGAAACTCATGGCCATGAAAGGGATCACGAGCATGGTCATACCCTGCACTCCGGTCTTGGACATTCCGATGCAGATGGCGCAGAGCGAGATGATGAGCCACTGGGTAGCTGTGAGGGTTTCGATCAAGGTATTAATACTAATAAGTTTGCAAATATAGGAAAGTTCCCAAAAATGCGGATATTTGCATATATGAAAAAGACCTCACTCCCTTTCCTGCTGGCAGCCGTCCTATTCCTGGCGGCTTGCGGCCCCAAGACCCCGGTCAAAGTCGCCTGCGTGGGCGACAGCATCACCGCCGGGGCGACCATAGAACACCCCGAAACCGACGGATACCCCGCCCGGCTGCAGGCGCTGCTGGGAGAGGGCTTCGAAGTGCGCAACTTCGGTTTCAGCGGGAGGACACTGCTGAACAAGGGCGACCGCCCTTACATGAAAGAGCCGATGTACCGGGACGCCCTCGATTTCGAGCCCGGCATCGTGACCATCAAGCTCGGCACCAACGACACCAAACCCTGGAACTGGCAGTACAGCGCCGAGTTCAAGCAAGACCTGCTCACCATGGTCCGCGCCTTCCAGGCATTGCCCTCCTCCCCCAAGATATACCTCTGCTACCCCGTGGCAGCGTTCCGGGAAGACTGGGGCATCAACGACAGCCTCATCCGCACCGACGTGCAGAAATATATCTCAGAAGTGGCCGCCGAGACCGGCTGCAAGGTCATCGACCTCTACACCCCCTTCCGCGACAGGCCGGATCTGTACAACGACGCCATCCATCCCAATGTGGAAGGTGCCGCGCTCATCGCCGCCACCATTGCCCCGGAACTCTGCAAATACCGCCGCCGCAAATAATCTTCACAAAGTAGAAACATGTTGCTATCCAAGGAAATCGCCGTCTATCTCAATCTGGCGGCATGCAAGCTCAAGCAGTATTCCTCGACCATGATGAGGCAGTCCAACCTGGGCCTGACCCCCGAGCAGTTCCTGCTCATCGACCTGCTCTGGAACGAGGGTCCCATGTCCCAGCAGAGGATCGCGGACATGATGCAGAAAGACAAGAACTCCGTCACCAAACTCCTCGACGCCCTGGAGCGCAAGGAACTGGTGGTCCGCTGCAAGAACCCCAACGACCGCCGGTCCAACACCATAGTCCTCACGCCCAAGGGCGAGGACATGAAAGCCGCGGCCAAGGAAACGGGTATTTCCATGCTGGACAACGCCATGATAGGCATCAGCGAAAAGGAACTGAAGGGCTTTCTGGCGACCCTGAAGAAACTTACGGACACGATGTCTTCCATTTCATAAATATTTGTTAAATTTGCCTGTTATTAAATAAGTAGAGAGTATGGAATTAAAAGTATCAAGTGCCGAACTGCTCAGGGGCGTGATGGACGTATCCAAGGCTATACCCGCCAAGACCCCGCTTCCCATCCTGGAAAACTTCCTTTTCACGGTCAAGGCCGACAGCCTCGAGTTGACGGCTTCGGACCAGGAGCTTACACTACGCACCCTGGTGCCCGTGGAGAGCGTAAAGGCAGAAGGCAGCATAGCTGTGCCCGCAAGGCAGGTGATCGACCTGCTGAAGTCACTTCCCGACCAGCCGCTCAGCATCAAGACCACTTCCGACAGCACCTTCGAGTGCGTCTGGAGCAATGGTAATTCCTCTCTCCCCTACTTCCCCGCCGAGGATTATCCTGACATCAAGGGCGCTTCCGAGGAAGCCCTCACAGTTAGTTTCCCGGCCCAGGTGCTCATCGACGGCATAAACGGCACCGTCTATGCCACAGCCGATGACGAGATGAGACCGGCCATGAACGGTATCTTCTTCGACATGGGCAAGACAGGCACCACCCTCGTGGCTTCAGACTCCCACAAGCTCATCTGCTACACTTCCGATGAGATGGCAGCTCCCCAGGAGGCCTCCTTCATCCTTCACAAGAAGGCCGCAGTCGTGCTGAAGTCCATCATCGGCAAGGATGTGGAAAATGTGGAAATCAATTTCGACAGCAGCACCGCGGTGTTCACCTTCGGCGCCACCATGATGGTCTGCCGTCTGGTAGTGGGCAAATATCCCAAGTACAGGGACGTCATCCCCCAGAACAACCCCAACATCCTCAGGATAGACAGGGTCCAGCTCCTGAACACCGTCCGCCGCGTGGCCGTCTGCGCCAACAAGGCCTCCAACCATATCAAGTTCGACCTCAACCCCGGTCAGCTCGAAATCACGGCCCAGGACCTCGGGTTCGCCCTCGCAGCCTATGAAAAACTCAGCTGCGAGTACAGCGGAGCCCCTCTGAGCATAGGTTTCAAGTCCTCTTTCCTCATCGACATACTCAGCAACATGAGCTGCGAGACCCTGGTGATGAAGTTCGCCGACGCCCGCCGCGCCGCCCTCATCGTCCCCGCCGAGGAAGAGAGCGACAGTGAAAAGATCTGCGGCATCCTGATGCCGATAATGGTTTCATAACAGCAAGATGGAATTGAATCTCGAAAGGCCGCTGCTCTTCTTCGACATCGAAAGCACCGGCCTGAATATCGCACAAGACAGCATAATCGAACTGAGTTTCGTCAAGGTCCTCCCCGGCGGAGAAAACAGGATCAAAACCTGGAAGATAAAGCCCTGGGACTACCAGAGGAAGGCTCAGAGGCCCATCGAGCCCTCAGCCTCCAAGGTGAACGGAGTGACCGACGACATGCTCACCCAATGCCCCAGGTTCTTCGAAGTGGTGGACGAGGTGGTGGAATGGCTCAAGGGCAGCGACCTGGCCGGTTTCAATTCCTCCAAATTCGACCTTCCCATGCTCGCCGAAGAGATAGAGAGGGTCAGGTTCTATTGCGGCAAGGAGCTCGACATAGACCTCCACGAAGCCAAGATGGTGGATGTCCAGAACATCTACCACGCCATGGAGCCGAGGAACCTGCGCGCCGCCTACCGCTTCTACTGCGGAGGCAAGGATTTCGACAACGCCCACACCGCCGAGGCCGACACCGTCGCCACCTACGAGGTGCTCAAGGCTCAGCTCGACCGCTATCCCGAGACTTTGAAAAACGACATAGGCTGCCTGTCATCCTTCGTCGGCAAGAAATACGTGGACTTCTCCGGCAGCCTCATCCGCTCGGACAGCGGAGAGATACTGGTCAATTTCGGAAAGCACAAGGGCAAAAGCGCCCGGGAGGTCTTCAACACCGACCCCTCGTATTTCAGCTGGATAGCCGGTGGCAGCTTCACCCTTGACACCAAGAGGCAGTTCGCCCTGCTCGAGGAGCAGTTCAAGCGCGAGAGGCTCGCGGCCAAATTCAATTCAGGGAGACTTTTCTGATGAACATACCTGTACTCACCCACAACGGGCACGTAATGGTACGGCCCGACACCACCATTGACAAATTCAACAGGGATTTCTATCCTCCCGAATTCGTCAATACTCTGAGTTACACCCCCGTGCTTTTCGCACGCATATGCAAGGCCGGCCGCAGTGTCGGAGCGGAATTCGCCGACCGTTACTATGACGCCTACAACTACGGCGTGCTGCTGTACGCCGACGACCTGGCACCCAGGAGCTCCGAGGGATTCGCCAGCGCCAGCTGCCTGGACCACACCTCCTTCCTCCCCTTCCCCCTCTACGGCAAGATCACCCTGGGGCACAAGGAGAATGAATTCAAGCTCCGCCGCGGAGGACGCGTCATCTTCAGGCATTCCGACGCACAGGCTTCCATGATCGAGGAGGCCATCTGCGAAATCAGCAAATATGTCTACCTGAGGTCGGGAGACCTCATCGCCATCGAACTCGCCGGAAGGAAAAAGATCTTCAGGCCCAAAGATAAGACCGTCCGCATCAGCGGGAGCTACTGCGGCAACGGAACCATAGATTTTGAAATCAAGAAATAAACTATGAAACTCATCCCGATCTACACGTGGAACAAAAGCGTTCTCCAGTTCAACAAAAGGAGCGACCGTTTGTCCCACCAGCCCTGGTTTCAGGGAGTCCTGCTCTTTGCCTGCGTGGTCATCGCCATGCTCCTGGCCAATCTTCCCGCCACGGGAGCCCTTTATCACGGCATACTGGAGACCCACATCCAGCTGCATCTGAGCAGTCCTGACAGCCGTATCGACATACTCTTCCCCAGGGACATGACCATAGAGAAGTTCATCAACGACATTTTGATGGTGGTGTTCTTCTTCACGGTAGGACTTGAAATCAAACGGGAGATCACCTACGGCGAGCTTTCCTCCGTAAAGAAAGCCCTGCTGCCCGTGATCGCAGCCTTCGGCGGAGTCATCTTCCCCGCCCTCATCTACACCCTGGTGAACCACGGCACCGCCGGTTCCAGCGGCTGGGGCATCCCCACCGCCACCGACATCGCCTTCGCCGTCTGCATACTGTCAGTGCTCGGAGACAAGGTCCCCGTCTCCCTGAAGGTGTTCCTGACGGCCCTCGCCATCGCCGACGACCTCATTGCCATACTCGTCGTCGCCATATTCTACGGCGGCAGCATCAACATCCCCCTGCTGCTGATCGCAGTGCTGGTGATACTGCTGACGCTTGGGCTGAGGCGGCTCGGGGAGAAACGCATGTTCCCTTACCTGCTGATGGCCTTCCTCGTGTGGGTGCTGTTCTACTATTCCGGCATCCATGCCACCATGTCCGGTGTCGTGATGGCCTTCCTCATCCCCGCGAAACCCATATACAACAAGTCCCAATATTACCACAAGAGGAATCGCTATATCAAACTGCTGGACCAGTACGCCGGCATCGACGGTGACTCCGAATTCCCCAACGGGCCCCAGAAGCACTGCCTGCGCAAGCTGCACGCCGTCGCCCAAGGGTCCATGGACATGAGCTACCGCGTGGAGCACGCCCTCAATCCCTGGGTCAATTTCGTCATCATGCCCATCTTCGCCCTGGCCAACGCCGGTGTCGTGATCAGCGGGCCAGAAATCAGCAGCGTGAGCATAGGCATCTTCCTGGGTCTGGTGCTGGGCAAGCCCCTGGGCATCACCCTGGCGAGCCTGCTGGCCATCAAGACCGGAGCCGGCGAAATGCCCGAGAAAGCGACCTGGCCCATGTTCTTCGCCGTGGCCTGCCTGGGAGGTATAGGATTTACGATGTCCATCTTCGTGGACACGCTTTCATTCAGCGACCAGGCCCCGGAGATCGCTGCAAGGATGCGCGACATGGGCAAGATAGCCGTCCTGGTGGGCTCGATCTGTGCCGGTGTGCTGGGCAGCGTGCTCATCAACATCGTGCACAAAGTGCAGAGCTCTCGGAAATAAAGGAAAAATTACTATCTTTGTACTCCAAGCCACTTTAGCTCAGTCGGTAGAGCAGCGCATTCGTAACGCGCAGGTCAACAGTCCGAGTCTGTTAAGTGGCTCTTTTTTTTTACAGTATCCCCACCCTCTTCAGGATCAGGTCCACATTCTTGAAATAGTAATCCAGGGTGAAGCAATCCTCGATCTCGGCGTCTGTAAGCCTCGATGTGACGGCCTCGCAGGCCTTGAGCAAGTCCTTGTAAGGCTTATGGTTGCTCCATGCCTCCATGGCGAGGGGCTGCACGGTGTCATAGGCGGCCTCGCGGGCAAGGCCCTTGCCTATGAGGGCGTTCATCACCCTCTGGGCGAAGATGACCCCGTCGGTCTTGTAGATATTGGCGAGCATGTTTTCCGGATAGACGGTGAGTTCGTCCAGTATCCTCGTGAAACGGGCCAGCATGTAGTCCAGCAGTTCGGTGGCGTCGGGAAGGATGATCCTCTCGGTGCTGGAGTGGGAGATGTCCCTCTCGTGCCAGAGAGCCACATTCTCATTGAAAGCCACCATATATCCGCGCATCACGCGGGCGCAGCCGCAGATATTCTCGCTGCTGATGGGGTTGCGTTTGTGAGGCATGGCGCTCGAACCTTTCTGGCCCTTGGTGAAACGCTCTTCAGCTTCACGTATCTCAGTCCTTTGGAGTCCCCTGACTTCCGTGGCCATCTGCTCCAAGGTGGAGGCGATGACGGAGAGGGTGGACAGATAGAAGGCGTGACGGTCCCTCTGGAGGACCTGGGTGGATATGCGGGCGCTTTCTATGCCGAGCTTTTCGCAGACATAATCCTGGATGAAAGGAGGGATGTTGGCATAATTGCCCACAGCTCCGCTCATCTTGCCGGCTTCCACGCCTGCGGAAGCCAGGTTGAAGCGCTCCATATTGCGCCGCATCTCCTCATACCACAGCGCCCATTTGAGGCCGAAACTGGTGATATCTGCATGAATACCGTGGGTGCGGCCTATGCAGGGGGTGTCCTTGAATTCGAGGGCGCGCTTCTTGAGCACGGACATCAGGGCTTCCAGGTCGGAGCGGAGTATGGCATTGGCCTGCTTGATCAGGTAACCGTTGGCGGTGTCCACCACATCGGTGGAGGTCAGTCCATAGTGGACCCACTTCCTCTCCTCGCCCAGGCTTTCGCTGACACAGCGGGTGAAGGCCACCACGTCGTGCTTGGTCTGCTGCTCTATCTCGCTGATGCGGGCCACGTCGAAGCGGGCTGAGGCGGCGATCTTCTCCACATCTTCCGCGGGAATCACCCCCAGCTTGCTCCAGGCCTCGTCGGCCAGGATCTCGACTTTGAGGTAGGCGTTGAACTTGTTCTCTTCGGTCCATATCGCCCTCATGGCGGGGCGTGAATATCTCTCTATCATAACAATGTTATTTCGCGGATTCGAGGAAACGGACTATGTTGCTGAAGATGGCTTCAGGGTCCCTGTCATCAGGACGGAAGGCTTCCCCGGTGATGTTTTCATACAGTTCTATATACCTGTCGGATATACTCTTCACCACTTCCGGAGTCATCTCGGGCACCTTCTGCCCCGGCTGGCCCATGAAGCCTCCGGCCATGAGCCATTCCCTCACGAACTCCTTGGAAAGCTGCTTCTGGTGCTCTCCGCGGGCGAGCCTGTCTTCGTATCCGTCGGCATAGAAATACCTGGACGAATCGGGAGTATGGATCTCATCCATCAGAATGATACGACCGTCCTTCTTTCCGAATTCATATTTGGTGTCCACCAGGATCAGGCCCCGCTGCGCAGCCATCTCGCTGCCCCTTTTGAAAAGCTTGCGGGTGTAATCCTCCAGGCGGGCGTATTCGTCAGCAGGCACTATCCCCTGCCTCACGATCTCCTCTCCGGAGATATCCTCGTCATGGCCTTCCGCAGCCTTGGTCGTGGGGGTGATGATGGGTTCGGGGAATTTCTGGTTTTCCACCATCCCCTCGGGAAGGGCCACGCCGCAGAGCACCCTTTTCCCCGCCTTGTACTCTCTCCAGGCATGTCCTGTCAGATAACCCCTTATGACCATCTCCACTTTGTAGGGCTCGCATTTCCAGCCCACCGTGACGGCCGGGTCGGGAACGGCTATCTTCCAGTTGGGGATGATATCCTCGGTGCTGTCCAGGAACTTGGCAGCTATCTGGTTGAGTATCTGTCCTTTGTAGGGTATGCCCTCAGGCAGCACCACATCGAAGGCGGAGATCCTGTCCGTCACTACCATGGCGAGCTTGTCCCCGAGGTCATAGACATCGCGGACCTTGCCCACATACTTCCCCTGCATTCCCGGAAGGGAGAAATCTGTCTTTGTAATAGCTTTCATATCGTCTATAGTTCAGTTATTTTTCCCTTATGATATTGGCATCCCTGTCCGGCCCCACGGAAACGATGCGCACGTGGCAGGAAGTCTCTTTCTCTATGAAAGAAACGTAGTCCTTGAGGGCCTGGGGAAGCTCATCGTAGGAGCGTATCCCGGTGATATCCTGCATCCAGCCCTTGAATTCGGTATAGACCGGCTCCACGCCCTCGCCGCCGTCGAAAGGATATTCGGTGGTGAGGACTCCGTCCCTGCGGTATGCGGTGGCCACCTTGACCACGGGGAAATCGTCCAGCACGTCGGATTTCATCATGATGAGTTCGGTCACTCCGTTCATCATCACCGCGTATTTCAATGCCACCAGGTCGAGCCAGCCGCAGCGCCGGGGACGGCCGGTGGTGGCGCCGAATTCGTGCCCCGCCTGGCGCAGCTTCTCACCCGTGGCGTCTTCGAGCTCCGTGGGGAAGGGACCGCTGCCGACGCGGGTGCAATAAGCCTTGAAAATACCGCAGACCTTTCCCACCCGCGTCGGGGCTATGCCCAGGCCGCTGCAGACTCCTGCCGCCAGGGTATTGGAAGAGGTCACGAAAGGATAGGAGCCGAAGTCGATGTCGAGCAGGGTGCCCTGGGCACCTTCGGCGAGTACGCGGGCGCCTTTCCTCAGGTAGGAGTCAATGACGAACTCGGTATCCTTGAAAGGGAAACGCCTGAGTTCGGCGATGGCGGCGAACCATTTCTGCTCGTACTCGGAGACATCGAAGCTGAAACCCGGATAGAGGGAAAGCATGCCCAGATGCTTCTGCTTGAGGGTCTGGTATTTCTGTTCGAAATCAGGGGCAAGGATATCCCCAACCCTGAGTCCGTTGCGCCCGGTCTTGTCCATATAGGCAGGGCCTATGCCCTTAAGGGTGGAGCCGATCTTGGATTTCCCCTTGGCGGCCTCGCTCGCAGCATCCAGCATCCTGTGCGTAGGGAGGATGAGCTGGGCGCGCTTGGAGATGATGAGAGAGCTGGTGATATCGGAGGAGATGGCTTCGATCTGCCTTATCTCATCCATGAGGATGACAGGGTCGATCACCACTCCGTTTCCTATGATGTTCATCACACCGGGGCGGAAGATGCCCGAAGGGACGGTATGGAGCACGAAGCTCTCCTGTCCGAAATGCAGGGAATGCCCCGCATTGGGACCACCCTGGAAGCGGCATACCACATCGTATCCCGGAGTCAGCACATCGACTACCTTACCTTTGCCTTCGTCTCCCCATTGGAGGCCCAGCACCACGTCAACTTTAGTCATATATGTCATTATGTTTTCTATCTGAGTATCCCCGTCTCTTCGAGCCACTTTTTCGCAGTCTCGGGCCAGGTCCCGGTAGATCCTGGATTCATAAGACCCACGCTGTGTTTCCCAAAAGGATATATGTGCAGCGAGCAGTTTGGCACGCCCGCTTCGAGAAGGGCATTGTACATGCGTATGCTGTTCTGGGGAGGCACGGCGGTGTCGTCCCCGGCGTGTACCAGGAAGGTCGGCGGATTGGACGGACTCACATGCTTTTCCATGGAGAATTTGTCCAGCATGGCCTTGTCCCCCACCCTGTCTCCCAGGAGGGCGTTGCGGCTGCCCCTGTTGACTATAGGCTCCTCCATCGATATCACCGGGCTGATGAGTATGGCGAAATCAGGTTTGAAACTGTATTTGTCCAGTTCGTCCCCCACCGCGCTCCAGTCTTCGTTTATCGTAGAGACGCAGGCCGAGACGTGTCCGCCCGAGCTGGCGCCTATCACGCCCACCCGCTTCGGGTCGATGCCGTACTGCTCCGCATGTGCCCTGATATAGCGTATGGCCCGCTGGGCGTCCTGGGTGGGGGCAATGCTGCCGTCCACCAGGTCGGGAGAATTGGGAAGGCGGTGTATCAGCACGAATGCGGTGATGCCCAGGGTGTTGAGCCATTTGGCAAAGCCGTCGCCGGCTGCTTCGTACGCTTGCTTGGCATAGCCTCCGCCGGGGATCACCAGTACCGCGGGACGCACTCCCCCTTCGACTCCTGCATCATAGACATAAAGCCTGGGAGTGATGATGCGCCATGTGCGGTTGTTGTAGATGGAATCCTGGAGCGGGAGACCTTTGCTGTCGGGCATATGACCGGGCTGCCAGAGGTCCACGCGGGGCATCATGCCATCCAGGCGCGTGGTCCTGGTGTCCGTATGTTTCTGCGCCGATGCCGCCACGCAGAGCATAAGTGCCAATACAACAGAAACTAGCCTTCTCATATACTTTTTGTTTTCTATTCTCCGAGGAGCTGAAGTTCGATACCGGCCATGATGAAAGGACCGTTCGCGAAAGTACTGTTGGACCCGCGACGGGCCTCATGCACATAGTAATTGTAATCGCCGGAACGGTAAGGAGTGCCGCCCAGACCGGCTCCCATGCAGCAATCGGAGGTACTCAGCAAACCATTCTCATCCTCGCTCACAAACTGCTCTATGAAACCCTCGAAACCCTTCTTGGCCACGGCCAGATAAGACTTGTCGATATAGCCCAGACGCACAGCCTTCAGAAGCGAATATGTGTACATGGCGGTGCAGGTAGCCTCGAGATAATTGTCCTGGTCACCGCTGCGGTCGATCACCTGATACCAGGCTCCGCTCTCATCCTGGGTGCGGGCCACCATGGAAGCGAGCTTGTTGATGACTTTCAGGACCACATCGCGGCCGGGCTCATCCTCGGGGATGAAAGGCAGGGCGTCCACGGCGGACATGAAGAACCAGCCCATGCCGCGGCCCCAGCAATGGTCGGACCATCCGGTCTCCTTGTCGGCCCAGGGCATCTGGCGGCTCACATCGCAAGCATGGCGGTAAAGGTCGGTGGCGGGATCGTAGCAGTGCTCGTCCATGGTGCGGAACCAGGTGATCAAGCCCTGCCAGGCCTCGTGGACATCACCGCCCCTGTTGCCGTAGCGGGCAGTGTACTCAGCCCAGAAGGGACCGCCCATATAGAGGCCGTCCAGCCACATCTGATGGGGATAGATGGCCTTGTGCCAGAGACCGCCGTCCTCATTGCGGGGATGGGTGTCCAGCTGGCTGCGCAGCAGGTCGAGAGCCTTGCGGTATTTTTCATTGCCTGTCTTGTCATAGATGCGGAAGAAGATCTTTCCGGTGTTGACGCGGTCGATATTATACTCCTCCAGCTGGTAGGTCTTGATGCTGCCGTCCTCTGCGACCACCTTGTCGGCGAACTCCAGCACGGGAGCGTAGTATTTCTCGTCGCCGGTGGCATCGTAGATGTCCAGCAGGGCCTTCAGGTCGACGCCGACTGCATAATCCCATTTGAAACGGGGGCTGTCCACATTGGCGCCGGGGACTCCCCTGGTGACCTCGGAATCCGCCATCTTGACGGACCAGGCCATATATTCACTTTGTTTGACGCCGGTGCATGCAACCGCCATGACGGCTGCTGCGATGATAAGGAAACTTCTGCGCATAATATTGATTATTTGTTGGTATTCTCGCTGGAGGGGAGCCTGCGCTCCTTACGGAGAGTAAATATACAAAAAGTCAGGAATGAGACCAAGAAAGTGCCGCAGCCGATATAAGGCGCGGCAGCCTCCGGAAGGTTGAACCCTATCTTGCTGATGCAGATGAAGGTCGTGGTGACGGCTATCATGAAGCAGCCGGGGATGAGGGACACCAGCCACTGGACGCCTTTCCCGTGGCGCACCAGATAGACGCTGATGGCCAGGAAGGTAAACACTGAAAGGGTCTGGTTGAACCAGCCGAAATAGCGCCAGATGTTGTCGAATCCCGAAGTGTCGGCGATATTGTACCAAAGCAGCAGACCGGTGACGATGAATATGGGGATGGATACCACCAGCCGGTTCTTGAGGGGTTTCTGGTCGTATTTCATGGCATCCGAGAGCATAAGGCGGGCGGAGCGCAGGGCGGTGTCGCCGGTGGAGATGGGGGCGATCACCACGCCGAGCACGGCGAGTATGCCGCCGAACACACCGAGCCAGCCTTTGGCGACGGTGGTGACCACCTGGGGCGCCGCAGTCACATCAGTGGCACCCAGTTCCGCATTGCCCCCTCCGAAGAAGAAGTATGAGGACACCGTGGCCCAGACCAGGGCGATGAAGCCTTCGGCGACCATGGAGCCGTAGAAAACCTGGCGTCCGTTGCGCTCGTTCTTGAGGCAGCGGGCCATCAGAGGCGACTGGGTGGCATGGAAACCGCTCACCGCACCGCAGGCTATGGTGATGAACATGCAGGGGAATATGGGGCCGTTGGAAGGGGCCCTGTTCTGCAGGCCGGACCAGAGTTCGGGTATGCCGGAAGGCCACTTGACCATGAGGCAGACCATCAGGGATACCGCCATGAAGAGCAGCACGAGGGCGAATACGGGGTAGATGCGGCCTATTATCTTGTCTATGGGCAGGAGGGTGGCGATGATGTAGTAGAGAAGTATGAGCACCACCCAGCTCATCACTGCGGCATTGCTCCCTCCTGTCATGCCGCCGAGTATGAGCGCGGGGCTGTACACGAAGACAGCGCCCACCAGCAGCAGGAGCAGCAGGGTGAAGGCCAGCATGACCTGCTTGGCGGCCTTGCCCAGATAGAGACCTATGATACCGGGGAGTTCCACGCCGTCATGGCGCAGGGATATCATACCTGAGAAATAGTCATGCACAGCTCCTCCGAAGATGCAGCCTATCACTATCCAGATATAGCAGGCGGGGCCGTACATGGCGCCCATGATGGCGCCGAAGATGGGGCCGGTGCCCGCTATGTTCAGAAGTTCGACCATGAAGACCTTCCAGCCGGGCATGGGTATGTAATCCATGCCGTCAGACTTGGCATAGGCGGGTGTCTGCCTGGAAGCATCGGGTTTGAAAATCTTTTCGACGAAGCGCCCGTACAGGAAATATCCCAGGACGAGCAGTACGACACTTATCAGGAAACTGTACATAACTTAAGGATTATGCCAGGATTATCCCGGCGGATTTACATTTCGAAATCATATCCTCGGGCCAGATGCTGCTCTGTATCTCGCCTATGTGGGCCTTGCGCAGCAGGAACATGCACAGACGCGACTGGCCTATGCCTCCGCCCACGGTGAGGGGCAGCTGTCCGGCGAGCAGGCGGCTGTGGAACAACAGCGATTCCTTCCAGCTCTCGCCCTTTTCCCTCAACTGGCGCCGGAGCGACTCCGCATCCACCCTGATACCCATGCTGGACACCTCGAAGGCGCTCTGCAGTACGGGGTTCCAGAGCAGTATGTCCCCGTTCAGGGACCAGTCGTCGTAGTCGGCGGCCCTGCCGTCGTGTATCGAACCGTCGGAGAGCTTGCCGCCTATCCCCATCACGAACACCGCCTTGTGCTCTTTGGCAATGGCGTTTTCACGCGCTTTGGCATCCATGCCGGGATAGCGCCGGAGCAATTCTTCGGAACTGATGAAATAAATGTTCTCGGGCAGTATGGGCTCTATCTGGGGGAACTCCACGAAGAGTTTGTTTTCCGTGACTTTGATAGCCTCGTAGATACGGGTCACTATCTTCCGGAGGAAGGCCTCGTTGCGGTCGGCAGCCGTGATTACCTTCTCCCAGTCCCACTGGTCCACATAGATGGAGTGGATGTTGTCCAGGTCCTCGTCGGGCCTGAGGGCGTTCATGTCGGTGTAGATGCCGCGGCCCGGAGTCACGCCCATCTCGGCGAGCTTGAGCCTCTTCCACTTGGCAAGCGAATGCACCACCTCCGCGGGAGCGTCCCCGAGGGATTTGACAGGGAAACGGACCGGGCGCTCGACGCCGTTGAGGTCGTCGTTGATACCGGTGCCGCTCGGGACCACCATGGGCGCCGTCACCCTGAGCAGGGCGAGCTGCGCGGACAGATTGTCCTGGAACATAGTCTTGACGGACTTGATGGCCTTTTCGGTGTTCTCGGCGCTGCCGAGCAGATTTGTATATCCTTCGGGTATGAACAGTGACATGTCAGATCTGGTTTAAAAGCGGTTGGAGTATCGCAGTGAGCTGGTCGGCTTCGATGAGGAAGCCGTCGTGGCCGTAGATGGATGAAATCTCCCTGTATTCGGCGTTGGGCAGCTCCGCCACCGTGGCCTTGCTGTCCCTGGGAGGGAAGAGCACGTCCGTGTCGATGGCTATCATCAGGCAGCGGGCCTTGATGTTCTTGAGGGCCTTGTCCACACCTCCCCTGCCCCTTCCGACATTCTGGGAGTCGAGGGACTTGGTGAGGTACCAGTAAGAATACGCGTCGAAGCGGTCCACGAGTTTCTTGCCCTGGTAGCGCTGGTACGAACCCGCCCTGTCGGCGAACAGGAAGTCAGGGTCCTGCTCCTGCTGGGTGGCGTTGTACCCGCTGTCGGTGCGGTAGGAAATCATGGCAATGGCGCGGGCGCAGGCCAATCCGGCCTTGCCTCCTTCGAGGGAAGCGGCCTCACGGAAAGTGGGGTCGGCCTCGAGGGCCATCCTCTGCGCCTCGTTGAACGCCACGAAATACGGCGTGGCCTTGGTGGAAGTGGCGAGGAAGACGGCGCGGCTGACCACCTCCGGCTCCATTATCGCCCACTCCAGGGTCTGGAAGCCTCCCACCGAGGGGCCCAGCATCAGGTCCACTTTCTCTATCCCAAGGTGCTTGCGCACCAGGATATTGGCCCTGACCATGTCTCGGACCGTAAGGAGAGGGAAATCCAGGAGGAAGGGCTTTCCGGTGGCGGGATTGATGGAAGCGGGACCGGTCGAACCGTAGGGCGAGCCCAGGATGCCGGCGCAGACCACATAATATTTGTCAGGATCGAAGACGCAGCCCTTCCCCACCATCTCCGGCCACCATTCTTCGGGGTTGGAGTTGCCCGTGAGGGCATGGCAGATCCATACCACCTTCTCGCCCGGAGTGTATGCCCGGGGGGAAGTGTGATACACGAGCTCGAGCCCGGGCAGTACGCCGCCGGACTCGAAGCAGAAGGGTTCATCTATCTTGATACTGTGTCTTTGCATCTTATTTTGCGTTGTCAATGGCCTGGATGAGGTCGGCTATCACATCATCTGCATCCTCGAGGCCTATGCTGAGCCTCATCAGGTCGGGATCGATGCCGGCTGCGGCCAACTGCTCGTCTGAGAGCTGGCGGTGGGTATGGGATGCGGGATGAAGTATGCAGCTGTGGCAGTCGGCCACATGGGTTTCGATGGTGATGAGCTTGAGGTTGTCCATGAAACGGTTGGCGAAATCACGTCCGCCCTTGAGAGCGAAGGCCATGACTCCGCAGGAGCCGTCGGGACAGTATTTTAGCTGATTTGCATGATCCGGATCGGTCTCCAGGTCGGAATAGCGTATCCACTTCACCTCTGGCCTGGACTGCAGCATCTTGGCCACCTTCAGTGCACTTTCGCAGCAACGCTTCACCCTCAGGTGCAGGGTCTGGATGCCGAGATTGAGATAGAATGCGTTCTGGGGAGCCTGGATGGAGCCGAAATCGCGCATCAGATGGGCCGTGGCCTTGGTGATGTAAGCGAGTTTGCCGAATTTGGTGGCATAGGTCAGGCCGTGGTATGAGGCATCGGGGGTGGTGAGCCCGGGATATTTGTCGGCATGGGCCATCCAGTCGAAATTGCCGCTGTCGATGATGGCGCCGCCCACGGTGGTGCCATGGCCATCCAGATATTTGGTGGTGGAATGGGTGACAATATCGACGCCCCACTCGATGGGACGGCAGTTGACGGGTGTCGGGAAGGTATTGTCCACGATGATGGGCACTCCGTGCGAATGGGCTATCTTCACCCACCTTTCGATGTCAAGCACCCTCACGCCCGGGTTGGTCACGGTCTCGGCAAAGACGGCCCTGGTCTCGGGACGGAAGAGTTTTTCGATCTCCTCGTCGGAAGCATCCTGGTCCACGAAAGACACATCGATACCTATCTTCTTGAAGCTCACAGCCAGCAGATTATAGGTGCCGCCGTAGATGCTGGCAGTGCTGACGATATGGCTTCCTGCTTCGCAGATATTGAGGCAGGCGAAGAAATTGGCAGCCTGGCCGGAAGAAGTCAGCATGCCGGCGACTCCGCCTTCGAGAGCGGCGAGCCTGGCCGCCACCATGTCGTTGGTGGGATTCTGGAGCCTGGTGTAGAAATAACCGGCTGCCTCCAGATCGAACAGGGCGCCCATCTGGTCGGAAGTTTCATATTTGAACGTGGTGCTCTGGATGATGGGCATCTGTCTCGGCTCGCCCTTCTTGGGCTCATAGCCTGCATGGACACACAGTGTCCCTATTCCTGGTTTCTTCATATCTTTGGATGGTCTTTTTCAAATTCTGTCATTCTCTGGTCGAGCACGGGATAGAGCTCTTCGCGCATCCTGCTGGTGCAGCCGCGCACCCCCTGCCTCAGGCTACCGGTGGTGGAAAGGCTGATGCTGCTCACCCCGTAATGCATGAGCTCTACGACAAGCTCCTCGCCCGTCATGTCTCCGTAGCCGAGGGTGAAGAAGAAGCCGTCGACGACCTTCATGTCCACGTCCCGGTCATAGACTATGTCGAAGCCGTGGGCGGTGAATATTTCTTTCATCCTGCGGGCCCTGGTCTCATATTCCCTGGTGTCCTCCACGAAATTGATCTTGCCCTCGCAGGAGAGTCTCAGCATCTCTGCATAGCCGTACTGGGTGGTGGCGGTGCAGCCGCTGGTGATCATATAGAGTATGGAGGCTGTCAAAGTGACGCCGAAGACTCCGGCGTCCTTGTACCTGGCGGCCAGCGCAGGATAGTGCTTCTCGTATAGTTTGTCGCTGATGCAAGCCAGAGCCATGCGCTGACCGGCATAGCTGAAAATCTTGGAAGAAGAGAGCATCAGGATGTAATTGTCCGTGTACCTGGCGACGGTAGGGACATAGGGCGGCTGGTAGGGATGGCTCAGGTCGCGCCTGTAATCCATGCAGAAATAGGCCAGGTCTTCCATCACCACCACATCATACTTTGTGGCCAGCTCGCCTATCACCCGGAGTTCGCCTTCGTCGAGGCAGATCCAGGCGGGATTGTTGGGATTGGAATAGATGATGGCGGCTATATCTCCGGAGGAAAGTTCCTCTTCGAGCTTGACACGCAGTTTCTCAGCCCCTCTCCATGGATAGATGTCGAACTCCCTCCACTGGACGCCCAGTATCCTGAGCTGGGATTTCTGTATGGGGAAACCGGGATCGATGAACAGGACCTTGTCCTTGCCGGGGATGCGCTGGGTGCAGGCGATGAAAGAGCCGAAAGACGCGGCCACGGAGCCCGTGGTGGGCACGCAGCTGCGGGGGCTTATCTCCACGTTTATGAAAGCCTTTACAAACTCGGAAGCCGCCTCCTTGAGCTCCGGCACGCCTGCTGCGGCCGGATACTGGGATCCTATCCCGGAATCGAGTGCCCTTTTCTCAGCCTCTATGCCGTAGCGGTTCATCGGCAGGCCGGGAGATCCCTGGTCCATACGGACGAATGGCATGCCGGTCTTGTTCTCCAGATACTGGGCCACCAGCAGGGCCTCCCCTATGGTCGCATGGGAAAGGTCCGCCACACTGTGCACACGGCACGCTTCAGAGACCAACTCTTCACTGAAAATCTTCATCCCTACAGAGACTTTATCAAGAAATCGTCCTGATCGTTCAAGACCGGAAATTTACAACGAAATCTTTTAAGTTCCTCCATATCCAGGAAAACTTTTACGCAATCCTCGACTCCGTCGCTGCAGGCAGCCTCCAGCTCGCCGTAGGGATTGACCATCACGGAACCTCCGTCATAGTCGCATGAAGGGTCGTTTCCGACGCGGTTCACGGCTATCACATAGCACTGGTTCTCGATGGCGCGGGCCCGGACCAGGAGGTCCCAGGCGAAACGGCGGCTCACCGGCCAGCTTGCCACGTAGATCGCTGCGTCATAGTCGCCGCGGTTGCGGGTCCACACCGGGAAGCGCAGGTCGTAGCAGACATTTATCAGGAAACGCACGCCCTTCCATTCGACTATCACCCTGTCATGCCCTGCGGTGAAGGTCTTGTCCTCGCCGCTGTAGGTGAACAGGTGATGCTTGTCGTAATGGACTACGCTCCCGTCGGGTTTCACGAAATAGAGCCTGTTGTAGTAACGGCCGTTTTCGTGCAGGGCGATGCTGCCGGTGATGGCGGCGCCCCTGGCGCGGGAGAGCTCCTTCATGAGCTCGAGAGTCTCGCTCGGAGCTTCCTCGGCCACCCCTTCGGGGGAGGTGACAAAGCCCGTGGAGAACATCTCGGGGAATACGTACAGGTCTGCGTCGGATGCGGAAACCACCGCCTCCCGCATGCGCTTGCGGTTGGCCTGGGGATCAGCCCAGACTATGTCTTTCTGGAAAAGTACTATCTGCATCTCTTTCTATACTTCCAGGCACCAGCCGTGGGTGTCTTCCAACTCTCCGAACTGGATGCCGGTGATCTGCTTGTAAAGGCGGGTGCACACAGGGCCCACGGCGCCGTCTTCCTCATAGCGGAAGGTACGGGAAACGGCGGGCTCGGAAAGCACCGGCTTCATGTCGATATGGGACATGGGAGTGATGACCACTGCGGTTCCGCAGCCTCCTGCCTCCTCGAATTCATCCAGCTCGTCCAAGGGCACGGGGCGCTTCTCCACCTTCATGCCGAAGTCTGCTGCGACTTCCTGCAGGGTGAGATTTGTGATGGACGGAAGGACACTGTCCGAAAGGGGTGTCACATAGCTGTTGCCCTTGATTCCGAAGAAGTTGGAAGAGCCGAACTCGTCCACGAACTCGCGGGTCGCGGAATTGAGATACAGCAGCTCTGCATAACCCTGCTCATGGGCGATCTTGTAGGGCACGAAAGTACCGGCGTAGTTGGCGCTGAGCTTGTAGCTGCCGGTGCCCTTGGGTGCCGCCCTGTCGAAGTCGCCGGGGATGACCGCGGCGGCGGAGCGCAGGTGGGCGCCGTAGTAGGATCCCGCAGGGGCGCACATCACGGCGAAGAACACCTCAGGATAAGGTACGAGTTGCATCTGCGGGTGCGGGGCGAACAGCAGAGGACGGACATACAGGGATGCCTGATGGCCGTAGGGGGGAAGGAACTCCAGATTGTTCTTCACGCAGAGCTTGCACATCTCGATGAACATCTCCTCGGAGGGAGCGGGCAGTCCCAGGAAACGGGCTGAACGGGCGATCCTGGCTGCGTTCTTGTCAGGACGGAACAGGACTATGCGTCCGTCCTTCTGATGGAAGGCTTTCAGACCCTCGAAGCAGGAAATCGCATAATGGAGACCCTGGGTGAAAGGATCTATGGTGAAGGAAAAGGTCTCGGTCGTGGAGATGTCGGACCACTTCCCATCCCGGTAATGCGCCAGGACGACTGTGCGGGTACGATAGGCGTCGAAGCCCAGGGTGTCCCAATTAATCTGTGCCATATCAGTTTGTGTTTTAATTATTTGCAATATAATCAGCCACCCAGTCGCCCACTTCGGAGGTCGAACGGGCGGGAGTGCCTCCGGCTGCCAGGTCCTCGGTCACGAAGCAGGCGTCGATGGAAGCCGTGACGGCCTTCCTGATGCAGCGTCCCTCCTCCATGAGTCCGAATGCGTACTCGAACATCATGGCAGCGGAAAGTATGGTGGCAAGGGGGTTGGCGATGTTCTTGCCGGCGGCCTGGGGATAGGAACCGTGGATGGGTTCGAACACCCCGGTGTGCTCACCTATGGACGCCGAGGCGAGCAGGCCCATCGATCCGGTGATGCAGCTGGCCTCGTCGGTGAGGATGTCCCCGAAGGTGTTCTCGGTCACCATGACGTCGAAGAACTTGGGGCAGCGGATGAGCTGCATGGCGGCATTGTCCACGAACATATAGTCCGTCGTCACCTCAGGGTACTCCGGCTCGATTTCACGGGCGATCTGCCTCCACAGGCGGGAGGACTCGAGGACATTGGCCTTGTCCACCACGGTCAGGTGCTTGCGGCGGCGCATGGCATAGTCGTAGGCCAGGCGCACGATGCGCTCTATCTCATAGCGATGGTAGATGTTGGTGTCATAGGCAGTGTCTCCCCCGTCCAGACGGCCCTTCTCGCCGAAGTACATGCCTCCGGTGAGCTCGCGTATGCACAGGAAGTCGGCTCCGTCCACCAGGTCCCTGCGCAGGGGGCTGTTGCCCACCAGCGAGGGGAAGGTCTCCACAGGCCTGATATTGGCGAAGAGTCCGAGCTGTTTGCGCATGGCCAGCAGCCCCTGCTCGGGACGCACCTTGGAGGTAGGGTCGTTGTCGTAGCGGGGATCACCCACTGCACCGAAAAGCACAGCATCGCTCTCCAGGCACACCTGGTGGGTGGACTCGGGATAGGCGTTCCCGCACTGGTCAATGGCGCATGCGCCCACGGGGGCATAGGTGTACTTCACCTCATGTCCGAATTTCTTACAGATGGCATCCACGGCCTTTACGGCCTGGGCCACGACCTCGGGACCTATACCGTCACCGGGCAGTTTGGCAATCTTCAGTATCATCTCAAATCGTTCAAATCCATGTTCTCCATAATGTTAAGCATCTTGACCGTGGCCTTGATGGCGGCTTCCGTCTGGTCGGAGTCTATGCCTTTGGTCTTGAAATCGTTGTCACCGTCCCTCCAGGTGATGGTGGTGGCGACGAGAGCATCGGTCTTGCCTCCCGGAGGGATGGTGACCTGGTAGTCCGTGAGGACGGGATGGGATTTTCCGAGCCTTTCGTATATCTTCCAGAGGGCCTTCATGAAGGCGTCGTACTGACCGTCCCCGGAAGAGGACGCCTCGTATTCCTCGCCGTGGATGCTGACCTTCACGATGGCGACAGGCCGCATGCTGCGGGCGAGCTGCAGGGAATAATTGACAATGTGGATGTTGTCCTGGACATGGCCGCTCTTCAGGACGTCGGAGACGATGAACGGGAGGTCCTCCGCGGTCACGGTCTCCTTCTTGTCGCCGAGCTCGACCACCCTTTCGGTCACCAGTTTCACCTGGTCGGGAGTGAGGGTGATGCCGAGTTTGTCCAGGTTCTTCATGATATTGGCCTTGCCGCTCATCTTGCCGAGGGCGTAGCTGCGCTCGCGGCCGAAACGCTGGGGCAGCAGGCGGTTGCAGTAGAGATTGTCCTTGGAATCCCCGTCGGCGTGCACACCGCTGCTCTGGGTGAAGACATTCTCCCCGACGACCGGCTCATTGTCCGGTATCCTTATGCCGGAGATGCTCTCCACATATTTGCAGACATGGTTCAGACGGCTTTCATCCAGGGATGACTCCACGCCGAGCATATCCCTCAGGCCAGCCACGACGCTTGCAGCCGGGGCGTTGCCGGAGCGCTCACCGAGGCCGTTGACGGTCACATGCAGGCCGTTGAAACCGGCTTTGGCGGCTTCCAGGCTGTTGGCCACCGCGAGGCCGTAATCGTTGTGGGCGTGGAAGTCGAAACGCAGGGAAGGATAGCGGTCCCTCATGATGGCGCAGAGGTCGGCCACCTGCCAGGGACTGAGCACTCCCAGGGTGTCGGGAAGCATGATCCTTTCCACCGGCATCCCGCGCAGGGCGTCCACCATGGTGAAGACATAGTCCGGAGAGTCCAGCATGCCGTTGGACCAGTCTTCCAGATAGACATTGGCCTTCATGCCGCAGGCCGCGGCCTTTTCGAGCACTTCTGCTATGTCCGAGATATGTTCCTGGGGAGTTTTGCGGAGCTGCTTGGTCAGATGCCTGCGGGAACCCTTGGTCAGCAGGTTGACCACCTTGCCGCCGCCTTCCCGTATCCACTCCACGGAACGGCCGCCGTCCACGAAGCCCAGAGCCTCCACCCTGTCCAGGCAGCCTTTGGCGGCCGCCCACTGGCAGATCTGGCGGAAAGCGTCCTCCTCCCCGCGGGAAACGCGGGCGGAAGCGACTTCGATACGGTCCACCTTCAACTCTTCGATGAGCAGCTGCGCGATGGCCAGCTTCTCACTTTTGTTGAAGGATACTCCCACGGTCTGTTCGCCGTCCCTCAGCGTGGTGTCGAGGATCTCTATCATCTTGACTGCTCGAATTTTTCAATCTTGTCCTTGTGCTCCAGCAGATAGTCTATATCGTCCAGGGCGTTCATCAGACAGTATTTCTTGTATGCGTTGATCTCGAAATGCTCGCTGCGCATGGTCGCGAGATTGGTCACCGTCTGGGCCGGCACATCCACCCTGACCTTGACCGAAGGGTCGGCCTGGATGGAGGCGAAGAGCTCGGAGAGGAAATCCTCGCTCACCACCACGGGAAGCACGAAATTGTTCAGCTCGTTGTTTTTGTGGATATCCGCAAAGAAAGACGAGATGACCACCCTGAAGCCGTAACCCGCGATGGCCCAGGCCGCATGTTCACGGCTGGAACCGGAGCCGAAATTCTTGCCCGCGACGAGTATGCATCCGCCGTAGCGGGGGTCGTTCAGCACGAAACCCGGCTTGGGATTGCCCTGGGCGTCGAAACGCCAGTCCCTGAAGAGATTGTCCCCGAAGAACTTTTCGTCCCTCGTGGTGGCCTTCAGGAAACGGGCCGGGATGATCTGGTCGGTGTCCACATTCTCCAGGGGAAGGGGCACGCAGGTGCTTTCTATTATGTCGAATTTCTGTTTCATAGCAATTCTCTGGGATCGGTTATGACTCCTGTCACCGCGGCTGCGGCGGCGGTAAGGGGGCTCGCGAGCAGGGTCCTGGAACCGGGGCCCTGGCGGCCTTCGAAATTGCGGTTGCTGGTGGAGACGGCGTATTTCCCGGCGGGGATCTTGTCGTCGTTCATGGCAAGGCAGGCGGAGCAGCCGGGCTGACGCACCTCGAATCCGGCGTCGGCGAGTATCCGGGCGATGCCCTCGGCCTCGACCTGGGCCTTGACCGCCCAGGAACCGGGCACCAGCCATGCGGTGACCCCTTCGGCCTTGCGGCGGCCCTTGACAATGGATGCGAAGGCGCGGAAGTCTTCGATGCGGCCGTTGGTGCAGGCCCCGAGGAAGACATAATCCACCTTGTGCCCGAGGAGTTTCTGTCCCGCTTCGAATCCCATGTAATCCAGGGCCTTGCGGCCGGCGTCGGCGGGGATGCTGCCGTCTATGGCCATGCCCATGCCGGGATTGGTCCCGTAGGTGATCATGGGCTGGATCTCTGCGGCGTCGAAGACAATCTCGCGGTCGAAGACAGCGTCGTCGCCGCTGCGGAGGGTCTTCCAGTATTCCACAGCCTTGTCCCAGTCGGCGCCTTTAGGAGCGTACTGGCGGCCTTTGAGATAGGCGAAGGTGGTCTCGTCGGGGGCGACGAAGCCGCCGCGCGCACCCATCTCGATGGAGAGGTTGCAGAGGGTCAGGCGGCCTTCCATGGAAAGGCTGCGGACTGCCGACCCGCGGTATTCGACAAAGTATCCGGTGGCTCCGCTGGTGGTGATGCGGCTCATCAGGAAGAGGGCGAGGTCCTTGGCGGTCACGCCTTTTCCGAGGCTGCCTTCCACGCGTATGCTCATGGACTTGGGCTTCTGCTGGAGTATGCACTGGGATGCGAGCACCATCTCCACTTCGCTGGTGCCGATGCCGAAGGCGACGGCTCCCATGGCTCCGTGGGTGGAAGTGTGCGAATCACCGCAGACTATGGTCATGCCGGGCAGGGACAGTCCTTTCTCGGGGCCAACCACGTGGATGATGCCGTTGTCGGGATCGTTCATGCCCCAGTAGGTCAGGCCGAACTCGGCGGCGTTGCGCTCGAGGGCGTCCACCTGGGCCTTGGAGACGGGATCCTCTATGGGCTTGTCCTGGTCGTGGGTGGGGGTGTTGTGGTCCGGCATGCAGAAGATGCGCTCCGGACGCAGGCATCCTATGCCCCTGGCGCGAAGGCCGTCGAAAGCCTGGGGACTGGTGACCTCATGGCAGTAAAGCCTGTCTATGTACAGCTGGGTGGGGCCGTCTTCGATGTCGGAGACGACGTGCGAGTCCCAGATTTTGTCGAAAAGAGTATTCATCTAATACTTGTGCTGGAATTTGTTTATGCAGTCTATGAAAGCCTCGACCGATGCGGTGACGATGTCGGTGTTGGCACCGAAACCGTAGTACATATGGCCGTCGTGTTCCACCTGCATATGCACCTTGCCGACATCGTCGGAGCCCTTCGTGATGTTCTGGATGGTGAACTCCTTGATGACCATGGTGCGTTTGATGATATTCTTCAGGGCCTTGATGGCGGCGTCCACGGGGCCGTTGCCATGGGCTGCGGATTCGAATTTCTCACCGGCGATGTCCAGGCCTATGCTGGCCACGGACTTGATGCCCTTGCCGCTGGTCACCTGGAGGTAGTCGAGCTTGACATGGTCGGCTTCGGCCTTCTCGGCTCCTGCGAGCACCCTGAGGTCGTCGTCGTTGACCTGCTTCTTCTTGTCCGCGAAGTCCAGGAACTTCTTGTAGAATGCATCCAGCTTGTCCTGGGGCATCTTGATGCCGAGGGTCTCGAGCCTGTATTTCAGGGCTGCGTGGCCGCTGCGGGCGGTCAGGATGATGCTGCTGTCATCCAGGCCTATGTCCTTGGGATCGATGATCTCGTAGGTGCTGGCCTCCTTGAGCACTCCGTCCTGATGTATGCCGGAGGAATGCGCGAAGGCGTTGCGTCCCACGATGGCCTTGTTGGCCTGGACAGGCATGTTCATCAGGCTGGACACCATACGGCTCGCCGAAGATATCTTGGCTGTGTTGATATTGGTGACGTAAGGCAGGTCCTTGTGGCTGCGGATGATCATAGCTATCTCCTCGAGGGCGGTGTTGCCGGCCCTCTCCCCCACTCCGTTGATCGTCACTTCGCACTGGCGGGCACCGTTCAGGATGCCGGCCATGGTGTTGGCCGTGGCCATGCCCAGGTCGTTGTGGCAATGGGTGGAGATAATGGCCTTGTCGATGCCGTCCACATGCTCGATGAGGTATTTGATCTTGGCACCGTACTCGTCGGGAAGGCAGTAGCCGGTAGTGTCGGGGATGTTCACCACGGAGGCCCCGGCCTTGATGACCGCCTCAACCACGCGGGCGAGATACTCATTGTCCGTACGGCCGGCGTCTTCGGCGTAGAACTCCACCTCGTCGACGAAGCGGCGGGCGTACTTGACGGCCGCCACCGCCCTTTCAAGTATCTCCTCGCGGTTCGAGTTGAACTTGTACTTGATATGGAGGTCGGAAGTGCCGATACCGGTGTGGATACGTTTGTGACGGGCGTATTTGAGCGCCTCCACGGCCACATCTATATCCTTGTTCACCGCACGGGTCAGGGCGCAGATGGTGGGCCAGGTGACAGCCTGGGATATCTCTATCACCGAGTTGAAATCACCGGGGCTCGAGACCGGGAATCCAGCCTCGATCACATCCACACCGAGTTCCTCGAGGAGTTTGGCCACCTGGATCTTCTCAACGGTGTTGAGCTGGCATCCGGGCACCTGTTCTCCGTCGCGCAGGGTGGTGTCGAATATGTAAACCCTGTTGCTGTCCATGGCTCTAGTCGTTGTTCTCGGGACGGAGGGCACGGACGGTCACTGCGGTACGCCACATCTCGCTCTCGCGGAGGGCTTTGAGTTCTTTCTCCAGACCTTCGCGGTAGTCAGGCTTGCTGTTGGCGTCGATGGAGATCTGGGCTTCGTTTCCGCTCTTCACGCTGGCGTAGAGCTTCTGCACCACGGGCTTGATGGCATCGTGGAAAGGACCCATCCAGTCCAGGGCTCCCCTCTGTGCGGTGGTGGAGCAATTGGCATACATCCAGTCCATTCCCCTGGCTGCGAACAGCGGCATGAGGGACTGGGTGAGCTCCTCGACGGTCTCGTTGAAGGCCTCGGAAGGAGTGTGGCCGTTTTCGCGGAGCACCTCGTACTGGGCGCTGAGCAGGCCCTGGATGGCACCCATCAGGGAGCCGCGCTCACCGGTGAGGTCGGAAGTGGCCTCTCTCTGGAAAGTGGTCTCGAAGAGGTAGCCGGAGCCTATGCCGATACCGATGGCAAGGGTGTTCTCAAGAGCCTTGCCGCTGGCGTCCTGATAGACTGCGTATGAGGAATTGATGCCGCGGCCCTCCAGGTAGAGGGAGCGCACGGTGGTGCCGGAGCCCTTGGGGGCGACCATGATCACGTCGATGTCCTTGGGAGGGACGCAGCCTGTACGGTCGCTCCAGGTGATGGCGAAACCGTGGGAGAAATAGAGGGTCTTGCCGGGGGTGAGGTACTTCTTGATGGTAGGCCACACCGACATCACTGCCGCGTCGGAGAGCAGGCACATGATGACATCGCCCTTTTCGCAGGCCTCCTCGATGCCGAAGAGGGTCTGTCCGGGCACCCATCCGTCAGCGACGGCTTTCTCGTAAGTCTTGCCGGGACGCTGTCCCACGATCACCTTGAAGCCGTTGTCGCGAAGGTTGAGCGACTGGCCGGGGCCCTGTACTCCATAGCCGATGACTGCGAGAGTCTTGCCGGCGAGGGTTTCACGTGCATGTGCGAGGGTAAACTCCTGACGGGTGACGACATTTTCCTCAACTCCGCCAAAATTCATTTTTGCCATAATATCTGTGTTTTTATTTGTTGATTTCTTCCCTTTCCTTGAGGAAGTTGGACACGAAGTCGAACTCCCTGCAAGACCTTTCGTCGTCCACTTCGTAGAAAGCCTTGACGACGTCCACTTTTTTCTCTATCTGCAGCACCACCGCCTGGATGAGCTTTTCGCTCGAGCGGGTGAGTATCTTGAATTTGTGTATCCCCTCGATGCGGGAAGGGTACACGAGCAGTTTCTCGATGTTCATGCTGCGCCGCGTGAAGATACCGGCGATGGAACTGAGCAGACCCACCTGGTTCTCCGTGTAAGCGGTTATCTCGTAAAGTTTCTCATCTTCCATACTCGAAAAATACATTGCGGTCCAACAAAATCTCGTCTACGCTCTTTCCCGGAGGTATCATGGGCAGCACCAGGGTCTCTTCACGGACATGGACGTTCAGCAGGAAGGGCTTGTCGTCGGAAAGCATCCTGGCAATGGCCGGTGCGAGTGAGTCGCGGTCCTCTACGGTAGCGCTGTCGACGCCGTAAGCCGCCGCAAGGGTGCCGAAGTCGGGATTGACCATCTTGGTGAAGGAGTACCTGCGGTTGAAGAAGAGTTCCTGCCACATGCGGACATTGCCCAGCCAGTTGTTGTTGAGCAGGACAATCTTGACCCCCGCTCCCTCCTGCACCATGGTGCCGAGCTCCTGCTCGGTCATCTGCAGGCCGCCGTCGCCGACGAAGAGGCAGACGGTGCGGCCGGGGTCGCCGATCTTGGCTCCGATGGCGGCGGGCAGGCCGAAGCCCATGGTTCCGAGGCCGCCGGAGGAGATGAAGCTGCGGCTGCCCACGAACTTGGAGTAACGGGCGGCGAGCATCTGGTTCTGTCCCACGTCGGTCACGATGACAGCCTTGCCTCCGCAAGCCTCGGCCACCGCGGCGACGACCTCCCCGGGATTGAGGAGTCCCTCAGCGGGATGCACTTCGGGCTCGATGACGCGGCTGTTCTCCACTTCGTAGCATTTCACGTCCTCATCCTTCCAGGCACGCCTGACGCCGCCCTGGATGAGCCCGGTCAGACGGGTGAGGACTTCTTTGGCGTCTCCGAGTATACCGAGGTCCACAGGGACGTTCTTGCCTATCTCGGAAGCGTCGATATCGATATGTATCACCCGTGCCTGACGGGCGTAGGTTTCAAGGTTGCCGGTGACCCTGTCGTCGAAACGCATGCCAACCGCTATCAGCAGGTCGCAGTTCTGGGTCATGATGTTGGGGGCGATGTTGCCGTGCATGCCGAGCATACCCTTCAGATGGGGATTGGCTGAAGGGACGGCGCTGAGCCCCAGCAGGGTGCTGCCGGCGGGGATGTCCCCCTTGTCCAGGAAAGCCTCCAGCTCTTTCTCGGCGCCGGACAGGATGACTCCCTGGCCGAAGACCACGAAAGGCCTGGCCGCGGTGTCTATCATTTCCGCCGCCATGCGGAGCACGGTGTCGGAGGGCTCGGGCACTGCCACGTAGCTGCGGATGAAATTGCAGACCTGGGGGTGGTACTCGGCGAAGCCTCTCTGCACGTCCTGGGGGAAATCCAGCACGACGGGGCCGGGACGGCCGGTGGAGGCGATGTAGAAGGCCCTGGCCACTGCCCAGGCTATATCCTCGGGCCTGCGGATCTGGTAGCTCCACTTCGAAATAGGGCTGGTCATGCCTATGAAGTCGGTCTCCTGGAAGGCGTCGGTGCCCAGCAGGTCGGACTTCACCTGGCCGGCCACCACCACCAGAGGGGTGGAATCGATCATGGCGTCAGCGATGCCGGTGATGACGTTGGTGGCTCCGGGACCGGAGGTCACCATGACAAAGCCGGGCCTGCCCTGGACGCGTGCATAGCCCTGGGCGGCATGGATGGCGCCCTGCTCATGGCGTACCAGGATGTGGCGGAGCCTGTCGGAATAGTCGTAGAGCTTGTCGTAAACCGGGATGATGGCTCCTCCCGGGTATCCGAACACGGTATCGACACCCAGGGATATTATCTGTTCGAGGAGTATGTCGGCTCCTGATATGTTCTGTCCTTCTTTCATCAGTCTTCTATTATTCTGACAGCACCCTTGTCGGCGCTGCTCACCATTGAAGCGTAGGATTTGAGAGCCTTGGAGACCTCCCTCTGCCTGTGGGGCGGGGTGAAGGCCTTGCGGCCGCGTGACAGCTCTTCCTGACGGCGGCGCTCCAGTATCTCAGGAGTGAGCCTGACTTCGATCTTGCGGGAAGGGATATCGATGACAATGATGTCGCCGTCGCGGACCAGGCCGATCTCTCCGCCGGAAGCCGCCTCGGGCGAAATGTGACCTATGCTCAGGCCGGAGGTGCCGCCGCTGAAACGCCCGTCGGTGATCAGTGCGCACTCCTTGCCCAGATGCATGGATTTGATGTAGGAAGTGGGATAGAGCATCTCCTGCATGCCGGGGCCTCCCTTGGGGCCCTCGTAGGTGATGACCACCACGTCGCCGCTGACCACTTTTCCGCCCAGGATGCCCTCGCAGGCAGCTTCCTGCGAATCGAACACCTTGGCGGGGCCTTCGAAATGGAAGATGCTCTCATCCACGCCGGCGGTCTTGATCACGCAGCCGTCGCGGGCGATGTTGCCGAAGAGCACTCCCAGTCCGCCGTCCCTGGTATAGGCGTGGGCGAGGTCGCGTATGCAGCCGTCGCGGCGGTCGGTGTCGAAGTCCTCGCAGCGGCAGCTCTGGGATCCCATCACATTGGTCTTGACCCTCGCGGGGGCGCTGGAATATATGGCCTTGGCATCCTCGCACATGGAGGGCCCGATGGAATAGAGCTCGATTTCACGGCCTAGGGTCATGCCGTCCACCCTGGGAAGCGAGGTGTCCACGAGGCCGCCCTTTGCGAGCTGCTCCATGATGGCGACTATGCCTCCGGCCCTGTTGACATCCTCCACATGATAGCGGGCGGTGTTCGGTGCCACCTTGCAGATGCATGGCACCTTGCGGGACAATTCGTCTATGTCCTTCATCTTGAAATCGGCCCCCGCCTCCGCGGCGACGGCGAGCAGGTGCAGGACGGTATTGGTGGATCCTCCCATGGCAATGTCCAGGGCCATCGCATTGAGGAAGGCCTTGCGGGTGGCGATGCTGCGGGGCAGCACCGACTCATCGTCGTGGAAGTAGTATTTCTCGGCATTGGCAACAATGAGTCTCGCCGCCTTCCTGAGGAGTCCGACTCTCTCGGTGTGGGTGGCGAGCACGGTGCCGTTGCCCGGCAGGGCAAGGCCAATGGCCTCGGTGAGACAGTTCATCGAATTGGCTGTGAACATACCCGAACAACAGCCGCAGGTGGGACAGGAGTTGGCCTCTATGGCAGCCACTTCGCTGTCGCTCATCTGGGGGTCTGCCGACTTCACCATGGCATCGATGAGATCCAGGTGGGCGTTGCCCAGCACTCCGGCCTCCATGGGGCCGCCGGAGACGAAGACGGTGGGGATGTTCAGGCGCATGGCAGCCATGAGCATGCCGGGAGTGATCTTGTCGCAATTGCTGATGCACACCAGGGCGTCGGCCTTGTGGGCGTTCACCATGTACTCGATGCTGTCGGCGATGATGTCGCGTGAAGGCAGGGAGTAGAGCATGCCGTCGTGTCCCATGGCGATGCCGTCGTCCACGGCTATGCAGTTGAACTCAGCCGCATAGCAGCCGAGTTTCTCGATCTCCTCCTTTACGATCTGGCCCGCCTCGTGAAGATGGGTGTGCCCGGGTACGAACTGGGTGAAGGAATTGGCGATGGCCACTACGGGCATGCCGAACTGTTCCTTCTTCATGCCGTTTGCCAGCCACAGGGCTCTGGCGCCGGCCATCCTACGACCTTCCAAGGTCACTGAACTACGTAGCTTCATGACTATTCCAACCAACTGACTAACTGAACCCACAATATAGGGAAAATATCGCGGGAAACCAAATAATTAAGACTTTATCTGTCTTTCATGTCCACATACGTCTTCTCTTCGGTGACGCAGCGGTAAGCAGGACGGATGATGCGGCGGCCCTCGAAATTGAGCTCTTCGTTGCGGTGGGCGCACCATCCCACTATCCTCGCCATGGCGAAGAGAGGGGTGTATATCTCGCGGGGTATGCCTATGAGGTCATAGACGAAACCCGAGTAAAAATCGACATTGGCGCAGAAGTTCTTGGTCGGATAGGCTTCGGAGACTATCTTCACCGCCACCTTCTCGACTTTCTCCATGAAGGCCATCTCTTCCAGGCGGCCTTTCTCTGCGGCCAGTTCGCGGGCCATCTCCTTGAGCAGCACGGTCCTGGGATCGGACTTCGTATACACGGCATGGCCTATACCATAGACCAGACCGGATTTGTTGAAGACTTCCTTGGCGAGGATACGGCGTATCTGGGAGGCTATCTCCTCCTCGTCCGTCCAGTCCGAGACAGCCGTCCTCAGATAGTCCATCATGGCGCAGACCTTGAGGTTGGCGCCTCCGTGCTTGGGGCCCTTGAGGGAGCCGATGCCGGCGGCTATCGAGGAATAGGTGTCGGTGCCCGTGGAGGAAGTGACCCTCACGGTGAAGGTGGAGTTGTTACCTCCTCCGTGCTCGGAATGCAGCATCAGCAGCAGGTCCAGGGTCCTGGCGTCCAGGTGGGTGTAATCATTGCCCTTGAGCATGAACAGGAAATTCTCGGCCAGGCTGAGTCCGGGCTGGGCGTCCCTGATGTGGAGGGAGCGGCCGTGCTCCTTGTGGCGGTACATGTTGTAGGCGTACGCGATGATGGTCGGGAACTTGGATATGAGTTCGATGGACTGGCGCATCAGGTTGTCGCGGGACACGTCGTCGGGATTGTCATCGAAGGTGTAGAACTCCAGCACGCTCCTGGAGAGGATGTTCATGATGTCGTCGCCCTCCAGTTCTATGATGTGCAGGATGGTCTGGTGCTGCAAGGGCATGTTCTCGAAGATCAGGTCCTTGAAAGACTGCAGTTCCTCCTCGTCGGGAAGCCGTCCCGAAAGCAGAAGGAAGGCTATTTCCTCATAGCCGAAACGGCCCGCCCCGGTAGTGGCCTTGACCAGGTCCTTGACTTCGTAGCCGCGGAAATACAGGCGCCCGTCCACGGGGACGAGGGTCCCGTCTGCCTTGCGCTCGTAGCCCACGACATTGCCTATGTTGGTGAGTCCCACCAGCACTCCGGTGCCGTCGTCGTTGCGCAGGCCGCGTTTGACGTCAAGCTTCTTGAAGAGCTCCGCATCCATGCGGGTCGCGCTCTTCATCTCATCGGAAAGTTTGTAGATGAGGTATTCCTTCTTTGCTTTCCTTGTCATAATGCTTCTGATATTTGGTTTGCGAATTCACGGGTCCCAAGGCTCGTTCCGCCGGGCATCAGCCGGGCGAGGTCGGCGGTGGCCATGCCGCGGGCGAAGGTGGACTCCAGCGCCGCATACACCAGCGCGGCCGCTTCGTCCCAGCCTATGTGCTCGAGCATCATCACTCCGCTCAGCAGGTTCGAGCAGGGGTTGACTATGTTTTTCCCGGCAATGTCGGGGGCGGTGCCATGGGTGGCCTCGAATATGGCCAGGCCGCTGTCAAAATTGATATTGGCACCGGGGGCTATGCCGACTCCGCCGACCTGGGCGGCCAGCTGGTCGGAGATGTAGTCGCCGTTGAGATTGAGGGTGGCGACGACGCTGTAGTCGCGGGGGCGCAGGAGCGCATTCTGCAGGAACGCGTCGCAGATGACGTCATTGACGACCAGTTCCCCGCTTTCGAGCTGGGGGCCGAATTCCCTGCGGGCCAGCTCATAGCCCCAGTTCTTGAATCCGCCCTCTGTAAATTTCATGATGTTCCCCTTGTGGACGAGGGTCACAGTGCGGCGGCCGTGGTCCAGGGCATAGCGGCAGGCAGCCCTGACGAGCCTCTCGGTCCCCTCGCGGCTCACCGGTTTCACCCCGAAAGCGGAAGTCTCGGGGAAGCGCACCTTGTCCACGCCCATGGAATCGCGCAGGAATTCGAAGAACTTCCTGGCCTCCGGGCTCCCGGCCTCCCATTCTATACCTGAGTAGATGTCCTCGGTGTTTTCACGGAATACTACCATATCCACGTCCTGGGGCCGTTTCACAGGGGTTTCTACTCCCTTGAACCAACGCACGGGGCGCAGGCACACATACAGGTCGAGGGTCTGGCGGAGATAGACGTTGAGCGAACGTATGCCGCCTCCTACAGGAGTGGTGAGCGGGCCCTTGAGACCCAGGCCGTAGCGGCGGAAAGCCTCCACGGTGGTGTCGGGCATGTAGCTGCCCAGCTGCTCATAAGCCTGCTGCCCGGCGGGCACCTCCAGCCACTCGAGGGCATTGGAAGAGCCGTAGGCCTTGCGGACCGCTGCGTCGAGTATGCTGACGGTCGCCGCGGTGACTTCGGGTCCCACTCCGTCACCTTTTATGTAGGGAACTGTAACTTTCATTTTTTCAAGCTGTTTAGAGAGGAGCCGGCGCGGAGCCATCCTATCTGCTGGGAATTGTAAGTATGGAGGGCTTCGATGCTTTCGCTGCTGCCGTCCTTGTGATGCAGCACGACCTCCACCGGGGCTCCCGGGGCGATGCCGCTGCAGAGTATGTCGAGGCTGTCCCCCTGCTGCACTTTGTCGTAAGCGGCGGGGTCCGCGAAGGTGAGGGCGAGGACGCCCTGCTTCTTGAGATTGGTCTCGTGGATGCGCGCGAAACTCTTGGCGATCACGGCCTTCACCCCGAGGTAGCGGGGCTCCATGGCGGCGTGCTCACGGCTTGAGCCTTCGCCGTAATTGTCCTCCGCCACCACCACGCTGCTGCCGAGCCGGCGCGCCCTCTCGGAGACGAGGCTGCGCCCGTCGGGACCGGTCTTGCCGGATTCATCGGTGAAGGCGTCCACGGCGCCGAGCAGCAGGTTGCCGGAGATGTTCTCCAAATGCCCGCGGTAGCGGAGCCAGGGGCCGGCCATCGAAATGTGGTCGGTGGTGCATTTGCCCCGGGTCTTGATGAGCAGGGGCAGGCCAATGAAGTCCCGGCCGTCCCAGGGGGCGAAGGGAGCGAGTTTCTGCAGCCTCTCGCTGCCGGGGCGTATCACGGGTTCCGGGCTTCCGGGGACCGGAGCGACGCAGCCCTGGTCGCAGGCGGCGAAGCCTTCGGCGGGGAGCTCGGGTCCCTGGGGAACGGTGAAACGGAAAGATCCTATGGCGTCGGTGCGGGGGTCGAATCCGAGTTCACCCGAGAAGGCCAGGGCAACGGCCATTTCAGGGGAGACAATGAATGCATGGGTGTTGGGATTGCCGTCCGCACGCTTGGCGAAGTTGCGGTTGAATGAGGTGACGATGGAATTGGCCTTCAGGGGATCGGAAGTCTTGCGTTTCCACTGCCCTATGCAGGGGCCGCAGGCATTGGTCATCACCACTGCGCCGGCCTTGCGGAGTATGCCCAGAAGGCCGTCCCTTTCGGCGGTGGCGCGGATACGCTCGCTGCCGGGATTGATGATGAGGGAAGCCTTGGGGGAAAGTCCCGCCTGCATGGCCTGGAGGGCTACTGACGCAGCCCTGGAGATGTCCTGATAGGAAGAATTGGTGCAGGATCCGACGAGGCACACTTCCACTTTTTCAGGGTAGCCTTTTTCAGCTATCCTCGCCTTCATGGCGCTGACCGGGCAGGCAGCGTCGGGAGTGAAAGGACCGTTGACATAAGGCTCGAGCGTACTCAGGTCGATGTCAATGACCCTGTCGTAATATTTCTCAGGCTCTGCATAGACTTCGGGGTCCGCAGCCAGGGCTCCGGAGACCGCCATGGCGGCTGCAGCGATGTCCGCGCGGCCCGTGGCTTCCAGATATCCGGCCATCTTGGCGTCGAAGGGGAAGAGCGAGCAAGTGGCGCCCACTTCGGCACCCATGTTACAAATTGTAGCCTTTCCCGTGCAGGAAAGTGACGATGCTCCTTCTCCGAAGTATTCTATGATGCAATTTGTAGCTCCCTTGACGGTGAGTATGCCGGCCAGCTTCAGTATCACATCCTTGGCGGAAGTCCAGCCGGAAAGTGCCCCGGAAAGGCGCACGCCTATGATTCCGGGCATTTTCAGCTCCCACTCCATACCGGTCATCACATCCACCGCATCGGCGCCGCCGACACCTATGGCGACCATGCCGAGGCCTCCGGCGTTGGGGGTGTGCGAATCCGTACCTACCATCATGCCGCCGGGGAATGCGTAATTTTCAAGTATGGTCTGATGGATGATGCCGGCGCCCGGTTTCCAGAAATCGATACCGTAGCGGGAAGCGGCTGAAGACAGGAAGCCATAGACTTCCTCATTGGCCTTCAAGGCCGCCGCGAGATCGGGCTCAGCCCCGTCCATGGCACAGATCAGATGGTCGCAGTGCACCGAGGTGGGCACGCATACGGAAGTCTTACCGGAGTTCATGAACTGGAGCAGCGCCATCTGCGCCGTCGCATCCTGCATGGCCACCCGGTCCGGACGGAAATCTGCGTAATCAGCCCGCCTTGCGAGGGGCTTGATATTACAATTATTAAATAGGTGTGCGTAAAGGACCTTTTCGCAATAGGTCAAAGGACGGCCCAGAGCGGCATGTATGCGCTCCACCCTCGCCTCGTATGAGGCATAATATTCTACCTGTGCTTTCAAATCGTCACTAACTACTAACTTTGTCAAAGTTAATTATTTTTAGGAATTATTCAAATTTTTTCATAACTTGTCCCCGAATATCGTTGGTTAGTATATGAAAGTCCTCAAGTTCGGAGGGAGTTCCGTAGGTAGTGCGGCTCCTCTTCTCAGTGTAAAGAAGACCGTAGAATCGTCGCGCGGTGATTTGATAGTTACCGTGTCAGCTCTCGGCGGCATCACCGACAAGCTGATTTCCACCGCGCGCATGGCAGCCCAGGGCGACCCCCAATACGAGCAGGCCTGGGAGCAGATGCGCGAGCGCCATTTCGCCCTGGTGGATGAGGTGGTTCCGCGCGGAGCAGCCCGCAACTCGCTCAAGGAAGAGTTGGATGCCCTGCTTTCCGGACTCAAGAACCTCTATCTCGGCACCTTCATCCTGAAGAGCCTTTCCGACAAGACCCTCTTCGAAATTGAAAGTTACGGAGAAAGACTGTCTTCCAGGATAGTCCGCACCCTGATCAAGGGTTCCGTGCTTTACGACCCCCTGGAGTTCATCTACACCTACAAGTCGGGCAACAAGCAGATACCCGACCCCGAACTCACCGGGAAACTGGTACGCGACGCCTTCGCAGGCTTCAGCGGCATCGCAGTGGTCCCCGGCTTCATAGCCCGCAACCGCGACACTGGTGACATCGTCAACCTGGGCCGCGGAGGTTCCGACTACACCGCCAGCATCCTGGCGGCCGAGCTCGGGGCTGAGATCCTGGAGATATGGACCGACGTGGACGGCTTCATGACAGCCGACCCAAAGGTCATCAAGACCTCCTACCCCATCGACGAGCTCAGCTACGCCGAGGCCATGGAGCTCTGCAACTTCGGAGCCAGCGTCATCTACGCACCCACCCTGTACCCGGTCTGCGCCAAGAACATCCCCATACTGATCAAGAACACCTTCAATCCCGACGCTCCCGGCACCATCATCCAGAGGGAGTGCCGCCATTCCAAGGTCATCACAGGTATCTCCTCGATAGACGACAGCTGCCTGATCACCCTCTCAGCCATTTCCATGGTCGGTCTGGTGGGTGTGGACAGCCGCCTCTTCAACGCCCTGGCATCCGAGCACATCAGCGTGTTCTTCGTCAGCCAGTCTTCGTCCGAGACCTCCATCACCATAGGCGTGGGCAACGCCGACGCCGACAAGGCCGTGGAAGTGATCTCCAGGACCTTCAAGGAAGAGATCGAGATGGGCGCCATGGATCCTATCATGCTCGAGAAGGACCTGGCCACGGTCGGCATCGTGGGAGAGAACCTCAAGAATTCGGCGGGTCTCGCCGGCAAGGTCTTCACCCTGCTCGGACGCAACGGCATCAGCATCAAGGCCCTGGCACAGGGCGCTTCGGAGACCAACATCTCGTTCGTGGTCGAGAAGAAGTTCCTGCGCAAGTCCCTCAACGTGCTTCATGACAATTTCCTGCTTTCCGAATACCAGGAGCTCAACCTCTTCATCTGCGGCATCGGCACCGTGGGCGGACAGCTCATCCAGCAGATAGCCTCGCAGCAGGAGAAGCTCAAAGCCGAAAGGAGCCTCAAGATAAACATCGTGGGCATTGCCCGCAGCACCAAGGGCGTGTTCGACAGGGACGGCATAGAGCTGTGCGACTACCGCGACAAGCTCAAGGACGGCATAGACCTGACTCCGTCCCGTCTCAGGGATGAAGTCATAGGCATGAACATCTTCAATTCCGTGTTCGTGGACTGCACCGCCAGTGCGGAGATCGCCGCGCTGTACGGAGATTTCTTCGACCACGGCATCTCGGTGGTCACCGCCAACAAGATCGCCGCCTCGTCCGACTTCTCCAACTACAGCAAGCTCAAGGAGACAGCCCGCCGCAGGAATGTCAAGTTCCTCTTCGAGACCAATGTCGGCGCCGGACTCCCCATCATAAACACCATCAACGCCCTGCGCAACAGCGGGGACAAGATCCTCAGGATAGAGGCCGTGCTCAGCGGCACGCTCAATTTCATATTCAACACCATCTCCTCAGAAATCCCCTTCAGCAAGACCATCAAGATGGCCATGGACGAGGGTTTCTCGGAGCCGGATCCGAGGATAGACCTCTCCGGGAAGGATGTCATCCGCAAGCTGGTCATCCTCTCCCGCGAAGCCGGGTACAAGGTGAACCAGGAGGATGTGGAGGCCAATCTTTTCGTCCCCCAGGACTTCTTCGAGTGCAGCATGGAAGAGTTCTGGCAGAAACTCCCCAGCCTCGACGCAGGCTTCGAGAAAGAACGCCAGAGGCTCGAGAAAGAGCACAAGTGCTGGAGGTTCGTCGCCAAGATGGAGGACGGTAAATATTCCGTCTCCCTCAGGGAAATCCCCGAGGGCCACTCCTTCTACGTGCTCGACGGTTCCAACAACATCATCCTTCTCACCACGGAGAGATACAACAGACATCCGATGCTGATCCAGGGCTACGGAGCGGGGGCGAGCGTCACCGCAGCCGGAGTCTTCGCGGACATCATCAGCATAGCAAACATATAGCGGAATGAAAAAAGTCAGGGTATTCGCACCGGCGTCCATCGCCAACATGGGCTGCGGCTTCGACATCATAGGCCTCGCACTCGACGAGGTCGGGGACATCCTGGAGATCTGCGCCTCAGAGGGTGAAGGCATAAGCATTGTCAACACTTCCGGCGTACCCCTCCCCGAGGATGTGGAAAGCAACGTGGTCACTCCGGTCATTCGCAAATTCTTCGAAATGACCGGACTGAGCGGCCATATCGATGTGAATATCTGCAGAAAGATCTACCCCGGCTCGGGCATAGGCTCCAGCTCGGCTTCCAGCGCCGCCGCGGCCCTGGGCATGAACGAGCTTTACGGCTGCCCCCTGAGCGAGGAGGACCTGGTGATCTGCGCCATGGAAGGCGAGAACCTCGCGAGCGGCGGTTACCACGCCGACAACGCCGCCCCCGCACTCATGGGCGGCATTGTGCTGATCAGAGGTTACGAGCCCCTCGACCTGATCAAGCTCCCGGTCCCCGGCAACTTCTATTGCGCCGTGGCCCATCCCGACATCGTGGTTTCCACCAAGGAGGCCCGCAGCATACTGCCCAAAGCCGTCCCCATGCACGACGCGGTGCGCCAGTGGGGCAATGTGGGAGGCCTGGTGGCCGGACTCTATTCGGGCAATATCGACCTGATCGGCCGTTCGATGAAAGATGTGGTGGCGGAGCCTTACCGCAAGCAGTTCATCCCGGGCTTCGACGAGCTCCGCGAGAAACTGCTCGCCGACGGGGCGCTGGCGATGAACATCGCCGGCTCCGGGCCTTCGGTATTCGCCCTCGCAAACCGCACTGAAACAGCCCACAAGGCGGGAGAGACCCTCCGGAAGCATTTCGAAGACCTCGGCATCGGGGTCGAAGCCTATGTGGTGAAAGTATCCAACAAGGGAGCAAAACTTATAGCATGAGATATTACAGCACCAACGGGAAAGCCGCGACGGCGGATCTCAGGACGGCGGTCACCAAAGGCCTCGCCCCGGACCGGGGACTCTATATGCCCCAGTCCATCGCGAAGTTGCCGGAGTCATTCTTCGACGGCATGGCTGACCTGTCCTTCCGGGAGATCGCCTGCACCGTCGCCGACGCTTTCTTCGGGGAGGACATCGCTCCGGAGCAGCTGCACCGCATTGTCAATGACACCCTCTCCTTCGATTGTCCCCTGGTGCAGGTGGAAGACAGGATATGGTCGCTGGAGCTCTTCCACGGCCCCACCCTCGCGTTCAAGGACGTGGGAGCGCGGTTCATGGCCAGGATGCTTCAGCATTTCACCGGCGGCGGCCGCAGGATCAACGTCCTCGTCGCGACTTCCGGTGACACCGGCAGCGCCGTGGCCAACGGCTTCCTCGGAGTGGAAGGCATACATGTCTATGTCCTCTACCCCAAGGGCAGGGTCAGCCCCGTGCAGGAGTGCCAGTTCACCACCCTCGGACAGAATATCACGGCCATAGAGATAGACGGAGTGTTCGACGACTGCCAGGCCCTGGTGAAGAGCGCCTTCCTGGATACCGAGCTCAACTCCGCGCTGGTCCTCACTTCGGCCAACAGCATAAATGTGGCGAGGTTCCTGCCTCAGTCATTCTATTATTTCAATGCCTGCGCACGCCTCAGGGAGCAGGGCATCTCCGAGCCCCCGGTGATATGCGTGCCCAGCGGCAATTTCGGCAACATCTGCTCTGCCCTTTTCGCAAAGCGTATGGGGCTGGAAGTCAAGAGATTCATCGCTGCATGCAATGCCAACAGCGTCTTCCCGGAGTTCCTCGCCAGCGGCAGCTACTCCCCCCGCCCCAGCATTGCCACACTGGCCAATGCCATGGATGTCGGGGACCCGAGCAATTTCGCCCGCATCTGGGACCTCTACGGCAAGGACGCCGACGCCATAAGGGCTGACATCAGTTCCGCCTGCGTGAGCGACTCCGAGATACTCGGAACCATCGCCTCCTGCTACCGCAGCGACGGCTACCTGCTGGACCCCCACGGAGCCTGCGGCTTCAAAGTGCTCAAAGAGAGCCTTCGCGAAGGCGAGACGGGTATTTTCTGCGAGACCGCACACCCCGCCAAATTCAAGGAGACGGTCGAGAAGGCCATAGGCGGGAGCGTGAGCATGCCGGAAAGGCTCGCCGCTTTCATGAAGGGCGAAAAGCGCAGCGTTCCCCTGCCCCGGGATTTCGGAGCATTCAAGGATTTCCTTTTAAATGATGACAAATAAAAACCAAATATTATGAAAGTAGCTATCGTAGGTGCAAGTGGTGCTGTGGGACAGGAGTTTCTCAAGGTCCTGGCTGAAAGGAATTTTCCCATTGACGAACTGGTCCTCTTCGGATCGGAGCGCAGTGCGGGCAGGAAGTACACTTTCCGCGGAAAGGAGTACGAAGTGAAACTGTTGCAGCACAATGACGATTTCAAGGGAGTGGACATAGCCTTCGCCTCCGCCGGCGCCGGCACCTCCAGGGAATTCGCAGAGACCATCACCAAGCACGGCGCCGTCATGATCGACAATTCCAGCGCCTTCCGCATGGATGAGGACGTGCCTCTCGTAGTGCCCGAGTGCAATGCCGAGGATGCCTTGAACCGCCCCCGCAACATCATCGCCAATCCCAACTGCACCACCATCATGATGGTAGTGGTGCTGAAGCCCATCGAGGCCCTTTCCCATATCACCAACGTCCATGTCGCGAGCTACCAGTCCGCTTCCGGAGCCGGTGCCCAGGCCATGGCCGAGCTGGAGCAGCAGTACCGTGAGATAGTGGAGGGCAAGGAGGTGACGGTCAACAAGTTCGCCTATCAGCTCGCCTATAACGTCATCCCCCAGATCGACGTGTTCACGGACAATGGCTACACCAAGGAGGAGATGAAGATGTTCAACGAGACCCGCAAGATCCTCCATTCCGATGTCAAGTGCTCCGCCATGTGCGTGAGGATATCCGCCCTGCGTTCCCACTCTGAGGCCGTGTGGATACGCACCGAGAAGCCTCTGGAAGTGAAAGACGTCCAGGCCGCCCTCGCCGCCGCCCCCGGAGTGACCCTCCAGGACGACCCCGCCACCAAGACCTACCCCATGCCCCTCTTCACCGGCGGCAAGGACGACGTCTATGTGGGCAGGGTCCGCAAGGACATCTCCGACCCCAACGGTATCACCCTCTGGCTCTCCGGAGACCAGATCAAGAAAGGCGCCGCCCTCAACGCCGTACAGATTGCTGAATATCTCATAAACAGGTAATACGATGCTTCATATATCCGAAAGGAGTGCCGCAATGCCGGCCTCTGCCATAAGGAAACTGGTGCCCTTCGCCGATGCCGCCAAGGCTGAAGGCGTGAAGGTTTATCACCTCAATGTAGGCGCCCCCGACATCAAGTCCCCCGATTGTGCCTTCGATGCCGTCGTGGACAAGTGCAAGGGTCTCCACCACCTGTCCTACACCAATTCCGCAGGTCTCATCGAGCTGCGCGAGGCTATGGTGGAGAAATACTACAAGAAGGTGGGCATCGACATCAGCGTGGGTGACCTGCTGATCGACGTGGCCGGCAGCGAAGCTTTCGCCGTGGCCATGCAGATCGCCGCCGGACCCGGCGAGGAGATCATAGTGATAGAGCCTTTCTACACCAATTACCAGACCTTCGCCTTCCTCAACGGAATCACTCTCAAGGCTGTCCATACCGACATTGAGAGCGGCTTCAAGGTACCGGCTATCAGTGAATTCGAAAAGATACTCACCCCCAGGACCAGGGCCATACTCATCAGCAATCCCTGCAATCCTTCGGGCAAGCTCTTCACCCGCTCCGAGATGCTGGAGCTCGGCAAATTCTGCCGCGAACACGACCTGTTCCTCATCAGCGACGAAGTCTATCGCGAGTTCTGCTACACCGACGAGCCGTATTTCTCGGCCATGAACATCCCCGGCTGCGAACAGAATGTAATCCTGGTGGATTCGGTGTCGAAGAGGTACAATCTCTGCGGCGCGCGCATAGGCTGCATAGTCTCCCGCAACAAGGACGTGATGGCCGCCGCGATGAAATTCGCCCAGTCCCGTCTCTGCCCTCCCGTACTCGGACAGTGGGCTGCAATGGGTGCGCTGGACACGCCCTGGAGCTATTTCGACGATGTCAAGGCTGAATACATACGCCGCCGCGACTGCGCAGTGGAGATGCTCAACGCCATACCCGGAGTGTTCGCGCCCAAGCCCATGGGAGCCTTCTACACCATCGCCCGCCTCCCGGTCGACAATGCAGAGAGCTTTGCCAAATGGATGCTGACGGAATTCCGCGTGGATCACCATACCGTAATGGTCACCCCCGCCACCTCCTTCTACCGCACTCCTGGCATAGTGAACCAGGTCCGCATCGCCTACGTCCTGGAGGTCCCCCAGCTCCGCACAGCCATGGACATCCTCGCCCAAGGCCTCGCCGCCTATCCCGGACGGAGGTGATACTCCGCTGAAGAGACATACACCCCGCCATCGAATTTCACATTCAGGTCGCGTCGCCTTTTGAATTTCGGGTTGGCAGTTTCGACATTCGTCAGCCCGACGGACACCCTCTGAAGGGTCGTAGAAGCCATAGTCGGTGGGCTGACGAATTTCATAACTGGCCCTCGCCGCCGCAGTATACGCGATGCGGCGGCGAGCTATGTTTAAGTGCTCTCCTCGCCCGCCCGTTGCTGTCGACCGCGGGGGCTGGCTCCGGTGCTCCTACCGTCCATAAATCGGGGACGGTGGGAGCGAAAAGGGCGGAAGTGCAGGCGGCTCGGAGCAGGGACCCGTGCCACCCTCGGCACCGTAAGAGGGGGGACCGTGAGCGGCAGCGAACGGTGGGGTCGAGCGAAGCGAGACGGTCCCCTGCCCCGAGCCGCCTGCACTCCCATCGCCGCTCACACTAGAAGTAATGCGGGATTTGTTTGGAAATACGGATTTTTTGCTATATTTGTGAAAGTTATGATTACGAGCACCAACACTTTCCGTCATCACCGCCGCCATCTGTCAGATAGAGGGTAGGCCGGAGAGTCGTGGATCATGACTTGGAAGTATAGCGAGGCTTACCGTGATGCGGCAAGCCTCTTTTTTTAGTGTATTACAGGTTTTAGTGTATTACAGAATCAAAGCAAAAACAGATATGATAAGGATAGCCATACAGTCAAAAGGCAGGCTCAACGAAGAAAGCACCGCCCTGCTCGGAGAGATCGGCATCAATGTCGATGACTCCAAGCGCAAATTCCTCTCCCGCTCCGACAACTTCCCCCTCGAAGTCCTCTACCTCAGGGACGACGACATCCCCCAGGTGGTGGCCAACGGCACCGCCGCCCTGGGCATAGTCGGCCTCAACGAAGTCGAGGAAAAAGGCTTCAAGGTGGACATTGTCAAGAAGCTGGGCTTCGGAGGCTGCCGCATCTCCCTCGCCATCCCCAAGAGTGAGGAATACGACGGCCCCGCCTATTTCAACGGCAAGCGCATCGCCACCTCCTACCCGGCGATACTCCGCCGCTACCTCGACAAAGAAGGCATCAAGGCCGAAATCGAAGTCATCACCGGCTCGGTGGAGATAGCTCCTTCGGCAGGCATAGCCGACGCCATCTTCGACATCGTCTCCTCCGGCGGCACCCTGGTGTCCAACGGTCTGAAAGAGGTGGAGAAGGTCTTTTTCTCCGAGGCCGTACTGATCTCCTCCGGGAAACTCAGCGCCGGAGAGCAGGCCATCCTCGACGAAATGCTTTTCCGCATCGAATCGGCACTGGGAAGCCGAAAGAAGAAATATCTGCTGATGAACCTGCCGCAGGCATCCGTGGAGCAGGCCGTGAAGATACTCCCCGCCATGAGGAGCCCTACCATCATGCCCCTCGCCGCCGAAGGCTGGTGCTCCATGCACTCGGTCGTCGATGAAAAGGACCTTTGGGAAAAGATACGCCAGCTCAAGGAAATAGGCGCCGAAGGCATACTGGTACTCAACCTCGACAAGATAATCCCCTAGTCCATGAAGATTTACGACAATCCTCCCATAGAGCTCTGGGCAGAGCTTTGCGCCAGGCCGGTGCAGTCCGACGAAGGGCTTTCAGCACGCGTGGGCGCCATACTCGAAAGGGTGCGCCTGGGCGGGGACGGGGCCCTGAGGGAACTCGCCCTGGAAATCGAAGGCAAGGCTCCAGCCTCGCTGGAATTCTCCGCCGCCGAGATCGAAGCCGCCGCCGGCAAGGTCAGCCCCGAAGTGAAGGCTGCCGTAAAGGAGGCCGCCGCCAATATCGAAGCTTTCCACAAGGCTCAGCGCCCTTCCGAGGTGGTGGTGGAAACCGCTCCCGGAGTGAAATGCATACAGAAGCCCGTCCCCATTGCCAAAGTCGGCCTGTACATCCCTGGAGGCACCGCTCCCCTCTTCTCGACCATACTGATGCTGGCCATACCCGCCCGCATCGCAGGCTGCTCCGAAGTGATACTTTGCACTCCCGCCCAGTCTCCTGAAGTGCTCTACACCGCATCCTATTGTGGTATCAAGAGGATTTTCAGGGTCGGCGGAGCCCAGGCTGCAGCGGCCATGGCATACGGCACCGCCACCATCCCCCGCGTGGACAAGATCTTCGGCCCCGGCAACCGCTACGTCACCGCCGCCAAGCAGATGCTCGGCCTCAGCCGGGTGGCTATCGACATGCCGGCGGGACCTTCCGAAGTGATGGTGATAGCGGACGATGACGCCTCCCCCGCCTTCGTGGCGGCAGACCTGCTTTCGCAGGCGGAGCACGGGATGGACAGCCAGGTGATGCTGGTCTGCCGCAGCAGCGCCTTCGCAGAGCAGGTGCAGCGGGAGATCGAGCTGCAGACCGCAGCCCTGGACAGGAGCGCCTTCGTGCAGGGAGCCCTTTCCTGCAGCAGGACAGTCGTCTTCCGGGACAATGACGACGCAGTGGCATTCGCCGAAGCCTATGCCCCCGAGCACCTCATCATCAACACCGCCCGGCCCTGGGACATCGCCTCCCGCATCACCGCCGCCGGAAGCGTCTTCGTGGGGAGCTATTCTCCCGAAAGCGCCGGCGACTACGCCTCCGGGACCAACCACACACTGCCCACCTGCGGCTGGGCCCGCTCTTTCAGCGGGGTCAACATCGACAGCTTCATGCGCAAGATGACCATCCAGGAGCTCTCCCGCGAAGGACTGCGGGGCCTCTCCGGCACCATAATCTCCATGGCCGAAGCCGAAGGGCTGCAGGCCCATGCAAATGCAGTAAAAGTCAGGCTCGATGAAAGCAAATGATACAGAAAGGCTCGTCAGGGCCAACATAAGGGCGCTGTGCCCGTATTCCACCGCCAGGGACGAGTACCAGGGCAGCATAGGCGTGTTCCTGGATGCCAATGAAAGCCCCTACGACACCGGTTGGAACCGCTACCCCGACCCGCGCCAGCGGGCGCTCAAGGAAAAGATTTCGGCCATCAAGGGAGTACCAGCCGGGAACATCTTCCTGGGCAACGGCAGCGACGAGGCCATAGACCTGGTGTACAGGATTTTCTGCGAGCCCGGACGGGACAATGCCGTGATGATCGCCCCCAGCTACGGCATGTACAAAGTGGCCGCCGACATAAACGACGTGCAGGCCAGGCAGGTGCAGCTCGGAGAGGATTTCAGCCTCGACGGCGAAGCTCTCCTGAAAGAGTGCGACTCCCGCACCAAGCTCCTTTTCATCTGCTCGCCCAACAACCCTTCGGCCAACGCCTTCCCCCGGGAGCAGCTCCTGGAGATAGCGGAGCGCTTCCAGGGCATGCTGGTGGTGGACGAGGCCTACGCCGATTTCAGTTCCCAGGGCAGCCTTCTGGGGAGCCTGGCGGAACACCCCAACCTCATCATTCTCCAGACCTTCTCCAAGGCCTGGGGCATGGCCGGCCTGAGACTCGGGATGGCCTTCGCATCAGAGTACGTGATACGCCTGATGTCCATGGTCAAATACCCCTACAACATAAGCCAGGCCGTCCAGGAGATAGCCCTGAAAGCCCTCTCCAATCCCGGGAACAAGGCAAAGGAACTGGTGGCCCTGAGGGACAAGGCAGCAGAGGGGATGAAACGCTTCGCTTTCATCCGCAGGATCTACCCCAGCGACGCCAATTTCCTGCTGGTCAAGGTGGACGACGCCCCTGCCCTTTACAAACACCTTCTCGCCGACGGCATCATAGTGCGCAACCGCAGCTCCGTGCGGGGCTGCGAGGGCTGCCTTCGCATCACCACCGGCCTGGAAGAGGAGAACAAGGCACTTTTAGCATCACTCGAAGAATATGAAAAAGGCAATATTCATAGATAGGGACGGAACAGTCATAGCCGAACCCGCCGACGAGCAGGTGGACTCCCTGGAGAAGCTCGAATTCGTCCCCGGGGCCATCAGCGGCCTCAGGGCCCTGGTCGGGCTGGGATACGAGCTGGTCATGGTGACCAACCAGGACGGCCTCGGCACCCCGGCTTTCCCCGAGAAGACCTTCCTGGGGCCCCAGGAGAAGATGCTCCGCACCCTCGAGGGCGAGGGCGTCCGCTTCGATGACATGCTCATCGACAGGAGTTTCCCCGAAGACAATTCCCCCTGCCGCAAACCCCGCACCGGGATGCTCGGCAAATATCTCGGCGGCGGATACGACCTCGCCGGAAGTTTCGTCATCGGCGACAGGGATACAGACATGGAACTTGCCCGGAACATGGGCTGCACAGGCCTCAGGATAGGCGAGCTGAGCTGGGACGAGGTGGTGCGCAGGATACGCACCGGGGTGAGGCGCGCCACAGTAGCACGCAAGACCGCCGAAACCGACATTTTCATCGAGGCAGACCTGGACGGGCTCGGACAGAGCTCGATAGACACCGGTCTGAAATTCTTCGACCACATGCTCTCGCAGCTCCCCCACCACGGAGGCATCTCCCTCATTGTCAAGTGCAAAGGTGACCTGGAAGTGGACGAGCACCACACCATCGAGGATGTCGGCATCGCCCTGGGAGAGGCCCTCAGGCAGGCTCTCGGGGACAAGAGAGGGACGGAGCGCTACGGCTTCGCCCTGCCTATGGACGAGAGCCGGGCGATAGTGCTGCTGGATTTCGGAGGGCGCAGCGAACTGGTCTGGGATGTGGAATTCACCCGCGAATACGTGGGCGACGTCCCCACGGAGATGTTCCGCCATTTCTTCAAATCCCTTTCCGATTCCATGAAGGCCAACCTGTACATCCAGGCCCGCGGAGAAAACAACCACCACCTCGCCGAAAGCATCTTCAAGGCTTTCGCCAGGACAGTCAGGCAGGCTGTCCGCAAGGATGTGTTCAGTTACGACCTGCCTTCAAGCAAAGGAGTGCTATGATAGCGATCATCGATTACGACGCAGGCAACATCCAGTCGGTCGGGAATGCCCTTTCCCGGCTCGGGACGGAATATGTCCTGACCAGCGACCCTGCGGTGCTGGACGGAGCCTCCAAGATCATACTGCCCGGGGTGGGCAATGCCGCCCACGCCGTGGAGAGTCTCAGGGAAAAAGGCTTGGAGAGCTATGTGAGGAGCCTTCGCAGGCCGGTGCTCGGCATCTGCGTCGGACTCCAGATCATGTGCCGCCGCTCTGAGGAGGGCGACAGCCGCGGACTCGGCATCTTCGACTGCGACGTGCGGAAATTCGAGCCCGGTCCGGACTGCAAGGTCCCCCACATGGGATGGAACACCATCTCCAACCTGGAAGGCAAGCTTTTCAAGGACATGAAGGGAGGGTCATGGGTGTATTTCGTGCACTCCTACTACCCCGCCCTGTGCCCCGACACCGTCGCCACCTGCACCCACGCGGGGGTGATGTTCAGCGCGGCGCTGAGATATGAAAATTTCTACGGCACCCAGTTCCACCCCGAGAAGAGCGGCGGTGCCGGGGAGAAGATACTCCGTAATTTCCTGGAGCTATGATAAGGATAATACCGGCGATAGACATCATAGGAGGACGCTGCGTGCGCCTCTCCAGGGGTGATTATTCGCTCAGCAAGACCTATGAGGGCTCTCCCGTGGAGATGGCCCGCGCCTTTGAAGCCTGCGGCGTGGAAAAGATACACATGGTGGACCTGGACGGAGCCAAGGCCGGCCGGCCCTGCAACCTGGATGTCCTCAGACAGGTCGCCGGAAGCGTAAAATGCGGCATAGAATGGGGCGGCGGGATAAGCAGCTCCGAAGCCCTGGACGCCGTGTTCGAAGCCGGTGCCACCCAGGCCATAGTGGGCAGCGTCGCCGCCATGCAGCCGGAGCTTTTCCGCAGCTGGCTCAGGACCTACGGTCCCGGAAGGATCATACTCGGAGCCGATGTCAGAGACTCGAAAGTGGCCGTCAAAGGCTGGCTGCAGGACAGCGGAGTGCTGATAGACGGATTGATACAGGGCTTCCTGCCCGACGGGATCAGCGAAGTGATATGCACCGACATCAGCCGGGACGGCATGCTCCAGGGCCCTTCGGACGAACTGTACCTGAGGCTGCAGGAGGCCTATCCCGGGATACTCTTCACCGTGAGCGGAGGCATCTCCGGACCCGGGGACATACTCAGGCTCGAGGGCGAAGGCCTGCGCAGCGTCATAGTCGGCAAGGCGATATACGAAGGAAAGATAACATTGGAACAGATAAGGCAATGGTCGCAAAACGCATAATACCCTGCCTCGACGTCAAGGACGGCGTCGTGGTCAAAGGCATCAACTTCCTGGGACTCAAGGAGGTGGGCGACGCGGTGGACATGGGGGTCAGGTACGCCCGGGAAGGCGCCGACGAATTGGTCTACCTGGACATCAGCGCCACCCGCGAAGGACGCAACACCTTCGCCGCCCTCGTGGAGAAGATAGCCGCAGGCATTGACATACCCTTCACCGTCGGCGGGGGCATAGGCTCCGTGGACGACGCTTCGCGGCTGCTGGACGCCGGTGCGGACAAGGTCAGCATCAACTCCGCCGCCATACGGGATCCGGAGCTCATCGGCAGGATAGCGTCGAAATACGGCAGCCAGTTCGTCGTGGTCGCCATCGATGCCAAATGTGTGGACGGGACCTGGAAGGCCACCACCCACGGCGGCAGCGTGATGACGGACAAGGAATTGTTCAGCTGGGCCATGGAAGCACAGCAGAGAGGCGCCGGAGAGATACTTTTCACCTCCATGGACCACGACGGCACCAAGGGCGGCTACGCCTGCGAGGTGTATGAGAGGCTTTCGGAGCTGCTGTCCATCCCGGTGATCGCCTCCGGCGGCGCCGGCAGCATAGCCGACATTGCCAAGGTCCTCACCGAAGGCAAGGCCGACGCGGCCCTGGCCGCCAGCATCTTCCACTACGGGGAGATCGGGATACAGGAGCTCAAGGAGGCTCTCAGGAAGGAAAACATAAACGTCAGGATATGAAATTCGAAGATTTCAAATTAGAAAAGAACGCCGACGGCCTGCTGCCGGTGATAATCCAGGACTCCCGCACCCTGAAGGTGCTTATGCTGGGTTACATGAACCGCGAGGCCTTCGAGAAGACCGCCGCCGAAGGCCGGGTGACCTTCTGGTCCCGCAGCCGTGGCTGTCTCTGGACCAAAGGCGAGACCAGCGGCCATTTCCTCACCGTGGTGGAAATGTACCCCGACTGCGATGCGGACACCCTGCTCATAAAGGCAGTCCCGGACGGTCCCACCTGCCACAGGGGCACCCGCAGCTGCTTCGACACCCCCGATGAGGAAGGCTTCCTGGGAGAGCTCCAGGAGGTGATACGCAAAAGGCACGAACAGATGCCTGAAGGTTCCTACACCACCAGGCTCTTCATCAAGGGGCCGAAGTGCATAGCCAAGAAAGTGGGCGAAGAAGCGGCCGAGACTGTGATCGAAGCCGTGGACGGCAACAGGGACCGCTACATCTACGAGGTCTCGGACCTGATCTACCACCTGATGGTGCTCAGCGAGCAGATGGGCTGCACCCTCCAGGATTTTGAGAAAGAACTTTCGCTCAGACACCGTTAGGAGCGAATAATTTATTATATTTGTAGCTGACAGTAGTAGTGTGAAATCATGGGCATCAATGTAATGGTGGCGGACTCAAGCCACACCTGTTTCGCAGAGCAGATCTGCGAGGAGATCTATCAGTCATCACTCGAGCGCAAGACCGGTATCGCCAAGCGTACGCCGGAGTATATCTGCGAGAAGATGCTGGCCGGGAAGGCCGTGATAGCAGTGACCGACGAAGGGGAATTCGCCGGCTTTTCCTACATAGAGTCCTGGGGAGGCAAGAGTTTCGTGGCCAACTCCGGACTGATCGTGGCTCACAAGTTCAGGGGCATGGGCATCGCCAAGCGTATCAAGGAACAGACTTTCAGGCTCTCCCGCAAGCTCTTCCCCGACGCCAAGATCTTCTCCATCACCACAGGCGCCGCGGTGATGAAGATGAACTATGAGTTCGGCTTCAGGCCCGTTCCCTACACGGAGCTCACCGACGACCCCGAATTCTGGAAGGGCTGCGAAGGCTGCCGCCATTTCGACATCCTCCAGAGCCATGACTACAAGATGTGCATCTGCACGGGTCTGCTTTACGATCCCAAAGAGCACCTCGAGATACATCATCCCGACGAAAAAGAAGACTGAGACATATGGAAAAGAAGAAAGTTGTAGTGGCATTCAGCGGCGGACTCGACACGTCCTACACCGTGATGTACCTCGCCCGTGAGATGGGCTACGAGGTGCACGCAGTCTGCGCCGACACCGGCGGTTTCAGTCCCGCTCAGCTGAAGACCAATGAAGAGAACGCCTACAAGCTGGGCGCCACCAAGTACGTCACCCTCGACGTGACCCGCGAGTATTACGACAAGAGCCTCAAATACATGGTCTGGGGAAATGTGCTCCGCAACGGCACCTACCCCATTTCGGTCTCCTCAGAAAGGATTTTCCAGGGCATGGCCATAGCCCGCTACGCCAAATCCATAGGCGCGGCAGCCATAGCCCACGGATCCACCGGGGCCGGCAACGACCAGGTGAGATTTGACATGACCTTCCTGGTGATGTGCCCCGAAATGGAGATCATCACCCTAACCCGCGACCGCAACCTCAGCCGCAAGGAAGAAGTGGACTACCTCAACGCCCATGGTTTCCACGCCGATTTCACCAAGCTCAAATATTCCTACAATGTCGGCATCTGGGGCACCTCCATCTGCGGAGGCGAAATCCTGGATTCGACCCAGGGCCTTCCCGAGTCAGCCTACCTCAAGCAGGTCAGCGCCTCCGGGAACGAGATCCTGAGCCTGGGCTTCGAAAAGGGCGAGCTCTGCTCTGTCAACGGCAAGGCATATGAAGACAAGATCGCGGCCATCCAGGCCGTGGAAGAAACAGGCGCCCGCTACGGCATAGGCCGTGACATGCACGTGGGCGACACCATCATAGGCATCAAGGGCAGGGTCGGTTTCGAAGCCGCCGCCCCGATGCTCATAATCGGCGCCCACAAATTCCTGGAGAAATTCACCCTGTCCAAGTGGCAGCAGTACTGGAAAGACCAGGTGGCCAACTGGTACGGCATGTTCCTTCACGAGAGCCAGTATCTGGAGCCCGTGATGCGCGACATCGAAGCCATGCTCGAGAGCAGCCAGCGCAATGTCAACGGCACCGTCACCCTGGAGCTCCGTCCCTACGGTTTCTCCACCGTGGGCGTGGATTCCCCCGACGACCTCGTCAAGAACAAACTCGGCGAATACGGAGAAGGCGCCAAAGGCTGGACATCCGAGGAAGCCAAGGGCTTCATAAAAGTGACTTCCACCGCACTGCGGGCCTATTATCTCAATCATCCGGAGGAGCTTCCCGATGATTAGGGCCGGCATCATAGGAGGCGCCGGATACACGGCGGGAGAGCTCATCAGGATACTGCTGAACCATCCCGGAGTGCAGATCGCTTTCGTACTTTCCGAGAGCAGCGCCGGCAAATACCTGTGGGAGGTGCACCAGGGCATCTTCGGCGACACCGACCTGAAATTCAGCGACAGTTTCGACCTCGATGCCGTGGATGTACTCTTCCTCTGCTCGGGACATGGCAAGAGCGCCTCGTTCTGGCAGGAGCATCCCCTTCCCTCGACTCTCAAAGTCGTCGACCTCGCCCAGGACTACAGGGACGAGCACGACGGCTATGTGTACGGCCTGCCGGAATGGCAGCGGGAGAAGATTAAGGGAGCCCGCCTGATTGCCAATCCCGGCTGCTTCGCCACCGCCATCCAGCTGGGGCTGCTTCCCCTGGCCGCCGCGGGTCTGCTCCGCTCCGAAGCGGATGTCACCGCCATCACCGGAAGCACCGGCGCCGGGGTCAAGCCCGGGGCCACCACCCATTTCAGCTGGCGCAATGACAATGTCTCCACCTACAAGGTGTTCTCCCACCAGCATCTGCTGGAGATACGGCGCAACCTCGGCTGGGAAAAGATCAATTTCGTCCCCATGAGAGGCGATTTCTCCAGAGGCATATTCGCCAGCATCACCACCGACTGCAGCCTTGAGGAAGGCGAGGCGGTGAAGCTCTTTGAAGACTACTACTCCGGTGCGGCATTCACCTTCGTGAGCCCCTCGCCGGTGGACCTCAAGGACGTGGTCAACACCAACAAGGCCCTCGTCCACGTGGAGAAGCACGACGGCAAACTCGTCATCTCCACCGTCATCGACAACCTCCTGAAAGGCGCGTCCGGACAGGCGGTGCAGAACATGAACCTCATTTTCGGGTTTCCGGAAGACTGCGGTCTCCGCCTGAAAGCATCGGCATTCTAGATTATGGAACTTTTCGACGTATACAGCCTCTTCGACGTAGTCCCGGTAAAGGCCAGGGGCTGCAGGGTCTGGGATGAAGAGGGCCGGGAGTATCTCGACCTCTACGGCGGCCATGCCGTCATCTCCATAGGCCACAGCCACCCCGACTACATAAAGGCCGTCTCGGACCAGCTGTCCCGCATAGGATTCTACTCCAACAGCGTCATCAATCCGCTCCAGAGCGAGCTGGCGCACAGGCTGGGCGAAATCAGCGGTTACGGCGACTACAGCCTGTTCCTCGACAACAGCGGCGCCGAATCCAACGAAAACGCCGCCAAGCTGGCATCCTTCCACACCGGCAAGGACCGCATCATCGCCTTCCGCAGGAGTTTCCACGGGCGCACTTCGGGCGCCGTCGCCATGACCGACAACCCCTCCATTGTCTCCCCCTTCAACTCGCACCACAAGGTCAGCTTCTGCGACCTGGAGGATGCGGCCGCGGTGGAGGAGATCCTGAAGGGCGGTGACGTGGCGGGAGTCATCATCGAAGGCATCCAGGGCTGCGGCGGCATACACGTCCCTTCCGCCGGCTTCTTCCAGGAGCTGGAGCGGCTCTGCCGCCGGTACGGCGCCGTCCTGATTGCCGACGAGGTGCAGAGCGGTTACGGCCGCAGCGGCAAATTCTTCGCCCACCAGTGGGCGGGAGTGCATCCCGGCATCATCACCCTCGGCAAGGGCATTGCCAACGGCATCCCTTGCGGAGGCATACTCATATCCCCTGAATTCCAGGCCCGCAAGGGCATGCTCGGCACCACCTTCGGAGGCAATTACATCGCCTGCGCCGGTGCCATAGCAGTACTCGACATCATAGAGAGGGAAGGCCTGATGGCCAACGCCCTGGCGGTCGGAGACTACATCAAAGAAGCCCTCCCCAAGAGCGGGCGCATCAAGGAGGTCCGCGGCAAGGGCTTGATGCTCGGCATAGAGTTCAATGAGAACGTCGCTCCCCTGCGCAAGGCACTCCTCTACGACAAACACATCTTCACCGGCGTCGCCGGACAGAACATGATACGTCTCCTCGCGCCTCTCTGCCTCAGCAAGGCGGAGGCAGACCGCTTCCTCACCGCATTCAAAGAAGTCCTCGCATGAAATCATTCTTTCACGTCAGCGACATAGGCGACCTCGGCGCAGCGCTCGAGGAAGCCAGGCAGGTCAAGGCCACGCCCTACGCCTGGAAGAGCCTGGGCGAAAACAAGACCATCATGCTGGTGTTTTTCAACAGCAGCCTCCGCACCCGTCTGAGCAGCCAGAAAGCGGCCCTGAACCTCGGCATGAGCCCTATAGTGCTCAACATAGGCCAGGACAGCTGGAAGCTCGAGACCGAGATGGGAGTGGTCATGGACGGAGACAAATCCGAGCATCTCAGGGAGGCCATCCCGGTGATGGCCAGCTACTGCGACATCATAGGCGTACGGTCCTTCGCCGGCCTCAAGGACAGGGAATACGACTACTCGGAGACCGTGCTGAACCAGTTCATCCAGTACAGCGGGAAGCCCGTGATCAGTCTGGAATCCGCCACGGTGCATCCCTGCCAGGCCTTCGCCGACCTGATCACCATCGAAGAATACAAACGCAAAACCCGCCCCAAGGTCGTCATGACCTGGGCACCACATCCCAGGGCCCTGCCCCAGGCGGTGCCCAATTCGTTCGCCGAGTGGATGAACGCCGCCGATGTGGATTTCGTCATCACCCATCCCCGCGGCTACGAGCTCGACCCCCGTTTCGTCGGGGACGCAAAGGTGGAATACGACCAGATGAAGGCCCTGGAGGGCGCGGATTTCGTGTATGCCAAGAACTGGAGCTGCCCCGGAGTCTGCGGACCCTACGGAGAGATACTGAGCAAGGATATGTCCTGGACTGTGGACGCGGCCCACATGGCGGTGACCGACAATGCATTCTTCATGCACTGTCTGCCCGTCAGGCGCAACATGATAGTCTCCGACGAAGTCATCGACGCGCCCACGAGCCTGGTCATCCCGGAGGCGGCCAACCGTGCAGTCTCCGCCCAGGTGGTCATGAAACGCATGCTTGAAAGTTTATGAAAGTAGTCAAGATAGGTGGCAATGTAGTGGACAATCCGGAGCTGCTCGAGCGCTTCTGCACGGATTTCGCGGCCCTTCCCGGTCCCAAGTGCCTGGTGCACGGAGGCGGGGTGATGGCCAGCGGCATCCAGAAGGCACTCGGACAGGAGCCTGTCAAGATCGAGGGCCGCAGGGTCACCGATGAGGACACCCTCCGCGTGGTGACCATGGTGTACGCAGGCTGGTGCAACAAGCACATCACAGCCCTGCTCCAGGCCCGCGGCTGCAATGCCATCGGCCTGTCCGGCTGCGACGGAGGCGTGATCACGGCACCTAAGAGGCCCCCCAGGACCCTTTCCGACGGAGTCACCCAGGTCGATTACGGCTTCGTGGGGGATGTCACCCCCGCCTGCGTGGACCGCAAGCTGGTGCTGTCCCTCTGCGAGATGGGACTGGTGCCCGTCTTCAGCGCCATCAACCACGACGGCCTCGGACAGCTGCTCAATACCAATGCCGACACCGTCGCCTGCTCCGTGGCGGCAGCCCTCGGGGGCGAACTGGTGTACTGCTTCGAAAAGAAGGGGGTGCTGTCGGATATCAATGACGAAAACAGCGTCATACCCCTGATCGACGAAGCCGCTTTCGCATCCTTGAAAGCCGGGGGCAAGGTGGCCGAAGGCATGATACCCAAGCTTGAAACCGCGTTCTCGGCCCTGAGACATGGAGCCGTCGCGGCCGTGATAAAACATTCCGACGACCTGCTGAAGGCAGGAGGAACCAGACTGGAGTTATGAAGTACGGTGAATATGCAGAGCTTCTGAGGCGGATGGTCCGCGTCCCTTCCCCCTCTTTCGAAGAGGAAGGGGTGTGCAAAGTCATCAGTTCCGCCCTGGATGGCATGGGCATAGCACACAAGGTAGTTTACGGAAACATCCTCGCCCTGAACCGCCGCTTCGACCCCTCGCTGAAGACCCTCGCCCTCGACGCCCACATGGACACAGTCCCCCCTGCAGGGAGCTACACCCGGGACCCTTACGATCCGGGCGACGACCCGGATATCATCTGGGGACTCGGCTCCAATGACGACGGCGGCAGCGTGGTGTCCATGATAGCCGCATTCAGGCATTTCTATGATGAGCCGCTGCCCTTCAACCTGATGCTCATATTGTCCCGCGAAGAAGAGAAATCGGGCCCCGACGGCACCGCTCTGCTCTTCGGCTCGGACGGTTATTTCGCCTCGGCGGAGGAATTCCCCATGCCGGACTGGGTGATCGTGGGAGAACCCACCGGGATGCGGGCAGCAACTAGCGAAAGGGGGCTGCTGGTGCTCGACGGAGTCGCCTCCGGAGTCAGCGGGCACGCCGCCAGGGACGAAGGCGTGAACGCATTGTACATTGCCCTGGAAGACATAGAGAAACTGCGCAGCCACCGCTTCACCAGGCACTCCGACACCATGGGAGACGTCCGTCTCAGCGTCACCCAGATCGAGGCCGGAGTGGCGCACAACGTGATTCCGGACAGCTGCCGTTTCGTGGTGGACATACGGCCCACCGACAGATACACCAACGAAGAGATACTCGCTGAGCTGCAGGCGCTGTGCCGCAGCACCCTCACCCCCAGGAACCTGCGCAACCGTTCCTCTTCGACCCCCGCGGGATCGCGCCTGCTGGAGACCGTGGAAAGGCTGGGATGGGAGACCTTCTCCTCCCCCACCACTTCCGACTGGATAAGGATAGGATGCGAGGCCATCAAGATGGGTCCGGGCGACTCCGCACGCTCACATCATGCCGACGAGTATCTTAAAGTTTCGGAAATGGTTGAAGCTATCGATAAATTCATTATCTTCATACGATCTTTTTATGGCGACACTCTGGAATAAAGGAACATCGGCGACGGACAGGGTGGAGGAATTCACGGTCGGCAACGACCGCATCCTCGACCTGGAGCTCGCAGCATACGACGTGGCCGGTTCCAAGGCACATATCCGCATGCTGGAAAGCATAGGCCTGCTCACTTCCGAAGAGCTCTCGAAGCTCGACGCAGGCCTGGACAGGATAGCGCGCAGCATCGCCGACGGCTCCTTCAAGCTCGAAGACGATGTGGAGGACATCCATTCCCAGGTGGAGATACTTCTCACCAGGGAGCTCGGCGAGATGGGCAAGAAGATCCACTCCGGCCGCTCCCGCAACGACCAGGTCCTCGTGGACATCAAGCTCTTCCTCAAGGACCGTCTGACCGGGATAAGGGACGAGGTGAAGGCTCTTTTCGACACCCTGCAGGACCTGAGCGAAAAATACAAGGAAGTGCTTCTCCCAGGCTACACCCATTACCAGATAGCGATGCCTTCGTCTTTCGGCCTGTGGCTCGGAGCCTATGCCGAAAGCCTGGTTAGCGACGTCCAGATGCTCCGCGGGGCCTACAGGGTGGTGGACTGCAACCCCCTGGGATCCGCCGCGGGATATGGCAATTCCTTTCCCCTGGACAGGGAGATGACCACCCGGCTCCTGGGTTTCAGCCGCCCCGACTACAACAGCATCGCAGCCCAGCTGAGCCGCGGCAAATCCGAGAAATGCGTGGCCTCCGCCATAGGATGCGTCGCCCTGACCCTCAACAAATTCGCCTCGGATTGCTGCATGTACATGAGTCCCAATTTCGGCTTCATCCATTTCCCGGACAGCCTCACCACTGGCTCGAGCATCATGCCCCACAAGAAAAACCCTGATGTATGGGAGATGGTGAGGGGCAAGTGCAACCGTGTGCTCGCCTGCGAGAATGAAATATCGATGCTCTGCAGCAACATGCCCCACGGCTATCACAGGGACTACCAGCTGCTCAAGGACATACTCTTCCCCTGCCTGCAACTGATCAGCGAATGCATCAGCATGACAGACTACATGCTCAAGCATATGGAGGTCAACGACAGGATACTCGAAGACCCCCGCTACGCCTACCTCTTCACCGTGGAGGAAGTCAACCGCCGCACCCTGGAGGGCACGCCTTTCCGCGAGGCCTACAGGCAGGTGGGCGTGGAAGTGAACGAAGGCAGGTTCAGCTACTCTGGAGGCGACCCCTCCACCCTCAAGGCTTCCGACCTCGGACACAGCCACATCGGGAGCATAGGAAATCTGTGCAACAAGCAAATCGCAGCCAGCATGGCTGAAGCAATAGACTGGAATTAATAATGAGAGACAATTCTTTAAAAAAAGTTCTGATTCTCGGCTCGGGCGCACTCAAGATCGGTGAGGCCGGCGAGTTTGACTACAGTGGTTCACAAGCCCTCAAAGCAATGAAGGACGAAGGCATCAGCACTGTCCTCATCAATCCCAACATCGCAACCGTACAGACTTCCGAAGGCGTGGCGGACAAGATTTATTTTCTTCCGGTTACGCCTTTTTTTGTGGAAAAGGTGATAGAGCAGGAGAAGCCTGACGGCATCATCCTGTCTTTCGGAGGCCAGACTGCCCTGAACTGCGGAGTCGAGTTGTACAAGAGCGGATTCCTCGCTTCGCACAATGTCAAAGTCCTGGGCACCCCGGTGCAGGTCATCATCGACACTGAGGACCGTGAGCTCTTCGTGGAAAGGCTGGACGAGGTGGACATCAAGACCATCAAGTCCCACGCCGCCCAGAATCTCCAGGAGGCCCGTGAAGCTGCCAGCCAGATAGGCTATCCCGTCATCATCAGGGCGGCTTACGCCCTCGGCGGCCTGGGATCAGGTTTCTGCGACAATGAAGAAGAACTCAATGAAGTGGCCGGCAAGGCCTTCCAATTCTCTCCCCAGGTGCTGGTGGAGAAGTCCCTGCGCGGATGGAAAGAGATAGAATTCGAGGTGGTCAGGGATGCCAAAGGCACCTGCCTCCCCGTCTGCAACATGGAGAATTTCGACCCTCTGGGCATCCACACCGGCGAAAGCATAGTCGTAGCCCCCTGCCAGTCCCTCACCCCCGAGGAGCTCAAATACCTCGAAGAACTGGCCGTCAAGATGGTCAACCACCTGGGCGTGGTCGGAGAGTGCAACATGCAGTTCGCCTTCGCCCCGGACGGCAGCATGGACTACCGCGTCATCGAAGTCAACGCCCGCCTGAGCCGTTCATCCGCCCTTGCTTCCAAAGCCACTGGCTATCCCCTCGCCACCATAGCCGCCAAGATAGGTCTCGGCTACGATCTCGACGAGATCACCAACTACGCCACAGGGCAGACCCTGGAGGCCTTCACCCCTTCGCTCGACTACATCATCTGCAAGATCCCCCGCTGGGACCTGGCCAAATTCCACGGCGTCTCCCGTGAGATCGGCACCAGCATGAAGAGTGTCGGCGAAGTCATGGCCATAGGCAGGAGCTTCGAGGAGGCCATGCAGAAAGGTCTCAGGATGATAGGACAGGGAGCCAACGGATTCGTGTGCAACAAGCCTTTCGATATCAAGGACCTGGATTACGTGCTCTCCCACCCCACCGACACCCGTATCTTCGCCATAGCAGCCGCTTTCGAGTCCGGCTACACCGTGGACAGGATATACGAACTCACCAAGATAGACAAATGGTTCCTGGAGAAACTCAGGAACATCGAGGACACCTACAGGGAGCTCGAAAAATGCCACAATCTCGCCGAACTCTCCAAGGAGCTGCTCATCAAGGCCAAGTCCATGGGTTTCTCCGACGTGCAGATAGCCCGCGTGACCGGTGACACCGAAGAGGATGTCAGGTTCATGAGAAGGGCCTACAGGCTCAAGCCCGACATCAAGAAGATACCCGCCCTCGCCCTCAGGCCGGGCGCCGACATCAACTACCTCTACCTCACCTACGGCAAGACCAGCCCTGACGTCACCGTCAGGGCCGGAGACGACACGGTGATCGTGCTCGGCTCCGGAGCCTACAGGATAGGCAGCAGCGTGGAGTTTGACTGGTGCGGTGTGAACGCCCTCCAGACCATACGCAAGGAAGGCCACAAGGGCATCATGATCAATTACAACCCCGAGACCGTATCCACCGACTACGACCTCAGCGACAGGCTCTATTTCGACGAGCTCAGCTACGAGACCGTGATGGATATCTGCGATTTCGAGAAACCTTCCGGAGTCATAGTGAGCGTGGGCGGACAGATACCCAACAACCTCGCACTGCCCCTGATGAAGAGCGGCGTGAACATCCTGGGCACCTCCGCCATTGACATCGACCGCGCAGAGGACCGCAACAAGTTCTCCACCGTCGTGGACAAGCTGGGCATTGACCAGCCCAAATGGAGGGAGCTCACCACCATGGACGATGTCCAGAGATTCGTGGATGAGGTAGGATTCCCGGTGCTTGTCAGGCCGTCCTATGTGCTTTCAGGCGCCGCCATGAACGTCTGCTATTCCCAGGAAGACCTGGCCGGTTTCCTGGAGATGGCCGTGGAGGTCTCCGAGGACCATCCCGTGGTCATCAGCGCCTTCATGCAGAAGTCCAAGGAGATCGAGTTCGACGCAGTCGCCGACGGCGGCAAGGTCATCGCCTACGCCATCTCGGAGCATGTGGAATTCGCCGGAGTCCACTCCGGAGACGCCACCATGCAGTTCCCTCCCCAGAAGCTCTACGGAGTCACCGCTGCCCGCATCCACAAGGTGGCTGCAGCCATTGCCGCAGAGCTCCATATCACCGGTCCTTTCAACATCCAATTCCTGGCATCCAACGGCTATGTCAAGGTCATAGAGTGCAACCTCCGCGCATCCAGGAGCTTCCCCTTCGTATCGAAGCTGCTCAAGACCAACTTCATAGAACTGGCCACCCTGGCCATGACGGGAAGGCATCCCGCACCCATGGAGAAGGACGCCTTCGAGCTCGAGTACGTCGGCGTGAAGGCCTCCCAGTTCTCATTCTCCAGGCTCACCCACTCCGACCCCGTCCTGGGTGTGGACATGACTTCCACAGGAGAAGTGGGCTGCATAGGTGACAGCTTCGACGAAGCCCTCATCAAGGCCATGCTCTCGGTAGGCCACCGCATCCCCAAGAATTCAGTGCTGATCTCCTCCGGAGACGCCCTGCAGAAGGCCAGCCTGCTGATGCCATGCCAGCTGCTCCACAGCCACGGATACACCATCTACGCCACCAGGGGCACCTGCACCTTCCTCAGGGAGAACGGCATCCCCGCCAAACTCGCGGTATGGCCCGACGAGACCCCCGGCGAAGACGAATACTCGGCTCTCGACATCATCCGCGACCACAAGGTCGAACTGGTGGTGAACATGCCCAAGAACTTCACCAGGCACGAGCTCACCAACGGCTACCATATCCGCCGCACCGCCATTGATTTCAACGTACCACTAATAACCAACAGCCGTCTTGCCACGGCATACATCAGGGCATTCTGCTCAGTCAGCATGGATGACCTGGCCATAAAATCATGGGATTGTTACAAATGAAAAAACTGACCACAATCATCGCCGCGGCCTCGCTGATCCTGGCCGCCGCCTGCACCACCACCGAGCCCGCAGCCCGCGTCGTCGTGAGTGCCCCCGCTGAAGACGCCGTCACTTTCTCAGACGACGTGATCGGGGTAAGCTATGAATCTGCCATGCTCGTCCCGCATGAAGGCAAGTACTACTTCACGGACAAGAACGAAGCTCTCATCCGCCTGTTCAACACCATAGGCATCAAGAGCATACGTATCGGCGGAAACTCCACCGACAACCCCACCAACCCCCTTCCTGACATTCCCGACATCGACGAATTCTTCGGCTTCGTGGCCAAGACCCAGGCCAAGGTCATTTACTCGGTGAGGCTCAAGGACGGCGACCCCGCCTACGGCGCCAAAGTCGCAGGCCACATCTGGAAGAACTACCGCGACCGCCTCGCCTATTTCGCCATCGGCAACGAGCCTTCTTACTACAAGGATTTCGAAGGCCAGATGAGACCCCACTGGGGCGGCATCTACGAGGAGATGAAGAAAGTCGCCCCCGGAGCACCCTTCGTGGCTCCCGACGACAACCCCAATCCCCCTCTCTCGGATTGGATGCTGGACAATTTCGGCGCTCCCCAGGGCCCCGTCTCCCTGCTCACCATGCACTATTATCCCGGAGACTGCGCCTACACCAATCCTTTCAAGGTCAGCGACCCTTCTGAGCTCATCCCCTTCGACCCGGCAGTCAAGATCGACATGCTGCTCAGCGACGACATGCACCCCCGCTACGAGAAGGTTTATGAAAGGATGGATTCGGTGTTCGCCCGCTGCCCCTACCGCCTGAGCGAGACCAACAGCATCTGGTACGGCGGCCTCAAGGGCGCCAGCGATTCCTACGCCTCCACCCTCTGGGCCCTCGACTACATGTGGTGGTGGTCCAGCCACAAGTGCACCGGCTTCAATTTCCACACCGGCGACAGGGTAGGCGGAGGTAACGGCACCGTGGTTTCCCGCTACGCACTCTTCGTCAGCGAAGGCGACGGATTCGAGATCCGTCCCATCTGCTACGCCATCAAGGCATTCTCCGACATGGCCAAGGGCAGGATCGCGGGAGTCGCCATGGACGGCAGCACCGCCCAATTGTCAGCCTACGCCTGCGAGGACGGCGGCAAATACACCGTGACCATCATCAACAAGGAGCATTCGGCCGAGGCACAGCCCCGTGAAATCGAAGTGGCCCTGGACGGCCTCCAGGCCGCCGGGAACGCCAAGGTCAAGTTTATCGAAGGCCCTGACGTGGCTGCCCTGGGCGGAGTCACCCTCGGAGGTTACAAGATAGATCCCGACGGAGAATGGGAAGACGCCTGGAAGGGCAGCGACCCCGATGGAGCCCCCGTCAAGGTCCGCTCCAACGCCCTGCGCGTCAAACTTGCCCCCGCAACTGCTGCGATAATAACCGTTAATGTCAGGTAAAAGCCTGACGGACACATAATTATGAAACGACTTACTACCATCCTGGCAGCGGTATCCGCATTGCTGCTTACCTTTCTTTCCCTGCCGGCTTCCGCCGCGGGGAGACAGAAGATTACACTCACCGACGGTTGGACCATCAAGCCCATCACCCGCACGGCGAAGGGCTTCAAGGGTGAAGCCGTGACCCTCCCCCATACCTGGAACACCTGGTATGTGGCCGACACCCTTTGGTACAACAGGGAGATGATGGTGTACGAGCATCAGCTCGAACTCACTCCCGAGCTCAAGGACAAGAGGCTCTACCTGTATTTCGAAGGCGCCAACAGCGTCGCTGACCTCTTCATAAACCGCCGCAACGCCGGCTCCCACAAGGGAGGCTACACGGCCTGCTGCTTCGAGATCACCGATTTCCTCAAGGACGGATCCAACCTCATCGAGGTCTGGGTCAGCAACGCCTACCGCACCGATGTGCTCCCCATCAGCGGAGACTTCAACGTCTGCGGCGGACTGCACAGGCCCTGCCATCTGATCATCACTGAAAAAGACTGCATCTCTCCCCTCTTCTACGCTTCCCCCGGACTTCTGGTCCGCCAGTCGGATGTCAGCAAGGAGAGAGCATCCGTCTCGGCTGAGACCATAGTGTCAGTGAGCGGTCCTGAGAGCGCCTACAGCATAGAGACAGCCATACTCGACGCCTCCGGCAAGGAGGTCGCCAAGACCCGCAAGCCCCTTTCCCAGACCAGGATGTCCAAGGACAGCCAGGGCCTGATCCACGCCAGCATAGATTTCGAGCTGGAAAAGCCCCATCTCTGGAACGGAAAGAAAGACCCTTACCTTTATACCGTGACCACGTCCCTCTACAAGGGCGGGATCCTGCAGGACAGCGTCAGCGAGCAGACCGGCTTCCGTTTCTTCAAAGTGGATCCTGACCATGGATTCTTCCTCAACGGAGAGTATCTGGACATAGTCGGCGCCTGCCGTCACGAGGATATGGCAGGCAAGGGCAGCGCCCTCACCGAGGAGGACTATGAAAGGGATTTCGAAATCATCAAGGAACTGGGCGCCACCGGCATGAGGCTCGCCCATTATCCCCATGCCGAGCCCGTCTACCGCCACGCAGACAAGGACGGCATCGTGCTGATGACCGAGATCCCCCTCTGCGGTCCCGGCGGATACGGCTACACCGGCTACCTCGACAGTGTCAAGGAAAACGCCCGCGAGCAGCTCAGGGAATTGGTTTACCAGAAATTCAACCATCCCAGCATCATCTTCTGGGGCCTCTTCAACGAGATACTCGTCAATGACGGGAGGTTCGAACAGTACGACGACCCCATCCCCTTCCTGAAGGAACTCAACGAGCTCTACCACCAGTGCGACCCTTCGCGCCTCACCACCTTCGCCACCTGCGTCGAGCAGAGCCACTACATCGACTGCGCCGACCTGATCGCCTGGAACAAGTACTACGGCTATTTCAGCGACGGATACACCGGAGCATCCAAATTCTTCGACCAGGCCCGCGCCGAATCCCATGGCAAGCCGGTCGGAGTCTCCGAATACGGCGCCGCAGCCAGCATCAAGCACCACCAGTGGCCCCTGGACAAGAGCAAGCTGCCCAGCGGCCGCTACCATCCCGAGGAGGCCCAGGCCCTCTGCCATGAAGGCAACTGGGAAGCCTTCTCCGAAAGGCCCTGGCTCTGGAGCAAATTCGTCTGGGTGTTCGCCGACTTCCCCTCCACCATACGCCGCGAAGGCGACACCGACGGTGTGAACGACAAGGGCCTCGTGACCCGCGACCGTCAGAACCGCAAGGACGCATTCTACTTCTACAAGGCCAACTGGAACAGCGAGGAACCCACCCTCCACATCAATTCCGCCCGTTACGACCTCAGGGAGGACGGCATCACCGATGTCAGGGTCTATACCAACCTGCCTTCCGCCAGCCTCTATGTCAACGGCAAACTGGTCGGCACGAAGAAGAAAGACAAACTCTGCCGCATAGTCTGGGAAGGAATCAAGCTCAATGTGGGTGAGAACCTCATCGAGGTCAAGGCCAAGAACGGCAAGGAAATCCTGAGCGACAGCTGCTGCTGGGCTTATTCCCCCGCCACCGCGGCCGACCCTGCCGCAGCTCCCGCCACCGTCATCCCCGCCGCTCCCGGCACCCTCACGAAAGCCCTCGCCCAGGCAGCTAAATCCCTCGCCAGGGGCAAGGACGTCACCGTCGAGCTCGCAGGTGGCACCTATGAGCTGAGCGAACCCATTGTCCTGGACATGAAATACAGCGGCAAGGACGGTGCGGGACTTCTCATCCGTGCCAAGGCAGGCGAAACCCCCGTCATCAGCGGCGGCCGCAAGGTCACCGGCTGGACCAGGGTGAAGGACAATCTGTACAGCGCCCACCTGGACTGCGACCACAAGGTCCGCACCATGCTGGTGGACGGCAAGCGCGCGCTCATGGCACAGGCCAGCGTCCAGGCCGACGGAGCCGGAGTGGCTCAGCGCTTCCCCATCACGGGAGCCGAGAGCTGGGCGTTCGGAGCCGGTGAAGGTGTGGAGAGCATCGCGATCCGCGCTGGAGAGCAGCTCGCCGCCTTCCGCAACCCCGAGGACGTGGAAATGGTCCAGAGCAAGACCTGGACTGAGAAGATTCTGTGCCTGAGCGATATGGAGAAGATGCCCGACGGCAGCTACAGGGCCCATCTGCAGCAGCCTCTCGGCGCCATCATCAACTCCATGGCCTGGGCCGGCAAGATAGACTACCGCGGCAAATTCCATTTCCGCAACGCCTTCGAGCTCCTGGACGAGCCCGGCGAATTCTATTTCGACCGCAGCACCCAGACCCTCTATTACATGACCGACGGCGCCCACGCCAACGACCTGGAGATCGTGGTGCCCCGCAGCGAGGGTCTCATCCGTATCCACGGCAAGTCCAATGACGAAAGGGTCAGCAACATCGCCTTCGAAGGCATCACCTTCGCCTACGATGCATGGAACCTCGCAGAGCTCGAGGGATCCCGCGGATTCGGCGGCATCCAGAGCCTCGGACTCGCCGGCAAGTACATCCCCGACGGCAACTGGCACCCCACCAAGTACAACAGCTGCATGGTGCCCGAAGGCTGCGTCGATGTCAAGAACGCCAGCGGCATACGCATTGAGCGCTGCCGTTTCGAGCATCTGGGCTGCGCCTCCGCCATCACGATGACAAACGACGTGCAGTACAGCAGCATAGTGGGCAATGTCTTCATAGATATCCTGGGCAACTCCCTGACCATAGGACATCCCCAGCACTATGAGATAGGCGACGGCGAGGGCACCTACCCCGCAGGCATCGAAGGCCTCTGCCACCACATCCTCATATCCAACAACTACCTGCGCAACGTCTGCCTGGATTTCCGCCAGGTGGAGACCATGGTGGCCTTCTTCGTGAAGGATGTGAAGTTCCTGTACAATGACATCCAGTACTGCCCCTACGGAGCCATCGCCCTCGGCTGGTGGTGGGGCAACGCCGGCATACCCGAGTCCAAAGTGGCCGGACACAATGCCGTCAGCTTCAACCGCATAGGCAACACCCACCAGCTCCTGAGCGACGGAGGTCCCATATACCTGCTCGGCAGGCAGCCCGATTCCGAGATCGAGGGCAACTACGTGTTCTCCTCCCCCAGGTGCCTCTATCCCGACGACGGCTCTTCCGGCTGGGACATCCATGACAATTTCGTAAATGTCACCTACAAGGCATGGCTGCACATCGCCAGCGACCGCGACTACGACATCAAGGTCCATGACAACCTGGTCAAGGACAACTTCCTGATCAACGACGGTCTGGGCGTGGAAGTCAAGAATACCGAGAACTTCCGCAACCGCCCCTTCAGCCAGAGGTGCTACGACATCATGGACGCTTCCGGCATCCAGGCCGCCTACAAGGACATCATGCCCGAGAAAGAGCCTGAGATCATAAGGATAGCCCCTGAGTTCGACATTGAGAAATGGTAAGACACTGATGGGCAGATATCAGCTTGTAGTATTCGACATAGACGGGACCCTGATCGACACCGAAAAGACCGGGGTCCTGTCACTTATGCGCACCGTGGAGCAGCTCATGGGCCGGGAAATGCCCTACGAGGAAGCCTATGGCTATTTCGGCATCCCCAGCGCAGCTGTCGCAGGCCATTTGGGATACAGCGGGAAGGAAGATTTCGCCCAGAGATGGGAAGAGAATTTCATCGCCCTCTCCCATTACATCACGGCATTCCCGGGAGTGGACGGGCTGCTTGCAAAGGTCAAGGACTCAGGAGTCCTGACCGGGATAGTGACCTCCCGCAGCCGCTTCGAATTCGAATACGACAAGATACTCGCCCGTATGGTCCACCTGATCGATTTCCCTGTCTGCGCTGAGGACACGGTAAGGCACAAGCCCTACCCCGACCCGCTCCTGGAATGCATAGGCCGGGCGTCGCTGGCCACAGGCGGACATATCGCCGCATCCTCGTGCATATTCCTCGGGGACACCCCCCACGACTGGGCCTGCGCTCACGAAGCCGGCTGCGATTTCGCACTCGCAGACTGGCACGGGAGAGGCTTCCAGGGCATAGAGACGGATAAAAAATTCTCCAGCGCCGGGCAGGCGCTGGAGATATTGGAGCTGAGCGACTGAAACATCAGTCGTTATTCATCTGATAGATATCGACGAGTGGCCTCTGGGTATCCCCCAGGAGCCATTCGGCGTAATAATCGGCCATCCTCCAGAAGAAATACTCGTTCATGTCGCCGTAGCCGTGACGCTGTCCGGGGAAATAGAGGAAATCGAAGCGCTTGTTGGCACGGATCAGAGCGTCCATCACGCGTATGGTGTTGGCAGGGTGGACATTGTTGTCTATGTCTCCCGTGGCCAGCATCAGGTGTCCCTTGAGGTTCTTCACCAGGGCCTGGTTCTTCTCGATGCTGTAGGCGAAGGTGGTGTCGCTCTGGACTATCTTCTCCTGGATACCGTGGTGCTGCTCGCTCCACCAGCGGTTGTAGATGCTGTTGTCATGGTTGCCTGAGCAGGACACGGCCGCCTTGTAGAAATCGGGATAGGTCAGGATGGCCGCGGTGGACATGAATCCGCCGCCGGAGTGACCGTGGATGCCCACCCGGTCGAGGTCCATGTAGGGATGGATGGCCCCGAGCTGCTGGAGGGCGTATTTCTGGTCCTCCAGACCGTAGTCACGGAGATTGCCGTAGCCATAGTTGTGATACCACTTGGAGCGGTTGGGATGACCTCCGCGGTTACCTACGGTGACCACGATGAAGCCTACCTGGGCGAGACGGTCGACCCTGGTCATGCCGGAGGACCATGCTATGTTGTTGGCCTCGACCTGGGGACCGGGATAGACGTATTCGCACACGGGGTATATTTTGGTGGAATCGAAATCGAAAGGTTTGTACATCACGCCCCAGAGGTCGGTAATGCCGTCGGCGGCCTTGACCTTGAAGCGCTCGGGGAACTTGTATCCGGCTTCGAAGAGCCTGGAGAAATCAGCCACTTCGAGATCCATGACCTTGCGGCCGGTCTGGGCGTTGTACAGGGCCGATGCGGGCTGGGCGTCCACCCTGGAATAGTTGGCCACGAACCAGCGGCCGTCGTCGCTGGCGAGGGACTGCACATCCATATCGTCCATGTCCAGCTGCTGCATGGCTCCTCCTGCGAGACTGACCTTGAAAGTGTGCATCTGGTAGGGATTCTCATCCTTGTTCACTCCGCAGGCGCTCAGGATCACGTATCCCGCCGCCTCGTTGACCTCGACCACATCCTCCACGTGGAAGGCGCCTTCGGTGAGGTTGCGCACCAGGGTGCCGTCGGCATTGTAGAGGTAGAGGTTGGCCCAGCCGTTGCGCTCGGACCACCAGATGAACTGGCTGCCGCCCTTGATGAAGCGGGGCTCGCGGGTCTCCACATAGGTATTCATCCTCTCGGGCACCACGGTGCGGGCGGAATCGGCGTCGATATCGACCCGCACGAGGTCTATACGCTTGAGGTCGCGGCTGAGGCGCTGTGCGTAGAAGCCGCTGTCGTCACCGAGCCATTTGGCGCTGCGGTAATCGGCATAGCCGTCCTTGGTGGTCATGGGAGCCCTGAGTATCTCCATGTCCTGGTCCTTGAAAGCTGACACAGAGATCTCGCGGCTGGTGCCTGAGGCTGCGTCGAAGACGTAGAGATAGCCCTTGGGACCGGGCTCGCCGGGCATCTGGTAGTGGTAGGTCTCGAGGGTCGGACGGGGCTGGCTCACCGAATTGATGACCCAGAGTTCCTTGACCTTGGACATATCCCATTTGAGCACGGCGAAATGCCTGGAATCAGGAGACCAGAGCACAGACGCCATGGAGCGGCGGGTGCTGTCGGTCTGGGTGTCGCCGGTATAGTTGCCGCCTCCCCAGGAGAAGTCCTTCACGCCGTCGAAGGTGAGCTGGCGCTCCACCAGGGTGCTGTCCTTCTCGTCCTTGGCCGCCTTGCGCATGTTGGTGGTGTCCATGGCCCAGAGATTGTGGTTCTTCAGATACACACCCATGAGTCCGTCAGGAGAGAGGGAAGCCCACCTGGGGTACTTCTGCTCTTCTTTTTCCTTCTCTTCCGTGACATCGGTCAGGGTCCTGGAAGCTATGTCGTAACTGAAATGAAAGACTTTCTTTTCGGGACGTCCGGGACGTGAGGCCACTGCCTTCTTGGTCGTATCCTTGTCGGCCGGCTTGTCCTGGGTGCTGGTGATGTCGAAGGTGAAGGTCTTGTCATCTTCGAGCTTCAGGTTCTGGAAGGGGATGTGCTGGGCGTCGAAGGGATCCTTTACGATCTCAGTGAGCTGCATTGCGAGTTTCACGGGCTCCAGGGTCTCGGTCCTGGACCCGGAAGCCGGGTCGACGATATAATAGCGTGTCCCCTGTGCCGTCTTCCACGCATACCAGAACTTGTCCGAATCCCTGAACCAGCGGGGCGTGACGGAGGTTGAATAAACCATCTGACCGACTTTCTTGGCGGAGAAGCGGGCGGCGAGGTCGTAATTTGCAGTGCGGACATGTCTGTCATCCTTGGGGGCCTCTTTCTGAGGCTGCGCGTATGCTGCGGCGCACAGTGACAGCATCGCGGAGATGATTACGATAAGTCTTTTCATTATTTTGGATTTGGATTTTCCGGTAATACATTTGTAAAGATAGCATTTTTAAATTGCTATCTTTGTAAAAACAACGGAAAAATGGACTACAATGCTTTGAAAGACGCCTGCGTGGCGTGGATACGTGGATGGTTCGAAAAGAACGGCCCCAAATGCAACGCCGTGCTGGGCATGAGCGGTGGCAAGGACAGTACGATTGCCGCGGCGCTGTGCGCCGAAGCCCTGGGCAAGGACAGGGTCGTCGGCATTGCAATGCCTGCAGACGGCCAGAGCCTCAACGGAGCAGATGAAATCTGCAGTTACCTGGGTATCCGGTATCTGTGCCTGCCCATAGGCAAGGTGGAATCGGAGCTCGATGCTCTCGGCCAGTATCTCGAAGGAGGGTTCAGCCTGCAGACTGTCCAGAACATACCGCCGAGGATACGTATGACCGTGCTGTATGCCGCAGCCCAGAGCCTGGACGGGATGGTAGCCAACACCTGCAATCTCTCGGAAGACTATATAGGCTACGCCACCCTGTTCGGAGACGCTGCAGGTTCGTTCTCGCCCCTTCGCAAGCTCTGCGTGAGAGAGGTCATCGGCATAGGGCACGCTCTAGGCCTGCCTTCACGCTGGGTCGAGAAAATCCCGGATGACGGGCTGCCCGGCTCCTGCCCCGACGAAGAAAAGTTCGGCTTCAGCTACGGCACCCTCGACAAATACATACGCGAAGGCGTCTGCGAAGACCCGTCCATAAAGGAGAAGATAGACAGAATGCACCGCAGGAATGTGTTCAAGACCGAAATCCTGCACATTCCTGCGTTCGACCCGGGGTTCCCGGTACTATAAGTGCTCCACGAAATAATCCGTGATCTTGGCGTTGAGATGGTTTCTCCATACGCCGCTCACGTTGTGCTCCGAGCGGGGATAAGGGAAATAATCCAGCTGGATGTCCTCTTCGATGCAGCGCTGCACGAAGCTCAGCGAATGCTCCCAGACGACAGTCTGGTCGATGGCACCCTGGCAGATGAGAAGCCGCCCCTTCAGGTGGGGTGCCATATTGATAAGGGATGTCTTGGCGAAGCCCTCCGGGTTGGACTCGGGGGTATCCATGTAACGCTCTCCGTACATGACCTCATACCACTTCCAGTCAATGACGGGGCCGCCGGCGACACCCACTTTGAAAACCTCGGGATAATTTGTCATCAGCGATATGGTCATGAATCCGCCGTAGCTCCATCCGTGGACGCCGACCCTGGTTTCATCGACCCAGGGCTCGTCGAGCAGGGTCCTGATACCGGACATCTGGTCGGCCATTTCGGCCTGGCCGCACTGGCGGTTGATAGCTTTCTCAAAAGCCGCTCCCCGGTTCTGGGTCCCTCTGTTGTCCTGTACATAGACCACATAGCCTCTCTGGGCCATGGCCATCTCCCACAGGCGTACGTTCCCCTGCCAGGCACCGGTGACCATCTGGGAATGGGGGCCGCCATAGACATAGACTATGAGGGGATATTTCTTGGAAGGATCGAAGCCCAGGGGCTTGAACAGGCGGTAATAGTTTTCGAACTGTCCGTCCGCTGAAGGCACGGTGCCGAATTCCACCTCGCACTTCGCGTAGCTTCCAAGCGGGTCCGGAGCCTCGTCCAGGGTCTCCAGGAGGGTGCCGTCGATCTTTCGCAGCTGCGTCACTGCCGGGACGTCATAGTCGCTCCACAGGTCGACGAAACGCTTGAAATCCGGGCTCAGGCTCACGGTGTGCATGCCCCGGCCTGAAGTGAGCTGCTGCGGCCTGGCATTGCGCCGGCGGGTGTCGATGCGGAAAAGATGCCGCTGCACCGGAGATACCTCCGCCGAATAATAATAGACATAGCGGCCGTCATTGTCAATGTACTCCACATCGGCATCCACCGCGGTCAGGCGCCTGACGGTGCCCAGGGTGTCGCAGAGATAGAGATTGCGGTAGCCGTCGCGGTTGTCGGTGCGATAGAGGAAGTTCCAGCTGTCCTTCATGAAATACAGGGGGTCCAGCGGCTCCACCCACGCATCGTTCTCCTCCGTCAGCAGGGTCCTTACGAATGTGCCGTCGCAGGAGCGGTACATATTGAGGTGCATGCGATGCTGGCTGCGGTCCAGCACCTGGATGAAAATGTACCTGTCGTCAGGCGACCAGGTGATGTTGGTAAGGTACTGCTCGTCGGTGAAGTCGTCCGGGACTATGGTCGCGATAATGGACCCGAGGCTGTCGCAGACGCACAGGGCTATGTGCTCCGAGGCCATGCCGTTCATGGGATATTTCACGCTCACGAGTTCGCCCGTGCGGGTGTTGATGTCCAGCAGGGGGAATGAAGTCACGTCCCTTTCGTCCTTGCGGTACACCGCGGCGAGGCTGCCTCCGTTGGAGGGGAAGACTCCCCCGCTGATGCCGAATTCATTGCGCGAGACGCTCGTGCCGTAGATGATTCCGGGGTCGTCCGATACGGGAAGGGGCCAGAGGGTGCCGGCGCCGGACGGACGGTATCCCCTTTCAGGATCCCCTGACTCATTCCAATGCCAAAGGGGCGTGGTGGTGTTGTAGGGAGAGCGGACCCTGGCAAGGTCAGCCATTTCCAGTATAGGCCCGCCGGGATTTGACTCGGGGGAAACGTGAAGCACCTTCCTCTGTGCGAAGGAAGGTGCTGCGGCGAGCCACAGGGCCGCCAGGATTGTCATTGTCCTTTTCATTCGGTCTCTCCAACTATAGGGATGCTGGTGCCCAGATCGGATTCTGTGACGGAGACGATCTCATCCACGATGTACTTCTGCATGCCCCTCCAGGGAAGGGCACCGTTGTACTCCTTGTAATGGAGCTGGACCAGCTTGCCGCTGCATTTCATCAGGGAATCGGCGACAGCGGGATCCTCCACGGAGAAATTGAATTCGTTGGACTGGATGTTTCCGCCGCCCTTGGCGCCTTTGAAACCGGCTTGGATGAGGCGGCCCTCATAGGTCTTCCAGACCCAGCCTTTGTAGACTATCTGGTTCAGTTCACCGGCTTTCACCCCGGTGCCCAGCACGAAGTAGAACTTCACCCAGCAGAAACCCGCCAGGCCGAGAAGGACTACTATCACGATGATGACTGCAATTTTGCTTCCGGTTTTCATGGCAAGGGAGGATTAAAGCTCTGCGAATTTGGATGCGCTGATCTTCTTGGAGGCGATGGTGATGGTCTCGCGGATCTTGGCCATGACCTTCTGGTCTTCGACCTGTTCCTCGAGACGGCCGATCTGCTTGCGGTCGGAGAGGACGTTGTTCACTGCGTCGGCGATCAGTTCATCGGGCACATTTCCCATACTGTACATGGCATACTGGTAGGTCACGAAAGCGTGTGCGGCTTCCTTGATGTCCTCTTCGGTCACCTTGAAGTCGAATTTCTTCATCAGGTAGCCCCTGACGAGCTGCCAGCGGAAGTCCTCGCAGAAACCGGGGAAATCCTTTTCGATTTCTTCCTTGGTCAGTTTGCCTTCGTTGGCCACGAAGAGCCACCTCTTGAGGAAGTCCTCGGGGAGGGCGATGCCGGCCTTCTTCACGAAATAGTCGCGGATGTCCTTGGAGAGGCGCCAGTCGGACTGCTGCTTGTACTGTCCCTTGAGCCTTTCGGTGACTTCCTTGTCGATGTCTTCGTCACTCTTCTCCTCTTTCTTCTCCTCATAGTACTTCTTGAGGCTGTCGATCATGGGCTGCTTGGATTTGGCGTCCACGGTGACGGTATAGGAATTGACGGTGTCTTCCTTGACGACGTCGAGCTTGACCTCGGGAGAGACGGCGATGTCGAAGATGAATTTGAAGTCGTTTCCGTCCACCCACTCGTTCTCAGGCTGCTTCTCGCTGGTGAGGGGCTCGCCGAGGATGTTCAGCTTGTGGCCGGTGATGTAATCCTCGAGGCCCTGGGAGATGACCTGGTTGACGGACTCTGCGAGAGCCTGCTCGCCATAGACGCGGCGCACCAGGGACTCGGGCACGTTTCCTTTGCGGAAGCCCTTGAAGTCAGCCCTGCGGCGGTAGTCAGCTATTTTCTTGCGGACGGTCTCCGAATAATCGTCCTTGACGATCTCCATCGTGAGTTCGATGTTGAGTGCATCGATCTTGTTTTCTGTAACTTTCATTTCTTGTATCTGATATTATTGATTTCTTTTGGGATATGCTATCCGGTCGTGGTAGAGCTGCGCCAGATAGGACTTGAGGGCTTCCTTGACCATGCCCAGCTCCTTGATGGTGATGTCGGCGTCGGCCAGCTGCCCTGCTTCCACCTTGCCCTGGGTGATGGATTCGACGAGCTCGGAATAGGCCTCAGGGCTGTGCTCCTTGAGAGAGCGGGAAGCCGCTTCAAGACTGTCGCTGAGCATCAGTATCACCTGCTCCCTGGTCTTGGGAGTCATGCCCTTGTAGGTAAAGTCGGCCACATCCGCAGGATCCCCTCCTTCGCTTACGAACTTATGGAAGAAGTAAGTCACGACCGTAGTGCCGTGATGGGTGATGATGAAGTCCTTGATGATGGAAGGAAGCTTCCACCTGTCGGCGCGGGCTAAACCGTCGGAGACATGGTTAATGATCTCGTGTGCGCTCTGACGGGCGCTCAGCGAGCTGTGGTACTTGGCTGTGGAGTCGTCTCCCACCAGGGATTCGTTCTCGACGAAGCAGAGAGGATTGGACATCTTGCCTATATCGTGGTAGAGGGCTCCTGCCCTCACCAGAGGCACGTCGGCGTTGATCGCACGGGCGGCTGCGTCAGCCATGTTCATGACCTGGAGTGAATGCTGGAAGGTGCCGGGAGCCTTGCTCTCGAGTTCCCTGATGGCCGGAGAGCCGGTGTCGCAGAGTTCCGCCAGACGGGTGGAGGACACCAGGTCGAAGGCTTTTTCGAAAAGGAAGACGAAAGGATAGCCGACCACGGTGAGCAGGCAGCCCAGGAATATGAACAGGACCCTGCGGACCGGGATGACCGAGAAGATGTCCAGCATATAGAACATCATGTAGACCGTCATCATCACCGCGAAGATGATCATGGCGTTGATGAACTGCTTCCAGCCCTTGTTGAAAAAGTCGTGGGTGTAGATGGTCACAGCGCCCGCAGCGAAATTCATGAGGAAGAGCGGGGCTCCGTCCGAGCTGAACACCAGCAGGGGCAGCAGGGTCACCACAAAGACTGCGAAGACCGTCCTGTTGCGGAAGAATGACTTGAGATATATGGCTCCCAGGGAGAACGGCACCAGGAAGAGCAGTTCTTCGTTGATTCTGCAGGCCAGGCAGGTCATCAGGGTCATTATCAGGAAGACCGTGATGATGTACAGGAAGCCCTTGGACCCCAGGAGCGAAGGCTGGGTGAGATATACCAGGCTGAAAAGCAGCCCCGACAGCAGCAGGGCCAGGAGTATGTCTCCGAGCCACACCAGGGCGGGCCTGTGGACGTAGCCCAGGTTGCTCTCGTATTCCCTTTTGTAGGAATCGAGCATCTGGGCGATGTCGGCGGTGATGATCTCCCCTTCCGCGACTATGAGCTGGCCGGCGCTGACATAGCCCGAGGTGGGAGAGATATAATTGTCCGATTCCCTGTGCACGAGCTCCGTAGTCTGGGGGTCGTAGCTGAGGTTGGGGACAATGATGTCATATACCCCGGCGGCGTCGAAGACTGAGTCAATCCTGGCCTGGGGGTAGCGGGACGCGACCGCGGCAAGGAGTTTGGCCCGGGCGTCCGAAAGTTTGTACACGTCGGAAGCGGGGTGCTTCACGGCCCTCTTGTTCCTCTGGATAAAGAGCACCGGGTCGCCTGAATCGGAGAATTTTACACCCTCGTCCGAAATGACTCCATGGGAATATATGTCCCTGGCCGCCGAGCTGATGGCTCCGCGGATGGAAGCGTACTCCCCGAGGTCGAGGGCTCCTACGGCCTGGAGGCGGCGGTTCACCGTCTCCTCCGAATAACGGTAGTAGGGTATCACATTTTCCGAAGTGCTGCTCATCTCTTCCTGGAGCTGTTCCTCGGTCTTGTAGATGGGGAAATCGAACTGGGCCACCAGAGACTCGTATCTCCAGGCCGAACCTTTCTTGTAGTTGTAGGAGAAATGCGCTTTTCGAGGCATGCAGAACACCAAAACAGCCGCAGCAAGGAGCAGCGGCAGTATGGTTTTCATAGGAGTTTGCAACCTGGACATGTCTCGGAGGGCTTATGCGTCGATGTTGGCGTAATGGGCATTGTCCTCTATGAACTGGCGGCGGGGCGGTACGTCGTCGCCCATGAGCATGGAGAAGGTCCTTTCGGCCTGGGCGGCGTTTTCGATGGTGATCTGGCGGAGACGCCTGCGCCCTGGATCCATGGTGGTGTCCCAGAGCTGCTGGTCGCTCATCTCACCGAGACCCTTGTACCTCTGGACCGTGTAGCCCTTGTCGGTACCCTTGCCCAGCCTCTGGGCGGTCTGTTCGCGCTGTTCCTCGGTCCAGCAATAGACTTCTTCCTTGCCTTTCTTGACGAGGTAGAGGGGAGGTGTGGCGAGATATACATAGCCGTTCTTGATGAGGTCGAACATGTACCTGAAGAAGAAGGTCAGGATGAGGCAGGCGATATGGCTTCCGTCCACATCGGCATCGGTCATGATGATCACCTTGTGATAGCGGAGCTTGCTGAGGTCCATCCTCTTCTCGCCGTTCTCGTCTTCCACGGCCACGGTGACTCCGAGGGCTGTGTAGATGTTGCGTATCTCTTCACTGTCGAAAGCGCGGTCGCCGGCGGCTTTTTCCACATTGAGGATCTTGCCCCTGAGGGGAAGGATGGCCTGGTAGCGGCGGTCGCGGCCCTGCTTGGCGGTACCGCCTGCGGAGTCTCCCTCGACGAGGAAGAGCTCGCACTTCTCGGGATCCCTCTCGGAGCAGTCGGCCAGCTTGCCGGGCATGCCGGCGCCGGTCATGACGGTCTTGCGCTGCACCATCTCACGCGCCTTGCGGGCTGCGTTGCGGGCGGTGGCGGCGAGGACTATCTTCTCGATAATGCTCTTGGCAAGCTTGGGATTCTCCTCGAGGAAGATATCCATGGCTGCCGCGGTGGCCTGGGAAACTGCCGAAGTCACCTCGGTGTTGCCGAGCTTGGTCTTGGTCTGGCCTTCGAACTGGGGCTCCGCCACCTTGACGGAAATCACCGCGGTCAAGCCTTCGCGGAAGTCCTCGGGGGCGAGGTCGCCCTTGTACTTCTCCAGGAGCTTGTTCTTCTCTGCGTACTGCTTGAGCGAACGGCTGAGGCCCATCTTGAAACCCTGGAGATGGGTTCCGCCCTCTATGGTGTTGATGTTGTTTACGTAGGAATAGATCTTCTCGGTGTAGCCGGTATTGTACTGAAGGGCTATGTCGATGGGGATGATCTTGTCGGAGTTCACGCAGACGGGCTCGGGGATGATGGTCTCGGCACCTGCGTCCAGGTATTCGATGAATTCCTGGAGGCCTTTCTCGGAGAAGAAAGTCTCGGATTTGAAACTGCCGTCCTCGAGGGTGGCGCGCCTGTCGGTGAGGCTGATATGGATGCCTTTGTTGAGGTAGGCGAGCTCACGCAGACGGGCTGCCAGGGTGTCATATTTGTAGACTATGGTCTGGGTGAAGATCTTGGCGTCCGGATGGAAGGTGATGGTGGTACCGGTGTCGCTGCAGCTGCCGGTCACCTCAACGGGTGTGGTGGGCTTGCCTTCGGAATACTTCTGCACGAAGATCTGCCCTTCCCTGTGCACTTCTGCTATGAGCAAGTCCGAGAGGGCGTTGACGCAGGACACGCCCACGCCATGGAGACCTCCGGAGACTTTGTAATTGGCCTTGCTGAACTTGCCGCCTGCGTGCAGGACGGTGAGCACGACCTCGAGGGCGGAGCGGTGCTCCTTCGGGTGCATGCCCGTAGGGATGCCTCGGCCGTTGTCGGAGACCTTGATCGAGTTGTCCTCGAGTATGGTCACGTCGATGGTGTCGCAGTACCCGGCCATGGCCTCGTCGATACTGTTGTCCACGACTTCGTAGACCAGATGGTGGAGTCCCCTTTCGGCGACGTCACCGATATACATGGACGGCCTTTTCCTTACGGCCTCAAGTCCTTCAAGTACCTGTATGCTACCAGCGGAATACTGTTCTTCCGCCTGTTTCATCTCTTCATTTTCTACCATCTCAAATCTTATTTTGGATAACCTGCAAATTTACTAAAAAAATCACAAACTCAGGCAAATGCCGGCGGTAAAATTGACGCCTTGCTCCACCATCGTGGGGATCTCCCTGGCGGCCATGCCGGCGAGGTTGTCACCCCTCAGCCAGACCGACCAGCGGCTGTCCAGTTTGTACTCGGCGCTGATGCCGGGACTGACCCAGAAGGGGGTGTTGAAGGCCTTGTCTTCATAGGCGCACAGGCGGGGTGTCTCGAAACTCAGGCTGACCCCGAAATAGATGCGCTCCATGAAGTTGTAAACGAACCTGAAATCACCGCTGAACATAGGGAGGTCCACCATGTAGGTGTACTGGGTGAGGTTGGTCCTGCGGAAACGGAAATCCGCGTCAGCCTCCACCCTGGGGTTCTTGTATCCGAGGAAGAGGTCGGCGTAGGCCATGGCGTAATCCACATAGGTGACGCCGCTCCAGAGGTAGCCGCCGGCGTTGCGCACCCTCATCAGGGGGGCGTCGTCATAGCTGGCGTAACCGCCCTTGAGGCTGTAGCTCAACTGCGGCAGCAGCTCGCCGCTCAAGCCGGCCCAGGCGTTGAATTTCTCATCTGTAACTGTCGTATAATCACCCGAATAGACGGGATAATAGAAGGGTACGTTTTCTTTCAGGTCAGAGTAGGAAGAACGGTAGAGTCCTCCCTTGAGGCCTCCGGAAAGCTTCACCCTGCCCTTGACAATGTCGGCGCTGACGCTGACGTCGGGGTGTATCCCCAAGGCACCGGCCATGTCCAGGGCGGCACCGGCGGAGATGTCGAATATGCCGTGACGGAATATGAACTTGGGAGTGACGCCCGCGTTCCAGACCGCCTTGTCCTCGGCGGGATAGCGCTGGTATCCGGCACGGACGTCGAAGGCGAGCGAGAATACCCGGCGTCTCACCGGACCGAAGGACGCGTCGAAAGCGAGATTCATCCCGGGGACCCGCAGATTATCGATCATATGCACGAAGTTGTCCTGGCCGTAGGTACCCTTGATGGAGACGTCATAGTTGAAGGCGTTCCTGGCGGCGTTGAGGGATTTGATCCTCAGGCCTGCCGTGGCACTGTGGTAGAAACCGGTGTTCAGGCTGTTGGAATTGTAACGTCCCATATAGTGGACGTCCCAGCTCAGCTCCGAAGAGGGGAAGAGGAAGGCTCCCCTGGCACCGGCCTTCTCGCGGAAGTCGTAGCCTTTGAAGAAGCTGCCCTGGACCGCCTGCAGGGTGGCGTCCAGATTGCGGTAGCGGCCGGCATAGCCATAGCCGTCCTGGTACAGGCTCACCCTGGCCCTTCCGTTTCTGACGGGCGACCAGACTGCGTACAGCTCGGGATGGAGGGTGTAGCCGGCGCCGGCACGGACATAAAGGGTCGTGCCGTCATAGACTGAAGCCTCGGGGGTGACCCTCACCGAATAAGGGCTGAATTCATAGGCGCCCTTGTAGGGATTGTCGAAGACGGAATAATCGAAATTGTAATCGAACTTGAGCAGGGTGTCGGGGACGGAGAAAGCCGTGGCCGGTTTGGCCACGCCGCTCATGTCGCTCATGTAGTCGTTGGTCACCTGCACCTGCTGGTTGAGGTTCTGGGCCGATGCCGAGGCGGCGCATGCCAGCATGGCCGCGCCCAGGAATATATGTCGTGCTTTCATCATTTCTTGAGTGTTTCGAGACGGTCCAGTCTCAGTTTGACATTGTCCTGCACGTCATCGTCGGGGCCGGAGGCCTGATAGCCGTCGCGTATGCTCTCGTAAGTGGCCTGGGCCTGGTCGAGCATATGCCTTTCGATGAACGAATCGCCGAGGACGAGGAATGCGCAGGCCAGCCAGTACTGCTGGGCGGTGGAGGCGGAACTGAAGGCATAGACGGACTTCTCCACATCCTCGAAGCGTCCCCTCTCGTACTGGTCCTTGATGATGAGATACCAGGCTTCGGCGCCTTCAGGAGTCGAAGCTTCGGAGGACAGGGAGCGGAAAATCTCCAGGGCCTCGTCGCGGCGGCTGGTGGCGAGCATGGACTTGGCAGTCACATAATCAGCTTCCCGGCGGAGGGAGGCGTCCTTGGAGCCGGATTTGACAGCGGCGGCGGCAATGATGGCGGAAGGATAATCGTGCGAACGGAAGGCGGCCCTCATCATGCCCTGGCGGGCGAGGGGCTTGTTGTCCTCCAGCCTGGCCTCGGTCAGGAGCATGGCATAACCTTCATAGGCATCTTTGTAATGCTCCAGGTCGTAGGAGAGGCGGGCGTAGTTTACGAGGGAGAGTTCGGCGAAATGACCGCTCTTGTCCATGCCGTAGGCTTCCTTGTATTTGTCGCAGGCCTTTTCTTTGTCTCCCAGGGACTTGTAGCACTCAGCCATGTAGAAGACGGCCTGGGCGCGGGAAGAGCCCTCGGGATAGGTGTCCAGATATTTCTGGAGGGACCCGAGCGCCTGCTGCCAGCTGGAAGCGAGGAAGAGCTGCTCGGCCGTGCTGAAATACAGGGCTTCCCTGTCGGCTTCGGAGATGGATGCGTTGATGCGGTTCTCCTCGAGATATTCGAGATATTTCTGCGGCTGCTTGCGGGCCTGGTAGATGGATTCTATGGCCTGGAGTGCGTCGGCGGCATATTCACTGCCCCGCATCGAGCTCACCACCTGCTTGTAGCGGTCGAGGGCCTGGTCGTATTCATGCTCGTTGCGATAGACCATACCCTCCCCTATCAGGGCCTTGGCGCGGTAGGCGGGGTCGGAGGTGTTGGTGCGCAGCAGCTCGAAGGCGCGGATGGCGTCTTCGGGCTTGGAGATCTCCATCTGGGAGCGCCCGAGCTCATACATCGCCTCGTCGTACATGGGTGCCGACGGGGAGGCCTTCTCCACTTTGGCGAGGGTCGAAGCCTTCTGGCGCTTGTTGGCATTCAGTCCGTAGGCGAGGGCCCGCATGTAGTAAGGGTAGATGTTGTCGGGCGAATCGAAGGCCTGCTCCAAGGCTCCGTAGGAGTTGATGGCGGCCTTGTAGTCCCTGCGGGCGAAGTCGCAGTCAGCCCTGCGTGTCATGGCATCCTCGCGCCAGGTCTTCTCGCCTGAGGCGACATAATTGTCGAACCAGCGGGCGGCCGTGTCGTAATTGCCGAGTTTATAATGGCTGTAGGCGATGTTCAGGGGGAGCATCCTGCCCATGGGACTGCCGTCCAGGGCGGAGAGGTTGTACAGGTCGGAATAGAGGTCCGCCGCCTCCGAGTAACGCTCGGTGCGGTAATAGCTCTCGGCCAGCTGGTAACGGGAAAGCTGGTTGAAGGGATTCTGGTGAGGGAGGTAGAAGGAAGCCGCCCTGAAGCAGGGTATGGCATCCCGGTAGGCCCCGGCGTCATAGAGCTGCACTCCGCGCAGGAAATTGGCCTTCATGTAGTTGGATGTCTCATCGGGGCTCAGCTCGTCGATGCAGTCGTAGGCTTCGACGGCGGCGGCGTAATCCCTCTTGACGAGGGCCGTGAGGGCCATGTAGCCGTAGATCTGGTCACCTTTGCGGCTGGTGGAATAGCGCTTGATATACTCCTCGAAACCGGAGGTGTCCTGGTTCAGGTCGAAGGCGAGCTTGGCGTAGTTGAAGAGGGCGTCCTCGGTGATCTCGGGGTCGAAAGCCACCACAGAGGCATCCCTGAAAGCGGTGAGGGCGGCCACCTGGTTGCGGGTGTGGATGTAGGCGTTGCCCAGATGGTAGTTGGCTATCTGCCCGAGGGAGTCGGACCTGTCGGGCATCTTGGAGTAGTTCTCTATGGCTCCGGGATAGTCCTCGACGGCATACAGCACCGACCCGGCGTAGAAATAGTCGGAACGGGTCATGTCCTCCCGGTAGGAGGCGTCGTAGAATTCGCGGGCTTTCTCCTTGTCGCCCTGCACGAGGTAGGACTCAGAGATGATCCTGGCGAGATGCTCCCGGCGCTCCCCCGTGGAAGCCTCGAAGACTTCGGGGAAATTGGCGATGACATAGTCGTAGTTCTTCCGCATGAACTCGCAGTCCAGGATGTAGAAGCGGCAGAGCTCGGCAAAACGGGGGTCGGACTGGGCCTTGGCGAACCAGGAGATGGCCTCGTCGAAATTGGCGTCGGCATAGGACATGAAGCCCAGGGCATAGCGGGAAGGAGCCGTGTAGTCTGTGAATTCCATGTCCTGCAAGGCCAGGAAGCGTTTGCGGGCTTCGGGATAGGAGACCCTGTCATAGTCGCAGTAGCCCCGCTTGAAAGTATATTCGGGCACCTGGTCGCGGTAGAGCCTGCGGGTGTCGACCTTGTCCAGCCATGCGGCAGCTTCGGTGTAGTTGCCTTCGTCGAAGAGGTTCAGTCCCTGGAGGAAATACACCTGGGAGGAGAGAGGCTTCCCGCCGGGCTGGGCTTCGTAGATGTCCAGGAGCTTGAGGGCGTCGGGGCTCTTCATCTTCAGCGCACACAGGAGCGCATAGCTGGAAGACGTGGGGTCGTCCGGGATGGACTGGAAAAGGGTCTTGGCCTGCTCGTACATCCCGGAATCGTAGAGCCGGAGCGCCTCCCTGCGGACCTGGAGATAATCCCCGTCGGCGGCCCGGGAAGGAACGCCCAGCGCCAGGACGGCGGCGAGCATGGTTATAAGTGCTTTTACTCTCATCATAATCTTTTTACAATCCTACAAATTTACTGATTTTTAAGCTATATTTGCAGTATCCGGTCAAACAAAAACCGACAATTTATGAACACCGTAATATCGTTCCGTGACGCATTCATCATCAACGGCGAAAATGTCGTCGTAAACAATCTCGACATGGACGTATTCCAGGGCGACCTGGTCTATATAGTCGGCAAGGTCGGCACAGGCAAGACATCCATAATCCGTACCATAATCGCCGAAAACAAACTGGAAAAAGGTCACGGAGTCGTCTGCGGCTTCACCCTCGAGGGCATAAAGGCCAAGGATATACCTTTCCTGCGCCGCCGCCTCGGGGTGGTGTTCCAGGATTTCCAGCTCCTGATGGACCGGAGCGTGCATGACAATCTCGAATTCGTGCTGAAGGCCACCGGGTGGAAGGACCCCGGCGCCATGGACACCCGTATCGCGGAGGTGCTCGAAGCCGTCGGCATGCAGACCAAGTCCCACAAGATGCCCCATCAGCTCTCCGGCGGAGAGCAGCAGCGCATCGCCATCGCCAGGGCCCTGCTGAACGAGCCCGAGGTGATTATAGCTGACGAGCCCACCGGCAATCTCGACAACGAGACCGCCGACGGCATCCTCTCGCTGCTGAAAAAGATCAACGAGCAGAAAGGCACCGCCATAGTGATGGTCACCCACAATCGCTCCATCTTCGAGAAATACCCGGGGCGCGTCTTCGTCTGCAAGGACGAGACTTGCCAGGAGAACAAGGGCGGAGAGGTGATAGACCTGTCGATAAGCATATGACACTCGCCGGGAGATTCGAGGGCATCCTGGGATATTTCCAGGAGCACATGCCCTCCGCACAGACAGAGCTGGTCTACCACGATCCATTCCAGCTGCTGGTGGCAGTGATACTGTCGGCCCAGTGCACGGACAAAAGGGTCAATATGACCACCCCCGCCCTGTTCGCCCGCTTCCCAGATGCCGCCAGCATGGCCCAGGCCTCCCCGGAAGAGATCCTCCCCCTGATCAAGTCCATCTCCTACCCCAATTCCAAAGCCGCGCACCTCGCGGGCATGGCGCGCAAGCTCGTCTCCGATTTCGGCGGCGAAGTGCCTTCCGGGACAGCTGAACTGATGACCCTCCCCGGCGTGGGCCGCAAGACCGCCAATGTCATGGCTTCGGTCGTCTGGAACGAGCCCGTGATAGCCGTGGATACCCATGTGTTCAGGGTCTCCCGCCGTCTGGGACTGTCCCGCGGCAGGACTCCGGAGGCCGTAGAAAAGGATTTGGAGCGCCACACCCCTGCGGAGTTGCGCCCCATCTGCCATCACTGGCTTATCCTTCACGGCCGCTACACCTGCACCGCAAAATCCCCGAAATGCGGGGATTGTCCTTTGCGGCCTTGGTGCAGGACCTACGAAAAATCTATTTTATAAGCTGGGCCTTCATGCTCTCGATGCGGTCCTGGGCGTCGTCGCCCTTGGCACCGAAGTAGAACTTGATCTTGGGCTCGGTACCCGAAGGCCTCACTGAAACCACGTCTCCGGCTTCGTCGAAGAACTGGAGCACGTTCGAAGAAGGCTGTCCGGTCTTCTCAGGCTCGAGGTAGTCCACGACCTTCACCACAGGGGATCCGCAGAGCTCTGCGGGAGGATTGCTGCGCAGGTCCACCATCATCTGCTGGATCTCGCGGGAGCCGCTGATACCCTTGCGCACGATGGACACCAGGCCTTCCTTGCGGTAGCCGTATTCCTTGTAGATCTTCTGCATGAGCTGATACAGGGTCAGGCCCTGGTCGGCCGCCCATGCTGCGCACTCTGCGACCATCATGCAGCTCACCTGGGCGTCCTTGTCACGGACGAACTGGCCTACGTTGAAGCCATAGCTCTCCTCGCCGCCGCAGATGAACTCTCCGTCGGCCTCGCGCCTCTTGACTATTTCGGCTATGTACTTGAAGCCGGTGAGCACATTGTACACGGGTACGCCGAAGCTCTTGCAGATATCGGTGATGAGTTCGGTGGTGACTATGGTCTTCACCACATACTTGCCCTCGCCGAGCTTTCCGAGCTCCTTCCAGCGGGTGAGAATGTAGTAGGTGAGCATGGAAGCGGTCTGGTTGCCGTTGAACAGCACCATCCTGCCGTCATTGTCCCGCACTGCTATACCCATGCGGTCGGCGTCGGGGTCGGTGCCCATGACAATGTCGGCACCTGTCCTGTCGGCAGCCTCGAGAGCCATCTTCAGGGCGGCGGGCTCCTCGGGGTTCGGCGAGATCACCGTCGGGAAATTGCCGTCGCTGATGTCCTGCTCGGGGACATGGATGATGTTGTGGAAGCCGATGCGGCCGAGGATATCGGGCACCATCCTCACTCCGCAGCCGTGCAGAGGGGTGTAGACTATCTTTATGTCGGAGTGCCTCTTGCAGGCTTCGGGACTGAGCGAGAGGGATACCAGGTCGGAAAGGTAGCGCTCGTCCACTTCCTTGCCCATTGGCTCGATGGGAGCCATGTCGTCGGAGGTGAATTTCACCATGGAAGGATCGGTGATCTTGGCCACCTCGGCCACGATCTCCTTGTCCACGGGAGAAGTCACCTGGCCGCCGTCGGACCAGGACACCTTGTAGCCGTTGTACTCCTTGGGGTTGTGGGAGGCGGTGATCATCACACCTGCCACGGCGCCCTTGAGACGCACTGCATAGCTCATTTCGGGAGTGGGGCGGATATTGTCGAAGATATAGACATGGATGCCGTTGGCCGCGAGGACGTCCGCGGTGATGCGGGCGAATTCCTTGGAATTGTTCCTGCTGTCATAGGAGATGCAGACCTTGAGGTCGCTTCCTACGACATGGGCCTTGATGTAGTTGGCAAGTCCCTGGGTGGCCATACCGACCGTGTATTTGTTCATCCTGTTGGTTCCGACGCCCATCAGGCCCCTGAGGCCTCCGGTGCCGAATTCGAGGTTGCGGTAGAAGGCATCTTCGAAACCTGCGGGGTCCTCGTTGCGGAGCTGGAGCACCTGCATCTTGGTCTGCTGGTCGAAATCTCCTTCGAGCCACGAAGCGGCTACTTTTTCAAATTCTTTCATATGGTCTGGTATTAATTTAGTTTTTTCGATTTAATTCTTACAAATATACCAATTATTCCCACAAAATATTTAATTTTACTCCGCCTGAATAAAAAAAATTATGGTCAAAGTTTACTGCGTCAACACCGGCACCTACGGAGAATTCCAGGAAGGCGCCACCTTGCAGGACATCATCCCTGCCTTCGACTTCGAAAGACCCTATCCCATACTCGCCGCCAGGGTGAACAATGTCACCCAGGGCCTGAAGTACCGTCTGTACAACAACAGGGACGTGGAATTCCTGGACTACCGCAGCTACAACGGCCGCGGTGTCTACTGCCGTTCGCTCTGTTTCCTGCTCTGCAAGGCCGTCCAGGACGTCTTCCCGGGCTGCAGGATCACCCTGCGCCGTCCCATCTCCAAAGGCTACTTCTGCCATTTCAGCAAGCCGGACGGCAGCGACCCCAGCCCCCGCGACGTGGAACTCATCTCAGAGCGGATGAAGGAGATAGTCGAGGCGGACTTCCTTTTCAGGCGCCATGAAGTGCGGGTCGAAGAGGCCATAAAGATATTCACCGACCTGGGCTACGACGACAAGGTCAAGCTCCTCAGGACCAGCGACCAGCTGTACATCAGCTACTACACCCTCGGGGACAGCGCCGACTATTACTACGACGCCCTGCTGCCCTCCGCCGGATACTTGAAAGTATGGGCCCTCATGCCCTATGAAAAAGGCTTCATCCTGAGGGTCCCGGACCGCCACCACCCGGAGGACCTGGCCCCCTTCATCGAGCAGAAGAAGACCTTCGAAGTGTTCTCCGAGATCGCCAGGTGGAACAGCATAATGGGCCTGGAGAACGTCGGCGACGTCAACGCCGCCTGCCTCAAGGGCAATGCCAGCGACCTCATCCAGGTGGCCGAAGCCCTGCAGGAAAAGAAGATAGTCCAGATAGCCGAAGAGATAGACAAGCGTTTCCACGACGAGGAGCACCCCGTCCGGGTCGTGCTCATCACGGGGCCTAGCAGCAGCGGCAAGACCACTTTCTGCCACCGCCTCTCCATACAGCTCAAGGCCTGCGGCCTGCATCCCTGCTTCTTCTCCACCGACGATTATTTCGTCAACAGGGCCGACACCCCCAGGCTCCCCGACGGCAGCTTCGATTTCGACAATTTCGAGACCGTGGACCATGCCGCACTGGAGAAGGATGTGCTGAAGCTCCTCGCGGGCGAGAGCGTCGAAGTGCCCGAGTACAATTTCCGCACGGGCATACGCGAGTACAACGGCAAGACCATACAGATGGATGACGACACGGTGCTGCTCATCGAGGGCATCCACGCCCTGAACCCCGCCCTCATCCCCAACGTGGACGAAGGCTGCAAGTTCCGCGTGTTCATCGGCACCCTCACCAGCATCTCCCTGGACGACCACAACAGCATCCCCACCAGCGACAACCGCCTGCTGCGCAGGATAGTGCGCGATTTCAACAAAGGGGCCTTCACCGCCCAGGAGACCATACGCCAGTGGCCGAACGTCCGCTGCGCCGAGGTAAAGTGGATATATCCTTACCAGGAAACAGCGGACGTCCTGTTCAATTCAGCCTATCTGATGGAATTCGCGGTGCTCCGCAACCACGCGGAGAGGATACTCGCGACCGTGCCGCGCAACTGCCGCGAATACGGCGAGACCCACAGGCTCCTGAAGTTCCTGCACTATTTCGTGCCGGTCTCCGACAAGGATGTGCCCGCGACCTCGCTGATCCGCAGTTTCATCGGCGGCAGCAGCTTCAATTAGTCTTCAAAGCCGGCCGGATATCCCAGCAGCTGATAAGCGATGGTGTAAGCCAGTCTCCTGTGTCCCTTCGAATTGGGATGCAGGCGGTCGGCGTTGGGGCTGCGGAAATACTGGGCCTGGGAATCATAGATGGGATACAGGCCTGAGATGGCATTGAGGTCTATCACCGGCACGGACCAGACATTGCCCAGCTCCTTCACCGCTTCGATATATGAATCGATATAGAGTCCCAGGGCGTTGGCATAATCCTCGTTCTGCTGGATGTTGCCGGGGCCGCCTATGAACAGGGCCCTGTGGATGGGGGTCATGAAGATGATCTGCTTGGTGGGATAGTTGGCCTTGAGGAAATCCAGGGCTATGTTGGCGCGGCCGCGGAAGGTGTCATTGGTCTTGACCATGGTGCGGTGCTTGCGCATCACGGTGAGGTCCTGGCGTATCTGCGCTGAATCGCGGCCCTCGGTAAACCATTCTCCCAGGGGGATGCCGTGGTTGAAATCATTGGTGCCTATGAACACGATGATGGCGTCCACGTCCTGCCCGAGCTCGGCCTGCATGCGCTTGGCCTGGGGCAGTATCTGGTTCATCTGGTTGCCGCTGATGCCATAGACGAAAGACTCGATGCCGAGTATGCGGCGCAGTTCCTCAGGGAAGGTGGTCTGGGTGGCGAGCTGCCTCTTGTCGATGATGGAGTCTCCCAGGAAGGCGACCCTCTTGCCCTGCCACTGGCTCTTGATCTCAGGTTCCGCTCCGAATGCCGCGGGCGCCGCCCAGATGGCGAGCAGTGCGATTGCGGTGATGACCGCTGCTTTGATGGATTTCATGGTTATCTGTTTAAAATTTGTCCATAAAGATATAAAAAAAAGCCTTATATTTGTTTGAAAGTAAAACCTGAACCAGTAAAACCTGAACCAATGAAGAGGTTGCCCGTACTGATGATTTGCGCCCTGCTCGCCGGCCTTCCGCTGTCCGGTGCGCAGGAGAGCGGGAAAGCCAAGGCCGGATGGAACTTCGGCGTACTTCCCGCCCTGAGCTACAATTCAGACCTGGGCCTCCAGTACGGCATTTGCGCCGACATCTACGACTACGGCGACGTGTTCCCCGGTTACAGGCACAAATTCTACACTGAGCTCAGCCATTACACCCAGGGTCTCACCAACCTCCATCTGCTCTATGACTCCTCCTACCTTATCCCGGAAGTGAGGACCACGGCGGCAGTATCCTGGCTGATGAACCCGATGTACACCTTCTACGGGCTGAACGGCAGCGCCCAGGTTTACGACCCTTCGCTCAACCTCAACCGTCAGACAGGGACGGCCTACTACAACTACAGCCGCAGCATGCTCCGCTGCCTGCTCGACGCCCAGGGCGAGATTTACTCAGGCCTGAGGTGGGCAGCCGGCGCGGCATTCTGGAGTTTCGCCATAGGCAATCCTTCCAACAGACATTACGACCCTTCGAACACCCTCTACGCCGACTATTGCGCGGCCGGACTGATACGCGGGGACGAAGCCTCCGGCGGGAAAAGGGCCGAATTCAAGATAGGCCTGGTCTTCGACACCCGCGACCACGACGCCGCTCCGAGCAGGGGTATCAACGCCGACATTTTCCTGAACGCCTCCCCCGACCTTTTCGGGGACGGTTACAAATATCTGCAGTTCTGCGCCCATTACCGCCAGTACCTCGACCTCATCCCCGCCCGGAGCGGCAGGATGGTGCTCGCATGGCACCTGGCGTATCAGGACTGCCTGGAGGGCGAGGCCCCTTTCTATATGCTGCCCATCATCACCACCCCCTACCTCAGGCAGATCATCTCAGAAGGTCTGGGGAGCATGAACACAGTCAGGGGCAACCTGTACAACAGGTTCATAGGCGACGGCTACGCCTGGGGCAATCTCGAGCTCAGGATAAGGCTGACGGATTTCACCTTCCTGAACCAGGGCTGGTACATAGGGTTCAACCCCTTCTTCGACATGGGGCTGATAACCCGTCCCCACCGCCCCGGAACCATGGCCGCATGGCTCGGCACGGGCATGGAAGAAGTGGTGTCAGCGGCGCGAAGATTGCATAAAAGTGCAGGTGCCGGGCTGAAAATTGTGATGAATGAAAATTTCATCGTATCTTGGGAACTTGCAAAGGCTTTTGACCACGACAACCCTGGATGGGGATTAAGCATAGGTTCAAATTACATTTTCTGATATGAGTCCAGAATTAGCACAAAGTCTCGACAGCATCGAGGTAACCATGAATGCCGGTGGCATGAACACCATCAATATCGTCCTGGCCTTCGTCATGTTCGGCGTTGCCCTTGGCATCAAGCCCAGGATGTTCGTAGAAGTCTTCAAGCAGCCCCGCTCCGTAATCCTCGGAGCCTGCTCGCAGCTCATCCTGCTGCCGCTGTTCACCTTCGGCCTGGCATTGGCTCTGGGCAGCTGGATATCCCCTATGATGGCCCTTGGAATGATCCTGGTGGCATCCTGCCCGGGAGGCAACATTTCCAATTTCATGTCTTCCCTGGCCAAGGCCAATGTAGAACTGTCCGTCTCGCTCACCGCCATCAGCACCGCCCTTTCGGTGCTGATGACCCCGTTCAATTTCTGGTTCTACGGCAACCTCTTCCTGAAGGTCTCCCCCATCGCCACCGAGATCCCCTATCTGAGCATCCCCCTCTGGGATGTCTTCAAGACCATTTTCATCCTGCTAGGCATTCCCCTCACCCTGGGTGTCCTGACTTCCCACTACCTCCCCAAGGTGGCGGAGAAGCTCAAGAAGCCTTTCCAGTACGTATCCATCATTTTCTTCCTCGCAATGGTGGTGCTGTCTTTCTGGGGCAACAGGGTAGCCTTCATGCAGTGCATCAAGTACATCTTCGTGGTGGTGCTCATCCACAATCTCCTGGCACTGGCCCTGGGATTCAGCGTGGGTACGGTCTTCAAACTGCCCAAGGCTGACCGCAGGACCTTGACCATAGAGACTGGCATCCAGAATTCGGGCCTGGGCCTCGTGCTCCTGCTCGGAACCAGTATTTTCGCCGGCTTCCCTCCCCACGGAGGAATGCTGGTGATCACCGCATGGTGGGGTGTCTGGCACATCATCTCAGGCCTCACCGTAGCTACGATATTCAACCATTCCAAAAGCGTATAAATGAGAGCAGTACACAAGCCAAACCTGGTTTACACCCTTCTCCGTCCTTATGTGGATCTCTGTACGAGATTCAGCTACAGGCGTGCCCAGATATGGGGAAGGGACAGGATTCCGGCGAACTGTGAGATCATACTTCTGCCCAACCACTGCAACGCCCTGATGGACGCCCTGGTCGTCCTGAGGACACGCAAAGGCCCCACCGCCTTCGGCTGCCGTGCAGACCTCTTCAACAACAAGTTCCTCGCTGAAATCCTCTACAGCCTGAGAATACTCCCCATGGTCAGGGTAAGGGACGGACTGAAGAACGTGCTCAAGAACTACGAATCCATGGACTACATCGTGGACGCCATGGAAAACGACCTTCCGTTCTGCATGTTCTGCGAAGGAACCCACCGTACCAAACATTCCCTGCTGCCCATCAAGAAGGGCGGCATCAGGACAGCTCTCCATGCTATAGGGCACAAGAAAGATGTAAAGAAGGACGTCTATCTCATGCCCATAGGTCTGGAATACGGAGACTATTTCCGTTTCAGAAGCACTTCCCTGGTGGAGTTCGGAGATCCCATCAACCTTTCCGAATACATGAGACAGCATCCTGACGAGGCCCAGGCCGAAACCTACCGCAACCTGGAGGCCCAGCTCAAGGAAAGGATGTCTTCGCTCATCACCTATATCCCCGACGACGAAAACCACGACGGCACCTGGGCCCTGACCAAGATCATGAACGCGGGCCGGCGCGGAAGCCTGAGGCGCATACGCGAGCGCAACCGCAAGACCGTGGCAAGGATACTGTCGGAGGAGAAGCTCCAGAATCTCAGGGAGGAAGCCCTGGATTTCGAGGACCATCGCAAAGCCGCGAGGATATCCCTCTATTCGCTGGGACACAGACGCCAGGGCACCAGGGTCCTGCTGAAATCCCTGCTCTGGCTGGTCTGGCTCCCGCTGTTCCTTGTGTGCAGCATCATAGGACTCCCCCTGTGGCTGACCTCCGAGCTGACCATAACCAAGGTCGCAGACAGGGCTTTCCACAACTCCGTCAGATGCGCCCTCAAGGTCCTGCTCACCCCTCTGTTTTTCATCATCTACGCAGTGCTGGGATTCATTTTCCTGCCCTGGTGGGCCGCAGCCGCAGGTCTGGTGCTCTATATCATCTCCTACTCCTGCTTCTACGATTTCGTGGAATTCACGAGGATACTGGTTTCGGATTTCAGGCTGGCGTTCAACCCGGATATAAGGAAAAGGTACAAGGATATCATTTCCCGGACTGCGTAAGCCTGGAAACGATGCCTTCGGCCGCCATATAAGCCGTGGACCAGGCCGCCTGCAGATTGAATCCTCCGGTCACGGCATCCACATCCAATACTTCCCCGGCAAAGAAAAGGCCGGGGATTTTTTTCGCCTGCATGTCGGCGGAGTTCACTTCCTGCAGGCTTACTCCCCCGCAGGTGACGAATTCATCCTTGAAAGGGGCCTTTCCTGCTATCTTGAAGGTATCCGAAGTGAGCAGGGAGGCAAGGCGCCTCAGGCCTTTCTGTCCGGCCTCGGCGCAGCGCAGGTCCGCCCGCAGCCCGGCCCTTGACAGCAACAGTTCCCAGAGCCTGGAGGGTATGCCTTCCGGCGGGACAGAAGAGAGCAGGCGGGCGGGGGTCCGGGCGAGGGCGGCTTCCAGCATATGCAGGACCTCGTCTTCGCCGCCGGGTACCCAGCAGACGGAGAGCTCCCCCCTGTAGCCATTGTCATGCAGATACCTCGCGGAATAGGAGGAGAGCCGCAGGACCGCGGGACCGCTGATGCCGCTGCGGGTCAGCAGCAGAGCGCCTTCGCTGTGGAAAGCCGTACCGGGGAGGGAAAGCCTCACCCCGGGCAGGGATATCCCGCTCAGGGAGCGCAGCCCCTTGTCCTCCAGGGACAATGCGAAAAGCGAGGGGACGGGAGCCTCCATGGCAATGCCGCTGCCTTCGAGCATGGAAAGGGCCCCGCCGCCGCTGGCGAGAAGGACGGCGTCGTAGCTCCGGAGGTCTGAGAGCGAAGAGACGGCGCTGCGGGTGTACAGAATGACCCCCGCCTTGTCCAGGCCGCGCCTCAGGGTCCGGACTATCTGCATGGCATCCTGCGAATCGGGGAATATGCGCCCGCCGTCCTCTTCGTGCAGGCGGACGCCTTCAGCCTCCCACCATGCCATGGTGTCCCGGGGGCTGAAACGCGAAAGGGCGCGCCGCATGAGCTGCGCACCCCTCGGATATACTTTCTTGAGATCGCCGACCTCAGCGAAAGTGTTGGTCAGATTGCACCTGCCGCCGCCCGTGAGGGCGAGCTTGGCCATGGGGACGGGGCCTTTCTCGAACAAGTCGATATGGCTGCCGGGCAGGCGCCTTCCCAGAAGGACGGCGCAGAAGCATCCGGCGGCACCGGCACCGACCACGGCGACACGCATCACTTCACAGCTTTGCGGGGATTCTTCATGTAGGCGAAGAAACGGGCCTGGTCGCAGAGGGTCTTCTCCTTGGTGGAAGCCGCCACTACGGTGGTGGTTATGCTCTTGGCGGGCTTGGAGATGATCCTGAGCATGTTTTCAGTGGTCTCCACGGGGCCGAACTTGCGGGGTTTGAAACGCAGGCCGGCTCCCAGGGGGATGGGATTCTGGGACACGTCGGAAGGATGCACGCCCCAGACAGCCACATATTTCCTGCCCTGGTCGAGGGTCTCGCCGGGATGGTAGTTCACACCGGTGAGGAACTGGACTTTCTTGCCGTTGAGCTCGGTGGCGGTCACACGGGCCTCCCTGCTGCCGTCAAACACATCGACCCTGACGGAGATGTCCACGGGCTCACCTTTGTACATGACACCGTAGGAAATGATCTCGGCGTAAGAGCCCTTGGGGGTCTTGCCCGCCCTGGCGGTACGGCCCTTGGTGGCGACCAGCTTGATCTCTTCCTTTCCGTCCCAGAGGGCGATGCCGCCGGGACCTACTGTCTTGCCCACCAGGTACTCGTCACAGCCGGCGCCTTCCTCGGCCTGCTGTTTCACTGTGGGATACCAATGGTACTTCATGAGCTCCATCTGCTCTCCTGACTTGGAGTAGATGTCGATGGCGCCGCTGTCGTTGAAATACACGCGCAGGGCCATGTGGCTGTTCTCCACTGCAGGTCCGTGGTGTCCTACCCTCTGGTACTGGACAGCTTCCTGGGATACGATTTCATTTACCTGGATGCTGTCTGCACGCCAGAACAGGCTGCTTGCGGTCTGAGCCGAAGCGCATATGCAACCGAGGGACAGCGCCAGGGCTGCAAGGGAGAATAACTTGGTTTTCATGATAGACAAATATAACAAAATTCGTATATTTACACCAATAATTAACCGCATAAGATGAACAAACCATTACTTATCCTGGCCCTTTGCACGGCCGTGGCCTGCACTGCCCCTATCGACAGGCATGCGCTCGTCACCCGGAACAACCCCCACATCGAAACTATGGATTCTTTGGCCTCGCTGTCGGTAGGCAACGGCGAATTCGCCTTCACCGCCGACATCACCGGTCTGCAGACCTTCCCGGAGGCTTACAGCGAGGGCGTCCCCCTGGGCACCCAGTCCCAGTGGGGCTGGCATTCCTTCCCCGACACCCAGGACTTCTCCTTCGACGAAGTGCTCAAGAGCTATGACTTCGGAAGGGGTCACGAAGAGCTCTACGCCTGCCAGTTCCGCTTCCCCCCGAGGCAGTACGAGGCCACCGAGTATTTCCGCATCAACCCCCACAGGCTCCATCTGGGTGCCATAGGGTTTGCGGGACTCGAGCTCCAGGACATCAAGGACATAGACCAGACCCTGGACATGTGGGACGGAGTGCTCCGCTCCTCTTTCACCACCGGAGGGCAGAAGGTGCAGGTGGAGACTTCCTGCGACCCTGACAAGGACATGGTCGCCGCAAGCATCACCACAGCCGCCAGGATACCCGTATCGATACGCTTCCCCTACCCCACAGGACAGCACGCAGACGATGCCTGCGACTGGAACAGCGACGAAAAGCATGAGACCGACATCATCTCCGTCTCGGAAAACTCCGCCGTCATCCGCAGGACCCTCGACAATGACGTATATTATGTGAAACTCGGCTGGGAGAACGCTTCCGCACCGGTCAAAACCGCAAAGAATGTCGTGACCCTCGTGCCCGGCGCCGACAGCTGGAGTTTCACCGCCGAATTCCTGCCCGCCGAGCCGGACAATACAGCCAATGCCGTCGCCGCCGCTTCCAGGGAGGCTTCGGTGAATTATTGGCATGAGTTCTGGACCAAGGGCGGAGCGGTGGATTTCAGCCACTGCACCGATCCCAGGGCGGCCGAACTCGAGCGCCGCGTCGTGCTCTCGCAGTACCTCCTCGCCATCCAGTGCGCCGGCAGCACCCCTCCCCAGGAGACCGGCCTCACCTACAATTCCTGGTACGGCAAATACCATATGGAGATGATCTGGTGGCATCAGGCCCATTTCGCCCTCTGGGGACATGAGGACCTGCTCGCCAGGACACTCCCCTGGTACAATGAAGCGATGCCCGCAGCCCGCGGCATAGCCGAGCGCCAGGGATTCAAGGGAGTGCGCTGGATGAAGATGACGGATCCTTCCGGACTCGAGGCTCCTTCAAACACCGGTTCCTTCCTCATCTGGCAGCAGCCCCATCCCATCTACCTCGCCGAGCTCCTCTACAGGGCCAAGCCCTCGAGGGCCGTGCTGGAAGAGTACTACGAGGCCGTACAGGAGACCGCCGCATTCATGGCCGACTATGTGGTCTATGACCCTGCCGGAGACAGATATGTGATCAAGGGCTGCATCCCCGCCCAGGAGACCCTTTCCGCATCCACCACCGTCAATCCTCCTTTCGAGCTTTCATACTGGCATTTCGGCCTGTCCGTAGCCCAGGAGTGGAGAGAGAGGATGGGTGAGAAGAGGGTGCCCGAATGGGACGAGATCATAAACAAGATGTCCAAGCTCGCCGCCAAGGACGGACTTTACCTCGCGGCCGAGAACGCTACCGACACCTATTCCAACATACGCCTCACCTCCGACCACATGGCCGTGCTCGCCGCACTCGGAGTGCTGCCCAAGACCTTCCAGATGGATGAGGACATCATGAAGAACACCTTCGACTGGGTGTACGACAACTGGAACTGGGAGCAGACCTGGGGCTGGGACTTCCCCACCACCTGCATGAATGCAGTGCGCCTGGGAGAGCCCGAGAAAGCCGTGAACGCCATACTCATGGACAAGCGCACCAACACCTACCTCCCCAACGGACACAACTACCAGACGCCCCGCCTGCGCTGCTACCTGCCGGGCAACGGCGGCCTGATGACCGCTGTGGCGCTGATGTGCGCCGGATATGACGGTTGCAAGGTGAAGAATCCCGGATTCCCCAAGGACGGCCGCTGGGACGTGCGCTGGGAAGGCCTGAAGCCTATGCCTTAGAGGCGGCGGGGTCTATGCCCCTATGCCAGAAGCGGGAGGTGATATCCTCTCCGTGATGATACAGACGCTGGTTTGTGGTCCGCGAGTTGAGCGGGCCACATTCCGCTTTATAGGGCCCAGTCTTGACATAATCGAAAAGATCCCATATCTCCTGCTCGGACACGCTCTCGCGGCCGGAATACAGGGCGGTCTCGATGCGGGGATGGCGCTCTCTCAGATGCCTTGCTATGCCCAGCAGGGCCTGCAGGTCGTTGCCTTCGCCGAGGAGCAGGAAACAGTTGACCCCGAAATTGTCGGCGATGAGGGCATCGACGACGTCAGGGGTCAGTTCCTCCCCTATGTCGCTGCGCAGGAACGGGGAATGGCATCCAACGCAATTACCTTGGCAATTGCTTATCTCCAATGCCAAGGTAATGCGGTCGGGTATCTCTTCGAGGACGACGGAAGTCATCCGCGGGACATACTTAATCATGTGCGTAGAAACGGGCTGCAGCCTCCTCCTGCCTGGCTTCGCTGAATGAAGAAATCCTCTTGAGGTAGCCTATGACCCTGGTGAGGTAGTCGAGGTTCGTGCTGCCGCACTTGGGGCACTTGGTGAGGGTATCCTTGCTGATGTATCCGCAGTCGTTGCAGACGGTGTTGCGGCAGTTGAAGGTGAAGTAATTGGTGCCGTAGTGGGCGGCGACGTTCAGCAGCTCGCGGTACTGCTCCTTGGTGAGGTGCTCGGAGATGTTCATGTGCAGGGCGGAGCCGCCGTCGAGGTACTTGACGAACTCTTCGCCGTGGAGCTTGAACTTGTCGATGATAGAGAGCGAGTCGTCCTCGGGATTGTAGAAGTAGGAACTGTAGAGGTTGTGCTTCTTGGATACGAAGTAACCGTCCTTCTTGTCCCACTTGTAGTTCTTGGCCGCGAGGTTCTCGGCGGGCACGAACTCGGTGTTGAACATGGCCTCAGGGGTGCGGTCGGCACGGTTGGAGAGGTTGATGGTCTCGAGTATGGTGTTCACGAAACGGCCGTAGGCGGGGTTGGGACCCACTTCGAGTCCGAGGAACTCGGCGGCTTCGGTAAGGCCGTTCACACCCACGGTGAGATACTGCTTCTTCATGTCGATGAAGCCTGCGCGGTACACGTCGAGCATCTCTGCCTTGAGGAAGTCCTTGATGATTTCGTTGAAGGCGATCTGATACTTGTGGACACGCTCGGTGATCTCACGTATGTCTTTGTTGATGTAGTCGTTGTAAAGCTCCTCGCGGTTGCACTCGGCTGAAGGGTTCAGGGGCTTTCCGGCCTCGAGGTTCACGCCCTTCTTCTCCATATAGTACCTGCGGGTGGAGTCCTGGATGAGACGGTTCAGGTTGATGGTCATCACAGACTTGGAACCGGTGGCCACGGAAGCGGTACCCATGGAGTACTGGTGGGTGGTGTGGTTGTGGGTGCTGTCGTCCAGGTCCTTGAGGGAGTTGCGCAGACGGCAGCAGCTGGAGAGGCTGTCGGGGCTGTTGGACAGGTAGCAGAAGAAGCTGTGTCCCTTGGACCACATCTCGGCGGTGAAGTCGGCGTACTCCTTGTCGGCGAAGTCGTCGCCTCCGTCGGTCAGCAGGGCCATGGTCTCCACGGGGAAGGTGAGGATGTAATGGTTGCGCTCCTCATTGAACCAGTTCATGAAATGCTTCTGGAGCCAGCTGAGGGTCTCCCACTTGGGAGCGCTGCCGTCGGGGAAGCGGAAGTCGCCGAACACGCCTTCGAAATAGGGCTTGTCGAAATAGCTTATGTTCCAGAACACGGTCTGGTAGCCGCGGTTTCCTGCGGGCATGTTCATGGAATGGACCACCTGCTGGAAATAGTTGTCGATGACTTTGATGAGGGTGCGCTTCTTGATGTTGAGCTCCACCACGTCGTCCAGGTGTTCGATATAGTCGTCACCGTAGTCCTTGCGGATGAAATAGTCGAGGTACATCAGGAACTCGGGGGTGGCCACCGCTCCCATGAACTGGGATGAGATGGAATAGACGAGGTTGATGAACTCGCCGCAGAAGGACTTGAGGTCGGTGGGGGCGATGGACACGCCGCCCAGCTCGCGCAGGCCGCTCACCAGGAAAGGATACATCGTGATGGCGACGCAGTAAGGGTAGCCGGGGGTGCCGCTCTCGTCGTGCTTGTACAGCACATGGCTCTCCAGGTCGGTGAGATAGTGGTTGGCCAGGTCGCGGCCGTAGATGGACTTGATCTTGTCCACCATGATATAGCGGTTCTGCTTGATGTTGTTCTCCTTGTAGAGCTCCTGGCCGAGCGTCACGATGTTTTTGCGGGTGACGTTGGCGTTGGCGTCGAATTTGGAGCCGGTGGCGGCGTTGGAAGCGGCGATATAGTCCTTGATGAAGTCGCGCTTCTTGCGGAGGTCGATATCGGCATCGAACTTCTCGATATAGGCGAGGGCCACTTTCTTGTTGATGGACATCAGTGATTCCTCAACCTGGCGGCGGATCTCGGAGCTGGCAATCCCGTCGTAGATGTAGAGATTGTCTATGATCATGGTGACGACGGAGTCATCGCAATACTCTCCCGCCGACTTATATGCTTCGTGAATTCCTCTCGACAATTTTATCTTGTCGTACTCCTCGGTCGATCCGTTAGTTTTTCTTACATCCATGGTTATGCAGGTTTAGTTCGTATCAGAAAACAATCGTTCACAAAATTAGCCATTCACAACGCAAGAGAGCGCTGTCAACAACTAAAGTTATCAACAAAATAATCAACAGGTCAGGAAGACGCCGCCCTACAGTTTCTTGACGTAAGAGCGGCGGCGCATGTAGAACTCGGGATCAAACGAATCGAACATGCTCTGCACCTTGTGGTTCTCTTCGAGCTGGGGGTTCATGATGACCTTGGTGACCCCGCGCTTGGTGGCGTGCTCATAGAGATAATTGAAGATCAGCAAGGCTGCACCCTTGCCCTGGAACTCGGGCAGGACACCGATGAGCAGGGCCTCGCAGGTGTCGTTGTGCTTGAGGGCACGGAGTATCCTGATGAAGCCGAAGGGGAAGAGGCGTCCGTTGGATTTCTTGACCGCCTCGGAGAGGGTCGGGACTCCGAAGGCGAAGCCCACGGGATTGTCGTCGGCATCGAGGCAGACGGCGAGGAAGTCCGGATCCATGATTGGCACGTAGGTGGCGAGATACTTCTTGATCTGCCTGTCCGTCAGAGGGGTGAACTGGAACAGGGGCGCGAAGGCCTCGTTGTACATGTGGAAGATGGACATTCCGTATTTGTTGCAGAGCTCACGTGAGGTCTTGGCGTTGGCCATGTGGAGGCCGTAGCGTTTTTCCACGAGCCCGGCGATCTTGAAGACCTGGGGGCTGACATGGTCCATGTGAACCACCCTCTGGATCCAGTCCACGTCCTTTTCGAGGCCGTAGGCCTTAAGGAGGGTGTCGTAGTAAGGATAATTGTACAGGCAGGTGAAGGGGCTCAGGCGGTCGTAGCCTTCCACCAGGGAGCCTTCCTTGTCCATGTCCGTGAAGCCCAGAGGGCCCTTCAGCTCGGAGCAGCCGTGCTGCTTGCCCCATGCGACGACGGAGTCCAGGAGGGCGTTCAGGACTTCCTGGTCTTCGATGAAATCGAGCCATCCGAAACGCACCACGGGCTGTTTCCAGAGCTCGTTGGCCTTGAAATTGATTATGGCCGCCACGCGTCCCACGATCTTGTCGTCGCGGTAGGCGAGGTACAGGCATGCGTCGCAGAATTCATATGCGCCGTTCTGCTTGGGATTGAAGGTATCGTATTCGTCTCCCATCAGAGGGGGGACCCAGTTTTCGCTGTCCTTATAAAGTTCAAAAGGGAATGTGAGGAATTTACGGAGCTGCCTCCGGTTCTCGACTGTTACGATCTTTACAGACATGATATTTAGGTTTTAGTTTTGCAAAGTTAACCAATTTAATGGAAAAATCACTGCAGGCGTCTGTTGAGCTGGCGTATGATCCTCCGCACCACCGCGTTGATATCTTCGTCGGGTTCGATGACATTGTAGTCCCCCCAGAACTCAGGGTCGGTGAAATCTGACACTTTTTCCGACAGGATGTCCCGGTAGCGGACCCTGTCCACATTGCTCACGAGCACAGGACGGCCGTTGCGGTGGTCGGTGATGGCGATTTCTCCGGTTACGGTATAGTTCTGGCGGAATATCGACCTGTTGCGGCGGACGCTGAAGTCCAGCTGGATGCGGGCGTAGTCATAGTACCATTTGCCGTCATACTCCCTGTAATTCACCACTGCCCCGGCCTGGTTGATGAAGGTCCGGTACTTGGCCGGTATCTTCACGACGAAGAGCCTGCTGGCGGCTTCGGGGTCGCGCTCCACATTGAAATTGAGCTCGACCCTGGCGATGGCGAGGGACTCGCTGTCGATGAACACCTTGCCGCGGTAGAAGAAATCGTCGACCTGGGGGAGCTGGTTGAACTCGACGGTCAGCAGGGTCCTGTCGTCCAGGATCACGGGCTGGGCCATGGTGAAGGAATAATACTCCCCGAGCTGGGTGATGTTCACCCCGAGGAAGGTATTGTGGACCTGGTCGTAATCCAGGATGGAGGTTATGCCTCCCTGGAAATTGACGGCGAGCGAATCGGTGGAATCGTAATTGACGCTGCCCCTGCCCTTGTAGATGGCGGCTTTGTCGGCTATGTAGCTCAGGGTGGGCGCCTTGTCTATGTCCACGATGGCTTCGTTCAGGACTATGTATTTGCCGGAGCCCTTGCGTATGAGCTCGCGGTAGAATGAAGTCATGCCGGTATGGTCCATGGGGTAGTTGTCCCTTACGCGCATCAGGGCCGACTGCACGAGGGCCAGGGCGTCATGGGCGCTGACCACGGCGGCGTCGATGCGTATGGAGTAAGGTATCATCGCTATCCTCCGTGTCCCCTTGGAGAAATCTGTGACCGGTACTTCGCTGGTCAGGTAGCCCAGATGGCTTATCATGATCACGGCGTCTTCGGACCAGGGTATCTTGAAGGTGAATATGCCTTCGGAATTGGTGACGATGGAGAGGTCGGACCCGCGGAGGCTGACCGATGCGGCTTTCAGCGGCTCGCCGGTCTCGGCGTCATAGACCTTACCGCTGAGCGAAACTATGTCCTGTGCCTGCATAACCATGCAGAAGAACGCCAGCAGAGACATCAGAATCAACTTTTTCATGGTCGGTGGATTTGTACAAATATAATGAAATTTCTAAATTTGCGTCCGAAAAAAACTCCTTTATGACTGAAATCAAAGACCGCGAATTCTCAGGAGAAAGACCCCTGTACGCAGAACATGACCTATACCTCGAGAATGTCGTAATACATGCCGGAGAGTCGGCGCTCAAGGAAACCGGGAACATCACAGCCGTAAAATGCCGTTTCGAAGGCAAATATCCTCTCTGGTGCTGCAAAGACTTCACCGTGAAAGACTGCATCTTCACGGTAGGTGCCAGGGCCGCGCTCTGGTATTCCAGCGGCCTTCTGATGGAAGACACCATCGTGGACGCCCCCAAGATGTTCCGCGAGATGGACGGGATGACCATACGCAGGGTGCTCATAGACAGCGCCGCCGAGACTTTCTGGAGCTGCCGGGGCATACGCATCGAGGATGTGACCGCCCAGAGGGCCGACTACATCTTCATGCATTGCAGCGACATCCGCATCGACAGGCTGAAACTCGACGGCAACTATTCCTTCCAGTGGACCAGGGACGTGGAGATCCACGATTCCATCCTCAACACCAAGGACGCCTTCTGGGAGACTGACAATGTCAGCGTGTACGACTCCGAGATCAACGGTGAATTCCTCGGATGGCATTCCCGCAACCTCAAGCTCGTCCGCTGCCACATCACCGGTTCGCAGCCCCTCTGCTACGCCGAGAACCTGGTCCTGGAGGACTGCAGCTTCGGACCGGACGCCGACCTCGCATTCGAGTATTCTTCGGTCAAGGCCACCGTCAAAGGTGCCGTAACCTCCGTCAAGAATCCCCGAACCGGCTTCATCAAGGCCGGATCCATAGGCGAAATCATCCTGGACGCCAATATCAAGGCTCCCGGAGACTGCATGATAACCACTGAACTATGAGCATTTTCGACGAAATAGTCCCGAGGAGCGGCAGCGGCTGCTTCAAATGGGATTCGCAGGGCTACGGGCCCGACGTCATCCCCCTGTGGGTGGCGGACATGGATTTCAAGGCCGCTCCGTGCATAAGGGAGGCCCTTCAGAAAAGACTTGACCACGGCGTGTTCGGCTATTGCCATGTGGACGAGGGCTGGTACGACGCCATGATCTCCTGGTACCGCACGAGGTACGGACTGGAACTCTCCCGGGAAGGTTTCCTGTACACCACCGGGGTGGTCCCCGCCCTGTCCGCCGCAGTCGAGGCCTTCACCACGGAAGACATAGTCCCCGGGATGAAGCCCCGCAGCCGCAAGGTGGTGATCCAGTCCCCCGTGTACAACTGCTTCTTCTCATCGGTGCGCAACTACGGCTGCACCCTGGTGGACAGCCCCCTCAGGAGGGTGGACCTCGGAGCCTCGAGATTCAGCTATGAGATGGACTTCGAAGACCTGGAGGCGAAGCTTCAGGATGCCGCATTGCTCGTGCTATGCAACCCTCACAACCCCGCCGCGAGGGTTTGGACTGCGGAGGAACTGGGCAAGGTCGGGGAAATCGCCCGCAAGGCAGGGGTCCCCGTGGTCAGCGACGAAATCCACAACGGCATCGTCATGCCCGGGCACCGCTACACCCCCTTCGCCGCCGCCTCCCCCGAGAACGCAGCATGCAGCGTGACCCTCGCCTCCCCCAGCAAGAGCTTCAACATCGCCGGCCTGCAGAACGCATTCATCCATTGCGACAATCCCCTGTGGCGCCGCGCCATCGACAAGGCCCTCAACATCAATGAGACCTGCGACGTCAATCCCATGGGAGTGGCCGCCGCCAAGGCAGCCTATTCCCCCGAAGGCGCCGCCTGGCTCGAGGAGCTCAACCTCTATATCCATGACAATTGGGAGATGCTCGTCTCGATGATGCCGCCGCAGTTCCCCGTGGCGGAGCAGGAAGGCACCTACCTGGCATGGGTGGACATCGCCTCCGCCGGCTGCCCCGCCTCCCGGGAAGTCGAGGAAGTGCTGCTCAGGGATTTCAAGGTACACATCAACGCCGGTTCCATGTACGGAGCCGAAGGATACATACGCATCAACATGGCCTGCCCCCGCAGCGTGCTCAGGGAAGGCGTGAGAAGAGTGGCCGCCGGACTGGAAAGCCTGGCCGCGAAATAACTTTCTGTTTTGGGCACTGCTGGCACAAAGGAAATATTGCTCGGGAAACTGAGGTCCGGTGAGAATCTTACAGCCGGACAGCAGTTCAAGCTGACCATGATCCTGGCCGTCCCGGCCATACTGGCCCAGCTGTCGATGTGCCTGATGAGCTACATCGACGCTTCCATGGTGGGCCGTCTGGGTTCCGCCCAGGCCGCCGCCGTCGGACTTGTCAGCAGCACCACCTGGATATTCGGCAGCCTGTGCTATGCGAGCGGTTCCGGTTTCAGCGTACAGATAGCCCACAGGTGCGGCGCAGGCGATTTCACCGGCGCACGGAAGATTTTCCGCCAGGGACTCTTCACCGTCCTGGGCTACAGCCTCCTGCTCACCTTGCTCGGAGGCTGCATCAGCGGGGCGCTCCCCCATTGGCTCGGAGGAGGGGAAGACATCTGCCAGGACGCTTCGGCCTATTTCCTGGTCTACAGCCTTTTCCTGCCGGTCTTCCAGATAGCCGTCTACTGCGAATCGGCCCTGATAGCCAGCGGCAACATGAAAGTCCCAAGCATCACCAGCATGGTCATGTGCGTGCTGGACGTGGGCTTCAACTACCTGTTCATCTATGTGCTGTGCCAGGGCGTGAGGGGCGCCGCGATAGGCACAGGACTCGCCGAATTGTGCGCCGGAGCCTTCCTGTTGGTGTATGCCAGCACCCGCAGCCATGAGCTTAAACTGGCGGATTCGTTCTTCCAGCCGGTACGCCGCTTCCTGGGCATCAAGACCCCCGCGGTCGAAAGGCTCTCGGCTTCCGGCATTGCACGGAAGATCCACGACGGTACCGTCCTGAAACAGTCCCTGAGCATCAGCTGGCCCCTCTGGCTCCAGAACCTGATCACCCGCGGTGCCTATGTCGCCGCCACCGTGCTGGTGGCTCCGCTCGGCACCGTCGCCATAGCGGCCAATTCCTTCGCCATCATTGCCGAAGGCTTCTGCTACCTGCCCGGTTACGGCATGCAGGACGCCGCCACCACCCTCGTGGGACAGAGCCTCGGGGCACGCCGTAAGGACCTTGCCAGACGCTTCGCCTTCATTTCCATACTCAGCGGCGCCTCCATGATGCTGGTGCTCGCGGTGTTCATGTGGATATTCGCCCCCCAGATAATGGGCCTGCTCTCACCTGACCCGGAGGTCATCGCCCTCGGAGCCAAATGCCTCAGGATCGAAGCCTGGGCTGAATTCTTCTTCGGCGTGGGCATAGTCGGATACGGCTGCTGCGTGGGTGCGGGCGACTCTCTGGTACCCAGCATCATCAGCACCGTCAGCATGTGGGTGGTCCGCATCGGACTCGCCCTGGTGCTCATCCCCAGATTCGGACTGGAAGGCTATTGGTACGCCATGGCCATCGAACTTTCCCTCAAGGGCATCGTTTTCGCCTTCAGGGTGAAGGGAGAAAAATGGATGAAAACGAAACTTACTGCGAAATAATCGCTATATTGTAAGGAATTTAAGACAATCACAGCTATGTACGATCAGAACAACGGACTCTATGTCGCACACGGCCCCGAAGGGCCTATAAGCATATGCGGAAAAATGGCCAACAGGCACGGCCTCATCGCCGGCGCCACCGGTACTGGAAAGACCGTCACCTTGCAGGTACTTGCCGAGACATTCAGCCAGGCGGGAGTGCCCTGCTTCATGGCGGACATGAAGGGTGACCTGAGCGGTGTGAGCCAGGCCGGAAAGATGTCCGGATTCATAGAGAAGAGATGCGCCGAGTTCGGCATCAGCGACCCCCAGTTCAAAGGCAGCCCCGTCCGGTTTTACGATGTGTTCGGAGAGCAGGGTCATCCCATGCGCTCCACCATCTCCAACATGGGTCCCCAGCTACTCTCCAGGCTCATGGGCCTCAATGAGACCCAGTCCGGAGTGCTGGACATCGTGTTCAGGGTGGCCGACGACAAGGGCCTCCTGCTGATCGACATGAAAGACCTCCGCTCCATGCTCGCCTATGTGAGCGAGCACGCCGCGGAATACCAGCAGCAGTACGGAAATGTCTCCTCCGCATCGGTGGGAGCCATACAGAGGGCTCTGTTGAGCCTTGAAAACGAAGGCGCCGACAAATTCTTCGCCGAGCCGTCCTTCGACATAGCCGACCTCCTCCAGACCGATTCCGAAGGCAGGGGCATACTTTCGGTCATGGCAGCGGACAAGCTGATGATGAATCCCAAGCTCTACTCCACCTTCCTGCTGTGGCTGCTCAGCGACATCTACGCTACCCTCCCCGAAGTGGGTGACCTGGAGAAACCCAAGCTGGTATTCTTCTTCGACGAAGCCCACACACTCTTCACCGACACCGCCCCCGCGCTGATCAGCAAGATCGAGCAGGTGGTCCGTCTCATCCGAAGCAAGGGCGTAGGCGTCTATTTCGTCACCCAGAATCCTACCGACATCCCCGACAGCATCCTGGGACAGCTCGGAAACCGCGTCCAGCACGCCCTCAGGGCCTATACTCCAAAGGACCAGAAAGCCGTCAGGGCAGCCGCCGAGACTTTCAGGGCGAATCCCGCCTTCAAGACCGAGGATGCCATCACCGAGCTCGAAACCGGTGAAGCCCTCGTCTCCTTCCTGGATCCCAAGGGTGCCCCCGGCATCGTGCAGCGCGCCCGCATACTCTTCCCTCTCAGCCAGATAGGTGCCATCACCGCCGGTCAGAGGCTCGACATACTCGAGGCCTCGCCCGGCAAGGGCAAGTACGACCATGTCATAGACCGTGAGTCCGCCTTCGAGGTGCTCCTCGCCGACAGGCAGGAAGCCGAGAAGGAGCAGGCCGAGCTGGCCGCCAAGGTAGAGCAGCAGAAGCAGGAGGCCGCCCGCGCCAAGGAGAAGAAGAGCTCCAAGGACGGCAAGAGCAAGGCTGCCAAGATAGGCGGCGCGGTGCTGTCAGCAGCGGTCGGAGCCGCAGTGTCCAGCGTCACCAGAAGCGCAGGGACCGCAGCCGCCAACGCCATCACCGGAAAGAAGAGCAAGAGCTCCAAGAGCATAGGAGAGAAAGCCATCACCAGCGCCACTTCTTCGGCGCTCCGCGCTCTCACCCGTTCCATCCTGGGCAGCCTCATCAAGTAATGAGAAGGCTGGCTCTGATCGCCCTGGCCGCAATGCTGCTCTCAGCTTGCGGCGCCCGTGGGGACAAGGAAGCCGAAGGGCAGCAGACGGCAGTGGAGGAGGAAGTCCTCCCTCCCCTGGGATTCCGCACCGAAGATTTCACTTCCGAAGAAGGCGCCGTCCGCAGCGGCGAGACCTTCAGCGGACTTATGGGCATGCTCGGCATGGGCGCCAAGGCCGCCTATGACCTGGCCACCGTCTGCGACACCGTCTTCGATGTAAGGAAACTCCGCGCCGGCAACACCTACACCGCCTATTACAGCGGCGACAGCCTCGACCGCAGGCTCGAATACACAGTCTACCACAACGACCGCATACGCTCCACCATTTTCAAATGTGCGGATTCCCTCGCCGTATGGACCTACGACAAGCCCGTCGAGCACAGGGATTCCTATGCTGACGTGACCATCAAGTCTTCCCTCTGGAACGACTTCCTCGAGGCCGGGGCCCCGCCCGCACTGGTCCTCGAAGTGGACGACATCTTCGCCTGGACCGTGGATTTCTTCGGCCTCCAGGACGGGGACCGTTTCAGGACCTTCTACCAGGAGACCCTCGTGGACGGGGAGGTGATAGGCATTTCCAAAGTGGACTACGCCCGTTTCTCCCGCGGCGGCTCCGACATCTGCGCCATCCGCTACGACCAGGGCGACAGCGGCAACGTCTGGTGGAATGAAAAGGGCGAGAGCATGAAAAAGGCCTTCCTGAAGGCTCCCCTCAAATTCACCCGCATCAGCAGCAAATTCAGCTACAACCGCAAACACCCTGTCTATGGCACTTACCGTCCCCATACGGCCGTGGATTATGCGGCTCCCGCTGGCACCCCCGTGTATGCCCTGGGTGACGGCACCGTCATCAGCGCAGGCTGGGCAGGCGGAGGCGGCAACACCATCAAGATACGCCACAACAGCGTCTATACCACATCCTACATGCACCTCAGAGGCTTTGCCAAGGGCATCAAGTCAGGAGTGCATGTCAGGCAAGGTGAGCTCATAGGCTACGTCGGGTCCACCGGCACGGCCACCGGCCCCCACCTGGATTTCAGGGTATGGAAAAACGGCACCCCCATCGATCCGCTCAAGCTGGAATCCCCTTCGGCCGAGCCCGCCCGTGAAGAAAGCAAACCGGCGATAGATTCCCTCTGGAGGATGTACGAGGGGATGATACTCGAAAAAGAAGGCAGATGACCATCGAACCCATCGCACGCTTCCACTCCCCCTTCGGGGAGAAATTCGGCATTCCCAGGCAGAGCGGCCTGGTGGAAGAGCTGAAAGGGAAGATAGTGTTCGAGCCGGGGTTCCGCCGCCCGGAAGCACTCAAGGGGCTCGAGGGCTTCAGCCACCTGTGGATCATCTGGGCATTCGACCGCAACGGCACCGGCGGCCCCTGGAAGGCCACCGTCCGTCCACCCAGGCTCGGAGGCAATGAAAACGTCGGAGTGTTCGCCAGCCGTTCCCCCTTCCGGCCCAATCCCCTCGGGCTCTCCGCGGTAAAGATTGCCGGCATTGACAAGGAAAACTGCAGCATCGAGGTGCTCGGCGCCGACCTCGCCGACGGCACCGCCATCTACGACATCAAGCCCTATGTGAAATACTGCGACAGCATACCCGACGCGGCATGCGGCTTCGTGGACGGGAAGGCTTGGACGGGGTTGGAAGTGGTCTTCCCCGCCCCGCTCAGGGAAAAGTTTTCCCCGGAGGATGCCGCCGCATTGGAAAAAGTGCTCTCCATGGACCCCAGGCCCAGATATCAAGACGACCCCGCCAAGCAGTACGGGATGCTGTACTCCGGGATGAACGTGAGATTCACGGTGGACGGCGGAGTGCTTACGGTGATTTCCGTAGAAAAATAGTATCTTTGCGCTTTATGACTTCAGTGGACGAAATACTCAACGCCCGCAGCCGCGAGCATCTTATGGCCATCCTGGACTATTTCAGGATGCCCCTGAACCATAGCCGCTCCAAAAGGGCCATGGTCCGGGACCTGAGCCGTTTCCTCCACGACGACCCCTTTTTCTGGCTTGGCAACCTGACCGAGATGGACCTCCTGATACTGAGGAACCTGGACCGCAGAGGCCCCGAGACGCCCGTCACCTTCCCCAGGGGAGGTTTCTCCAGCACGGTGGAAGTGCTCCAGATAGTCGAAACCATCGAAGGGGACGACTACGAAGTGACCCTGAGCCTTCCCACGCCCATCTACGAGCTCATCCACGGGCATGTGGACGAAGTCATAGCCGCCAAGGAAGCCGACGGCTCCTTCCTGGTCGAGCATCTCATCCTGGGCTGCCTCAACATCTACGGAGTGGTCCCCCTGAGGACTTTCGTGGACATGGTCTTCCGGGATATCAAATCCGAAAGCGGTGCGGCGGTGCTGGGCAGCAAGATCGCGGACAATCCCTACATCCGCATCTGCCAGGAAGAATACAGGGGCGAGTACTACATAGTATCTCCTTTCATCAGCGATTTCGAGGAGATACTCGAGATGCGCCGCATATCTTTCAAGAGCGTGCGCAAATACGGCAAGATGAACGTCGAGCAGGCCGTCAAAGCCGGTGAGAACGCCCCGCTGTGCGCCTACGGGCTCGATTCCGAGGAAGGCAAAAACCTTGTATCCATGCTGGAAAGCCTGGGTTACGACGGAGATGAACTGGACCAGGCCGTACACACGGTGTGGTTCAGCGCCCAGTACGCCATAGACGAGGATGCCACGGAGATGCTCTTCTCCCCTGTGACCTCATGCCAGGACAGCATAGAGAGCTTCGCCGTCTACAGCGAATGCATCAACACCATCACGGAATACGCCAACTCCATCCCCAAATGGCTCCTGAAGGGCAAGACCTCAGAGGAAGCCGGCATGATGAAGCTCACCATCAGGGTCAATGACCTGGCGGACGGCTACTCCGCCGATCCCGGACTGGAGCTTTACAACCTCGGACTTGCAGTGAAGCCCGTGGACCCCGATGACCCCTGCCCCTGCGGGAGCGGCCTGAGCTACAGATTCTGTCACGGAAAATATATAAGCTGACCCTGAGGGCCAGCTTATATTTTGTCATTCAATCCCCCTTTCAGCGGTACTGCAGTATGGGATTGCGGGCTGCGGCTGTCTCATCGGGCCTGCCTATGGGCGTATCGTGAGGAGCCTGGTGCAGGATGTCCGGATCTTCGGCAGCCTCTGCGGCTATCTTGCGCATCACCTCTATGAACTCATCGAGGATCTCCTTGGACTCGGTCTCAGTGGGCTCTATCATCAGGGCCTGGTGGAAGAGCAGGGGGAAATAGATGGTAGGAGCATGGAAGCCGAAATCCAGCAGGCGCTTGGCCACATCCAGGGTCGTGGCTCCGGCCACGCCTTCCCTGGCCCCGTCGTTCAAGAGCCCGTCGAACACGAACTCATGTTTGCATACGGTGGGGATGGGCAGTTTATAGACGTCCTTGAGGGATTCCTTGATGTAATTGGCATTGAGGGTGGCCAGTTTGCCGGCCATCGAGATGTGCTCGCGTCCCAGGGTGAGGATGTAGGCGTAGGCCTTCAGGATCACGGCCGCATTGCCATGGAAACCGGACACATGCGGTTTGCCCAGCAGGGGCACGAGAGCCTCGGCGACACCCACGGGGCCGCTTCCGGGACCGCCTCCGCCGTGAGGGGTGGAGAAGGTCTTGTGGAGGTTCAGATGCATGATGTCGAAGCCCATGTCACCGGGACGGACCATGCCCAGCAGAGGGTTCATGTTGGCGCCGTCGTAGTACAGCAGGCCGCCGCATCCGTGCACGAGGGCGGCGATTTCGCGGATCTCACGCTCGAACAGTCCCAAGGTGTTGGGATTGGTCATCATGATACCGGCGATGTCGGGTCCGAGCAGGGGCTTGAGGGACTCCACGTCCACCAGGCCGTTGGCACCGGACTTCACCACGATGATCTCGAAGCCGCAGACGGCGGCGCTGGCAGGATTGGTGCCGTGCGCACTGTCCGGGACTATCACCTTGGTGCGGGCGGTGTCGCCCCTGGAGATATGGTACTCCTTCATCAGCATGAGGCCGGTGAGCTCGCCGTGTGCTCCTGCACAGGGCAGGAAGGTGAAATGCTTCATGCCGGTGATGGCAGCCAGGCAGCTGTCCATCTTTTCATAGACTTCCTTCACGCCTCCGACCGTAGATTCGGGCTGGAGGGGATGGATGTCGTCGAACAGGGTGGAGATTTCCTCGTTTATCTTGGGATTGTACTTCATGGTACAGCTGCCCAGGGGATAGAAACCGGTATCCACGCCGAAATTCATCTGGCTGAGATTGGTATAGTGGCGCACCACGTCCACCTCAGAGACCTCGGGCAGTCCGAGCGGGGTCTGCCTGCAAAGTCCGGAAGGGACAGGGGCTGCGGGAGCCGCGGCTCCGCCGCAGAAACTATCCTTGAGCGACCAGCCCTTGCGTCCGGGCTTGGAAAGCTCGAATATCAATTTGTCGTAGTATCTCATAAGGCAGCCTCCCTGATTACTTTGACCATGGCGTCGACCTCTTCGCGGGTGCGCTTTTCGGTGACGCAGAAACTTACATAGCCTTCCGGAGTGAGCAGGGCGCCGAAGAAGCCGGCGTCCAGGAGGGCCTGCTGGAGCTTGGCGGGATCCACCAGGGGCTTCAGCACGAATTCCTTTATGAACGGGCCTTCGACCGCGGGGGCGAAACGTCCCGTGGCCAGCAGGCTGTCGTACAGGTAGTGGGCTCCTTCGGAGCAGAGGGCGTTGACCTTGCGCAGGCCGTCAGGACCCATGAGGGACAGGTACACCGTCACCCAGAGGGCCATCAGGGACTGGTTGGAGCAGATGTTGCTCGTAGCTTTCTCACGGCGTATGTGCTGTTCGCGGGCCTGGAGGGTCAGCACGAAGCAGCGCCTTCCCTTGGCGTCGGCAGTCTGTCCGACTATGCGCCCGGGAAGCTTGCGCATGAATTCCGACTTGCAGGCCATGAATCCCACGTAGGGACCGCCATAGGCCAGGGGTATGCCGAGGGACTGTCCGTCTCCGACCGCGATGTCCGCACCCCATTCCGCCGGAGATTTGATCACTGCCAATGTCGAAGGGTCGCAATACTCCACCACCAGGGCGCCGGCGGCATGGGCCGCTTCCACGGCCGGGGCGAGGTCGCGCACGATTCCGAAACGGTCAATGCCCGGGACTATCACACCCGCGGTGTCCGCATCGACGGCGGCGGCAACGTCGGGGACGATTTCGACATTTTCACCGGAATACCTGGCATAGCTGCGCACGGTCTCGAGCACATGGGGCAGCAGGCCGTCGGAGACGAGCACCTTGCTGCGCTTGCGGGTGCTGGCAAGGCACATCCTCACAGCCTCCGCGGCGGCGGTGGGGCCGTCGTACATGGAGGCGTTGGAGACATCCATGCCGGTCAGGCGGCAGATCATGCTCTGGTATTCGAATATATAGCGCAGGGTGCCCTGCGAGATTTCGCACTGGTAAGGGGTGTAGGCGGTGAGGAACTCGCTTCTGGAGGTGATATAGGGGATCACCGAAGGGGTGTAATGGTCGTAGGCGCCCTGGCCGGCGAACACCTTGAGGGGCACGTTCCTGGAAGCGAGGGAATGGAAATAATCCCTCACCTGCTGTTCGCTCATGGCCTCGGGGAGGTCGTACTCCCCTTTGAAAATGAAATCCGCCGGCACGTCGGAGTACAGGTCGTCAAGAGACTTGACCCCTATACGTTCGAGCATCAGACGGATATCCTCCCCCGTGTGGGGAAAATATGAAAGTCCTGCCATGTCGGGCTAAAGTTTCTGTCCGTATGCCGCTGCTGTAAGCAGGGAATTGAGTTCGGAGCTGTCGCTCATCTTCACTTTGATGATCCAGTTGGTATAGGGATCCTCATTGATAAGCTCGGGGCTGTCCTCGACGGCGCTGTTGACGGCGACGACCTTGCCGGAAACGGGAGAATAGAGCTCGCTGGAAGCCTTTACGCTCTCGAGGGCGCCGAATTCCTCTCCGGCTGCAACCTCGTCACCTTCCTCGGGCATATCCACATAGGTGATGTCACCCATTTCTTCCTGGGCGAAATCGGAAACTCCGATGATGGCTACGTCTCCGTCCACTTTTACCCACTCGTGGGACTCACTGTAAAGGAGTCCTTCAACAATTTTACTCATTACAGGCTAATTTTTATAGTTAGTTTGATAGAATCTTTTCTTTACGACTTCACCGGGGAACACATGCTTGCGTATGCGTACGCTCAGCGGGGTGCCCAGCGCGGCGAAGGCGCTGTCCACCAGGGCGAAGCAGATGCTCTTGTCCAGGGAGATCGAATGGTAGCCGGTGGTGACGACTCCCACGGGGGTGCCGTCGGGGGTCTCGACCGGATAACCGGCACGCGGTATGGCATTGTCCTTAAGCTCTATGCCCACGAGTTTGCGGGGCACTCCCCCGGCCTTCTGGGCGGCGAGGGCGTCGCGTCCGATGAAGTCTTTGTCCAGCTTGCAGAACATCGAAAGTCCGGCCATCACGGGTGAGATCTCCGGGCTGAGTTCATCCCCGTAGAGGGGAAGGCCGGCTTCGAAACGGAGGGTGTCGCGGCAGCCCAGTCCGCAGGGTTTCACCCCGGCGGCGAGCAGGCTCTCCCACATGCCGCAGATGATATCTTCGGGAGCGTAGATCTCGAATCCGTCCTCCCCGGTGTATCCGGTGCGGCTGACAATGATCCTGGCGCCCTTGTATTCAAGGTCGGTGAAATGGTAGAAGGTCAGGGACGCCGCGGCGTCGAGGCCCAGCACGGAGACGACCGTCTTTTCGGAAGAAGGTCCCTGGACCGCGATCTGGCCCCAGGAATCCGACTGGTTGTCTATCTTGACGTCGTAACCCTCGCAGTGCTCCAGCAGCCAGGCATGGTCTTTTTCGATATTGGCTGCATTGACCACCAGCAGATAGCTGTCCGGGGTGAATTCCTTGTACACCAGCAGGTCGTCCACGACTCCGCCGTCGGGATAGAGCATCATGCCGTAGAGTATCTTCCCGGCCTCCATGGGAGTGATGTCATTGGTGAAAATCATGTTGACGAACTTCATCGCGTCGGGTCCGCTGACGAAGATCTCGCCCATGTGAGAGACGTCGAACATACCGACGTCCTTGCGGACTGCGTTATGCTCGTCTATGATTCCTGTATACTGGATGGGCATGTCGAATCCCGCGAAGGGGCTCATCCTGGCTCCCAGTCCGACATGTGAACTGTGAAGGCATGTGGTCTTGATAGTGTTATCCATAATTCAGTTCAAATTTACACTTTAATTTCCTATTTCCCAAGAATGAATCCGGGGTCGAGATAGGTATTTTCAATGTCTTCGATCGCAGCCACATCAGAGGCGTCCAAAGTCAGGGACGAATCGGTGAAATGCGCGGCCAGCGCAGCCTTGAGCTCCTCGACGGAGAGTCTCAGGCCCAGGTCCTTGAGATTGGCCACACGCTGCCTCACGGATTTTATGCCGTGGCTTTCCAGCTTCTGCCTGGACGGGGTGATGGCCTTCTCGAGGACGGAAAAGTCGCTGTCGTAAAGGAGGGTGCCGTGGACTATGCCGGAGCCTTTGCGGGCAAAGAAAGCGTTGCCCGAGACCTTTGCACCACCGACCAGCACATCGTTGTGCGCCGTGCTGACCGCATCCAGACCCAGTCCCTGCAAGGCTTCGCACAGCTGCCGGAGGTAGTCCCTGAAAGCCAGAGTGACGTCCGTGGTGCGGGTGATGCAGGAAAGCATGATATTGCCTTCGTCGGAATACACGCAGCCCCCGCCGCTCTTGCGCCGGTACATCTCTATGCCATGGCTGCGGCAATACTCTATGTTGACTTCGGCTTCCATGTCCTGGTTGCGCCCGAAGATCACGGTAGGACGGGACTGCCAGATGAAGAAACCCTCACCGTAGCGGGCGGCGACATATTCTTCCATGGCCAGATAAAAAACAAGCCTGTGACGTACAGGCTCGGGCAGCAGGATCTGTTTCATCGCGGGCTGAGAAGTTCAAGGTCTTTCTTGAGTATCATCTTGGGCTCCATGAGCGAGACTTTCTGGAAAAGCCGCACCCTGTTTCCGAGGGACAGATAGACCTTGTCTTCATGTTTGCCCTTCCTCCACCATTTATAGAAGCCTACAGGATCGTTTTCGTAGGGTATCTTGGCGAGGATTCCGGTGCTGTATCCGGGGTAATCGATGACCAGTTGCAGGCCCATGAATTTCTTGTAATAGTCTGGGTCCGCACGGCGCAGTTTGCTGACAAGGGGATTCAGTACCTCGAGCGTATCCACCTGAAGGGTCTTTTCCCTGACTATGAGTTTATGGATGCGTACAGGGTCGTAATTGATCCATACACCCATTTTCATAGTCTTCATTCCGTCCTCGGTCTCCAGGGAAAGTTCGTCCATCGAAAGGTACACTTTCCCGGGGTCAAGGGGGTATAACAAGTCTTCAGCCATCAGGTAAATTTCTCGCTAAGTTTACAAAATTAGTAAATATTTTCCGGAAATACTATATTTGCGGCAATGATTTTTGCCTTGAATCTCAGCGGGAGCCTTCTGGAAGAGGGTTTTGACGGGCCGGTGACGGACCTGTCGGGACTGCTCGGGACCAATTGTTACTGCACCCCCGAGGCAGAGCGCGAAATCACCTCAGCCTTAGCGGATTACGGCCCTGAAGGGATACATCTCACGGACACCGGCGACTACCATTATCTCAGCCTTTTCTGGATGCGCAAGATCGAGGAAGATTTCTCCCTCATACTTTTCGACCATCACAGCGACGACCAGGCCGGAGCGTTCGGAAACGGGATGCTGACCTGCGGAAGCTGGGTAGGGGTGGCCCGGGAGAGCCTGGAACACATGAAAGCCGACCTGTGGATAGGCGGGCCCGAGGAGCCCGACTACGCCTCGGTGCTGGACAACGACCGCCCGGTCTATCTGTCCATAGACCTGGACGTGCTCTCCAGGACTTTCGCCGTGACCGACTGGGACCAGGGCGACATGAGTCCGGGAGAGCTCATCCACATCATAAGCCGCATAGCTTCGCGTCACCGCATCATCGGCATCGACATCTGCGGAGGCATCACCAGAGCCAAGGGAGCCACCCCCGCAGACCTCGCCAAAAACGCAAGTCTGCGGAAGTCGCTCATCTGTAGTATGTCTGCACTGTTGTCAGAAACGGATAGCCGTAACTGACAGCCTTTTCCCGGCTGGTGAAGACCACCTGTACGTTGGTGAACGTGAGAGGGTTGACGGAATAAGACCCGTACCCGGGCGAAGGCCTGAACAAGAAATACATCACCCCTGCATCATCCACCTGGTACGCCGCCGGCGTATAGCTCTTCGTGACCGAGAACCTGTCCGTGATATCCATGCGTCCGCCTCCGGAAAGTGCGTCCGCCATCACCCTGACCACGATGTCGTCGTAGCCCTGTTCCAACCATTGGCCGGCATCGGAGACAGGTACCACGGCGAGGGTGAAATGGTCCGTGGACGATCCCGGGCGGAGCACCACGTTCCGGACCGTCGGTATCCCCCTTCCTGAGGCACTTCCTATAGAAGTCACAAGTGCGTGGTTGGTGTGGGTCAGGGTCGCGGTGAACCCTCCCCCGGATATGGTCACGGTCTGGCTGCCGCTGACGGAGCGGCCCCTGATGCTGAAAGTGAAGCTGTTGTCCAGATTGTCCTCAAGGCCGATGCCCTGATAGAGCGTCCCGTCGGGGGCGGAGATCGAATAGTCCCTGACATCCCCCAGCAGTGCTTCGGAGGGCACGGGATACAGGGTCGCGGAGGAGATCTCCCCGGTCCTGGTCAGCACGGATGCGGCACTAAGCCTGATGCCTTGCAGAGGCGGCCTGGAGACGGTGACGGGGCATTGGGCGCTGAGTCCCGAATAGGATGCCGTCAGCGTGGCCGGGCCCAGTCCCGAAGCGCTCACCGCTCCGGCGGAGCTGACGCTCACGCCCTGAGAGTCCGAGCTCAGGGCGGCCGACGCCGTCACATCCTCGGTGCTCCCGTCGGAATAATGGGCATACACCCTCACGGAGGAGCTTCCTCCCAGCACGAGGTCCAGGGAAGAAGGACTGACGCTGACGCCTGTCAGGTTCCTCTCTCCGGCCTGGAATATCTGCAAGGTGACCTGTCCGCGCTCGAAGACTCCCACCTTGTCGACCGTGAGCCTTACGCTCCGGGGAGAGGAGGTGGTGTTGGGATGTATGGTCACTTCGAAATAGTTGTATCCGTCTCCGTTCACCTTTTCGCTCCGGAGCCTTCTCAAGGACACCATCCCGGAGTTCCCGTCATAGACGGAGACCACCCCGTAATAGGGCGAGCGCCGGGGGTTTTCGTAGTCGTAGTCCGCCGCCTCCACGCTGCCCGATGCATAGGTATAAGTGCGGTAGGTGAATGGCCTCACGGTGCAGCCGCCAAAGGCGCAGACCGTCACAGTGCCGCCCGCGGCCGGGAAGGGCGAGGACGCCGAGGAATATCCCGGGTCCGTAAGGGTCATGGTATGGTCTGTCTTCTCTTCCCCGCTTTCGTTGCGGAAGGTACGGGTGTTGGCCTGCTGCAGGACATTGGCATTGCCCTGCCCCACTACACCGTTGACCTCACAGCTGAGGGTCACGGCGGCGACCTCCCTCACATCCGTCAGGGTGGTCCCCAGGTGGGACGCTCCGACCGAAGCCGTGGCGGGGCTGCCGAGGGTGCGGACCAGGGAAGTCCCCGCCGCGAGGGTGCCGGAGACTTCTTTTATGAAGGCTTCCCCGGCCGTCGCCGAGAGTTCCACCGTCCCGGACAATTCCGAATCGGGGACCCTGCTGAGGTCGTCGTAGCAGGCGAACCTCTGCTGCCTGTAGCTGACCGTGGGAGATACGGCGCTGCCGTCGGCGGGGATGCGGGGATAGGCCACGGTAATCTCCGGGACCGAGTAGTCCCAATGCAGGAACTCAGGATCCCGGCGGCGGAAAGTCACTTCCAGGGTATCCCTCACCGCATCGTCCCAGGAGCTCAGCCTGAAAGGCACCTGCATGTCCTGGGAGCTGCCGTCGAGGGACCTGAAATACAGGGTGTCTCCTGCAAGATACCAGTCCGCCCGGGCAGCGGTGAGAGCCGCGGCGTCGGAGGTCAATCCATAGACCACCCCCGACGGCTCGCATATCACCGGCACGGAGTCGTACCCCTGCTGTTTGAAGGCGGTTTTGGTCCGGGAACCGAAGCGGAGCACACGGATGTCGCTGAGGTTGGTCCTGCTGACCTTCCAGGATTCGCGCCCCACGCCTTCGTCGCTGAGTGCCAGGGTCAGGGTGTTGGTGGTGTTCCTGTCCACATTGAAATCACTGTGGTTGTCCCTCCCGAGGAACATCCTGTAAGTCACATCCGCGCTCATCCCCGGAGCGGTCCAGCTGCCGGAGACTTCCAGATAGGTGCACAGGCCGCTCTCGGAAGGGATCCTGTCCGGAACTTTCTGCCATTGGTCGGCATTGTCCGGGAGCAGGTTGCCGCGGCGGTTTTCGAGCATGTAGAAACTCACGGAATGCCCGTTCTTCAGGGCGGAAAGATCCGAGGGGCTTGCATAGTCGCAGTCCCCCACAGCCGAGGCGGCGCTTCCCGCGCTGAAAGGCTTCACAGTGAGAGCCGACTGCCTGACCCGGACGGATTCCACATCGAAGGAACTGTACTCCATTCCGGTCAGGTCGAGCAGGAAATCATAGCGGGAGACCAGGCGCTCCATGGGTATGGACAGCGAAGACGAGGATCCGGGGACGAAGTCCGCCCGGGAACCTGCCATGGGAAGGCCTGAGGAATTGAAGGAGGACACTCCTCCGATCATGCATTCCAGCGCCGCCAGCTCCGTGTCGCTGCCTGGGGCGGCGACCATGCCGACATTGGCCAGGGCATACAGGTCATAACTCTGGCCTACGGTCAGCTCCACTCCCACCGGGCCTTCGCTGTAAAGCTGCTTCTCGAGCCGGCCGCCGAAATAGACGAACAGGTTCCAGTTACGCACCTCCTCCTCTTCCAGGGTGAAAGCGCTTTTGACCGCGTCCCGCAGCGGGATGCAGTCCATGGTCACGCACACCCTCTCCGAGGTCACCGCCACATCTCCGGCGGCCTCTTTGGTGCAGGCCTGGGTGCCGAGCACAGCCAGCATGAGGATTATCATCTTTAGCTTTCTCATCACTTCACTTCTTTAGTAAATCCTTCTTCCCACGGCAGGATGGTGACCTGCGCAGAGAGCCCCACATACTCCAAATGCAATACTATATCCTTCAGCGACGGTTCGCTCCAGTCGTAGCCGGCGTCCGCAATCATTACGCCCAGAGGGATCACCACTTCGGAATCGAGGGTCAGTTCCAGGCCGGGATTGGTCCCTGGTCTCTGGCGGGGCAGCCTGAAAACATAGCTAAGGCCGTCTTCGGAGCCGGGGTCGAAGGAGAATTCCCCTTCGATGGGCTCCCTGGTGAAGAGTTCCACTCCCCTCACCTCTCCGCTCACATGCACGGCGGCGGGGCTGTCGAGGGTGAGGAAAACCGTCGCGAACTGTTTGTGCAGGTCCAGGGAGATGCTCAGTTCCTCCCCCGTGGCATCCACAGGGGCCTCGCTGGACCAGAGATAGAGGCTGTCGCACTCGCTGCCCGGCGAAATCACATTGTATCCCACCGAAGCTGAGAGATCATACACGCCCCTTTCTATCCGGGTCACGAATTCCCCGACCGCATTGGGCTCTATGCCTTCCATCTTGAAGACACATCCCGTCCCCTGCCATCCGCAAAGCGTAAGCCTCCCCGAGAACTCCCTGTCGAACACAGCCGTCAGGAAGCACGGGCACTCCTTCCTGTCCTCCTTGACGCTGCAGGCGGAGAGCAGGACGATGAAAAGAAGCCGGAGGGCAAGGGGTGTTCGGGCATATGCCTTCATGGCTCAGATAGTCACTTCGGAGTTGAAGCCCTGTTCCCAGCCTGTCACCGTCATGTTGACAGTGATGGAGCCTTTCTGCAGGGGCTGGTCGGGGGAAGTGCTGCCGGGACCGGTGATCTTGAGGCTGGTTATCCTGTACAACTTGCCGGGGGAGAGCCCTGAATTGCCGGAACCGACGATATTTATGGGATAATAGCATTTCTCCCCGTTGTAGGTGGCTTCCACCACCAGGCGGGTGAACCTCGGCGACCAGGTGGACGAAGAGCTGTCGCTCGTCGTCTTGTTGGCATAGCAGTAAAAATAGTGTTTCGTGGTGTGGGGCGAGGAAGCCGAGACCGATACGGGTGTGGGGAAAACCTCCGCCGTGAAAGGCAGCAGGGCGGTCTCTGAAGCGTCGTATCTCATTTTCTGTCCCCAGTCGTACACTTCCGCCCCGAGGGCCCAGTCGTAACGCATACGCTTGTTGACGTTGATGAGGTAAATCTTCTCTATCTTGATGTCCGCGTTGGTATTGACAGCATTTTTTATCGTGTCTATCTCCACCTTGGAGGCACAGCGGCGGACCGGTATGGCATAGACAGAATTGGCGGTGAGCACAGTGGTGTCACTGCCGCCCATCATCTCGAGGGCGTTCACTCCGCTGCCGCGGTTGGACAGGAGGTTGGTATATGAGCCCAGAAGCTGCCCTATGGTGGGGTATGAACCCATATTCAAGCTGGATCCGTTGACATATGCCCTGATAAAGTGTTTCTGGGTCCCTCCCACCGGCACATTGAGCGTAACCGAAGGGGATGAGCCCTGCGCCGAGCCATAGGCCACGAGCAGTCCGGATTCTCTGTAGACGCCTATCTGGAGGTCATGGATGGTGTTTTCGAAGGCGTCGCTGGTGCCCTTGGTCAGGGAGGGGCCGGCGATGGTGAAAGTGACATTGCCCGTCCCCGCCTCTCCGGCGTCTATCTCCACGGTGTCGGGAGTCAGGTTTGTACATGCGCAGAGACCCGCCAGGAGCGCCGCCGCTGCGAGGAATGTATCAAAAGTCTTCATAAATCTTTTCCAAATTGTATTTTCTTGTCAATTCTGATATCTCGGGGTCAAGATTCCCCCTGTGTATGTAGGAAGGTTCCATGGCGCAGGCATCCAGGAAGGCCTGTAGGGCTTCCTGCGGCCTGTCCTGCCTGGAATAGACCAGGGCTTCCACGTATTTGCAGGCCGCCGTCTGCTCCAGCTCCAGCAGTATGTCCAGGGCGGAAGCGTTGTAATCCATGGCGGCGCAGGCGACGGCGGCGTTGAAATCCCTGTAGGGGCGGAGTATGCTCACAGCCTTTTCGTATTCCCTGTCCCTTATGGCCTGGACCCCGGACATGTACAGCGTGTCGGGGACGGTGGTGACCAGGGTGTCCTTGACCATTCCTTTGCGGTGCAGATAAAAGCTGAATTTAACCGTCCGCAGCCGGGGATATAGTTTCTCCCGCAGATACCTGTAGCAGGGTTTCGCGGAGAGCTCCGCCTCCCTGAGGTCGGGATCCCCTGCCATCGCAGCCGCCCGGTAATCTTCCTTGTCCGCATCGCTGAGCTGTTCGTCGGCGTCCACCAGGGCGTCGAGCATAGCCCAGTTTTCGTCGAGGCTTCGAGGGATGAACCTTACGGACGGAATCGGGGATGAGGCAACGTATGCTCCGTCTAATGACAGCCTCACCCCTTCTTCCGCTTTTACAGAATCTCTCAGAGCCGCGACATAATCCTGGAAATAGCCGCACACCGCTTCACTCCTCCGCCGGGAAAGCCCCCTGTTGAAAAGGAAACCTCCTTCGGGGGAAGCCGAAGCCGCCACGACTATGGAATCCATGTCGAAAGTCTCGTTTTCCATGAGCTGCCTCAGGTTGCGTCCTATCCTGGCCATCTCTTCGGTGTTGTGGCCTTGCCGGGGATCCAGCCTGGCCGAGCCCGAATCGAAGTCTATCCAGCACACTGAATTCTCCTCCACCCTTCTCTCGACCACCCTGGTCACATAGCGGACAGTGTTGTCCACCAATGTGCTCAAAGAGCTGATATAGAAAGTGATGGTATCTTCCCGCGGAATCCCGAAGACCTCCCTGTCCTCTTCGTATATGCCTCCGCCCAGGGTGATCCCGGCTTTCCTGAGTCCGGGTCTGGCCGCGATCGTCTGGACATACTCGTAGGTTATGTCCCCGGAGGACGAAGTTATCACCGTGTCCAGCCTGAGGCCTTCGGTGGTTATGGGCACCTTGACGTATCGGCGGTACATCTCGGGCAGCCTGGATTTCCTGCGGTCGTTGTGACGTATCTTGAGTCTGTCAGTGTAGTGCTCCAGGGCATCCCTGTGGGTCACTCCCCAGATGGATGCGAAGCGCTCGTCGGAGACCGTCGTCATGTCGCCGCGCAGCTCATACAGCTCGGGGATGTTCCTTTCGATGAAAATCTCGAGCTCCCGCCGCCTTATGAACAATGACGGATCGGTGATGATGGAGGATACGAAACGCTCGTAGAGCTCGTATCCCCGGAGCTGGCGCTGGCGGTATCTCTCCCCTGTGATCACTATGCTCTCCAGAGGGGTGGTCTCCCCCAGCGTCTCCAGGTCGGGGGCGAGGCGTATCTGCCAGCGGCTGTCCTGCATCTGCGCGGGGACGGTGATGTTGAAGCGAAGGTCCACCCGCCCGTGCCTTTCGGCGACATTCTTGAAAGAAGCCGTGACAATCACTGGGGCGAGCATCTCCGTCGCCACCATCTCCCCGTTGTCATCCTGCACCGCATCCATGATGAATATCTCCTTCCCGTCCGCATCCCGCACTTTCAAGGTGTCCCTCCGGGGCATCTTGAAATCTATTTCAACCGGATGGACGTCGTCCGCCACGGCAATGCCTGCCGCCACCCTGCCGGATCTGAGGGAGTCGATCTTCCGACCCGCAGAGCAGGAGGTCAGCAGCACGGCTGCAGCCGTAGCCAGGACAGGGAGGGAGGTTTTCATCGCTACAGCTCGCAATCCAGTGAATCGTCCCCTTCGAGGATGTTGACTTTCGATGCGAGCACATCTGTGGCAGTCCTTTCCAGACCGTCGGCGCCGATGTATTTCTGGTTGCGCATGCGCCCGGTCACAAACACCTTGCTGCCTTTGGAAAGGCGCTCGAGGCCCTGGATGTTCTTTCCCTCGAAAGCCACCACGTTGTGCCAGGTGGTTTCGATGACGGGTTCGCCGTTCTTGCCGACATAGGCTTTGCTGGTGGCGAGCGAAAACCTCGCCATGCTCTTGTCATTGGCAACCTGGATCTTTACGCTGCCCACGTTGCCCCTGAGCTCGATTCTGTTCAGTTGTTCCATTTCAATCGTTTTAAATATGTCCGGGATCCCGGCCGCGCGGTCCTTCGTCCCGATGCAAAGGAAAGGGGAAAGGAGCGAAAGGAAATGGAACGCTAAAAAAGAAAAGTCAGATATGTGGAATTATTAGCCCGGAGAGTTTTTCTTATCGGAAGAGCTAAGAAAAACGACCTGAAGGCAGCAGGAAAATCAGCGGAAAAGATTAATACGAGGCGCCAAGGATTTATCCTGGCGGGGGTCCCGGACCAAAGGATTACATATTTCCGGGATTCTTTCTTTGCTTTCCTTGGCGGGAAGGTCCCCGTTCGCCATATTTACCCCAAAAGGAACATTATGGACAAGAGCAGGATAATAGAGGAGAATACGTGCCCCCAATGCGGAAGGCGCGTAAGCGGGCGTCCCGACAAAGTGTTCTGCAGCGATGCCTGCCGGTACCGCTGGCACTATAGACAATCGGCCGAAAGCAGGCACGCGAGAAACAGGATCATCACGTCGCTTTCGGTCAATTACAGGATTCTGGATGCTCTGCTTTCGGAAGGGACCACCTCTGCAGATCTGTGCGAACTGGAGGATATCGGTTTCAAGCCTTCCACCGTGACGTCTTACCGCCGCGGGAGGCACAGCTTCGAAGAAAACGGATGCTTCGATATCAGATACTGCCGGAGCGAATCCAAGATTTTCAACATCCGCAAATCGGGGATCAAACTACCTGGGCTTGGTCGAGATGACTGAGTCGCGGAGTTTGTCGAAGTCCCCTTCGGAGATCATGGAGAAGGAACCGTTGATGGCGGCTCCCATCTCTACCTGGAATTTCTGGACATGGATGTTGCCGTTGACCACTGAGGTGCTCTTGAGCGCGAGGACATCCTTGACATATATGTCTCCGTCCATCTTTCCCCAGAAATCGGTGGCGCCGCAGAGCATGTTGCCCTTGAGCTGGGCGGATTCGCCCACAACTATCTTTCCGGTGGAGTACAGGGTACCTTTCACCTTGCCGTCGATGCGCACATCCCCGTTGCAGGTGATGTTGCCCTCTACAGTGGTACCGGCTGAAATACGGCTGAGTTCATTGACGTCGACCACTGGTTCGATTTTAGTCATGTTATTATATGTTTTGGTTTATACTAATCCTTTTCCGTGGCAGTTCTTGTACTTCTTGCCGCTGCCGCAAGGGCAGGGATCGTTCCTGCCGACTTTCTTCTCCACCTTCACGGGAGTCTTGGCGGCCTGCTCACCGTTGGTGCTGAGGTCGTTGTGCTGGGTGCGCATCTGGGACATGTCGGCCCTGCGCTCCAGAGCCCTCTGGGGAGCCTGCTGAGGACGGTCCGACAGAGGCACGAAGGCCCTGAGGAGGAAGGTGAGGACGTCCCTGTTGAGGGATTCGAGCATGGAAGCGAAGAGGTTGTAGCTCTCCAGCTTGTAGACCACGACGGGATCCTTCTGCTCGTAGGTGGCGTTCTGCACGCTCTGCTTGAGGTCGTCCATCTCCCTGAGATGCTCTTTCCAGTGCTCGTCTATCTGGTAGAGGATGATATTCTTGGTGAGGGTCTTCACCACCTCACGGCCTTCCGACTCGTAAGCCTTTTCCAGATTGACCGGGAGGGTGATCTGCTTGCGGCCGTCGGTGACGGGGATGGCTATGTTCTGGTACATGGACCCTTGCTTTTCGTACACCTGCTTGATGACGGGATAGACCTTCTCGACGAGGGTGTCCACACGGCGCTTGTAAACTTCCTGCATATGGTCGCAGAGAGCCTTGACCAGCTGCTGGGGCTTGGCGTCTGAGTAGAACTGCTCGTCGAATCCGAGGTCGATCGACAGCTGGGCCATCACATTTTCCTCGAAATCCTGGTAGGACATGCCGTCGGCCTTCTCGACTATGATGTTGGAAGTGTCGAGCATCATGTTCTGGAGGTCGATCTGTATCTTCTCGCCGGAGATTGCGTTGCGGCGGCGGGAATAGATGGCCTCCCTCTGGTAATTCATCACGTCGTCATACTCGAGCAGCCTCTTACGTATGCCGAAGTTGTTTTCCTCGACTTTCTTCTGGGCCTTCTCTATGGCGCTGGAGAGCATGGGGCTCACGAGGGCCTCATTCTCTTCCATACCGAGCTTGTCGACCATGGCGGCTATCCTTTCAGAGCCGAAGAGTCGCATCAGCTTATCCTCGAGGGACACGTAGAAACGGCTGCTTCCGGGGTCTCCCTGACGGCCGCTTCGGCCTCGCAGCTGACGGTCCACGCGGCGGGAGTCATGCCTCTCGGTGCCGATGATCGCCAGACCGCCGGCAGCCTTGACTTCCTTGGAAAGCTTGATATCGGTACCACGGCCTGCCATGTTGGTGGCAATGGTGACCGTACTGCTCTGTCCGGCCTGGGCGACGATCTCCGCCTCCCTGGCGTGCTCCTTGGCATTGAGGACGTTGTGCTTGATGCCGCGGAGTTTCAGCAGGCGGCTGAGCAGCTCGGAAGTCTCCACATCGGTGGTACCCACCAGCACCGGGCGGCCTTGCTCGATAAGCTCCTGCACATAGTCTATGACTGCGGCGTATTTGGCCTTCTTGGTCTTGTAGATGACATCGTCCTGGTCGTCGCGGATGACTGGACGGTGGGTCGGGATGACCATCACGTCGAGTTTGTATATGCTCCAGAACTCGCCCGCCTCGGTCTCTGCTGTACCGGTCATACCGGCCAGCTTGTGATACATGCGGAAGTAGTTCTGCAGGGTGATGGTCGCAAAGGTCTGCGTGGCGGCTTCCACCTTGACATTCTCCTTGGCCTCCACGGCCTGGTGGAGTCCGTCGCTCCAGCGGCGACCTTCCATGATACGGCCCGTGGACTCGTCCACGATCTTGATCTTGCCGTCCATGATGACATAGTCGACATCCTTCTCAAACATCGTGTAGGCCTTGAGCAGCTGGATCACGGTGTGGACGCGCTCGCTCTTGATGGAGAACTCCTCGTGGAGGGCGTCCTTGCGCTCCTGCTTCTCGGCGAGGCTGGCCTCGGACTGCTCTATCTCGGCGGTCTGGGCGCCCACGTCGGGCAGGACGAAGAAGTTGTCGTCGCCCACGGCCTTGGCCAGAACCTCATGGCCCTTGTCGGTCATATCGACGGAGTGCATCTGCTCGTTGATGACGAAATAGAGAGGGTCCGTGACCTTGTACATCTCCTTCTCATTGTCCTGCATGAAGAAATTCTCCGCTTTCTGGAGTATGACCTTGATGCCGGGCTCGCTGAGATATTTGATGAGGGGCTGGTACTTGGGAAGTCCCTTGTGGGCACGCAGCAGCAGGGTGGCGCCACCGTCGTGTCCCTGGTCGGCCACCGTGTCGGCGGATGCGTCGCCGGCGGCTATCAGGCGCTTGGCCTCGTTGAGGACCTGGTTCACCAGGGTCCTCTGGGCCTGGTAGAGTTTCTCCACATAGGGACGGTACTCCATGAACTGGGCGTCGTCGTCAGCCCGGGGCACGGGACCGGATATGATCAGAGGGGTACGGGCGTCGTCGATGAGCACGGAGTCCACCTCATCCACGATGGCGAAATGGTGCTTGCGCTGGACGAGGTCGTCCATATTGAGGGCCATGTTGTCCCTCAGGTAGTCGAAACCGAATTCGTTGTTGGTACCGAAGGTGATGTCAGCGTCGTATGCGCGCTTGCGGGCCTCGGTGTTGGGGTCGTGCTTGTCGATGCAGTCCACGCTGAGTCCGTGGAACATGTACAGGGGGCCCATCCACTCGGAGTCTCGTTTGGACAGGTAGTCGTTGACGGTGACCACATGCACGCCCTTTCCGGCGAGTGCGTTGAGGAAGACCGGGAAAGTGGCGACGAGGGTCTTACCTTCACCGGTGGCCATCTCGGCTATCTTTCCCTGGTGCAATGCGATACCGCCTATCACCTGGCAGGAGGCTCCTGCGAGTTCGGCGTCGGTGGCGCCGGGGTCACCGTAGTGCTCCATGTCCCAGACTATCTCATTGCCTCCGGCCACCCAGTGGTTCTGCCATATGGCTTTGTCCCCCTCGATATGGACGAAATCATGGTCCACGCTCAGGTCGCGGTCGAACTGGGTCGCGGTCACGGTGATGGTCTCGTTCTCCTTGAAGCGGCGGCCGGTGGATTTCATGATGGCGAAAGCCTCGGGAAGTATTTCGTCGAGGACTTTCTCTATGGCCTCATCCTCGTCCTTGACCACCTTGTCGGACTCGGTGGCGAGTTTCTCCTTCTCGGAGATGGGGATGTCTTTCTCGAGCTCGGCCTTGATCTGGGCTATCCTTTCCTCAAAAGGGGCCTCGACCGCACGGACACGCTCCTTGAGGGCTTCGGTGCGGGCCCTCAGGTCGTCGTCGGAGAGGGCGTTGATCTCAGGGTATATGGCAAGTACTTTCAGCAATATGGGCTTGACCGCCTTGAAATCGCGGTCGGCCTTGGAACCGAAAAGGGACTTAATTATTCCTTGTAATGACATAGTTATCTAAAATTTGGCGCAATAGCGCATAATCGTACAAAGATAGTTTTCTTTGGCGACAATACAAAATCCGAGCCTGCGACAACTTGTCTTTCGCAATAAATAAGGTATTTTCATTAATTATTGCTACCTTAGATGGATATTTTGAAAATATAGAAAATACATACCATTATGCTCAACAACAAAACCGTGCTCATCACCGGTGGTTCCGGCTCTTTCGGCAACAAATTCGTGGAGGTGATACTCCGTGAATTCCCCAACGTCAAGAAGATAATCATCTATTCCCGCGGCGAACTCAAGCAGTTCAACATGAAGCAGCGCTGGCCCGAGAAGGATTATCCCCAGCTCCGCTACTTCATCGGAGACGTCAGGGACAAGGACCGTCTGATCCGTGCCTGCGAAGGGGTGGACGTCATCATCCACGCCGCCGCCATCAAGCAGGTGGACACCGCCGAGTACAATCCCGACGAGTGCATAAAGACCAATGTGGGCGGAGCCCAGAATGTCATCGACGCCGCCCTCCGCTGCGGAGTCCAGGATGTCGTGGCCCTCTCCACCGACAAAGCCTGCGCCCCGATCAACCTGTACGGTGCGACCAAACTTACTTCCGACAAACTTTTCGTCGCCGCCAACAACATCAGCGGCCGCAAGGATATACGTTTCTCCGTGGTCCGCTACGGCAATGTCATGGGCTCCCGCGGTTCCGTCATCCCCTTCTTCCAGGAGAAGGTGAAGGAAGGCGCCAAGGAACTCCCCATCACCGACATGAGGATGACCCGCTTCAACATCACCCTCGAAGAGGGCGTCCAGCTGGTCCTCTTCGCCCTCAGGCACCATCTCGGAGGAGAGATCTTCATACCCAAGATCCCTTCCTACCACATCTGCGACGTGGCCAGGGCCATCGCACCCGACCTTCCCCAGGTGGAAGTCGGCATACGTCCCGGCGAGAAGCTGCATGAGGAGATGATCACCGCCACCGATTCCCTCAACACCATAGACCTGGGCGAGCGCTATGCCATACTCCCCTCCATCTCCTTCAACGGGAACAGGACCAAGGAAGAGTATATCAAGCATTACGGCGCCAAGCCCGTCAAGGAAGGTTTCCACTACAGTTCCGACACCAACGACACTTGGGAGACCGTTGAGAGCATCAAAGAGAAAATCGCCAGATACGTAGATACCGAGCACATCATATGATCGACCACAACATACCGTACGGACATCAGCTCATCACCGACGAGGACATACAGGCCGTCGTGGAGACGCTGAAATCCGACTATATGACCCAGGGGCCGCGCATCGGGGAATTCGAGAAAGCTTTCGCGAAGTACCTCGGCTGCAGCTACGCCTGCATGGTGTCCAACGGCACCGCGGCGCTGCATCTGTGCGCGATGGCGCTGGGTATCAAGCCGGGTGACAAGGTCATCACCACCCCCATCACTTTCGTGGCCAGCGCCAACGGATTCAGGTACATGGGCGCGGAGATAGTTTTCTGCGACATAGACCCCGAGAACTACCTGATGGACCTGGACAAGCTCGAGCAGCTGCTCAAAGCTTCCCCCGCCGGCACCTACAAGGCTGTCGTCCCTGTGGATTTCGCCGGCTACCCCATAGATGAGCAGAGGCTGCGCCGCCTCGCCGACGAATACGGCTTCGCCATCGTGGTGGACGCCTGCCACGCCCCCGGAGCCAGTTTCACAGACTCGAAGGGACGCATCCAGAAAGTCGGAGGCTGCAAATACGCCGACCTCGCCTGTTTCTCCTTCCACCCGGTCAAGCACATAGCCACGGGAGAAGGCGGCGCCGTCACCACCAACAATCCCAAGCTTTACGAGAAAGTCAACCTGTACCGCACCCACGGAGTCACCAAGGACCCTTCCCGCCTGACCAAGATAGACGGAGGGTGGTACTACGAGATGCAGGAACTCGGATACAACTACCGCATCACCGACATGCAGGCGGCCCTGGGCATCTCCCAGCTGAAAAGGCTCGACTGGAGCATCGCCCGCCGCAACGAAATCGCCGCGAAATACGACGCCGCGTTCAAGGACACTTGCATACGCACGCCCAAACGCATTGAAGGCATAGTCCACGCATTCCACCTGTACGTGATACAGACCCCGAGACGCAAGGAGCTGTACGATTTCCTGAGGGAGAACCGCATTTTCGCCCAGGTCCTCTACATCCCCGCACATCTGATGCCCTACTACAGGCAGTTCGGATGGAAGGAAGGCGACATGCCCGTGGCCGAAGAGTATTATAGGCACTGCCTCGCCCTTCCGATGTTCCCCAGCCTGACCGACGAGGAGCAGGACTGGGTCATAGCGAAAGTACTCGAATTCTGCAGCCGCTGAGATGGACGCCCTCACCCATAAACTTGTCCTCGGAACGGTCCAGTTCGGCCTCCAATACGGCATCAACTCCGCCGGGCGGCCCTCGGACGACATGGTCCGGGAGATACTGTCGCTCGCAGGGGCCGCCGGGATCCGTACCCTGGACACCTCCAGCGCCTATGGCAATGCCGAAGAGGTGCTGGGCACCGACATGCCCGCCGGGTCGGACTTCCGCATTGTCTCGAAATACCCCATGGGAGCGGCCGGAGTGGAGCAGACCTTCGGGGAATCCCTGCGGCGGCTCGGCGTGCCGCGGCTCTACGGGTACCTGCTGCACCATTTCGAGCTCTACCGCCGGAACCCCGGGATATGGGATGATTTCATCGCCCTCAAGCAGGCGGGGAAGGTCGACAAGATAGGTTTCTCCCTGTACAGCCCCGAAGAACTCGAGCTGATCCTCGGGAACGGCTCCCCCTTCGACCTGATACAGGTCCCGTTCAACCTGTTCGACCGCAAATTCCTCCCCTACATGAAAGAACTCCACGAAAAAGGGGTGGAAATACATGTCAGGAGCACTTTCCTGCAGGGACTGTTCTTCAAGGACAGGGACTCGCTTCCCGAAAAGCTCCTCCCGCTTAGGAAATACCTCCTCAGGCTGGACGAGTTCTCCAGGGAAAGCGGCCTGAGCATCGCCGAGACAGCCCTCAATTTCAATTTGCACAACCCTTACATCGACGGAGTGCTGATAGGAGTGGACAACGCCTCCCAGCTGAAGGCCAATCTCGCCTCGGTCAAGGACAGCCCCGTCGACCTGGAAATAAACATAGAAGAAACGGATCTGCTGAATCCGGTAAACTGGAAATAGCATGAAGATATTAGCCATCACACAGGCCCGTTACGGGTCCACCCGCCTCCCGGCCAAGATACTCAAGGAAGTGCAGGGGATGACCCTGCTGGAAATACATCTGCGCAGGATACTGAAATCCCGCATGGTGGACCAGGTGAAGATAGCCACCACCGGCGAGGAAGGGTCGAAATATATAGTCGAAGTGGCCGACAAGGTGGGCGTAGCCTACCACAAAGGCTCCGTGGACGACGTGCTGAGCCGTTTCTACGACACCGCCGCCCCCGAGAAACCCGACTGGGTGGTCAGGCTCACTTCCGACTGCCCCCTGATCGACCCCGGAGTGATAGACGAGGTGCTGGAATTCGCCGTGTCCCACGACTACGACTACGTGCGTACCGACCCCGCGAGCTATCCGGACGGACTGGACACCGAGGTTATGAAATTCTCCGCCCTCGAAAAGGCCTTCAAAGAAGCGTCGATGACTTCCGAAAGGGAGCATGTGACCCCTTACATCTGGAAGAACGGAAGCGCGGAGGGCGGCACCATCTTCAAGTCCTGGAAGCTGCGCAATCCCGCTGGCGACTACGATGCCGAGAACTACCGCATCACCATCGACGAGCCCGAGGATTTCATGGTGATAAAGGCCCTGATAGAGGCCCTGGGCATAGACAAAGACTGGAAAACCTACATCGACTACCTGCTTTCGCACGAGGAGATACGCAGCCTCAACGGCCGTTTCTCCTACAATGAAGGGTACGCCAAATCATTGAAAAACGACAAAAAGATATAGAACTATGGGAAAAGGACAAGAGCTTTACAAAAAAGCCAAGACCATGATACCCGGAGGCACTTCCCTCCTCTCGAAGAGGCCGGAGCAGCTCCTCCCGGAGAACTGGCCTGCATATTACAGCAAATCCAAAGGCTGCCGCGTCTGGGACCTGGACGGGCGTGAATACATAGACTGCGGACTCATGGGCGTGGGCACCAACACCCTCGGCTACGCCCGCGAGGAAGTCGACGAGGCCGTGATGAAAGTCGTCCGCGACGGCAACCTCACCACCCTCAACTGCCCCGAAGAGGTCTATCTGGCCGAGCGCCTCATCAAGATGAACCCCTGGGCCGGCGGCGTCCGCTATACCCGCGGAGGCGGCGAGGCCAATTCGATGTGCGTCAGGATCGCCAGGGCCTACACCGGCAAGGACAAGGTGGCCATCTGCGGCTACCACGGCTGGCACGATTGGTATGTGTCCGTCAATCTCGGCGAGAGCGACGCCCTCGCAGGGCACCTGCTTCCCGGCATCCCCACCGCCGGCGTCCCCAAGGGCCTGCGCGGCACCTCCATACCTTTCCATTACAATGATTTCGAGGAGATCGAAGGCATCATCCGCAACACTCCCGACCTGGCCGCCGTCAAGATGGAGGTCTGCCGCAACTTCGGACCCGCCGAAGGTTACCTGGAGCACATCCGCAATCTTTGCAACGAATACGGGGTCATCCTCATTTTCGACGAATGCACCAGCGGCTTCCGTGAGACTTTCGGAGGCCTGCACAAGAAATACGGGGTCTATCCCGACATGACCATCTATTCGAAGACCATGGGCAACGGTTACGTGATCGCCGCCGTACTTGGCAAGAAAGAGATCATGGACGCAGCCCAGGGCAGCTGGATCAGCTCCACCTTCTGGACCGACCGCATCGGCCCCACCGCCGCACTCGCAGCCCTCGACGTGATGGAAAAGACCAAATCCTGGGAGTACATCACCGAAAAAGGCAGGCAGAACAAAGTCCGCTGGCAGGCCCTGGCCGACAAATACGGCCTGAAGATCAACCAGTGGGGCATCCCCGCTCTCGCAGGCTACACCTTCGATTCGCCCAACGCACTGGCCTACAAGACCTATGTCACCCAGGAGATGCTCAAGAAGGGCTATCTCGCCGGAACAGTGATGTACACCTGCATCGAGCATACGGACGAGATACTCGACGCCTATTTCGAGGCTCTCGATCCCATCTTCGCGGACATCCGCGACTTCGAAGACGGCAAGGACGTGATGAAGGCCCTCGACGGTCCCGTCTGCCAGGCAGGTTTCAAACGACTGAACTAGCCTATGCCGAATTACCGATGCCTCCACTGCCAGGAACGGCACCTGGGCGATTTTTCAATCGTCCCGCTCCGCTATGAGGACCGCTTCAGCATCATGAAGTGGCGCAACGCCCAGATCTACCATCTGCGCCAGACCCGTCCCTTGACTGAGGAAGACCAGCAGCGGTACTTCGACGAAGTGGTCGCCGGACTTTTCGACGAGCCCCGCCCCGGGCAGATCCTTTTTTCCTACCTGGAAAAGGGCGTCTGCATAGGATACGGAGGGCTGGTGCACATCAACTGGACGGACCGCAACGCCGAGATTTCATTCATAATGGACACGGCCCTGGAGGCAGACCATTTCGCTGAGCATTGGAGCAACTGGCTCACCATGCTCAGGCAGGTGGCCTTCGACGACCTCGGCCTGCACAAGATCTACACCTACGCCTTCGACCTCAGGCCCCATCTGTACCCGGTGCTGGAGGCCAACGGTTTCCGGCGCGAAGCCACCCTTCCCGAGCACTGCTTCCACGAAGGGAGATACAAGGATGTCGTGATACACTCTATCCTCAACGGGAATGTTTGAATTCGTCAACTACACGGACTGTTCGCGGGAGCAGCTGCTGGAGATACTCGAACTGAGGAATCTCGACAGCATCCGCAAATGGATGGTGAACCCCGGGGTCATATCCAGGGAAGACCATTTCCGGTTCGTGGAGAGCCTCAGGACCAATCCTGACCGCCTTTATTTCGCAGTCTACAAGGACTCCGAGCTGGTGGGCACCTACAATCTTACCAATGAAGGCGGCGGAGTGTGGGAAAGGGGCATATTCGCCAATCCCGCGTTCCAGGGCAGGGGTCTTACCGGCAGATGGGAGAGGCAGATGATTTCCGGACTGGCCGGAAGGGGCATAGAGGCTCTCAGCGCCAAAGTCAGGGAAGACAACCTCCGCTCAGTCAGATACCATCTGAGGCTGGGCTTCGAGGAAGTTTCCCGCGACGGAGAATACATTCACTACTTATTGAAGCTAAGATGAGCAGGACTTTCGTAATAGCCGAGCTTTCGGCAAACCACGGGCACAAGCTCGACCTCGCCCTCGCTTCGGTGCGCGCGGCCAAAAAAGCAGGTGCGGACGCCGTCAAGATACAGACTTATACGGCCGACACCATCACCCTGGACTGCAAACTCCCGGATTTCATAGTGAAAGGCACGAGCCTGTGGGACGACCGCAGTCTCCACGACCTTTACCAGGAAGCTTACACCCCCTGGGAGTGGCACGAAGCCATTTTCGAGGAGGCCCGAAAAGAAGGCATCTGCTGTTTCTCCACCCCCTTCGACAAATCGGCGGTGGACCTGCTGGAGTCCCTCGGCAATCCCATCTACAAGATAGCCAGCTTCGAGATCACCGACACCCCTCTCATCGAATACGCCGCATCGAAGGGCAAGCCCATGATAATATCCACGGGCATAGCAACTGAAGAAGACATAAAACTTGCCATCGAGACCTGTCGTAAGGCTGGTAACGACGACATCACCCTGCTCAAATGCACCTCCGCATATCCCGCCCCCATAGATAAGGCCAACCTGCGGACCATGGTGGACATGGCCTCCAGGTTCGGGGTCAAGACCGGACTGTCCGACCACACCATGGGCAGCGAAGTGGCCCTGGCGGCAGTCGCCCTGGGAGCCACCGTGATCGAGAAACATTTCATCCTGGACCGCTCCATAGGAGGTCCCGACGCGGAGTTCTCCATGCAGGAGGATGAATTCGCCGCCATGGTCTCATCCATACGCAAGGTCGAAAAGGCTCTCGGGCAGGTCGGGTATCCCACCGATCCCTCCACGATCAGCGGACGCCGCTTCAGCCGCTCGCTGTACGTTGCCCGCGACGTGAAAGCCGGGGAAATCATCACTGAGGATAATGTCCGTTCGGTGCGTCCCGGCTTCGGCATGCACCCCTCCAGGCTCCAGGAATTCCTGGGCAGGAAATTCAAGGCAGACGCCACCAAAGGCACCAGGTTCACTGAAGACCTGGCAGAATGACAACGATTATGAAGTATCTGATTTTCAGCCCTGCATATTGCAGTTTCCTCTCGCCGGCGGCGATCACCCAGGTCATAGACAATGCCCTGCAGTACGCCCGCAAGGGGCACGAGGTCACTGTGGTCTATTGTGACAATTCCGCCACGAAGTATTGCCTTAGCAATACCGACTGCTCCTCCGGGGTGTGCAGCCTCTGCCGGAGCTACATGCACACCCTCCTGGCATCGAAGCCGGTGCGGGAGTGCAAAGGCATAAAGTGGACGGGCTACCGGGAGACCGGAGGGGAACTCCCCCGCTTCGGCTACAAGACCATAGAAGATATCAAAGCCCTCAAATACAAAGGCGTGGGAGTGGGCTTCGCAGCCTATTCCACCTTCCTCTCCACCAGCAGGAACATGTATCCCAAGATAGACGAAGGCTTCCGCAGCTATTTCGACAAATTGCTCGGGAGTGCCTGTAAATACACGGATTTCGTGCTGGAGATGGTGGACAAGGTCCATCCGGACGTGATCTGCGGACTGAACAGCCGCGCCGTCTATTCCCGTCCGGTATGGGACATCACCAGGCAGAAGAAAATCAAATACGAATGCTGGGAGGGTGTCTATGACAGGAAGAGCCAGTATTGCAAGATCAGCTTCGGCGATTCCACGCCCCACGCCCCTGTGACCAACAAACGCATGGTAGAAGAGATATGGAAAGGCTCCTCCCTCCCCGAAGCCGAGAGGCTCAAGGTCGGCGAGGATTTCTACCTCAAGCGCCGCAACTCCATACCCGCCGGGGACAAACTCTATGTCAAGGACCAGGTCCAGGGCATGCTGCCCGAAGGCTTCGACCCCGCCAAGCACAACATCCTGATACTCAACAGCTCTGAAGATGAGTACGCGGCCCTTTTCGAAGACTATCTGGACGGAGTGCCCTTCAAGACCCAGTATCCGGGTATCAAGTACATCGCAGAGGCCCTGCGCAACGAACCCGGCTACCACCTCTACCTCAGGATACACCCCAACCTCAAGGGTATCAATTACCTTTATCACACCAAGCTGTACGAACTCGCCAGGCAGAATCCCAACCTCACTGTCATAGCCCCTGACTCCCCCGTCAGCACCTACGGCCTGATCGACGCCTGCGAGAAAGTGCTGGTGTTCGGCTCGACCACGGGCCCCGAAGCGGCCTACTGGGGAAAGCCGGTAATACTTATGTACAACTGCGTGTATTCCTTGCTGGACATCTGCTACACCCCGCACACCCCCGAGGAGGTCATGGAACTGATAAAGACTCCAGACCTGCCTCCGAAGGACAGGCTGCAGGCCATCAAATTCGGCTATTTCTCCCTCAACGACGAGCACGAGGAGTACACCCATTTCCATCCGGAAAGACGCCACAAAGAGATGCTGGGCCGCTCATTCGACTACCATATGGTGGAAGCGGGACCGCTCCGCAGCCGTCTGCTGATACTGCTCCAGACCGCCGGCAAGTATTTCTATTACAAACACCTGAACTTCCCGCAGGAAGAAGACCCCGCACTCTACGAATAACGCCATGAGATACCTTTTCTTTCTCCCCCATTACCCTTCTTTCTGCTGGGCAGGCATATACGGAATCATACTCGACCAGGCGGAAATCCTCGCCCGGGAGGGCAATCAGGTACGGCTGGTGTACTGCTCCGACTGCAGCACCCTCGGCGAATGCTACCACAACCACGCCCACCCCGAGAAAGTCTGTCCCCTGTGCAATTTCAACCGCGATTACCTGACTTCGAAGCTGTCCCCGGAAGTGGAGAAAGTCCCCGTCTCGGCCTACGCCTCAAGCGTATGCACCCCTCCCGCATTCAAATATGACAGCATAGAGGACATACTCAAACTCCAGTACAAGGGCGTCAATGTGGGATACGCCGCCATGTCCACCTATATTTCCTTCGGAGTGCGCAACCTCTATCCCCTGATAGACGAGCGGTTCCGCGCTTACCTGGACCGCATGATCGCAAGGTGCTGCCGCTACGCCGACGTAGTGGAAGCGGCGATAGCCGACTACAAGCCGGATTCCGTGGGACTTTTCAACGCCAGGCTCATAGACGACAAGCCCGTCATCGACATCTGCCGCAGGGAGGGGCTCGATTTCACCTGCTACGAGCACCGTTTCATCCTGGGGAACCAGACCCGCAAAACCTTCTTCCACAACACCACTCCCCATCGCGAAGCCGACATACGCCGGAGGATGGAGGAGATTTGGAACGACCCCGCAGTCCCCATGGAAGAGAAAGAGGCCATGGGCCGCAAGTTCTATGAGAGCCGCCGCAAATCCATAGCCGCAGGTGACAAGGTCTATACGGGAGGCCAGAAGACCGGCCTGCTCCCCGAAGGCTGGGACCGTTCCAAGCACAACATAGTCATCTTCAACAGCTCGGAGGACGAGATGGCCTATGTCCAGGAAGACAACCAGGCCAAAGCCATCTTCCCCACACAGTTGGACGGATTCGAGACTATCTTCGAGATGAACAAGGACAGGGACGACATCCATTTCTACATCAGGATACATCCCAACCTCAAGAACATCCCCTATCTGTACAGCAAGCTGCTGCCCAGGTACGCGCAGAGATATTCAAATGTGACCGTCATCCCCGGGGACTCCCCCATCAGCACCTATTCCCTGATCGACGTGGCCGACAAGGTGCTGGTGTTCGGCTCCACCGCTGGTGCGGAAGCCGCCTACTGGGGCAAGCCCACGATATTGATAGCAGGGTCGGTCTATACCGATCTGGGCATATGCTATGTGCCGGAGACGGTGGAAGAGCTGCAGAAACTGCTCACCGACAAGAATCTGCCCGCCAAGGACGGCCGCGGGGCCCTGAAGATGGGTTACTATTACCTGGGCCTGTACGACGGGGATTTCCAGCATTTCAAGGTGGAGAACAAATACTACACTATCTTCGGCAAGCCCCTGAGGATACAGCGCTACGAGATCAATGGCAGCAAATGGACCAAATGGAGGACCAGCTTCAACCAGACCATCTGCAAGATACTCTACGAAAGGCTGCCCCTGCTGGAACTTCCCACCCGCGAAGACGAGTCCAAGTACGCGAAATACTTAAAATAAGTCGCTGCTCATCTTGGAGTAGCGCCGCACCACCGGCACGGTCAGGGCGGGTGCCGCCCGGAGCAGCAGGTCCATCAGACGGGCCTTGAAATCCCTGCGGAAATACGCATTGGCGACTCCTGAGGGTATCACCTCCAGCATATGGGCGCGTATGCTGCGGAGCACCTTGGAGGAAGGTTTGAGCGAATTCAGGATATAGTTGAACGAAGGCACCAGATAGGCCTTCTTCAGATAGACATAGTCCAGCTCTTCCCGGTATTTCCCGTACAATCCCCTTTCCTTGAGCACCCTGAACAGATTGTCGAAGAGCGAGACTTTCTGGGCATACTTGGTGTCGTCCACCGTGGTGCAGATGGAATTGTCCCTGACGAAATAGCGGTAGAAGGGCTCCTTCACATAGGAGATCTTGCGGGCATAGAGGTACAGGAGCGGCACGAAGAAACTGTCCTCGTATTTTTCCGGGGTGAAATATATCTCATTGTCCTGCAGGAAAGAGCGGCGGCAGAGCATGGCCCACATCGCGGTGATGTAGCGGGTGAGGAGGCTCCGGCGCTTGTCCTCCGACACTTCCCCCGCGGCATCGGAGGGATGGCTCATCCGAAGGACCTTCCCGTCGGGCAATATCTTGGCGGCGTCGCAGAGGCAGACGTCGCTGTCTTCGGCGGAAGCGCGGGCATAGAGGGCCTCGAACATCCCCGGTTCGATCTCATCGTCGCTGTCGATGAAAATGACGTATTCCCCGCGGGCGTGGGCGAGGCCGGTGTTGCGGGCTATGCCGGCGCGGGAATTCTTCTCCAGGGTGACAATGCTGATGCGCTCCCCGCCGGGTTCCGCCATCAGGGCGCGGACCACGTCGACGCTGCCGTCGGTGCCGCGGTCGTCCACCACTATGATTTCAAAGTCCCCGAGGGTCTGTGCCAGGATGGAACGGATGCAGGGACCTATGTACCTTTCCGCATTGTAGAGCGGAATCACCGCCGATATCTTAGGATTCATCTGGTTTTCTGATTAAGCGAAGTACGGCTTTGTCTATGATGCCGTTGAAGTCCGGGGAAATCTTCCAGGTATAGGCACCCGTCACTCCCGCAACGCCCAGCACGAAGGTCTTGACCAGGCAGTCCAGCAGGGCGGCGACGAAGGGCGTGGTCTTCAGTGAGAGGAAGGCGGGGGTGACCAGCGTCGACCAGGACAGATAGAGGGACACCAGCACTCCGAACAGGGCAAGCACCTTGAAATGGTCCACCGAAAAAGTATTGACCCCTATCGTGAAATAGATCACGGTCAGCATGACCGCCATGTAGGACACATAGGAGAAGAGCGTGGCCAGGGCTGCACCGTTCATCCCGTACAGGGGTATGAGTTTGTTGTTCAGGAATATGGCTATGAAGGTCAGGAAGAACGAGAAGAAGAGCGAGAGGTAATAATATTTCGAATAGCTTATCACCGACACTCCGGCGCAGCAGGTGGTGTAGATGAGCTTCGACGTGCCGAGGATCAGCACCACGTATTTGGCTGCGGAGTAGGCTTCCCCGTTGGGCATTATCTCATAGATGAAGTCCATGTTTATCCATATCAGATAAAGTATGAACGAGCCTATGAGCAGCTGGTTCAGGGAGACTTTCTTGCACAGGGCGCTCACCTCAGGGATGTTGCCCTCCTTCATGTAGCGGGAGATGATGGGCGTGGAGATGGAGCCCAGGGACCTGTAAGGGACCTCCACCATGGCCACTATGTTCACAGCCATGGTATAAACTCCGGTGAAGGCCAGACCCAGCTTGGCGGACACGAAGAAAGTGTTGACGAAGGGAGTGATATAGTCGCTCAGGGCGCCCAGGACCAGGAAGCCTGTATAGAACAGGAAGTCTTTCCTGAGGTCCTTGGTGATGAACTTGAAGTCCGGTTTGAGCTTGATTTTCTTCAGCGAGAAGAAATAGAACAGGTTGACCACGGTGGCCACCGCATACACCCCGCAGAAGAGTATGACGAAGCCGTCCAGCGAGACTATCTTGAACGCATACAGGAAATAGACGGCTAGGGTGAGGACCCTTACCAGGACCTCCCGTATGAAATTGGGCACGGCTATCCTCATCAGGAGGTTCGAATTGGTCTCGAACACCCTCATGTACAGATAGCAGAAGCCTATGGGGAAGAGGAAATAATAGTAGTCGTTGAACAGCGGCGACCGCTCCGCAAAAGACTCCGTGACGAAGTCTTTGAGCACCAGGAAGACTATGCCGTAGAGCAGGAAGCCTATGAACGGGACCACCAGGGTCCAGAAGAAGAAGCCGTGGTCCTCCTCGCTGTCGTCCTTCTTGAAATAAGGGAAGAAACGGAAGGCCGACGAAGAAGTCCCGAGCATGGCGAGCCCGGAGAACATCACCGCCGAATCCACAAGCACACGGGCGAATCCCACCTCTTCTGTGGTGAGATATTTGGTCATCACGAAGAAGGTCGTAAAGATGCCGATCGCTATACCCAGATAGTTAACGACCGTACCCTTTATGCTCTGCCGGATGATTATGCCCATGGGACCCGTGGGGATTTAAGCGGCGCCTTCCCTTATGAGACCTTCGAAGTATTCGATGGTACGCTGGAGACCTTCCCTGAGCTGTATGGTCGGAGCCCAGCCGAGAATCTCGCGGGCTTTGTCGATGACAGGTTTGCGCTGGGTGGGATCGTCCGAAGGGAGGGGCTTGTAGACGAGCTTGGACTTGGCTCCGGTGAGGTCGATCACCTGCTCGGCGAGCTGCTTGATGGTGAATTCGCCGGGATTGCCGAGATTGACGGGACCGGTGATCTCATCCGGGGTGGCCATCATGGCGATGAAGCCGCGCACCAGATCGTCGCAATAGCAGAAACTCCTGGTCTGGCTGCCGTCGCCGTAGATGGTGATATCCTCGCCGCGGAGGGCCTGCATGATGAAATTGGACACCACCCTGCCGTCGTTGGGATGCATGTTGGGGCCGTAGGTGTTGAAGATGCGGACCACCTTGATGCGGACATTGTTCTGACGGTGGTAGTCGAAGAACAGGGTCTCCGCGCACCTCTTGCCCTCATCGTAGCAAGAACGGATGCCTATGGGGTTCACATTGCCCCAGTAGCCTTCCGGCTGGGGGTGGACCTTGGGGTCGCCGTAAACCTCACTCGTGGAGGCCTGGAGCACCTTGGCTCCCGTCCTCTTGGCGAGGCCCAGCATGTTGATGGCGCCCATCACCGAAGTCTGGATAGTCTTGATAGGGTCGTACTGGTAATGTATGGGGGACGCGGGGCACGCGAGATTGTAAATCTCCTCGACCTCCAGGTCTATGGGCCTGGTGACGTCGTGCCTGATCATCTCGAAATACGGATAATCCTGCAGGTCCACGATATTGCGCTTGCTGCCAGTGAAGAAATTGTCGAGGCAGAGGACTTCATTGCCCTCTTCCAGGAGTTTCTTGCAGAGATGGGAGCCCAGGAAGCCGGCTCCGCCTGTAACCAGAATCTTTTTCATATAGTGTCTTGATCTTGTTCTTTCTTTTTGCCTCGCAGGGCCGCGACTATGGCCAGCACCACCACGGCGAGAGTGATGCCGTACATCAGGAGGCAGCATATCACAGAAAGGGTGTCCCCCTTCTTCACGCTGTCGGGGTCGAATACGAAATGTATCTCGTGCTCGCCGGCCGGTACGTTCATGGCCCTGAGCATGTAGTCCACCCTGTAGTGGTCGGCGGGCTTGCCGTCTATCGTGGCCTTCCAGCCGTAAGGATAATAAATCTCCGAGAAAACTATGGTGCCGGGCTGCGATGAGGAGCAGACATAGTCCAGGGTCTTGGGAGTGTATTTCGTCAATCTGACCGTGGCGTCTTCGGCGACCCCAGGGTTGAAATCCGAGACGAAGGAAGCGAATTCCTTGTCGAGCACCGCCGTCTTGGCGAGGTCGACCTGCATCAGGGCGTCGCTCTCGGCATTGGCATTGTCCACGCTCACCAGCTGCTCAACCCACCAGGCGTTGCCCAGGGCATAGGGATTGCGCTGCACCTCGGGACTGCCGTCTTCGCCGGAGACGATGAAATACTTGGTGTTGAGCATGCTAATCACGGGCATATGCATCTTGCCCAGATGCTCATCTATCAGATCCTGGTAACGGCGCAGTTTGACAGCGCTGTAGCCGCCTATGGATTTCAGGTAGTAGGAAGTCCTGGCGTCGTTGAAAGGACTGACGGTGAGGTTGTACACCCTGAAATGAGGGTCGGGGTCGGAGAGTATCGCCTCTTCGTAAGGCTCCATGCGGACCTGCTCGGCGCGCTTGGACGGGGACACGAAATTCTTGTCGTTGAAGAAACGCTTGTCCACGGGCCACATGTCCAGGACCACCAGGGCGGCGAGGGCCGCGATGACCACGGTCGCATTCTTCAGCTTGCCCTTCAGATGGAGGAAGAGCAGGAGCGCGGCGGCGGCGATGAAGAGGGCCGAGCGCAGGGAATCAGCCCTGAGCAGGGAACGTCTCTGGTCGATGATGGCCTCATAGAGCCAATCCGGCAGGCTGGACGACCAGGAAGCGTCGGCGGCGGCGGTGAAGCTGAACATGGCTCCTCCGAGGAGGGCGAGCAGCAGGCAGATGCCGCCGGTGACCCCTGCGGAAATGTATATGCCCTTGAGTGCCCTGTCCTTGGGGACGCTGCCGTCCAGGACGGCCTTGACGGCGAGGAAACCCAGCAGAGGCATGGCCACTTCGGCCACCACCAATATCGAGGACACCGCCCTGAACTTGTCATACAGGGGGAAATACTTGAAGAAGAATTCCGTCAGCGGCATGAAATTGCTGCCCCATGCCAGGGCAATGGAAAACAGGGTCGAAGCCAGCAGGGCCCATTTGTAGGGGCCTTTGACGACGATGAGGCCAAGCAGGAAGAGGAAACAGACTATGGCACCGGCGTACACATTGCCGGCGGTGAAAGGCTGGCCTCCCCAGTACATAGGGACGCTGGCGCAGAAATCGGCGGCGGCACGGGGCTGGACGCCGTTGGAAACGAGCTCCTGGTACAATTTGGAATTCCTGCCCACATCGTAGTGGGAGGAACCGCCCTGCACTCCGGGTATCATCAGGGACATGGTCTCCCCTATGCCGTAGCTCCACTGAGTGGCATACTCGAGGTCGAGTCCCTTGCTGTCGGCCTGGGAAGCGCCGTCCTCCTTGACCAGGTCTGACTGGCCGCCGCGCATGGTCTGCTCGGAATACTCGGCATTGGAGAAGAGATTGGCGGAATTGGCGCCTATGCCTATGCCCACCGCCAGCACGAACACGCAGGTGGACACCAGCATGTCCTTGACCTTCTTTTCCCGTATGTGCATCACCAGTTCGGCTATCCACAGCAGGCCTATCATCAGGAAGAAGTAGTAGAACATCTGCGGGTGGTAAGGGAAGCCAAGGGCCACGAAAATCATGGTCAGGACCGCCCCGGCCGCATATTTTTTCCTGTAGATCAGGTAGAATCCGCCTATCACCGCGGCCATCGCCGCGATAGCCGCCGTCTTGTAGATATGGCCGGCGCCTATGATGATGAGGAAATACGACGAAAGCCCCGTCGCCAGAGCCGCACCAGCCGCGAGCCAGACATTCATGCCGAAGCAGAGGAACATGGCGAAGAAGCAGATCAGATAGAAGAAGATGATCCATCCGGCGGAGCCGTTGCCGTAACGCAGGAGCGTGAGCGGCTGCAGCAGGGAATCAGCCTTGTAGTGGCCTCCTCCGATCTGGTAATTGGGCATGCCGCTGAACATGGAGCCTGTCCACCAGGTGTAGTCCCCTGTCTGTTTGTGGAATTCCACGCTCTCCTGGGCGGCGTTGAGCCCGGCCACCTTGTCGCTTGCGAGCAGCACCTTCCCTCCGAGCTCGGAGCTGCAGTAGATGAGAGCCACTGCGAGGAAAAGGAGGATTGCCAGCAGGTAGGGAGCCGCTTTCTTGAGTATGTCGGTAATTTTCATGCTATATGCGTTTCAACGGTACAATTCTTCCTGGGTGGCCTTGGAGGCCTTGTGGGTGAGCAGTTCGCTGATAAAACCGAAGCCGTAGCCGAAGAGCTGCACATAGGCGGCTGCAATCGACTTGAAGGCCACGTCGAGGCTCTTGTTCTTTATGAGGGATTCGGCGAATATGCAGATGATGTAGAAGCCTATGGGCAGCAGCCACCAGGCCGAGCGGAACACCAGGGCGAGCAGCACCAGCAGCAGGTTTCCCAGGGCGAAGGCCGTGGGCAGCAGGTGCACGAGCTTAAGGGAGCCGGGGTGAAGCTTATTCAGGAGTATCCTCCCCCGTCCGAAAGTGTTGACCTGGCGATAGAATTTCCTGAGGTCCACGCGCCTCTTGTGATAGACATATGCGTCGGGGAAAAGACGGGTCTCGAAACCGGCTTCCTTGATACGGAAACTCAGGTCGATGTCCTCGCCTATCATATTCTTGTACCCTCCTACCTTTTCAAAACAGGCCCTTGAGATGCCCATGTTGAAGGAGCGGGGCGTAAATTTCTTAACATTTTTGGTGCCTCCGCGTATGCCGCCGGTCGTCATGAAGGAAGTCATCGAATAGCTGATGGCCTTCTGCATGGAAGAGAAGTCCTCGCAGGCTCCGTCCGGACCTCCGAAACAGTCCACATACTCTTCCCCGAGATACTTGCGCACGGTGGCGATGTACTGCTCCGGGAGGGTGACGTCGGAGTCGAAGATCAGGAAATAGTCCCCGGAAGCGTGCTTCATGCCGAAGTTGCGGGTGTCGCTGCGTCCGGAATTGGGCTTGGCGAGATAGTGCAGGTCCAGAAGGCCTTCATACTTGGCACAGACGTCCCCGCAGGGAGCGGTGGAACCATCCTCGACTATCAGCACTTCGAAACCCTTGTCCGTCTGGGCCGTGAGGCTCCCGAGGAGCTCGTCGATTTCGTCCGGACGGTTGTAAACAGGGACTATTATGGAAAACTTTAACATTTCGGGCATAATTTTACAAAAATAAGCATTTTACTTCAAAATTGCTTATATTTGCCCTCACAAAGCAGGATTAGCACATCGGTAGTGCATTGGCTTCCCAAGCCAAGGAGGAGGGTTCGACTCCCTTATCCTGCTCTTTTTTCGTACATGGCACCAGGCCGGCTCAAGGCTATTTCTTCCGGGCCCTTCTGCGGGGAAGCATGATAAAGCGCAAGACTCCGATGGCGGGGCCGTAAGGGAAGGACAATATATCCTTCTCGGCCTCGACGAGTTTTTCCCGTATGGGTATGGACTGCGGGCAGCGCTGCTCGCATTTGCCGCAGCGTACGCACTGCGACGCCGATGCCGGGGGGAAAGTGAGGCTGACGGCCTGTGCGTACTGGGCGCGGCCGGAGAACTTGGACTCGGTGTACATGGTGTTCCATGCGCTGAAGATGCCGGGGATGTCGACGCCTTTCGGGCAGGGCATGCAGTAGCGGCAGCCTGTGCAGCCCACCCTTTCCTTTTCGCGTATTATCGCCTTGACCTGCTCCAGCATGGCGGTGTCCTCGGGACTGAAAGAGCCCGCCACGGCTTCGGAAGCCGTGCGGACATTCTCCCGGACCATCTCGACGGAATTCATCCCGGACAGGACGACCGTCACCTCAGGCTGGTTCCAGAGCCAGCGCAGGCCCCATTGGGCGGGGGTCCAGCCGCGGCGGTCGGAGGCTATGAGTTTCTTGGCCGCTTCGGGGAGTTTGTCCACCAGCTTGCCTCCGCGCAGGGGCTCCATGATGACGACAGGGATACCCCTGAGGGCAGCGGCCTTGAGGCCTTCAACTCCTGCCTGGGAGGTCTCATCCACGTAATTGTACTGTATCTGGCAGAAATCCCAGTCGTAGGCGGCAAGTATCTTGAGGAAATTGTCTGTGTTGCCGTGATAGGAAAAGCCTATGTTGCGTATGGCGCCCGATGCTTTCTTTTCAGCTATCCATTCCTCTATGCCGGCCTCCTGCAGCTTCTCCCACTGGGAATAGTCGGTCAGATGGTGCATCAGGTAATAGTCCACCCAGCCGGTGCGCAGACGCGTGAGTTCCTCTTCGAAGAAACGGTCTATGGCGGCACGGTTGCGTATGAGGTACTGGGGGAGCTTGGTCGCGATCTTCACCCGGGAGCGGATGCCGTTGCGCTCGAGTATCTCTCCCAGGGCGGCCTCGCTGCCGGGATAGATGTAGGCGGTGTCGAAATAGTTCACCCCCGAATGGAAAGCCTCGAGGAGCTCCTTTTCAGTCTTTTCGATGTCTATGCCGGCGCCTTTCCTTGAGAAACGCATGCAGCCGTAGCCCAGGACGGAAAGGTCCTCGCCGTGTTTGTCTTTACGGTACTGCATCTTCTTGATGGTCCATGCCAGGAGCCGGAAAAGGGGCCTGGGGAGCACCTTCACCACATTCAGAGTGTTGGTGATCCCCGGCGGTCCTTTTTCCGCTGGTTGGTTATCACGGGTCAGTTTTCAGCAATACGCCTGTCTGGGAGGATCAGATGTACATGTTAATGATGGTCTCGTACAGCTCCTGCTTGCCGGAAGTCTGCTTGGGCTCACCGTTCTTCTTGGCATAGGCCACAGCCTCCTCGAGGCTCAGCTTGCCTTCTTCGAACTGCTTGCCGACTCCGCTGTCGTAGGAAGCGTAGCGATCTTTGCGCATCTGCTCCAGAGGTGACTTCTCGATGATCTCGGCCGCGGTCTCGAGGGCGCGTGCCATGACGTCCATGCCGGACACATGTGCGATGATGATATCCTCGAGGTCGGTGGAGTTGCGACGGGTCTTGGCGTCGAAGTTGCTGCCGCCCACGAGTCCGCCGTTGCGGATGATCACGAGCATGGCCTGCACGAGCTCATAGATGTCGATGGGGAACTGGTCGGTGTCCCAGCCGTTCTGGTAGTCTCCCCTGTTGGCGTCGATGCTGCCGAGCATTCCGGCGTCGGAGGCTGCCTGGAGCTCATGCTCGAAGGTGTGGCCTGCGAGGGTGGCGTGGTTGACCTCGATATTGACCTTGAAGTCCTTGTCCAGGCCGTGGGCCTTGAGGAAACCGATCACGGTCTCGGTGTCCACGTCATACTGGTGCTTGGTGGGCTCCATGGGCTTGGGCTCGATGAGGAAGGTGCCTTTGAATCCCTTGGCGCGGGCATAGTCGCGGGCCATGCCGAGCATGGTGGCCATATGCTCCTTCTCGCGTTTCATATCGGTGTTCAGCAGGCTCATGTAGCCTTCACGGCCGCCCCAGAACACATAGCACTCTCCGCCGAGCTCGATGGTGGCGTCGATGGCGTTCTTGATCTGGACCATGGCGCGGGCTGCGACATCGAAGTCGGGGTTGGTGCTGGCGCCGTTCATATAGCGCTTGTGTCCGAACACATTAGCGGTACCCCAGAGGAGCTTGATGCCGGTCTCGGCCTGTTTCTTCTTCAGGTATGCTACCACCTCCTTGAGGTTGGCCTCATACTGCTCGATGGTGTCGGCCTCAGCGACCAGGTCCACATCGTGGAAGCAATAGTAACCGATACCGAGTTTCTGCATGATCTCAAATCCGGCATCCACCTTGTCCTTGGCAGCCTGCACGGGGTCGGAAGCGGCATTCCAGGGGAATGACTTGGTGCCAGGGCCGAACTGGTCGGAGCCCTCTGCGCACAGTGTGTGCCACCATGCCATGGCGAATTTGAGCCAGTCCTTCATCTTCTTGCCGGCGACCACCTTCTCGGGGTCATAGTAATGGAAAGCCATGGGATTCTTTGAACCCTTTCCTTCGAATTTGATTTTACCTACGTTGGGGAAATACTCTTTAGTTGCCATAATTGTTTATTGGATTGATTTTTTAAGTTCTTTTTTCCATGCTGTGTAAGCCTCTTCCAGGGCATCCTTCCAGCCGGGTGCGGGCTGGACTGCGTCCACCTTGGCAAGGGTCGCGAAAGCCTCGGCCGCATCGGCGTAGAGGCCGGCTCCGAGAGCCGCTCCGCGGGCTGCTCCGAGGGCGCCGTCGGTGTCGAAGAGCTCGATGCTGGCGTCGCACAGGGTGGACAGGGTGCTGCGGAACAGGGGGCTCAGGAAGAGATTGGCCTTGCCGGCCCTGATGACGTCGGGCTTGAGGCCGAGGTCCTTCATTATGTCAATGCCGTAGCGGAATGAGAAGGCGATGCCTTCCTGGACCGCACGCAGCAGATGCGCCCTGGTGTGCCGCAGCAGGTCGAGCCCGACGAAACGGGCGCCGGAGCTGCGGTTTCCGAGCATCCTCTCCGCGCCGTTGCCGAAGGGCAGCACGAGGAGGCCGTCGCATCCGGCGGGAGCCGTCGCTGCGAGTTCGTTCATCTCGGGGTAGGACATCTTGGGAGTGACATTGTGATGGGCCCAGGAGTTCATGACGCCGGTGCCGTTGATGCAGAGCAGCACGCCCATGCGGGGCTCCGGCGAAGGAGTCACGTGCAGGAAGGTATTGACCCTGGACTGGGGGTCCGGCCTGGGCTCGTCGGTTACGCCATAGACCACTCCGCTGGTGCCTCCCGTGGCGGCGATTTCGCCGGGATTGAGCACATTCAGCGAGAATGCGTTGTTGGGCTGGTCGCCGGCCCTGTAGGAGACGGGGGTGCCTTGGGGGATGCCGGTGATGGCGGCCGCTTCCCTGCAGACCTTGAGTCCGCCCCCGAGGGAAGGTACCATGGTGGCGAATTTCTCGGGCGCGATGCCGAAGTAGTCGGCCACGAAATCAGCCTTGCCTCCTTCGAGGAAGTCCCACAGGATGCCCTCGGACAGGCCGCTGGCGGTGGTGGTCACCTCACCGGTGAACAGATATGCGATATAGTCTCCGGGAAGCATGAACTTCCATATGCGCTCATAGACATCAGGTTCGTTGCGCTTGACCCAGGCCAGCTTGCTGGCGGTGAAATTTCCGGGGGAATTCAGCAGATGCCCCATGCACTTGTCATATCCTATCTGTTCCAGCGCTTCGGCGCCCACTTCCACGGCTCTGGAGTCACACCATATTATAGCGTCCCGGACGGGTTTGACATCCTTGTCCACCGCCACCAGGCCGTGCATCTGGTAAGAGATACCGACTGAGGCGACGGCAGAAAGATCCTGTCCGCCGGCCTTGATTTCCTCCAGGCCGTCGCACAGATATTTCCACCATGAAGCGGGGTCCTGCTCCGCCCATCCTTTGAGGGGGGATTTGATCAGGGCTTCCGTCTTGGGATTCGTAGCACTGGCCACGCATCTTCCGGTCTCAAGGTCCAGCAAAGAGACCTTGACGGATGATGAACCTACATCAACACCTAATGAATACATATCTTTAAAATTGAGTTCATAAAGATATGGTTTTTACACGGAATTTCAATATCAATCCTTAACGCTTTTATTCCCAAAAATGTAAAAAATGATAAAAAATCCCGGCCGCCTCTGCTCGAGACCGCCGGGACCGGGAAAGATTCCTTATGACTGTTATTTGCGTTTGTCCATCGGGATGGGATTGACATCCGTCACATCCGGATATTTTTCCTTCCACTTGGCATACTGCTCTTTGGTCAGGATGGACTTGAGCCTGTTTTCACATGCCCTGTGATCCTGCTTTGAGACATAGACCATGCCGCCGAAACCGTCGGGATAATAGTTCTCGAGGTCCACGTCGCCACCGCCGAATCCCATCATCATACCGGGACCCATCATACCCATGCCGCCTCCGCGCATCGCGGAGCCCATGGCGCCGGAGCCGCTCTGGAGGATGGGGACCATGGCTTTGTAGAAATTGACCACTCGCTTGTACTGTTTCTGGTCGATTCCCACTTCTTCCACCATAAGGTCGGCCATCTGCTGGGCAATGGCCAGGGGTTCACGAGTCTGGAGCGGGGTCATGCTGGCCTGGATCATGCTGTCGATCTGCTCGAGCGAAGGGGGTGCACCCATCCCTCCGGGGCCGCCGGGGCCACCCATCATTCCGGGTCCTCCCATTCCGCCGGGACCGCCCATACCTCCACCCGGAGGGCCGAACTGGGCGTTGGCGGTGAACACAGTCGCTGTAAACATCAGCGCAGAAGCAATCAGCAAAATTCGTCTCATACTCACGTTAAAAATTAAACCGGAGCATGTCAAGCAAATAGCGTACCAAATTAATAGCCGAAGATCTCCTCCAGGCTGACCACCTTCACCGGGCCGAGGGTCTTCAGATAGTCGGTATCGAGGGCGGGGATGTCTCCGAGTATGCCGTAGGTGCGTTTGAGGCCCTTGATATACTTCTGCTGGAAGGCCAGCACATCCTCTATGGTCTTATCCTGGATCTCTTCGAAAATGCGGCGGTCCAGAGGTTCGTCCAGTCCGAGGCGGCGGCACATATCATAGGCGCTGAACACGGAAGTGCCCACATACCTGCGGGTCCTCAGGCCGCTGATCAGGGATTCCTTGGCGATATTGAAAGAATTCTCCGAAAGGGGCATCTCGTTGACGATACGGTCGAAATTGTCCAGGGCGTCCTTCATCTTGTCGTTCTGCGTGGCGATGAAGGTGATGTAGCCGTAGCTGCCGCCCTTCCAGTCGGGACGTATGCAGCTGGCCTGGGCGGAATAAGCCAGACCCCTGGCTTCGCGTAGCTCCTGGAACACGACGCTGGCCATGCTGTTTCCGAAATATTCGCCATACAGGCGCATGTCGGTCTCGAGTGCGGGGTCGTAGGTCAGACCGTTGTTGGAATAGCCGTAATGATAGAGCTGATTGGCGTCGTACTGCACCATGACGACAGAATTGGCGTCCACCTTGAGAGGCTCGGGGAAACGGTATTCCGGCTTCACGGCGCCGGGAGCCATGGTATGGGAAGCGGCGAGATCGGTGCGCACGGAAGAAAGCTGGGCGGGACCGTAATAATAGATGTCGTGGCCTTCTTTCATCAGTTCTTTCACCTTGGAGATGAGATCCTCCGAAGTGAGGGATGAGAGGGCCTGGTTGTCCAACTGGTTGCTGCGTATGTACTCGGGCCCGTACATGAGATAGGAGTTCATGGCTGATGCGCACATGCGCTGGTCGGTCTTGGCTATCATGCGGGAGCGGAGCAGGTCGGACTTGAGGTTGGTGAGTATCGCATCATCCGGGACGGAAGCGCTGAGGAGCTTGTCCACCAGCGACGCCGCCTCGGCCATATTCTCGGAAAGGCCGCTGATCCTTATGCTGGACGTATTCTCGGAATAAGAGAAACTGTAGTTGCAGGCGAGGCCGTACATTTTGGAAGCCAGCTCTCCGGCAGACATGTCCGCCGTGCCCAGGAAGCCGAGGTAGTCGAAGGCCAGGGCGAGGGCGGGATCGTCCGCTGTGCCCTTTCGGAATTCGTACTGCAGGGTGAAGATGTCGTTGGTCTCGTTCTTCTTGTAGATGAGGTCCACACCGGAAGAGATGTTCTGGACGCTGAGTTCTTTGTCGAAATCGATGAACACGGGCTCTATGGGCTTCACGGTGCTGTTCTGGATTCCGGTGAGGAAGGTGCTGGCCTTGTCACGGTTGGTGACGATGGGGGTTATGGCAGGAGCGGAGAGCTTCTTGATGCTCGTATCCTCGCCCTGGCGCTTGTAGACCGCCACATATCCGTTTTCATTCAGAAACTCCGAGGCCCAGGCCATGACATCCTTCTTGGTGATGCTGCCGAGGGTCTTGATCTCGGAGGCGCAGTCTTTCCAGTCCACACCCTGGATGAACGAATCCACGAATTTGTGGGCGCGGCTGGAATTGCTCTCCAGGGCTCGCATCTCGGAGAGTTTGATGTTGTTGACCGTGGCCTCGACCAGGGACTCGTCGAAATCTCCGTTACGGAGTTTTGCGATCTCCTCGAGGAAGATGGCCCTGAGGTCATCCAGGTTCTGGCCTTCCTTGGCATAACCAAGGATGAGGAATTCACCGTAGTCGGACATCATGTTGGTGCCGGCACCGACGGCGAGCACCTTCTGCTGCTGGACGAGGTCGATGTCCAACAGGCCGGCCTGGCCGTTGTAAAGTATGCCTTCCGCTATCCTGGCTATAGCGCTGTTCTTGACGTCACGGGGTGCGGGGAGGGGCCATGCGAGACACATCATCTCGGTCTGGAGACCCCAGACTTCCCTCTCGATGGGGGCGGTGATGGGCGCTTCCTTCTCAAACTCGAAAGGAGGTATCGAAGATGAAGGCTCCCAGTCGCCGAAGTACTTCTCTATGGTAGCCACCATCTCGTCGGGGTCGAAGTCTCCGGCAACGCAGATGGCTATGTTGTTGGGCACATAGTACTGGTCCTTGTATCTCTTCACATTGGTGATGGAAGGGTTCTTGAGATTGTCCTGGGTGCCGAGCACGGTCTGGCGGCCGTAGGGATGGTGCGGGAAGAGGGCCTCGTCTATGGCGGTGTACATCTTCCTGTTGTCCTGGGTCAGGGACATGTTCTTTTCTTCATATATGGTCTCGAGCTCGGTATGGAAACCGCGGATGACCATATTGCGGAAACGGTCGGCCTGGATGCGGGCCCAGTTGTCGATCTGGTTGGAAGGGATGTCCTCCTGATACACGGTCTCGTCGAAGGAGGTCCAGGCATTGGTCCCCTGGGCGCCGATGATGGCCATCAGCTTGTCATACTCGTTGGGGATGGCCAGTTTGGAAGCTTCATAGCTGATCGAATCGATACGGTGGTAAAGGGCTGCACGCTCCTGCTCCCCTTCCGTCTTGCGATAGACCTCGAAAAGGCGCTCGATCTCGTCGAGCATGGGTTTCTCGGCGGCATAGTCGCAGGTACCGAACTGCTCGGTGCCCTTGAACATCAGATGCTCGAAATAATGGGCGAGGCCGGTGGTCTCGAACGGGTCTTTCTTGCCGCCTACATTCACGGCTATGTAAGTCTGGATGCGGGGTGTCTCTTTGTTGACTGACATGTAGACCTTGAGGCCGTTGTCCAGGGTGTAGATCTTGGCCTTCATCGGGTCGTTCTTTACGGTTTCATATTTGCTGCATGAACCGAAGGCAAGCAGCAGGGCTGCGGCTGCCAGAAATATAACTGTCTTTTTCATACGACAAATATAGCCATCCATATTTGGATATTACAAAAATAATTTCCATATTTGCCTCGAAGTTTTTCATAGTTTAAGTTTAGGTTAAGTAGCGGGATGCACGCAGGGATGCGCTCATCCCGTGAATTATTTACCCCCGTCATGAATATCAGAAGCACTTTACTTGCCCTCATACTGTTTTCACAGGCAGCCTTCATGGCATCGGCCCAAGGTCCCTTCATGGAAATATTCAAGGAAAATTACATGGTGACGGGACTGCCCCTCAACACCAAACCTGACTGGGACACAAACGACCTCACATACCAGATAAGCGCCCGGTTCAACGTGGCCCGGAACATCCAGCAGCAAGGCTGGGACCTTTTCTTCGCCTACACCCAGCTCGCCCTCTGGGACGTCTACAAGCCCTCGAACCCCTTCAAGGCCAACACTTATCAGTATGGGCTTTATCTGGACAAACTCTATGACCGGCGCCAGGACGGGCTCACAAGAGAATTCATGGCCGGATTCGAGCACCGCTCCAACGGCATGGACGGAGACAACAACAGGGCCCTGAGCTACGTGTTCGCCAGTTACACCTGGGACTTGAGCAGGATCCTTTCGGCCCAGGTGACGGGGCGCATAGGCCTCGGAGGCATGGGCAACGACACTTCCATGGACCTTTTCACCTATTACCAGGGTTTCGTCAACCTCGGGGTCTGCCTCCATACCCCCGACCGCAGGCTGATGGCCATGGCATCCGTCACTCCCATGATACATGGCAAGATACCCATGAACGCCCATGTGGAGATAGCCTTCAACCCCATGAAAGACCTGGACTGGTTCTATCTCACCGTGCGCTACCACTACGGTTATGACGAAGACCAGCTGGAATGCGGCCAGAGCAATGTGTTCCTCAAGCACATGCTCCGCTTCGGATTGTCGGCCCAGCCGCGCAGGATGGCGCACAAACTTTTTTTCTGACACACTAATTTTTTAATTAGCGAAGAAATATGGATTTGTTTGCTTCCCCCTGCGGGAAGCAGGGTACTTTTGGAGAAAAAAGCCATGAAAAGTACCAAATCAATCCTCAGGTCCATGCTGCCTCTCTTGCTTGCGGCAGCCACGGCATGCAACGCCCTCAGCGGCGGAAACGCCCCCGGATTCATCCGCATCCGTTTCCCAGAACACCTCTCCCTCCCGCGCGAAGCCGCCACCAAAGCCGCACCCGCCATCCCCGACACCAATGATTTCATCCTTTCCATCGTCAATGCCGGAGGCAATGTGATCTTCCGCGGCAGCTATGGCAGCGCCCCGGAGGAAATAGCGGTGGAGCCCGGTTCGTACACCGTCAGCGTATTGTCCCGCGAATTCGACGGTCCCTGCTTCGAGGCACCCCAGTACGGGGACAGGCAGGTGGTGATGGTCAGTCAGGGGCAGACCGCCTTCGTGGACCTGGAGTGCTCCCAGCTCAACTGCGGGGTCACGGTCAGCGTCTCCGAAGGTTTCAAGGACGAGTATCCCGGGCACACCCTCTTCGTCAAAGGCCTTGACGGAAGGCTGGTCTACAGCTATTCCGAGAAGAGGACGGGCTATTTCAATCCCGGCAACCTTTCCCTCATACTCAGCGGTGACGACGGGGACAGGACCCTCCTGACCCGGAACCTGCAGCCACGCGAGATGCTCTCGGTATCCCTCAACACCGGGGACAAGCCCTCCGGAAGCTCCCAGGGCGGAAGTTTCTCCATCGAGCTGGACACCTGCCGGGTGTGGATGAGCGAAGAATACCTGATAGGCGCCCCGGACAACGGGAAAAGTCCTTCCAGCGCCCTCTCCGTCAAAGAAGCCCTCTCGCATCTGGGCAGCAAAGGGGTATGGGTGTACGGATATATAGTCGGAGGGGACCTGTCTTCCGCCAAATGTTCGTTCGACCCTCCCTTCTCTTCGAGGACCAACCTGGCCATAGCAGCGAAATCTTCCTGCAGGGACAAGAACTCCTGCCTGTCGGTCCAGCTCCAGAAAGGAGATATAAGGGATGCCCTGAACCTCGTGGACCACGAGGATAACCTGGGCAGGCAGTTGTACCTGTACGGGGATCTGGTGGAAGCCTATTACGGCATCCCGGGCCTGCAGAATGTTTCCGGTTTCAAGTGGAAATGATTACCTTTGCACCTATGAAAATCGGTGCATGGATAAAGAATGGACGCAGCCAATCCCTGGTACAGAGTTTCATGCCTGGCGTGGCCGCAGTGGCCCTGGCGTCGGGAAATGAAGGTTTCTGCTGGTGGATGGCCATCCTGGCAGTCCTGGGAGTTGAATGCGCCCATCTGGCGCTCAACATCGCAGACGACTGGTTCGACTACAAAGTGGACATGAAAGGCGACCGCGACCGTGTGATACGCAAAGGGTTCAGGGCCATGACTGCCAAATACCCCTACCTCACCGACGGGAGCGAGACCCTGCGCTCCACCGCTGTCGCCATCGCGTGGTTCGTCGTCGCGGCATTGGCCTGCGGCCTCGCCATTTTCATCCCCAGGACCCTCGAAACGGGCTTCTCCGGTCCGGACGGCAGCTGGTGGATAGCGGCCGTCACCGGGGCCTGCGCCTTCCTAGGGGCCTTCTACTCCGCCCCTCCCCTGAAGCTCGCCTACCGCGGACTCGGGGAACTGGTGATCGGCATCATCTTCGGTCCCCTGCTGATGTGCGGGGTCTATTATGCCTCCTGCGGAAGGATGGACGCCGGCATTGTCCTGATCAGCATACCCGTAGGCATGCTGGTGACCAATATCCTGTTCACCCACTCTTTCATCGACATGCCTTCCGACACGGAATCCCACAAGATGACTTTCGCCCGGGTGCTGGGTTCCCAGAAGGCCTGCCTGGCCTGCTCTTTCATACTGAATCTGCTGCCCTTCGCCCTCGTGGGCGCCGGAGTGTGCGCCGGTCATCTCCATCCTGCCTACCTGGCAGTGTTCCTCGCCCTGCCCAGGGCCCTTTGGCTCTGCGCCTCGCTGGTGAGGTTCACCCGCCGCAAACCCGGCGAAAAGGACGTCCCCGACATGCCGCCCGCATGGCTGGGTCCCATGATGAAAGACAAATGGGCCGGCATACGCGAAGGAGGTCTGGACTGGTTCCTGATGAGGTGGCTGTGCGCCCGCAACATCCTGAGCCTCTTCTGCCTGAGCATGATCGCAGTCGCATTGATATTGACCATAATCCGATAGTAACATGGCATTGAAACAGTTCATCTACTGCGCCTGGTGGTGGTTCAGAGCCTTCTTCCTGGGGCGCCGCAAACCTCTCCAGAGCGTAGTGTTCATATCCGACAAGTGCAACCTGAGCTGCCGCCACTGCAGCGTTTACAACCACGAGGCCCCGCAGAGCAAGACCTGGGACCAGATACGCGAAGAGTTGCTGTTCTGCTACTCCGAAGGTTCCCGTTTCGTGGATTTCGAGGGCGGGGAGCCCTTCATCTGGGATGATCCCACCCACCTGGTGGACGGCAGGCCGGCGGATGTCAACGACCTTTGCGACCTCGCCCACGAACTGGGCTTCTTCTCCTGCACCATCACCACCAATGCCCAGAAGGATTTCAGCGGATCGCGCGCTGACAGCATCTGGGTAAGCATGGACGGCGTCGGTGAGGCCCACGAGAGGGTGCGCGGCAAAGGCACTTTCGAGCGTCTGGAGAAGAACGTGGCCGCCTGCGGCTTCCCTCATCTGAGTGCCAACATGGCCATCAATGTCCTCAACGCCGACAGCGTCGCCGCAGCTATCGAGTATGTGGCCAAGAGCCCTTATTTCGAGAGCATCTCCCTCAATTTCCACACCCCCTTCCCGGGCACCGAAGTCCTTGCCCTCCCTATGGATAAGAGGCACGAAATCATAGACCTCATCCTGGACTACAAGAAGCGCGGCTATCCTATCATGAATTCCCGCAGCGGGCTCAAGTTCATGAGGGACAATGACTTCATCATGCGCTGCTGGATGACCAATTTCATCTTCATGGACGGCACCCGCAGCCCCCAGTGCATAGGCGCCGACTACGGCCTCTGCGCCCAGTGCGGCTTCTGCATGGCAGGTGAGGAATCGGCAGTGTTCGGACTGCGTCCGGACACCATTCTCTCAGGTCTCAAACTCAGGGTGAAATAGCTCTCCCTACAGCAGGAAGAACAGTGCGACTCCGGTGATGCTGACCGCGAGTCCCAGAATTTCCTTGAAACGTATCTTTTTCTTGTTGATCAGGATCTCGGGTGCCAGGATGAGCACCGGGGTCAGGGCCATCAGAGTCGATGCTATGCCGGCATTGGCATAACGCACGGCCATCAGCGACATCGAAACTCCCACCGCAGGTCCGAAGAAGGTGATGATGGCGGCATACTTCATCGACACCGGGTCTTTGACAGCCTTGGCATAGCCGGAGAGGTTCTTGCGGAGGGCGAGCAGCAGCACGAAACCGCTGCCGCCTATGATGGCGCGTATCATCGTGGATGCGAACGGCAGCATTGTCTCCATCATGGCGGGAGCGTCGGCGGGAACTGCGGCGCTGTAGTACTGCATGCCCACCTTGCTCAGCACCAGGCCCACGCCCTGCCCCATGCCGGCGCCTATTCCGAGGAGTATTCCCTTGAGGGGAAGGTCGAGTTTCAGGTGGTGGCCGCCGCTGTCACGGCTGAGGATGGAGATGGCGATACCGGTAAGGGTCACTGCCATTGCCAATATCGACTTCCAGCCCAGGGTCTCCCCCAGCAGCACCCAGCCGGCGAGGGCAGCCATCGGAGGGGCTATGGTCATGAAAAGCTGGCCGAAGCGGGGGCCTATGGAAAGGTAGCAGTTGAAAAGGCACCAATCTCCGAAAAGATAACCCACCAGGGCAGACAGGCTGAGCCACAGCCAGGTGCGCCCGTCCGCATAGACAGGATAAGGGTGCCCGACGGTGATCCAGAGCAGGAAGGCCAGGAACACGACGGCAAGCGTCAGCCTGAGGGCATTGGTCACGGTGGATCCGACCCTGCGGCTTTCCTTGTCGGAAAACCAGGCCGTCACTGTCCAGGATACTGCGACTCCGAGGGAAATGATCTCTCCTAGGTAATACATACTGGGGGCAAATATAAATATTTTATTACCTTTACAATCATGAAAAAGACCATATTTCTCTTATCTGCCCTCCTTATCATGACGGCAGGCAGTCTCCATGCCCAGAAAAAGCCCCTGGACCACAGCGTATATGACGGTTGGCAATCCGTAAGCAATATCAAGCTCTCCCCCGACGGAAGGCTTGTGAGCTATGAGATAAATCCCCAGGAAGGGGACGGGACCCTGTATGTGAGGAACCTTGTGGACGGAAGGGAGATCAGCGTTCCGCGCGGCAGCGGTCTCAGATGGGGCCAGGACGCGAAGTACGGACTGTTCACCATCAAGGCGCCCTTCGCCGACACCCGCCAGGGCAGGATAGAGAAAAAGAAAAGGGATGACATGCCCAAGGACAGCCTCGCCAGGATAGACTTCGGATCCCTGGATTGGCAGACCGTAGGCGCCTCCGGCGCAGCGGAGCTGGGATACGACGCGACTCCCTACCTCTTCGTCGCCCAGGCTGTGAAGGACCGCGAATCCTCCGACCTGCTGGTCATCAACACTGCTTCATGGGCTGTGGACACCCTGAAGAACATCTCTGATTTCAAGACAGACCGCAGCGGCACCAGGCTCCTCGCCGTCACCGCCAAGGAGGAGAAAGATTCGCTCTCCCGCTCCGGTGTCATATTGTACGACTTCACCAAAGGCAGCGCCGACACCCTTTCCCTCGACATGGAAGACTACGGCGGACTGCGTTTCAATGCGACCGGGGACAAGCTCCTTTTCACTGCCACCGCCCAGGATGAAGACAGCGTCGGCACCCCCGCCTACGGCATCTGGCTCGCACAGGAGAAGATATTGAAAAAAACCACCCGCAGGACTCCGGCCCTCACCCGCTGGGAATGCAGCGAACTGCTCCCCGCCGACAGCAAGGACCTGCCCGAAGGCTGGGTGCTAGGCGAATCCGCCTCCCCCGCCTTCAGCAACCGCTCTTCGCGCGTGATTTTCAGCCTTTCCGAGTATTTCCCCGCCAAGGACACTACAGTATATGATTTCGAAGCCGCCCAGCTGGATATCTGGGTTTGGGACAAGCAGACCGTCCCTCCCATGGACAAGGCCCGCGGCGGGGTCAGGCGCAGCCTCCAGGCCCTCGTGAACCTGGACAAGCCCGGGACCATGGTGGTGCTGTCGCAGAATCCTTACGACCGCATGACTTTCTTCGACGGAGCTGAAGCCCCCTATGCACTTTCAGTCAACACCGGAAGCTATGTCATCACCAATTACTGGGATGCCGACGGTCTCGCCGACATTTCGCTCGTAAACCTCGCCGACGGCAGCCGCACCCTCATCGAGGAAGGCGCGAAGGGTGACCTGGCGACCTCGCCTTACGGCAGGCACATCGCCTGGTTCAATACCGAAGACGGAAACTGGTACAGCTGGAATCTCGCCGACGGCAGCCGCGTAAACCTCACAGGAGACACCGGAGTCGCCTTCTGGGATGAGGAGGACGACCATCCCATACCGGGCTACACCCCTGAGAGCCGTCCCATGTGGGTGGGCAAGGATGAGGCCCTGGTGATCTGCGACCGCTACGATGTCTGGAAATTCAGCCCCGACGGCAAGAAGAAAGAATGCCTCACCAAGGGGGCGGGCCGCAGGGACTGCGTGGAGTACTATCCCGCAATTCTCAGCACCAGCACCGATCCTTTCCTCATGCAGAATGTCAACAACCTGCCCTCCAAGGGCAGCATAACCCTTAACGCCTTCGACGAGAAGACCAAACGCAACGGCTACGCCACGGTGGACATACAGCGCGGCGGCGAGCCCGTCGGATTCCTGGCCGAGAATTCCTTCACCCAGGTGAGGAAGGCCGAGAAGGCCGGGCGCCTGGTGTTCCTGAAGGGCGATTTCCGCCATCCCATGGACCTCTATGTGAGCCCGGGTAGTTTCGAGGATGCCGTCAAGCTCACTTCCATCAACCCCCAGCAGCAGGACTACCGCTGGGGCGATGTGCAGCTGGTGCATTGGAACGCATATGACGGCACCCCGCTGGACGGCATGCTCTTCACCCCCGACGGTCTGGATGCTTCGAAGAAGTATCCCATGATGATATACTTCTACGAAAAGAATTCCGAGACCCTCTTCGACTACCGAGCCCCCGCGCCCAGCCGTTCGATCATAAACATCCCCTTCTACGTCAGCCGCGGCTACGTGGTCTTCGTTCCGGACATAGTCTATGTGGACGGCCACCCGGGAGAGAGCGCCTACAACTGCATCTGCGCCGGCGCCGAGGAGATGTGCCGCCGTTTCAGTTTCATTGACCGTGACAAGATGGCCATCCAGGGCCAGAGCTGGGGCGGATACCAGACCGCCTACCTGGTCACCCGCACCGACATGTTCGCGGCGGCCGGAGCCGGAGCGCCCGTGGGCAATATGACCAGTGCCTACGGCGGCATCCGCTGGGAATCCGGCAGCAGCCGCATCCCCCAGTACGAACACGGTCAGAGCCGTATAGGCAAGACCCTCTGGGAAGAAGGCGGACTGGACCTGTACATAGAGAACTCCCCCGTGTTCTTCGCCCCCAAGGTCAAGACCCCCGTGCTGATCATGCATAATGACAACGACGGAGCCGTGCCATGGTATCAGGGCATAGAGTTCTTCATGAGCCTGAGGCGTCTGGGCAAGCCCGCCTGGCTGCTGGAGTACAACAACGAGTCCCACAACCTGGTGGAAAGGCGCAACAGCAAGGACCTTTCGATAAGGCTGCAGCAGTTCTTCGACCATTATCTCCAGGGGGCTCCGGAGCCCGTTTGGATGAAGGAGGGCATACCTTTCGCCCGCAAAGGCAATTATTTCGCAACCGAATACGCTGAATAATAAACTATGAAACACTTGAACTGGACCTCAGCGATGCTCGCACTCGCAGTGCTCGCATCCTGCACCCCGTCTCCTAAGGAAATATGGGTGACGAATTATCAGTACGCCGATTCCACCGCCCATGCGGATTTCTCCCTGTTCGTGGATCTTCCGGTCGCCGCCGAGGGCGCCGCCGGAGCCATACGCGACGGGGTCATCGAACTGATCGACAGCCAGCTTGGCTATATCAACTCTTTCGAAGGCGACAGGGTGATTCCGGCTTTTTCCGGGGACCGCGCCGATGACGCCGCCCTGATAGGCTACTACAGGACCAAGGCTGTCGAGGCCGTCGAGGGCAGCGCGGCCGAGGATGCCAGGGAGAGGGCTTCCTACATCGAGGAGGACGAGGATATGACCCCTGAAGAAAAGGCGGAGGCTCTGTCGTACGCTCCCAGGTGGGAATATGATTTCAGCATAAGCAAGATCAGCGAGACTCCCCGATACATCGTCTTCCTTTCCGAGGATTTCACCTACCTGGGCGGTGCCCACGGCGGGGTGACCGGGGCCGGATATGTGACTTTCGACAAGAGGGACGGAAGCCGTTTCGAGGATTTCCTGCGCGATGGTTGCGTGGAGGAGCTTCAGCCCTTGTTCAGAAGGGGTCTGGAGGACTATCTGGACGATCTCTTCATCGAAGACGGAATCATACCTCTGCCCGTGTGGGCGCCTTATCCTACTGACGAAGGCCTCGGTTTCATCTACCAGCAGTATGAGATCGCTCCCTACGCCATGGGTATGCCAGGCTTTGTCATCCCCTACGCCGAGATCCGCCCCTGGCTCACCCCCGCAGCCCGGGATCTGCTGAAACTCTAGCCGGTACTTTTTGCCGCAGAGGCAGCAGAGGTTGCATGGCCTTTCCCACCGCTGCCAGGGCAGCCTGGCAGTTCACTTTTCCACCGATGCCAGGGCAGCACGGGGCCGGGACCGTCTCGCTGCGCTCGACCCCCCCGTTCGCTCCGCGCACGGTCCCCCCTCTTACGTTGCCGAGGGTGGCACGGGTCCCGGCCCCGACTGCCCTGGCAACGGGATGGGGAGGCTGCAAGGAGCTATGGCGTTTTCAGGGTGCAGGGTGTCAGACGACACCAAGTTCCTTCGCCTTGACGATGAGTTCAGAGGCGTTCTTGGCCTCAAACTTGGTGGTCAGGCGCATACGGTACCATTTGATAGTCTGTTCAGTGAGATAGAGTTTAGAGGCTATTTCCTTGTTCGTGAGACCTTTGGCCACGAGAGCGAGAATGTCACGTTCACGGTCGGTGAGTTTGGGTAGGACTCCAGTTGCAGGAGCCTTTTCTTCTGACTCGGAAATGATTTCACCAATCACTTCATTTGCGGCTCTCTTTTCTTTGCTCAAATGCAGGGCTCTGATAAGCAGAAGTACCAGGCAGAGCAATAGGGCGGCAAGGACAAAGGCTCCAATAGCAATGGTGCGTGTCTGGCGTTTCTGGGCTTCAAGCACCTTGCCTGTTACATCCAGAGTATAGAGGCGGCTGCGGTATTCCTGATCTTCATGGGTGGAGAAGTATTCGTCAGCGAATTTCAGCTGCTGCAAAGCCTTGGAGGTTTTGCCTTGCTCCAGATATAAGGCGCCCAAACCAGCCTGGGCGTTTGCAATCAGGAGGGAATCTTCTGCAACCTTGCCAAACTGGAGAGCTTTGTTGTAGCTGGTCCCGGCTTCTTTAAGATTTCCGGCATCAAGCCAAGTCTCGCCCATATTCTGATAGAGCACGGAACAACTCTCGTTCCATCCATTCTTTTCCAGAAGGTCTCCGCATTTCCGATAATATTCCATTGCCCGAGGGATGGAGTCTATGCTGGCATAGAGGTTCCCGATCGCTCCGTAAATGCCGGAATACGCATCATCGATAGTGGACTGCTTGTAGCCATCCGGTTTTCCGGGAAGGGACTCTTTCAAGGCCATCCTGTCAGCTATTGCGAGAGCCATGTTGAAATAGGTCATCGCGCTGTCAATCTGTCCGGAGGCCCAGTGATGCTGGCCGATCATCTTGGCGGATTGGAGAGCCTGGTTCAGCCATGATTCTTTAAGGCAGAGTTCCATATTTCTTCTGGCGAAATACATAGACCTGCCGGGACTGATGTTGGAATAGCCCCACATCAGATCGTGCCAGGCATCGGCAATCATGCTTTTCTCTTCCGGAGTTGCATTGGCCATCCTGGCCTCTGTCCAAGGAGCCACGACGGTCTCCAAAGAGTCAAGTTCATGGTCTCGATGGTCGGTATATTGACCGTAGGATATGGCTCCGGAGAGCAGGAATATGGTGAGTATGAGGGGCGCATTTTTCATATCGCAAAATTAGCGAAATCGCAGCGAATCAACGAATTCGGGGACGAAAAATGCCTGAAACAACGTCATTTCTAAACTTTAGTTTAGTGTTTTCCTCCTTTGAAAGGTCGTAATTTGTATGTGTAAAGCTGAAACCAATAATCTTTATTAAATATGAAAAAAATCGCATTACTCTTAACTGTCATCGCGCTTACTTGTCCAAGCGCAAACGCACAAAGTTTCCTGGAGAAGCTTGCCAACCGGGCCAAAAACGCCGCAGAGCAGAATATTGGCAACAAAGTTGAAAAAGGCGTGAATGACGTGCTGGATGGGAAAGTAGGTAAGAGGGACAAAAAAGACAATAGCACTGGACAGGCTGAAGCCGCAGCACAGGCCACACCTGAACCCCAGAACAAACCAGTCCAAACCGCATATGCCAAGACCGACTTTGTTCCCGGCGACGTGGTCATTTTCGACGACCCTATGGACGGTGAGCAGCTTGGCGAGTTCCCATCAATGTGGGAGCTCCGCAAGGGCGAGACAGAAGTAGTGGAAGTAAACGGCAAGAAGGCAGTCCAGCTGAAAGACCGAGGAACCAGCATCTATCCGCTCATGAAAAGTCCCAGGAACTTCCTCGGAGATGTCTTCACCGTGGAGTTCGACTGGTTCTGGCCCAACGCCCCTTATGACGGCTACAATACCCGTCTCGAGCTCTATTTATGCAAAGCCGATTCAAACGACGAAATCTTCCGGCTGGAGAAACTGATCAAGGACGGCGATATGACGTGGTACTGGCAGACCAACAGCGGCCGGCAGAAAGGCACCAAAGATGATGCTGTCCTTACTCCCGGCGAATGGCATCACATCGCACTTTCCTTCAACAAGCGTGCGCTCAAGCTCTACTTCGACGGCGTCCGTCAGATCAACCTTCCCAATGTCAGCGAAATCCCCGGCTGGTTCTATCTGGCCCTGGGCAACGGCAACGATGCCCTGTACCTGACCAACTTCAAGATTTGCCAGGGCGCAGTACCGCTCTATGACAGGCTGGCCAGCGAAGGCAAGATTGTCTCTTACGCTATCACCTTCGACACTGGCAAAGCGACACTTAAGCCCGAGGCCGCCGTGGAGATCAACCGTATCACCAAGTTGATGCAGGATGACCCTTCCCTCAAGTTCGAAGTACAAGGCCACTGTGACAATACCGGCTCCGATGCCGTGAACGACCCTCTATCCCAGAAGCGTGCAGAGGCCATTGTCGCTGCCCTGGTTGCCAACGGCATTTCTCAGGACCGCCTGGCGGCAGTTGGCAAAGGCTCCCATGAACCGATTGCAGACAACAGCACCGATGAAGGCAAAGCAAAGAACCGCAGGGTTGAGTTTGTCAAGAAATAACACAGGTATATGAAAACGAGAATAGTCGTCATCGTCACTGCTCTCATTATGGGAGTAGCTGCCTTAACCGCCTGTGGCGGAAGAGGGAATAAGAGCGGAAAGACTGCCCAGACCAAAGCACCGGAAAAACAGGCAAAACCTGAAGTCCCCGCCAAGAAGTGGTACGAGCAGGATTTCTCCCTGACCGAGAAAATGTATGTATCAAGGGCCAGTATGAGCCGTGTCTATGCCCGTAAAGGAAACGTCCTTATCTTCAAGATGGAGGGCAGTCAGACCACGAACCTCTTTATCTGTACTGATTCCACCAGGACTGGCTATGTTGTGAACGAAGGGGCACGCACTTATACTAAGAAGAGCGAAAAAACCGACTTCGACAGCGTAGACGAGGCTATCTACGATTACCTGCGGAGTTCGATGAGCAACACCATCTTTGGCGAGAGGCTTCAGAAGAACGGGAAAGGAGTTTCTGTTAAGGACACAACAATCTTTGGCCGTCCCGCATACGTGCTCACCCATGAGAAAACAGAGGATGTTGTTGGCACAGAACTGTACACCAAGGTTATCGAGTGGGTGGACAAGGAGAACGGCTTGCCCTATTACAAATATGGTCTGACAAAGAAAAACGGGGCGCCCTACATAGAAGGCAAGTCTTTCGAGGTAACCTCCTTCTCTGCCGAACCGACATACGAAGGCCTTGTCGTTAGCCTTGACGGACTGACGGAAACAGCAAAGTAATAATCCAATAAACATCCATCATCATGAAAAAAACATTCATTTCCCTGGCGCTTGTCGCCTGCACCATCATGCTGATTTCCTGCGGGAATAGCGGCGATAAAAAGAGTGAGGCGAAACAGTCCGAACCCGCAGCGACTAGCGCTGCGGCACAAAAAGCGCTGACTCTTGGCGATGTCAATAATGAGAACTATGCCGAACTGATCAAAGCCCGCTGCGGCGTCGACCCCAATCCGGGTGGAGACCTGGTATTCTACAGCGCATCCGCCAGCCCCGGCAACGCCAACCTGACCTTCAAGGGCGCGAAAGGCATCGAGGAACGAGACCTCCAGAAGATCATTTTCGAGCGCTGCCAGGTGGTGGCTGACGGCGGAGCCATTTACAAATTGGAATCCAATGCCGGGCAGGGCATCCACAAAGGCGATCCTATCAAGAGTTTCGACCAGTTGAACGGCTTCCAGTGGGTTTACGAGTACAAGGGAGCCCTCGTCAACTGTTCCGCATCAAAATACGGCGGCTCCAAGAGCGCCGACCGTTTTGAACTGCGTTTTGGACGGTAAAAGCAGATTGGAGGAAAGGCCGGGCGGAGGAGGCAAAAAAGAGGAGGCGGACCTGGAAAGTCTGCCTCCTCTTTGTACCCCCGCTCGGAATCGAACCGGGACCAACGGAACCGGAATCCGTTATTCTATCCTTTAAACTACAGGGGCGGATGGAAGGGCAAAATTAGTAAAAAATACTATTTTTGTGAAATAAAGACTATCCGAAATGAAGACTGCTTACATATTCCCGGGACAGGGCTCCCAGTTCAGCGGAATGGCCAAAGGCCTGTACGAATCCTCCGCAGAAGCCAGGAAAATGATGGACAAGGCCGATGCCATACTAGGCTTCAGCCTCACCGACATCATGTTCAACGGAACGGACGAAGACCTCAGGGCCACCAGGGTGACCCAGCCGGCGATATTCCTCCACTCGGTGACCCTCGCCGCCTGCTCCGCCCTCCCCGCCCCCGACATGGTCGCAGGACATTCCCTGGGCGAATTCTCCGCCCTCGTGGCCTCCGGAGCCATCAGTTTCGAAGACGGGCTGAAGCTGGTGCAGGCCAGGGCCCTGGCCATGCAGGAGTGCTGCGAAAAGGTCCCCGGGACAATGGCGGCAGTGATCGGCATGTCTGACGAAGAGGTCGTGAAGGCCTGCGCCGCTGCAGGCGGCATGGTGGTGGCTGCCAATTTCAACAGCCCCGGCCAGGTGGTGATTTCCGGCGAATCGGAGGCGGTCCAGGCCGCCTGCACGCTTCTGAAAGAAGCCGGCGCCAAGCGGGCCCTCCCGCTCGGCGTCAGCGGCGCCTTCCACTCCCCCCTGATGGAGCCCGCACGCACCAAACTCGCCATTGCCATAGAAGACACCCCCTTCAAAGCCCCCTCCTGCCCCGTTTACCAGAATGTCAGCGCCTCTGCTGAGACCGACCCCGGCAGGATCAAGGAAAATCTGCTCGCACAGCTCACCTCCCCCGTCCGCTGGACCCAGTCCATGCTGGCCATGATAGAAGACGGTGCCGGAAAATTCACGGAGATAGGTCCGGGAACAGTGCTCCAGGGCCTTGCGAAGCGCATCGCCAAAACCCTGGAGAAAGAACTGGAGATTTCAGGGATCGAATGACCCGGGCCATCAGGCCTTGTCCATCATCTTGAGCCACTTGCGGTATCCGAAGACAGCGAACACCGTATAGAGGCCGTAGATGCTGGCCTTGAAAGGGATACCCTTGTAAACATACAGTACGGTGCAGACCGCATCGACCACCAGCCACATCAGCCAGTGCTCCGCGTATTTGCGCGCCAGGGTCCACATAGCGACTATGCTCAGCGCCGTGGTGAAGGCATCGGTGATGGGCACGGTGCTGTTGGTGAAAGTCGAAAGTATCCACCAGATCAGCGCCCAGAGCCCCAGGCCGGCCAGGGTGGCCGGCAGTATGGCCGAAGTCTTGAAATGGGTCACCGACAGCTCTTCCTTCTTTTTCCCCTTCTTCCACACCAGATAGCCGTAGACAGCCGCCAGGACATAGTAGATGGCCAGTCCGAAATCGGCATACAGACCGGCCTTGAAATACAGGAAGATATCTATCAGAGGCATGATCACCCCTGCCAGCCAGAGCCATATGCTGGCCTTGTACTCCAGGTACAGGTAGGCGAGCCCTACCACGAAACCCAGGATGTCCAGGAATCTCAGCGCGTCCATCAGAATCTCAGAGTTATGCTGCCCAAGGCGGAGAAGCCCGCGACGGGCACGAATCCTATCTGGTAGTAACGGTTCCCTTCAGGGTGGCCGTAGCTGTCGCAGATGGCCGAATATACCCATCCGCCCTGGGCGCAACGCTCATTGAAGATATTGCCCAGGTTCACCCCGAAGATGACTTCCTTGAAGCCAAGGACCCGTTTCTGTGCCCTCAGGGCATAGTTTATGGCTATCTCGGAGATGCTATAGGCGGGGAGGCTCCGGTCTACGTTCTGCGTATTGTCCAGATACTGGCGGCTTACGAAAGAAGTATGCCATTCGGCCTTGAACCCTCCCTTGTGGACACTGATGAATCCGTTCAGGATGGCCGAGGGCGAGAAGGCCAGGGTGGAATTGTCATAATGGATGGTGCGGGAGCCCAGGTCCCAGTCCTCCACCACCTCGTCGAAATCCAGGATGCGGTTGCGGCTCAGGGCGGCATTGCCCTCGAAAGTCAGCCAGGAAGTGGCATCCCACGCGAGGGAAGCCTCAATGCCGGCGCGGAAGGAATCCTTGATATTGGTGGTCAGGGCCTCGCCTATGTCGCTCTGCGCTCCGGTCTGCACGAACTGGTTGTCATACTTCATATAATACAGATTGACATCCGCGCGGAGGCTGCGGCCTGCGAAGACATAACCCAGCTCGTAATCCGTCAGGTGCTCGGGCACGGGCGCGGGATAGGAACCGTTGTCGGTGAAATTGTTGCGCTCCGGTTCGCGGTTGCTGAGGGCTACCGATGCGTATGCCCTGTGGGGACCGGAATGCCAGGAAAGGCCGGCTTTGGGATTGAAGAAAGGATAGGTCTTGTCTATGTCGAGGGGCTGGTTGTAGTAGCCGCTGTCTTCTTCGTAGAACTTGTCGTTGATACCGTTCGTCTTGTAATGGACATATCTGAACTGCAGGTCCGCGAAGGCATCCAGGGCCCCGGTGATGTGATACTCGGCCTTGATGAAGGCGCTGGCGTCGGTCTTCCAGGCGTCGGAATCATAATACCGGTACTTCCCGTCCTTGAGTATGGCGGAGGCGAGCCCCTCGTGCTTCACATAGGTCAGGTAGCCGAAATGGTTGCCGCTGAACTGCTGGGCGCTGACTCCGCCGAGCACTTCCCATGCCTCCTTTTTCCAGTTCATGTTCCACACCAGGCCCCAGGTGTGCTGGTCCAGGCCTTTCTGACGCACGAAATCGCTACGTTTCAGATTGGATCCTGAAGAAGGGTCCTTGTAGCTGAGACCGTATTTGCTGAGCTTGTTGTTGGGTCTGAATTCTTCGTAGTATCCGTAACCGTAGGTGTAATGGAGGGTGGCGGAGGTGCTCAGGGCGTCGCTGATCTGCCAGGAGAGGGAGAGCAGGCTGTGGTTCTGGATGAAATTGTCCGTGGTCTTCGCCCAGAAGGAGCCGTCAGCCATCTTGTAGCGGTCGGTCAGGTAATTCCCGTCGGCATCCCGCGCGAAAGCGCCGGAATCATCATAGCGGAGGGTCTCCCAAAGGGTGTTGTAGCGGCCGAGGCCCACCCTGTACATGTCGGCGTAGGTCTTGATGCCGGTGTGCTCTCCGTAGGTGCCGTCCATAAGGCTCAGGTCGTTGTCACCGGCGGTGATGCCGTTCCAGGCCTGGCCGGTGTGCTCGAAATTGCCAATGTTCTTGTACCTTATGGAGAAATCCCTGCCGTACCAGGCGAGGCCGCCGTAATAGCTGCCGGAGCGGCCGGCCGTGCCATGTACATATCCGTCGGTGGTGGTCTGGTGATAGGCACCGTCCAGGACGAAATGGTTGCCAATCAGTCCGGTGGAGAAGGAGCCGCCCCAGTTGGCGGTGCCCCAGGAACCGTAGGATGCGTTCAGCTCCCCTGAGAAAATATTGGCGGGGACCTTCGTGGAAAGGGCGACTGTGCCGCCGAAGGCTCCGTCGCCATTGGTCGAAGCACCCACGCCGCGCTGTATCTGCACGCTGCCGAGGAGCGAGGCGTAGCTGTTCATATTGGCCCAGAACACCGCCTGGTCCTCGGGAGAATTAAGGGGTACTCCATCGAGGGTGACGTTGATGCGGGAATCGCCGGCGCCCCTGATGCGGAGGTAGCTGGTGCCGGAGCCCACACCGTTCTCGCTCCAGGAAAGCACACCCGGAGTGCGGGAGAACAGCACCGGAAGTTCCTTGCCGGTACGGGAGAATTCCCCGAGTTCGGCCCTCGCTATGCGGCTGATGGCGAAGGGTGCGTTTTCATGGCCGCGGACGGCCTTCACGACCACCGCGTCCAATTGTTCCATGATCACTGAATCGACCTGCTCCTGCGCACGGGAGAGGAAGCAGCCCAGAAGAGCTGCGGAAAAAAGAAGAATACGTTTCATAAAAAAACATTCCTACGACGGCATTACCCGTATCAGGTTCAAAGGGTATAATCTCAGCCCCGGCCCCGGGGCACCCCATATGTGAGATGCTTCCTTGGAGGAAGCGGCAACAAATTTAAGCAATAAGCAGGAAATATGGTTTAAAAATCTTATTTTTGTTTGTACTGATAACCAAAGCTCTTTTCACAATGAAAACAAGGTTCATCCCGGCAATCCTTGCCCTTGTCCTGGGTTCGCTTTCCATGGCGGCCCAGCCCCGCGGAGCAGCTCCGCAGCCTATTACAGACGGCCTTAAGGACGCCTACAAAGATTATTTCATGATCGGTGTCGCCGTCAACCAGCGCAACGTAACCGTCCCCGAGCAGGTGGCCCTCGTCAAGAGGGAGTTCAACAGCATCACGGCGGAGAATGACATGAAGCCACAGCCGACCGAGCCCCGCAAGGGTGAGTTCAACTGGGAGGGAGCCGACAGGATCGCGGACTTTTGCCGTGAGAACGGCATAAAGCTCCGCGGCCACTGCCTGATGTGGCACAGCCAGGTGGGCGAATGGATCTACAGGGACGAGAAAGGCAACCTGCTGCCCAAGGAGCAGTTCTATGCCAATATGAAGCACCATATCCAGGCCGTGGTGAACCGCTACAAGGACGTGGTCTATGCCTGGGATGTAGTGAACGAAGCCGTGGCTGACAACCCGGTGCGTCCCGGCCAGTCCCCGATGCGTCAGAGCCCCATGTTCCAGATCGCAGGCGAGGAGTTCATCTACAAGGCTTTCGAATATGCCCACGAAGCCGATCCCAACGCCCTTCTTTTCTACAATGACTACAACGAGGCCGATCCCCAGAAGAGCCAGCGCATCTACGACCTGGTCAAGAGGATGAAGGATGCCGGAGTGCCCGTCCACGGCATAGGCATGCAGGGCCATTACAATATCTACAGCCCCCTGGCTTCCGATGTGGAGGCTGCCATAGTCAAATACGCGGAGCTCGTGGACCATATCCATGTGACCGAGCTCGACATCAGGGTCAACACCGAGATGGGCGGACAGCTGAACTTCAGCCAGGGCTCCCAGGCCGCAGTCTCCTCCTGGGAGCAGACCCTGCAGCAGGACCAGTATGAGAGTCTCTTCAGAGTCTTCCGCAAGCATGCCGACGTAATCGACTGCGTCACCTTCTGGAATGTCTCCGACAGGGATTCCTGGCTGGGAGTGAACAACTCTCCCCTGCTCTTCGACGCCAATTACCAGCCCAAGAGGGCTTATTCCGCCGTCAAGGGCTTCAACCCCGCCCTGGACAACGCTGTCGTCCTGGAAGACTTCGTACCTTCCACCAAGAACCAGCCCGGCCAGCAGTATCCCATGGTCAATTCCCAGGGCTATGTGAGGCTCAGGATCGACGCCCCCAAGGCCAACAGCGTGATCTGCACCCTCGGAGGCGGGACCGTCCTGCACAAAGGCGCCGACGGCTTCTGGACCGCCACCACCAAGGCTCCCGAGGATGAGGGCTTCCACTATTATCACCTCATCATCGACGGCGGAGTGTTCAATGACCCCGGCACCGGCAATTTCTACGGCAGCACCCGCTGGGAGAGCGGCGTGGAGATTCCCGCCCACGACCAGGATTTCTATGCGGTCCGGAACGTACCCCACGGAAAGGTGGAGCAGGTGCTCTTCTGGTCTGAAAGCACTTCCCAGTACCGCACCGCCCTGGTTTACACTCCCCCGACCTATGATTCTTCCAAGAGGCAGAAATATCCCGTCCTCTACCTGCAGCACGGCTGGGGTGAGAACGAGACTTCCTGGAGCATCCAGGGTCACGCCAACCTCATCATGGACAATATGATAGCAGCCGGCGAGATCCAGCCCTTCATAGTGGTGATGACCTACGGCATGACCAACGACGTGCGTATCGGAGGCCTCCGCGGATTCAATTACAAGGATTTCGAGGCCGTCCTCTGCGACGAGCTTGTCCCCTACATCGATTCGCACTACAGGACCAAGGCTGACAGGAACGGCAGGGCCATGGCAGGCCTTTCGATGGGCGGCATGGAGACCCACTCCATCACCCTGGCCCGTCCCGGCCTCTTCGGCTACTGGGGTCTGCTGAGCGGCGGCACCTACAACCCCGATGAGATCAAGGATCCGAGCCTGGTCAAAGGCATCTTCATGGGATGCGGAAGCAAGGAGAACCCCGACGGAGTGAACCGCGCCGCCGAAGCCCTGAGAGCTGCAGGATTCAATGCCAAGTCCTATGTCTCCGAAGGCACCGCCCACGAATTCCTGACTTGGAGAAGGTGCCTCAAGGAAATGGCTCCGATGCTGTTCAAATAAACTTGAATATGAAAAAATGTCTAGTGATTCTGGCGGCACTGTCCCTCGCAGCAGGTTGCAGCCGCCAGCTTCCCTTGGTATATGACCAAGAGAACACCGCCCCTGCCGCATCTCCTGCGATGCCGGCTTTGGAGGAGCTCCCGGTGGTGGAGACCCTCCCCGACCCCCTCACCTTCGCCGACGGCAGCAAGGTGAAATCATTCTCCCAATGGGAGAAGCGCCGCGCCGAAATCATCGCGATGCTGGAGCATTACGAAATCGGCGTCAAGCCCGCGACTCCCAGGGAGTGCGTCAGCGCCGAGCTGCGCCACGGGGAGCCGGTGATCCCAGAGGAATTCGCTCCCTTCATGAGGAACATGCCCATTGCCAAGGATACCATAGTGGTGAAAGTCACCGTGGACGGCAGGAGCATCGAGATCGCCTGCCCGGTGATCTATCCTGAAGGCGACGGCCCCTTCCCCGCCATCATAGGGATAGGTTTCAGCGCCGGAGCGGGCAGTCTGCCGGCGAAGATTTTCACCGACCGCAAGATTGCCATGATAGGTTTCCCCTTCGCCCAGGTGATGGCTCACCAGCAGAAGCGGGGGCAGGAGCCCATCAACGTCTTATATCCCGAACTTCAGGAGATGGGCGCCTACGCCGCCTGGCCCTGGGGTGTGAGCAGGGTGATCGACGCCCTGGAGATACTCGGTGACAAGAGCCGCATCGACCTGGGTCACCTGGCCATTTCGGGCTGCTCCTTCGCCGGCAAGATGGCCCTCTTTGCAGGGGCCCTCGACGAGAGGATAGCCCTCACGATAGCTCAGGAGCCAGGTGGCGGCGGTGCTGCCACATGGAGGGTGTCGGAGACCCTGGGGAACGTGGAGACCCTCGGCCGCACGGACTATCATTGGTTCAAGGAGAGCATGAGGCAATTTTCCGACGACGTGCCCCGTCTTCCCATCGACCACCACGAACTATGCGCCCTGGTGGCCCCGAGGGCCCTTCTGGTCTTTGGCAACCCCGACTACGAATGGCTCGCCGACGAGTCCGGCTATGTCTCCTGCTTCGCCGCCCGCAAGGTCTGGGAGCGCTTCGGCATAGAGGACCGCATGGGCTGGTCGTTCATGGACGGCCACGGACACTGCCAGCTGCCCGAGTCCCAGTGGCCCGAGTTGGAAGCCTTCGTGGACAAGTTCATGCTCGGCAAGGAAGTCGACACCGAAGTTCGCAAAGCTCCGATGTTCACCGATGTGGACGCCGGCAAATGGATAAACTGGTAATACGATGAGATTTGTACACGCCCTTGCCGCAGCCTGCCTGCTGATGCTCTCAGGCTGCGGCGAGCGGGTTACGCACTGCGTCAATCCGCTGACTTACACGGACATACCCGACAACGACGTGATCCGGGTCGGGGATGATTACTACATGGTGAGCACCACCATGTACTTCTGTCCCGGAGCCCCCGTCATGCATTCCAGGGATCTGGTGCACTGGCGCATAGTCAGCTACATCTACGACTTCCTCGAAGATGACGACGTGTACAATCTCAGGAACGGCCGCAACGCCTACGGCAAGGGCCAGTGGGCGACGACCCTGCGCTACCACGACGGGGAGTTCTACGCCCTCTTCATCGCCAACGACCAGGGCAAAACCTATGTCTATCATTCTCCCGACATCACCGCCTCCAATTGGGAGAGGAAGGTCATCGACAGGCCTTTCCACGACGCCGGGCTGCTCTTAGAGGACGGCAGGGCCTACGTCGTCTGGGGCAATGGCAACCTCCGCCTGACCGAGCTGGAACCGGACCTGAGCGCCGTGAAACAGGGAGGACTGGACACCCTTCTGATAGAATGTCCCCGCCAAGGATATATGCTCCGCGGGGAGGGTGCCCATTTCTACCACATAGGCGACTGGTACTATGTACTCGAGATAGACTGGCCCCGGGGAGGTGTACGCACCGAGACCTGCTGGCGCAGCCGAAATCTGACGGGCCCCTACGAGAGCCGTGTCATTTTGCAGGGCAGTTTCGACGGCAGGCAGGACGGAGTGGCCCAGGGTGCGATATTCGACACTCCGGCGGGAGACTGGTACTCCGTGATGTTCCAGGACCACGGGGCGGTGGGACGCATCCCCACGCTCCAGAGGGTCACCTGGGATGACGGCTGGCCCATGCTGGGCGACAACAGCACCCCCGAAAAAGAATTCGACGTACCCCTCGCACCTTACGGCGAGGACAGGGTATGGGCGAGCGACGAGTTCGACTCCCCCGCCCTGGACCTGGTATGGCAATGGAACCACAAACCCCTGGACGGAGCATGGTCCCTGGAGGAACGCCCGGGATTCATGAGGATCCACGCCACGCCCGCCACAGCTCTCTTCGATGCGCGCAACACTCTCACCCAGAGGACAGTGGGACCCGCCTGCGAAAGTTCGGTCAAGCTGGATGTCTCCGGTCTTAAGGCCGGGGCACATGCCGGACTCGCCGCTTTCCAGAGTCATTTCGGAGCCTTGGAAGCCGAGGTCGGAGCCGACGGGGAGATACGCATCATGCAGCTTTCCCGGGAGGGTTCCCGGCAGCTTGGCACCCTGGCAGGGAAGGAAGTATGGTTCAAGATAAAGTATGACTTCAGCGACGACAGCGCCCGTTTCCTCTGGTCGGCTGACGGTGAGAGCTGGGAAGACAGCGGATTCGTCCTGGGGATGCGCTACACCCTGGATTTCTTCACCGGCTACCGTTCAGCGCTATATTGCTACGGGACGGAAGGCCAGGAATGCGGCTTCGCCGATTTCGATTGGTTCAGGCAGATTGTGTCATAAAAAAGGCGTCGCAATCACTGCGACGCCACTGAACACAATAACCATTAATTAACCATAAAAACGACTCATTCAGTAGGGTAGCCAGGATTCTGGTATGATGCCTTCTCCGTCTCCCCCATTTCGAGTCCGTCTAACTGGCTTTGAGGTATAGGACGAAGATAGTGATATTTTTCGATATTCCTGCTATATTTTTTAGCATCGTGATCACCTTTTGTCGAACTGCAGATAGTATATGACCCTGCACGCTTCTCCCAAGTCTGGGTACGCACGAGGTCGAACCAGCGGAGGCCTTCTCCGTAAAGCTCGCGGAGCCTCTCGTCCAGGACATAATCGACTGTGATCACAGAAGGAGTGGCTGCAGTGAGGTCTGCGCTGTAGTCAGCCGAGAATGCTACTCCCTCGTTGTTCTTGTAGCTCCACTTGCCTGCACGGGCGCGGAGGACATTGAGCAGATCCCTTGCGCTCATGCTTCCGGTAGCTCCCTTGACGGCAGCTTCGGCAGCGACGAGGTAGAGCTCGGAGAATTTCATCACATTGAAAGGACGGGTGCTGGCACCGTTGGGAGAACCCAGCGAAGTGGCCTGGTCGTGGTCGGTGCGGTAGGTACCCTGCTTCCAGAGACCGGGGTAGCACACGCGGCTCACACCCTGGGGGTCGATGACGAAGTCAGCACGTCCGGGAAGCTCTCCGGCGCCGATTCCGTTGAGAGCGACTGCATTGGAGTAGTCGATATTGTCATCGTCGTGGAAGAGGAAGGTGAGCACAGGCTCGTTCTTGTAGATCTTCATGCCGTTCGCACCTTCGAAGTACTCGTCGGAGAGACCGCCCTTCTGCCAGTTGGCACGGTAGATCCAGGTGAAGGTACCGTCGAAACGGGAATCCTTCTCGGGCAGATTGTCAAGGAAGGTGTAGAGAGCCTCCTGGGTAGGGCACATACGGGTCCATGGACGTCCGAGGAACTGCACGGCTTCACGCTGGACGGGGTTCTTCCTGCCGCTGACATTGCCTACGGCGGTGAGGTTACCGGAATAGTTCCACTGCATGAACCAGCCGACGAAATTCTCAGGGGCGTTGCCGTTTGACCAGCTCAGGGAAGAAGCGTTGTAGTACTCGTCATCCTGGGTATGGTCGGCATACAGGAGTATTTCTTTGTTGCGGTCGTGGGCGCCGTCGGAGACCATGTAGAAGTTGTCCATGAGACCGAAGGGGCCGGGGTTGTTTATGGCTGCGAGCGCCATGTCATAGGCCTTCTGGTAATATGAAGGGGCCTCGGAGGCGTTGCGGTTGCACTCGGGATAGGTAGGGACAGCGCCGGGGTTCTCAAGCCACCACGCATAGGTGAGGTAGGCTTTGGCGAGGAGGAGTCTGGCAGCGGTCTTGGTGACACCACCGGTCACGCGTCCTGCGTCGGGGAGGCTGGAGATCGCGGCCTCGAGGTCGACGAAGATGGCCTTGGTATAGACATCTGCGACAGTGTTGCGCACGGAGGTGCGGGTAGGCAGGGAGTTGAATTTCAGCTCACCGGCACCCAGGTCGAGGGGAACGCCGCCGAAAGTCTGCACCAGCTGGAAATAATAGAATGCACGGAAGAACTGGGCCTCTGCTATCAGTGATGCGGGCAAGCCTGCTTCAGCAGCGTTCTCGATGATACCGCTGGCGGTATTGATGGCGCTGAATGCCTGGCCCCAGAGCACGTCGCTGCGGGAAGAGGACGGAGTGAGGGTTCCGACTCCGGAGAGGTCGGCGTCCTTGAAATTGCCGTCTGCCGACTCAGCATAGGTAGCCTCGTCTGTGCCGGTCTCGTTGATATTGAAATAGTATCCCTGGCCGTAGAGGTACCTGAGGCTCGCGTACAGGGAGGTAAGGCCTCCCGTCACACCGGCTTCGGTCTTGAAGAAGCCGGGTTCATAGAAGCTGCGGGGCTGCTCTTCGAGTATCTTCGAGCAGGAAGCGGCGAGGACGGAAGCCGCAGCAAGCACTGTAAGGGTTTTGAATATATTTTTCATGACCGATTCTAATTAGAAGGTGAGATTGATTCCGATCAGGTAGTTATGCGTGTTCGGCGTGTTGTAACCGACAACGTTGTAGCGGGAAAGCATTCCGTTCGTGGTAGCGAGGGTGCTGGCATTGGTACCGGTGGTGTTGGGCTCGGGATCTATGCCTGACTCCTTGTAGTAAGGAGAGAAGAACACGAAGGGATTCTGCACGGTGGCGTAGATGCGGAGTCTGTCGATACCGGCCTTGCGCAGTGCGGGGATCCTGTCGAAATTGTACCCGAGGGTGATGGTGCGGATCTTGAGATAAGAGCCGTCGAAATATCCGAGGGTGGAACCGTACACAGGGTTGTCATTGCTCCTGAGTCCGCCCGGACGGGGGTACCTTGCGGAAGTGTTGTTCGCGGTCCAATAGTCCACCTTGAGCTGGCCGCGGCGGCCTGAGAGCATGTTGAGGTAGCTGTTGGATGAATGGAGTCCGGAGATCAGGAGTCCGCCGTGCTGGAAGGAACCGATGACTGAAAGGTCGAGGTTCTTCCACGCGAGGGTGGTGTTGAAACCGCCCTGGAAGTCGGCTTCCATGCTGATGGGCTGCATGTCGAGATCGGAGATAGCGCGCTTGGGAGTGCCGTCGGCTGCGTACTCGCCGTAGTATTTGACCTTGATGTCACCGGGAGCCGCACCGGGCTGGAGCACGTCCATATATTTGTCACCCTGCTGCCAGAGTCCGTCATAGACATAGTCATAGACGCAGTTGATAGGCATTCCGACGAACCAGCGGTTGGCGGTGTCCTCATCCTTGCCGGAGGCCAGGGAGGTGAGGGTGTTGCGGTTTACGTAGAAATTGAGTCCTGCATCCCATCTCCAGTCACCACTTTCGATGATGGTGCCGTTGAGAGTGAGCTCGAAACCTTTGTTGCGAGTGGTTCCGATGTTGGCGGTATAGCTGTCCACACCTGAAGTCGCGGGCAGGCCGAGGCTCAGCAGGATGTCATTGGTGTTCTGGATATAGTACTCGGCGGTACCCCTGAGGCGTCCTCTGAAGAAGCTGAAGTCCACACCGAAGTTCCAGGTCTTGGAATACTCCCATCCGAGTTCATCGTTGGGCAGGGTCGAGACGAAGTATCCTGTCGCGAAGCTGGAGCCGAAGTTGTAAGGACGGGTGGCCAGACGGCCGAGGGTGGAGTAAGGGTTGATGGCCTGGTTGGAGGTCTCACCGTAACCGGCGCGTACCTTGAGTTCGTCGAGCCAGCCAGAAGCGCTCTGCATGAAGGGCTCCTTGTGGATGTTCCAACCCACGGAAACGGCGGGATAGGTGTGCCACTTGTGGCCTTCTGCAAGACGTGAGGAAGCGTCGGAACGGACGGCTGCGGAGATCATGTACCTGTCATCATAGGTGTACATCACACGGCCCATCCAAGACAGAAGTCCGCTCTGCCAGTAGTTCCAGTTGTCAGGATTGACGGTGACTGTACCTTCGGCGCGGCCGAGGTTGTAATAAAGGAACTGCTCATTGGGGATGCCCTTGGCAGAAACACCCTGCTGGGTGTAGGTCGTCTGCTCAGCGGAGTAGAGAGCCACGGCGTTGACGTGATGCTTACCTGCGAAAGTGCGGTCGAAGCTGAGGATGTTCTCGACGGTCCAGTTGAGAGTCTCGTTGTTGGAAACGGAGGCTGTATTCTCCTGGAGGGCATTGGTGGACATGACTCCGGTACCGGTGAAGGAACCGCTCTTGGAGTTCCTGTAGTTCAGACCGAGGTTCACCTTGTAGGAGAGGCCTTCGATCCAGGGAGCGGTCAGGAGGACATATGCATTGTTGTAGGAACCCAGGGAATAGGAATCATTGACATACCTGTCGTTGATGAGGCCGAGGGTCTCCTTGGTGAGTACGACGCTGTCGTCGGAGATCATATGGGCGATGGTCCTCAGGCTGCCGTCATTCTGATAAGGGCTGATGAGCGGTGAAAGGGAGAGGACGTTGTAGATGCCCACCTGGTTTCCGTGATGGGTGTTGTAGTTGGTGTTGGTGGAGAAACCGAGGCTGAGCCAGTCATTGATGCTCTGGTCGAGGCTGCCGCGCAGACCTATACGGTCATAGTTCTGGGTGGGCACGACCGCCTGGTCCTTGAAATAGTTGATGCCGAAATTGTAGCTTCCCCTCTCGGTACCGCCGGAGACGCTCAGCTCGTTGTTGAGCACATAACCGGTCTGGTAAAGGAGGTCCTGCCAATCGGTGCTGGTGGTCTTGTTCTCCTCCACGGAATAGCCGTAGCCGCCGTTGGCGATGGCGATATCCTTGTAAGCCACATAATCCTGTCCGGTCATCATAGGATACTTGACCGCCTGCTTGAGGGAAGCGTAGGAATTGAAGCTCACCTTGGGAGCCTGGCCTTTCACACCTTTGTATGTAGTGATAAGGATGACGCCGTTGGCACCTCTGGATCCATAGATGGCGGTAGCGGATGCATCCTTGAGGATATCCATGCTCTTGATATCATTAGGACTGATATCTGAAAGTGAACCCATGAATGGAATACCGTCAAGAACTACCAGGGGATCGTTTGATGCGGTGAGTGAACGCTGACCACGGATGCGGATCTGCATGCTCTCACCCGGTTTGGATGAGGTCTGAGTCATTTCCACACCGGCGACCCTGCCCTGGAGGGCGTAGGATATGTCATTGGCGGGAATGGCTCGCAGTTCGTTGCCGCCGACAGAGGCAATGGAGCCGGTGACATCCGACTTGCGGGCGGAACCGTATCCGATAACCACTATGGCATCGAGGGTCTGGGCGTCATCCGAAAGCACTATATCTATACGCGTACGCGCCTGCACGGGGATGACCTGTGTCGTGTAGCCCAGGCAGGCAACCTCGAGGTTGGCGGAAGGGCTCACGCTCAATGAATAGGTACCGTCGATATCGGTAACCGTACCGACAGTGGAATTCTGAACCATCACCGAAGCTCCGATGACGGTCTCGCCGCTCCTGTCCGTGACCACGCCGCTCACGGTGATGTTCTGCGCGGAGGCAGCCACCGAAAGCATCAAGGCAAGGACAGAAAGTCCGATTGACTTTGTAAGCTTGAAATTCATAGGTAGGATCATTAAAAAATATTGTTTTCTGTTGTCGTTCAACTCGTCAATGCAAAAATAGATGGAAGTTTTCGGCACGGAAGTAACAAAAAAAACAGAAGTTTATAATTTTGTAACATCTGCTTCGTGGTTGAAATTGTTCTTTATATTTTTGCAAAAACAATTTATTAAAAATGAAACGAGCACTTTTGACGATTCTTTTCCTGTGGACCGCGATCCAGCCGTCTTCCGGTCAGGCCGCGCGCATCTACACCGCCCAGCACGGACTGGAAAGCACCCAGATCAACTGCCTGGCCCAGGACGGGAAAGGATATATATGGATAGGATCGCAGGCGGGACTCACCTGCTTCGACGGCATGGAGTTCCGCACATACAACTGCGAAAACGTTTCTTCCATACTCGAGGACAGCATGGGAAGGCTGTGGACAGGTACCGCCACCGGCCTCCAGCTCTTCGATGTCAAGACCGGAACTTTCACCAGATACGATTTCGGGGACAGCAGGAATCCCGGGAACACTCAATACATTTCCGATATAAAAGAAGTCTCCCTCCCCAGCAGCGAGCCGGCCCTGGTGATCAGCACCTCGTCAGACGGTCTTTACATCCTGGAGAGTGAAACCCTGGAAACCGACAGCCTGAGGACGGCGAGGATCAACGCCGCCATTTTCCCTAAGCGCCCGGAAAAGACCTTCACCGATTCCAGGGGCAATCTCTGGATATGCTGTGTCAACGGAGGCATGGCCGTAGTGCGCTACGACAGCGGCAGTCCGCTCCGTCAGCAGCTCTGGGCCCCGGGTCTGGAACGCATTTCCGGGAGCGTGGTGATAAATGATATAATAGAGGATCCGGCCACGGGGAAAGTCATCCTGGGCACCTACGGGGACGGTCTGCTGATATACGAACACAGCACAGGCAGGATACGCAGGCCCAGGGGCCGCCAGCCTTCGTCCATGTGGGTGTCCGCCCTGCAGAGAAGCCGGGTGTTCAAGAGCATAGGAGAAAATCTGATCCTGGTAGGAAAGGGCGAGAACGGATTCAACCTTTTCGATCCCCTCACGGAAGAATTCGTCAAGGGTCCCATACCGTTCTTTCCCCAGAGCACTGACAAATGGAAGGTGAACGACCTCCTTCTCGACTCCCAGGGCAATATCTGGGCAGCCGGCTACCAGTACGGACTGATGGTGGTCCCCGAGTCCACTTTCGGATTTGAGCGCTACCGTTTCAGCGTGGACGGAAACCGCGATGAAAACAGCGCGAGCGTGACCGGGATCTACTACGACGAAACTGCCGGACGGCTGTGGGCGGGCACCGACGGCGCCGGATTGTTCAGCCTGGACCAGGATGGGGTCTGCAAGAATTACAATTCCTCCGGCTCAGGCCTGGGCAGCAATTCCCTCACCGCAGTCGATGCAGACGGCAGCGGGAGACTGTGGGTCGGCACTTTCCGCGACGGTCTCTACACCATGACTCCGGGCATCGGCTTCCGCAAATTCCGCAGCGAAGTGATGTCCGAGGGAATCAAGACCTTGCTCTACGACAAGAAAAGCTCCCGCATGTACGTCGGCACCTCAGGCGACGGCGTGTTCATCGTGAACACCCGGACCATGGAAATAACCGACGTCATCGCCGGTCAGGACGGCATGTGGGTCAGCGCCCTGGCGATGGGCGACGACGGACTCCTGTGGATAGGCACCTACAACGGACCGCTGTGCTTCAATCCCGTGACCGGCGGCCTGAGGGGGTACAAAGTTTCGGATGACGCACAGGTCTCCAGGATTTACGCCTTGTCCGTGGACGGAAGCGGCACCGTGTGGATGGGAACCGGCGGAGGACTGATCTCGCTGGATCCGGATACGGAGACGAAAAAGCTCTATACCGAAGCTGACGGATTGTCCAACAACATCATAAAAAGCCTCTGCTGTGACGACGGATCCGTGTGGATATCCACCAACAACGGAATCTCACGGCTGGATACCGGCAGCGGAAAATTCTCCAATTTCTATGCGACGGACGGCCTCCAGGGCAATGAATTCCACACCGGGGCGGGATTCCGCTCTCCCGGCGGAGGAAAACTCTGGTTCGGCGGCAACGACGGCGTGTCCATGATAGAACCCGGATCCATCCAGGGTTCACCTCACCGTGTCCCGCCAGTTAATTTCACCCGCATGACCGTGATGGGAGAGCCCTCGGACATACGCTACAGCGACTCCGTGAAACTGGAGAGCAACAGCGAATACTTCACTATAGGCTTCTGCGTCCTCGAATACACCAATCCCGAGCGCATACGCTACGCATATATGCTCGAGGGTTTCGACAAAGGCTGGAGATATGCGGATCCCGATTCCAGGAGCGCCACCTACACCAACGTCCCCAGAGGCAGATACAAATTTACCGTCAAGGCTTATTACCGGGATGACGAAGAGCATTTCTCGGTGAACTCCCTGGAGATAGAGAAAAAGACCCCATGGTTCCTGAAATGGTGGGCCATACTCATCTATGTCCTCATATTCACGATTCTCACCGGCATGGCAACCTGCTATATATCGGAGATACGCAAGCAGAAAAAAGCACGGGAACTCGACCGCATCAAGGAAATGAGACTCGGGATGTTCACCAACCTCACCCACGAGATACGCACTCCCCTGCACCTGGTGATGAGCCCGCTCAAGAAACTCCGCGAAAGCGGATCCTATCCCGAGCTGAAGGAAACCTACAACTTGATGTATCGCAACTGCTTGAGGATCAACCGTATCGTAAATCAGCTGATGGATATCCGCAAAATCGACAACGGCCAGCTCAAACTGCATTTCGTGGAGACCGACATAGTGTATTTCATCAACGACATCATGCAGTCCTTCAGCAGCCTCGCCTCCGACAAAGGCGTCGTGATGAGCCTGGATTCCGACAGGGAGACCGTGCCCCTGTGGATAGACCAGGGCAATTTCGACAAGGTCATCTTCAACATCCTCTCCAATGCCTTCAGATACACACCCGAAGGCGGCCGCGTGGAAGTGGGGATACGCGGAACCAAGGACGGATTCGCTGAAATCAGCATATTCAACAGCGGAAACGGCATATCCGACAAAGACCTGGAAAAAGTGTTCGAGCGTTTCTTCCAGGCCAATCCCCAGGATGTCGGGACCGGCTCCGGAGTGGGTCTCAACCTCTCCAAGATGCTGGTCGAGCTCCATCACGGCAGCATCAAGGCCGTCAACAAGCCGGGCGGTGTCGCATTCATCGTGAGGATACCGGAAGGCAACAGACATCTCACCGTGGAGGAACTGAGCGCCAGCGACCACCACAAGGACCTCTACACCAGGATCTACAGCAGCGACGACGTCGCAAAAGCCCAGGTGTCCTCAAATTCAGGCAGCCGCAAGACCAAGGCCCGCAAGACCCTTGTCATAGCCGAAGACGACGTGGAGACCCTCGAATTCATGCAAAGGGAGCTCAGCGGCAAATACAATGTCATACTCTGCCCCGACGGGCAGAAGGCCTGGACCGAAATCACCAGGGTGATACCGGACGCCGTGGTCACAGATATTTTGATGCCGGTCATGGATGGAAAGGAACTCTGCGCCAAGATACGCCACAGCCAGTCCACGAACCATATCCCCGTCATCTTCCTCACTTCCCTCTCGGATGATGACACAGAGAAACTGTGCAACGAAGTGGGCGCGGACAAATTCTACTCCAAGCCTGTCGCAATGGATATACTCGAGAGCGGCATCGCCCAGGCCATAGCCTCCAGGACCACCATGAAGGGCAAGTACGGGTCGGATATCAACAACGACTACGACAGGGTGAAGATGCCCTTCGACAGGAACAATCTGATCAAGGATGTGGTGGAATACATCAAGGAGCATCTGGACGACACCGAAATGTCGGTGGAGACTATCAGCGCCGAGATGGGGATGAGCCGTGTGCACCTGAACCGCAGGCTCAAGGAATCCGGATCAGTGTCGCCCAACGCCCTGATCAAGTCCATACGCCTCAAGCAGGCCGCCTATCTGCTGGTCCACAGCAAGGTGAATGTGTCGGAAGTCGCCTACCAAGTCGGATTCGCAACACATTCCTATTTCACCAGGGCCTTCCACGACTATTTCGGCATGACCCCCAAAGAATTCGTCCTGAAATACCAGAACGACCCCGACAACGCTGAACTGGCCAGGATTCTGGAGTAATTGTATCATTTTTGAAAATATCGGTTTCGCCATGCGTTTCAAATATTATATCAAAATTTCACTTTTGTATTGCGAAACCAAATAGCCCAGATATGATCAGAATCAACAGTTTTATCTCCTGCATCTTGGCGGCATCCTGTTTCCTGAGCGTTTCCCACGCCGGGAACATCCATTCAGCCGGGCATCCGGCCGCCATCAGGCTCTCCGAGGGAGAGTGGCCGGGAGTGGAGATGGCCGCAAGGAGCCTGAGCGAAGACTTCGCCAGGGTCAGCGGCAGCAAGGCGACTTTTTCCCCCGATGGCAATATTATTATAGGAAGCATGGACCGCAGCGACATCCGCAGTCAGCTGGGAGCATCGGAGATCTCCGTCCTGGAAGGGCGCAGGGAGATGTACCTGATGAAAGTGGAAGGCGGCAAGGTGATAATTGCAGGCAGCGACAAGAGGGGGACGATCTACGGTATCTATTCCCTCTCCCGCAAGATGGGAGTCTCCCCCTGGTACTGGTGGGCCGACGTACCCACGGAGCACCATGACACGGTGCTGATAGCCGACGGGCGCTACACCGAAGGTGAGCCTGCAGTGCGCTACAGGGGCATATTCCTCAACGACGAAGCCCCCTGCCTCACCTCCTGGGTGAAGAACTTCTTCGGCACCGACTACGGCGGACATGAGTTTTACGAGAGAGTATTCGAGCTCCTGCTCCGCCTCAAAGGCAATTTCCTCTGGCCTGCCATGTGGGGCTGGGCCTTCTACGCCGACGACCCATTGAATTCCGCCATGGCGGATACCATGGGCATCATCATGGGCACTTCGCACCATGAACCCATGGCCCGCAACCACCAGGAATGGGCCAGGCACAGGGCGGAATACGGAGCCTGGGACTATATCACGAACCGCAAGACCGTGGAGCGTTTCTTCAGGGAAGGGATGGAGCGGGCAAAGGGGACCGAGGACCTCATCACCATAGGCATGAGAGGAGACGGGGACACGGCGCTGGGAGGCAGTGAAGGCCATGACGACGAATACACTCCGGACGACAGGAAGATCATGTCCCAGCTGGAGAAAGTGATAGACGCACAGCGCAGGATCATACGCCAGGTCACCGGGAAACCAGCCTCGCAGCGCCCCCAGGTCTGGGCCCTTTACAAAGAAGTGCAGAAATACTACGAGCTCGGCCTCAAGGTCCCGGATGACGTGACCATACTTCTGAGCGACGACAACTGGGGCGACGTACGCAAGCTTCCTGACGCTGCGGAAAGGCAGCGCAAGGGTGGCTGGGGTATGTACTACCACGTCGATTATGTAGGCGCCCCCAGAAACAGTAAATGGCTGAATGTCACACCGATACAGAATCTATGGGAGCAGATGCAGCTGACCTGGTCCTACGGAGTGGACAGGATATGGGTGCTGAACGTGGGCGACCTCAAGCCCATGGAATACCCGATAGACCTGTTCCTGGACATGGCCTGGGATCCCGGGCGGCTGGATGCCTCCACCCTGCTGGACCACACCCTGGATTTCTGCCGGGAGCAGTTCGGCAGCGCCGAGGGCGCCGATGCGGCGAGGATACTGAACCTGTATTCGAAATACAGCGGCCGCACCACCGTGGAAATGATGGACAAGGACACCTACGACCTTCCCTCCGGCGAATTCCGCAAAGTCTGCGACGAATTGGCCAGGCTGGAAGCGGAAGCGCTCAGGGGCTACCTGCGTATCTCAGAGGACTCACGCGACGCCTACAGGCAGCTCATCCTCTTTCCTGTCCAGGCCCTTTCCAATATATATGAAATGTACTATGCCCAGGCGATGAACCATGACCTCGCCCGGAGGGGCGATCCCGCCGCCAACGCATGGGCCGACAGGGTGCATGAGTGCTTCGAGCGGGATGCCTTCCTCTGCCACGAGTACAACAAGGTGATGTCCCGGGGCAAATGGGACGGGATGATGACCCAGAAACATATAGGCTACAAGAGCTGGAACGACGATTTCCCCGCCGACTCCGTCCCCGTGACGGTCAGGGTCGAAGGCGGCGGACACCGCTTCTTCTTCCCTTGCGACAAACGCGGATACACCTCCATCGAAGCCCCGCATTACTATGAGGCGAAGGCTTCCGCCGGGACGCATTGGACCGACATCCCCTATATGGGCCGCACCCTCGGAGGCGTGGCGCTCATGCCCTATACCCTCCCCGCGGAAGGTGCATCACTGAGCTACGCCCTGGAGCTGCCGGACAGCTGCCGGGAGGTGGAAGTCCGCATTGTCGTAAAATCCACCCTGGCCTTCCAGGGCACGCCGCACCGGTATTCGGCGGCTTTCGAGGGACATCCCGAAGTAGTAGTCCCCTTCAACGAGAGGCTGAATGAAAATCCGGAGAATATCTATTCCGTGTATTATCCCACCGTAGCCCGCAGGGTCGTCGAATCCGTCATCAAGCTGGAAGCCGGAGGCGGAAAGAACAAGCTGGTGATAAAACCCATGGACCCGGGAATTGTTTTTGAAAAAATAGTTGTAAATTACGGTGGATATACCAAGCAATACCTGTTCGGAGAGGAATCCTACTATTTTTCGGAAAACAAGTAAACATATATGAAAAGACTGATATCCGCCCTCGCGGCGGTCATCCTGACCCTTCCCGCAGCCGCCCAGCAGGGAGAGCTCTGGCTGTTTTCGGGACAGTCCAACATGGAGCTTCCCATACGCCGCTGCATGGACGCGGTGGCTGAAGATGTCCGGGACTACAGTTGTCCTCAGCTGCACTATATGAAAGTGCCTCTGACCTACGACTTCAGCGGTCCCCGCACCGAGCTGCCCGCAGGCAGGTGGGAGACCCTCGGGGATCCCGCCACGGCCCAGGAATGGGGTGCCCTCTGCTATTTCGTTGGCAGATACCTGCACGAGCGCACAGGAGCGGAGATCAGCATGGTCAATTCTTCAGTCGGAGGCTCCCCCATCGAAGCCTGGATACCCGAAAGTTTCCTGCCCGGCTACGCCCTCGCAGAGCTGAAACAGTGCCGCGACCCGGAATGGATGCGCTCCACCCTGTATCACAACGCCCACCTCTACAGCGACTGGCAGGAAGCCCACAACGCCCTGCCTGAAAACAAGTCCGCGAAATGGGTGAAAACCGACATGTTCTCCCCCTGGGGACTGGAGGACGGGAAGCCTGTGTACGGCAGCCACCTGCTGCGCAACAGCTTCACCCTCAAGGCCTCCCAGGCCAAGGGCGACGCCATCCTCCATCTGGGAGCCATGCGCGACGCCGATTCCACCTTCGTCAACGGTCATTTCGTGGGAAACACCACCTACCAATATCCTCCCCGCAACTACCGCGTCCCCGCGAAATACCTCAAGAGCGGCCGCAATGTAGTGGAGATCCACCTCTATGCAGCTGAAAACGCCGCGGCCTTCGTCCCCGACAAACAGTATTCCCTGGAGACGGCCGCCGGAGAAATCTCCCTGCTGAAAGGCTGGGAGCACAAAGCCGGCCGCAGGATGCAGCGCAGGGACTCCCAGGTCTTCCTGCAGTACAAACCCGCCGGCCTGTACAATGCCATGATCGCACCTCTGGCCGGAAAGGATTTCAAAGGCGTGGTGTGGTACCAGGGCGAGTCGAACGCCGGCAATCCCGAGGGCTACGGAGAGCTCCTGAAGACCATGATCAAAGCATGGAGAGTGCTCCTGCGCAACGACTCCCTCCCCTTCTACATAGTGGAGCTGGCAGCCTTCGAGCACTCCGAGACCAAGACTGCCGCCACCAGTGGCTGGGTACGGCTCCAGGATATCCAGAGACAGGTCTGCGAAGAAATGGAAAATGTCTATCTCATCCCCAACCGCGACCTCGGGGAATGGAACGACATACATCCCCAGGACAAGAAAACCCTGGGCGAAAGGACAGTGAACGTAATACTCAACAGATAATCACATATGGCTGACACAAGCAAAGAAGCCAAAGGCTTTTACAAGCTCTCCTGGCTGCAGCGTATCGGATTCGGTTCGGGCGACATGGCCCAGAACCTCATTTACCAGACCATAAGCATATGGCTGCTGTTCTACTACACAAATGTCTTCGGGCTGAAGCCTGCGGCTGCCGCTACCATGTTTCTGGTCGTGCGCCTGGTGGACGTGCTTTGGGACCCCGTAGTGGGCACATTCGTGGACAAGAGCAACCCCAAATGGGGAAAATACCGCTCCTGGCTCATACTCGGAGGCATACCGCTGGTAGCCCTCGCGATACTCTGCTTCTGGAACGGATTCAGCGGCTCCCTGCTCTACGCCTACATCACCTATGTCGGCATGAGCATGTGCTACACCCTGGTGAACGTACCCTACGGAGCCCTCAACTCATCCCTTACGCGTGACACCGACGAAATCACTGTCCTGACCTCCACCCGCATGTTCATGGCAAATCTGGGCGCCCTCTGCGTCAAGTCCCTTCCTATGATCATAGCCATTTTCGCCCCCAAGGCCCTCAATCCCGAAACCGGGCTGCAGGAGACCGTCATCAACACCCCCGAAGCTGCTCCGGCATGGTTCATCACCATGACCATATTCGCCGCCGTGGGCATGCTGCTGCTGGTTTTCTGCTTCTCCCAGTGCAAGGAAAAGGTCGTCATGGACGAGAAGGCCTCGGCCAATGTGAAAGTGAGCGACCTGTGGATGGAATTCATACGCAACAAGCCCCTCAGGATCCTGGCTTTCTTCTTCATCACCGCATTCGCGATGATGAGCGTAGCCAACGCCGCGGACGCCTACTTCATGACCTATAACATAGGCGCCACTCCCTTCATGACCACAGCGTTCATGTGGCTGGGCACCATCCCCGCCTTCATCTTCATGCCCCTCGTACCCGCCATCAAACGCAAAGTGGGCAAGAAAGGCATGTTCTACATCTTCCTGGGCACCGCCATCGCCGGCATGATCATGATGTACGCCTTCGTGAGCATCCCCGCCATAAAGAGCCACTTCTGGATGCTGTGCGTAGCCCAGTTCATCAAGAGCACCGGCCTTATCGTAGCCACCGGCTACATGTGGGCCCTGGTCCCTGAAGTCGTAGCCTACGGAGAATACACCACCGGACGCCGCATCGCAGGCATAGTCAACGCCCTCACCGGCATCTTCTTCAAGGCCGGCATGGCCCTGGGCGGAGTGATCCCCGGCCTGGTCCTCGCCATCGTCGGATTCGACGCCGAGCTTCCCAAACAGACAGCGCTGGCCGAGCAGGGCATACTCTGGCTCGTCTGCGTCATCCCCGCGATACTCCTGCTGCTCGCCATCTGGATCATAAGCAAATACGAGCTCAGCGACGAGAAGATGGACGAAATCAACAAAGCGATAGAAGAAAGATACGCATAACCACATAAGACCATGGCAAAGAAAGTAAGCAAGAGATATCTCTTCCCCGCCGACTACATGGCGGACCCTTCCGTACACGTGTTCGACGGAAAGATATACATCTACCCTTCCCATGACTGGGAGTCCGCCGCTCCTGACGACGATTTCGGCAGCGAGTACGACATGAAGGACTACCATGTGCTCAGCATCGAAGGCGACGATCCCATGACCTCCCCCGTAAAGGACTGGGGCAACGCCCTGGACATCAAGGATGTCCCCTGGGCGCGCCGCCAGCTCTGGGACTGCGATGTCCAGAAAGGCAGGGACGGCCGCTACTACATGTATTTCCCGGCCAAGGACAAGACCGACATCTTCCGCTGCGGCGTGGCAGTCTCAGACTCCCCCACCGGCCCCTTCAAGGCACTTCCGGACCCGGTCCGCGGCAGCTATTCGATAGATTACGCCATCCTGCACGATGACGACGGCGGGTACTACATGTACTTCGGCGGCATCTGGGGCGGTCAGCTCCAGCGCTATGAGGACAATCTCGCCAAGGACTGCGGCACATCCTACCCCGCAGACGGACAGCCCGCCATCCCCGCAAGGGTGGTGAAGCTCGGAGACGACATGCTGCAGTTCGCCGAGGATCCCAAACCGGTCGTAATCCTGGACGAAGCCGGCAAGCCCATCGCCGTGGAAGACAACGAGCGCCGCTTCTTCGAAGCCAGCTGGATGCATAAATACAAAGGGAAATACTATTTCAGCTATTCCACCGGCGACACCCACAAGATCTGCTACGCAGTGGGTGACAACCCCTACGGACCTTTCACCTACCGCGGCGTCATCCTGACCCCCGTGGTCGGCTGGACCACCCACCACGCCATCATCGAATGGAAAGGCAAGTGGTACCTCTTCCACCACGACAGCTGCCCCTCCAAGGGCATCAACCGCCTCCGCAGCCTGAAGGTCTGCGAGCTCGAATACGATTCCGACGGCAACATTGTCACTATAGAAGGGACGGATGAATAGACGGATACTGCTGCTGTTGCCCCTGTTGCTTGCAGCGGCATGCACCGGGGCTTCCCAGGGACCGCTCTGGCTCGCTTCAGGGCCGCTGGAGCCCCAGGGGGAACCGTACTACGAGTACCGCATCCTCAACCATTGGGACAATCTCGACGACAGCGTGGAGAGAGGGTACGCCGGAGCTTCCATATGGAACTGGACCGGTGACCTCCCCGTGGAAAGGATACACGAATACGGCCGCCTGAACCGCTCCATCGGCATCAACGGCAGCGTACTGAACAATGTCAACGCCAATCCCCGCATCCTCACCCCCGAATACCTCAAGAGGGTGGCGCAGATCGCCGACATATTGCGCGGATACGGGATACGCACCTACCTTTCCATAAACTTCGCCAGCCCCCAGGCGCTCAAGGAGCTGCCCACCGCCGATCCCCTGGACCCCGCGGTGGCGGGATGGTGGAAGGACAAGGTGGACGAAATCTACCGCAGCATTCCCGATTTCGGAGGCTTCCTCGTGAAAGCCTCGTCCGAAGGGCAGCCGGGACCGCAGAATTTCGGCCGTAGCCACGCCGACGGGGCCAATATGCTCGCCGACGCCCTCAAGCCCCACGGTGGCATAGTGATGTGGAGGGCCTTCGTCTATTCGGCCACCAGCCCCGACAGGGCCAACCAGGCCGTGGAGGAGTTCCAGCCCCTGGACGGAGCGTTCCGGGACAATGTGATAATCCAGGTCAAGAACGGACCGGTGGACTTCCAGCCCAGGGAGCCGGTGAGTCCCCTGCTGTTCAGCCTGGAGAAGACCCCTTCGATGCCTGAGCTCCAGATCACCCAGGAATACCTGGGCCAGAGCCTGCACCTGACCTTCCTCGCCCCCATGTGGGAAGAGTTCTTCTCCACCCTGTTCTCCGATCCCGGCGGACGCCGAAACCGACTGGCCATAGCCGGCGTAGCCAACACCGGGCAGGAAGAGAGCTGGTGCGGACATGTCTTCTCCCAGGCCAACTGGTACGCCTTCGGGCGCCTCTCATGGGATCCGACACTTTCATCGGAGCAGATAGCCGACGAATGGATACGCCTCACCTTCCCCCGCCCCTGGTGGTGCGGCAGGAAGAGATTCGAGAAGGAATTCATCGCCCCCGTCAAGGAGATGATGCTCTCCTCCAGGGAAGCCTGCGTGGATTATGAGATGCCGCTCGGCCTGCACCACCTGTTCGACAGCACCCACTACGGCCCCGGTCCCTGGGAGAAATCCGTCAGGCCCGACTGGGAACCGGCATATTACCACAAGGCGGGAGCGGACGGAATCGGTTTCGACAGGACCATGGCCACGGGCTCGGGCAACACCGCCCAGTATCCCGAACCGCTCAGGTCCCTCTACGAAAACCTGGAGACCTGCCCGGAAAACCTGCTCCTGTGGTTCCACCACCTGAGCTGGGACTACCGCATGAGCAGCGGGAAGACCCTCTGGGAGGAACTGTGCGCGCACTATGACCGCGGGGTCGCCGCTGTACAGGAATACATCCTCACCTGGGATTCCGTCAAGCCTTATGTGGACAAGGAAAGATGGGAAGATGTGCACAGACGCCTGCTCTTACAGGAAGAAAGTGCACGTGACTGGCACGACAAATGCATTGATTTTTTCAAAAATGCTTATTTTTGTTCTTCGACAAATATAAGCAAATGAGAAAACTGTTCCTCCTGTCAGCCCTGCTGGTATCAATTTCCGCATCAGCCCAATATCATTTCAGTCTCCCTAGCGTAAATCCTGAAGAGGATTCCCTTGCCATCGTAAGGGTACGCGCAAAGATGGATTCAATACGCCAGCACCGCCCGACCGTAGCCGTCGTGCTCGGAGGAGGCGGAGCCCGAGGCATGGCCCATCTGGGTGTGCTGCGTTACATTGAAGAGATGGGCATACCCGTCGACATGGTAGGCGGCACCAGCATGGGAGGACTCATCTCGGGACTCTATTCCCTGGGCTACGGAGCCGGATATCTGGATTCGCTCGTACGTGCGATAGACTGGACCACGATGATGTCGGACAAGGTTCCCGACAGCTACCAGACTTACAAGATACGCAGGAACAAGGAGCGTTTCGCCATCACCATCCCATTCCACTACAACGAAGAGGACATGAGGCACAGGATAAGCAAGCAGCTCGCCTACGACAGGAACTATGAGCAGGGCGACACCCGTACCTCCGACATGGGTCAGGAGATGCTCTCCAAGATAGGAATGGGCCTCCCGGACGGATTCCTCTTCGGTTTCAATGTCCGCAACACCCTCAACTCCGTGTCCGTCGGATATCAGGATTCCATACGCTTCGATGAGCTGCCGGTGCCTTTCTTCTGCGTGGCCACCGACATGCTTTCCCTCAAGGAAAAGAACTGGACCTCCGGCAGTTTCGTGGATGCACTGCGCTCCACGATGGCCATTCCCGGGTACTTCCGCCCCGTGCGCGTCGGCGGTATGGTACTGGTGGACGGCGGTACCCGCAACAATTTCCCCGTCGACCTGGCCAAGGCCATGGGTGCCGACATTGTCATAGGCTCCGAGATGCCTTCGGTGAGGACCCTCGCCGACCTGGAAGGTCTCGCCAACCTCGCCATGCAGAACATCACCCTGATGTCCGCAGACATTTGCGAAGCCAACCGCAAGCTGACCGACATCCTCCTGCAGCATGAGCTGAAAGGCTACACCATGCTGTCCTTCGATGCCAAGAGTGTCGATGACATCATCTCCCAGGGATATGCCATGGCGATCTCCAAAAAGGACGAATTCGAGGAGATAGCCCGCAGGGTGGGCGCCACCCCCAAGGCAGACAATGCCAAGGCTGAGGCCCCCAAGGGAGGCAGCGCCACCGACATTTTCAAGAAAAAAGTCAAGATAGCTGAAATCCTCTACGAAGGCGTGGAGCCCAAGGAGTCGGAATTCATCATAAACCGCGCCCTGCTTCCCCGCGACGGAATGTACGGCCGTGAAGAGATCGAAACCGTGCTGTCCGCCCTCTACGGCACCAGGGCCTTCGAGTCCGTGACCTATCACCTGTCCGGAGCACAGGAGCCCTACACCCTGGTATTCGAGTGCCAGAAAGGCCAGACCCACGAGTTCGGCGCCGGAGTCCACCTGGACACCGACGAAGGCGTCTATGTAGATGCTTACCTGGGCCTGGGCACCCGCAAGCTTGCAGGTCCTAGATTCGTCACCGAGCTGAAAGTAGGAAACATCACAGCCCTCAACCTGGATTTCTCATACAAACCCATGGGGCAGCTCCCTGTCTTCGGCGTCGCCATCAAGGGATCTTCGAGACACTTCACCTACTGGCTCGGAGAGGATCACGCCAGCTACAACGGAATCAATTCCAGAGCAGAGCTCTATTTTGAAGATTCCAGGCTGGTGTTCGGCAATGTCAGGATGGGTGTCGCCGCAGAGATCGAGCCTTTCGAGGACTACGTGGACAATGAGATCCAGTGGAACGGCTGGGATTTCAAGAGCCACTGGCTGTCGACCTTCGCCCTCCTCCGCTACGACACTTTCAACGACAGCTATTTCCCTACCAATGGCTTCCGTCTGATGCTGGACACCCGCTATGTTTTCAGCGGCTATTCCACTTATATGGAAGACGATTGGACTTGGGAGGACAATCATTACGAAAGCAAAGTCTTACCTTACAGCGTAGGTCTTGCCAATGCCACGGCGGCATTTTCAATCGGGGAGAAATTCGTGGTCCAGCCTTCCCTGTATTTCGGCTGGCAGACCGAATTCCCCGGCCGCATGAATTTCATCCACAACCTGGCAGTGGGAGGGACCATGGCCAGCAGGTATGTCGATTATCAGCTGCCTTTCTTCGGGATTGCCACCGGCATGTATTCCTGCGGCAGCTTCGCGGCGACAGCCCAGCTGGACCTCCGCTACCGCATCAACCACAAGAACTTCCTGACCCTCAGGGGCGGATTGCTCCAGGCCAAGGATGTCTTCACCGATATATTCAAGACTAAGCCCAGCGCCTACGCCTTCGGACTGGAAATAGGACAGAAAACCATAGTCGGTCCCATGACCCTGGGACTTCAATGGTGTGATATGACCGGATTCAGCGCCGCGCTGTCTCTGGGATTCAATTTCTAGAAACGCTTTCCTATACGCAGGGCGACCACCCAGCGGTAGAAATGTCCGTCGGTATCGACCCTTCCGCCATCACCCAGGGGAAGGTCGGTGTTGCCGTAGTATGAATAGGCGTCGGCCGTGGACGAGAGGTTGAATGACCACAGGTCATGTGAATACCCTATGCCGATTCGGGTCAGGAAATTGGCCCTGAGCGTTCCGTTCATGTAGCCTTTGTAGTACTGTTCGTACTGCTCGGTTTCCAGTGAATACGCGTAAGCCGTGGATGTGAACTGGTTGAAGAGGGTGACCATGGGCACCGCGGTCAGGTTCAGTGTGAGATTCCTCAGACCCTTTTCTTTATCGGCATGAGGCTGCCTGTGAAGGAAGACGAAATTGTGGGAATAACCCAGACCGAAGGAAACCTGGGCGTTTGACTGCCTGGCGATACCTCCGTTCCAGCCGACTATGTTCTCATCCTTTTCCAGGGTGAAATCGTTCAGGATCAGCTTCGTGCCGAAGATGAAACTGCCGGCGCTCCTGCGCTGGAAAATGTTGCCCTTGTAAGCTGCCGAATATGCGAAAGACCTGCGGTTGAAGGCATAGAACGCATCCAGGACCAGAGAGCGTATACGGCCCGGATTATCGGTGGTGCCTTTCGTGGCACTATAAGCCCATGAATCCGGTTCTCCTATAGTGAAGTCGTAATCCAGAAAATCGGAATGGTTGATATAATGGAGCTGGACAGCGTATCCGGCTGACATGAGATCCAATGACAAAGACCTTTCAGTGCCGTCGCTATGGAACTGGCGGTTCAGGGAAAGGGAGAGTTTGCCGTATCCCAACTGGATACCCGCGGCCTGGTCGACCTTCCTGGGAAGACCCATGGAAACGACTCCCGGCGATGTCTCTTCTATCACTTTGTATCCGTCGAAATAGGCGGACATCACGCTGAAACGGTTTTCAATCGCGAAACCTACCTGGTGGACATTACCGGTAAGCGCCACCGTCCAGCGGGGCTCAGGCTGGTAGATCGCTTCGGGATCGAGCTCCATGGAGGGACCGAAGAATTTGTCCAAGAAAGCGAGCTTTTTGCCGCTCTTCTCCTGTGCACCCGCAAAGGAGGAGGCCAGCAATATTGCAGCTGAGCAGAGAAGTGTCTTTACGATATTCATCTGGAATTATTTTCGCAAATGTACCAAAAAAAATGAAAAAGGACGGCTGTTTTTGCAGCCGCCCTTCCACTTGGTCCAAATCAATGGAGACTATTTGTCGAAAAGTCTCTTGACGTGCCTCTGGCAGATGTTCTCGGTGATCTGCTCTCCGATGACGTCAGTGTACTTCTCGAGAGCCGGCAGGAACTCGTTTGAGAGCTCAGCGGCGATCTTGTAGCTGACATGGATGAGCTGACGGAAAGAAGGATTGTAGAGAGGCTCTGCCTGGTTGTGGCGCATGACCTTGGCATAGGTCTCAGCATCCCACTTCTCGACTTCCTCGGGTGAAGGAAGGGCCTTGACATCGACGTCGATGACGGTGGCGTAAGGCACGGTGAGCTCTTCCATACGGCCGAGAGCATTGACATAAATCTTCTTGGCAAGGGCGAGTCCTTCGGGAGCTGCGAGAGCGAGACCGATATTCTCCTCAAGCCAGGTGGTACCGGCGGTCTTGATGTGGATACCCTTGTCATACTTGCGGATCAGCTTGCCCATGATGGGGTAGATGCTGAACTTGTCGGAACCGGAGTGGATGGAGAGTTTGAGGTTCTCGGGGAGTCCGTATTCCTTGATGCACTCGTCGATGACGATGAGATCCTGCTCGAATTCTTTCTCGAACTGGGCGAGGTCTCCGCGGTAGTCGACACCCTTGTTGAAACGTCCGGTGAACTTGGGAGCGATGGTCTGCAGAGGAATCTTCTCGGCAGCAAGCTCCTTGAGGATGTAGCGGAGCTCCTCGGGAGTCTGGGCGACATCCACCTCATCCATGGAAACCTCGGTCACGAAATTATCCACACCCTTCTTCTCGGCGATATGGCGGTATATCTTTCCTGCCTCTTTGATGGCGGGAAGGAACCTCTCCTCCATGGAGCCGGTCTTGCCGATGTAGTCGGCTACGTCGATGGTGTAGAAATCTGAAGCCTCGATGAATTTGTCAACATTGGAAAGGTTGATATGGTCAGCGTCCACGAGATACTGTCCGGTGTAACCGAGAGCCTTGACGGCTGCATCGGCTTCCTTGCGGGTCTCCATGGGGACGGTGCCCACGATCTGGTGCTCACGGTTGGACTTGTTCCATACGGGCACGAAATGTACTCCGAAAAGCTGCTCGGCCTCGATGAGAGCCTTCAGCTGGTTGATGCCTTCATGGGCGAAACGGTCGCCGATACCGAAGGAATATTTTCCTATTTTCATCATATTGTCAGTGTTTTAATGTTTATGCGATGTAGGTACCTGCTACGGTGTCGCCGCCGTGACCGGTCCAGTTGGTATGGAAGAACTCTCCGCGAGGTTTGTCGGTGCGCTCATAGGTATGGGCTCCGAAGTAGTCGCGCTGAGCCTGCAGGAGGTTGGCGGGAAGCCTTTCGCTGCGGTAGCCATCATAGTACTCGAGGGCTGAGGTGAGGCAAGGTGCGGGCACTCCGTTCAGGACAGCCTGTGCGACGACGTTGCGCCAGCTCTGCTGGGCATCGGCGAGTTTGCCCTGGAAGTAAGAATCGAGCAGGAGGTTGGCCAGGTCGGGATTCTTGTCGAAAGCCTCTTTGATCTTGCCGAGGAAGACGCTGCGGATGATGCAGCCACCTCTCCACATGAGAGCGATTCCACCGTAGTTGAGGTTCCATCCGTACTCCTTGGCAGCAGCCTTCATGAGGGTGTAGCCCTGGGCGTAGGAAACGACCTTTGCTGAGAAGAGAGCCTTGCGGAGATCCTCAAGGAAGGCCTTGCGGTCACCGGTGTACTTGGCGGGCTTGGGGCCTGCGAGTATCTTGGAAGCCTCCACCCTTTCCTCTTTCTGTGCGGACAGGCAGCGTGCGAACACGGCCTCGCCGATGAGGGTCAGAGGAACTCCCTGGTCGAGGGAAGCGATGGCGGTCCACTTGCCGGTACCCTTCTGGCCGGCGGTGTCGAGGATATAGTCGAGCACATATTTGCCGTCCTCATCCTTCTTGGCGAGGATGTCACGGGTGATCTCGATGAGGTAGCTGTCCAGGTCGCCCTTGTTCCACTCGGCGAAGGTCTCGTGCATTTCCTCATTGGTCATGCCGAGCACATCCTTCATGATCTGGTAGCACTCGCAGATGAGCTGGATGTCACCGTACTCGATACCGTTGTGGACCATCTTCACGAAATGACCGGCTCCGTTCTCGCCTACCCAGTCGCAGCAGGGGGAACCGTCTTCGACCTTGGCGCAGATGCTCTGGAAGATGGGCTTCACGAAAGGCCATGCAGCGGGTGATCCGCCGGGCATCATAGAGGGGCCCTTGAGAGCGCCTTCCTCACCGCCGGAAACACCGGTGCCGATGTAAAGGAGGCCTTTGCTCTCGACATAAGCCGTACGGCGTGCGGTATCGGGGAAATGGGAGTTGCCGCCGTCGATGATGATGTCACCCTTGTCCAGAAGGGGGATGAGTTTCTCGATGAAGTCATCGACTGCCTGTCCCGCCTTGACCATGAGGAAAACGCGCCTGGGGGACTTGAGGGAAGCGACGAAGTCTTCGAGACTGTGGGCGCCGTAGAAATTCTTGCCGGCACCGCGTCCGTTGATGAATTTGTCAACCTTCTCCACTGTACGGTTGAACACACTTACATGGAAGCCTTTGCTTTCCATATTGAGGACCAGGTTCTCGCCCATGACGGCAAGTCCTACGAGTCCGATATCAGATACTGGCTGCATAGATTTAATTATTGGTTAATCGTTATTTGTTAATTTAAATCCTATCTTTTTCAAAATTTCCGCTTCCTGCGGAGTGCCTCCGACGAGCTTCAGGGTGAAAGCCGTGGGCTCGCGCCTCACCGGATAATCTCCGCGGAGCTTCTCGAATGTCTCGGGAGCGTTGCGGAGGTCGTCGGTGTCGGTCTGCACGTCGTAGGTGTAGAGTATGGCCTCCGTAAGCACTTCCTGCAGGCTCCTGCCCGTCGCATCGACGGTGAATGAAAGGTCCTGCCGGGGTGCGGGGACGCCGCTTGCTGTCCAATCTGTCAGCGGCAGCCCGAGCACGGAAGCGACGGTGCGGACGCTGCTCGTCGTACCGTTGGCCTTGCCGTCGGCACTGTAGCCGGCGATGTGGGGTGTGGCGTACTCCAGGAGGTTCATCAGTTCCCTGTCGATGTCGGGTTCATTCTCCCAGACATCCAGCACGGCGCCGCGGATGGCACCCTCCTTGAGGGCATCCCTGAGCGCGGCGTTGTCCACGACGGGGCCGCGGGAGGAGTTGAAAAGGAACTGCGAAGTTTTCAGGCGGGCGATGCGCTCACGGTCGAAAAGATGCCAGGTAGCATCCTCCCCTTCCTTGGTCAGGGGCACATGCAGGGTGATGATGTCGGCCTGCTCCATCAGGGTCTCCAGCGACACGAATGCCGCGGAGCCTTCCGTACGCTCGCGGGGAGGGTCGTTCAGCAGCACCTTCATCCCCAGCAGGGAGGCGATCTCGGCGACCTTGCTGCCGACATTGCCCACTCCCACGACACCTATGGTCATCGCGGAGAGGTCCAGGCCGTGGCGGCGGGCAAGGCTCACCAGCACCGAAGCGATATACTGCTTGACGGACCAGGAGTTGCATCCGGGGGCGTTGCGCCACACTATGCCGGCGTCTTCACACCACTGGGTGTCGATGTGGTCGTAGCCTATGGTAGCGGTGGCGATGACCTTGACCCGGGAGCCCTTCAGCAGGGACTCGTTGCAGATGGTGCGGGTGCGGGTGATCACTGCATCCGCATCCTTCACCACCTCCGAGGTCGTCTTGGCACCGGGAAGGTACACCACCTGCGCGTAAGGCTCGAGGACCCCGCGCAGGAATGGTATCTTATCGTCGCAAACTATCTTCATCTCAGTCTTTGAAACGGGCGGGATAAGCCCAGAGGCCGAGGGCCGGATTGCTGATGTAGTAGACTTCCTCGCCGTTCACGGTGTTCCAGCCGTCCTTGAGCTGCTCCAGAGGATAGCGGGCGACCATCTCGTCGTAATGGCAATAGTTGAAGCCTACGGACTCTATCTCCTCGCGGGACATGCCGTCGCCGGGGCAATAGGTGATCTTGAAGCGGCCTTCGGAAGAACCGTGGATGAGGTGGGCGGAAGCGCCGAGGTTGGCCTGGAGGTCAGCGTTGGCGTTGGTGCACTCCAGGGTGTGGGGCGTGCCCTTGTAGCCGTATTTGCGGATGAGGCCGTCGATGGTCTTGTCCTCGCCGAATTCCTTGAGGCCGGGGGCAAGGACTATGAGCTCCGCGTTGTCGGCCAGGGCCATACGGGTGCGGTACACGGACTTGTTGCCGAGCCAGGTGCTCTTGAACTCCTCGGGGTCGAGGAATACGATGCACTTCTTGATCTCCTTCTCGACCATGATGAAGTTGGTCTCCAGGGAGAGGTCGGCGGCTTTCTGGAAGCACTCGAAATCGTCGCCTATGTACAGACCCCTGGTCACCATCTTGCCGGTGCTCTCATCCTTGGCCCTGACGGTCAGGACGTACACGATGGGAGCATCTTTGAGGTAGTTGACCTTGGCGTACTCGAACACGTCGCGGACGGGGCTCTTGGCACGGCCCATGATGCGCTCCATGCCGTAGCTGGCGCCGATGAAATGGCTCTTGTTGATGAAGTCCGAACCGCCTACGCCCACGAAGATGTTCTTGGTGTAGTTGGCCATGCCTATCACCTCGTGGGGCACCACCTGTCCGATGGACAGGATGAGGTCGAACGAAGGATCGAGCAGGAGCTTGTTGACCTGGGCGTTCATCTCATAGTCGAGCTTGCCTTCGGAGACTTTGCTTACGTACTCGCCGGGCACCTTGCCTATGGTGACGACGTCGTTGCGCCAGTCATGCACGCGGAATTTGTCTGCGGGCACGCTGCCGAACATGGTCTTGATCTGCTCGTCGGTCATGGGGCTGTGGGTACCGAGGGCGGGCATGATGTCGGTGAGGGTGTCGCCGTAATAGTCGTTGACCATCTCGGTGATCTCACCGGCGTAGGAATTGAATCGGGTGAAGTCGGGAGGAAGCGCCAGGACCCTCTTCTTGGGGCCCATGGCGTCGAATACCTGCTTGAGTATGGCTCTGGTATCATCAGCGGTGATGATATCGGTCTTGGAGCCTCTTTCAAAGTACATCATGGCTCTATCTCTTTACGCGTGCGTTACCTGCCCAGATGCTCCAAACCTGCTCCTCGTCTGCGGGCTGGCCGTAGTCGGTGAGGAAGGTGGTGGCGAGAGCGCCGGTAGCCCAGCCGAACTGGATCCACTTCTCAGGCTCCCAGCCCTTGAGGATGGCGTAGAGGAGACCGCCCACGAAACCGTCGCCGCCGCCGATGCGGTCGAGGACATGGATTTCGCGAGGCTCCACCACATGCCAGTTGTCGCCTTCGAGCATGATGGCGCCCCAGTTGTGGCTGTTGGTGTTGTTGACCTGACGGAGGGTCGTAGCATAGACTTGTGCGTTGGGGTACTGTGCCTTCACGCGGCCGATCATCTCCTTGAAGCCGCTGATCTTGGAAGCGATATCCTTGCCGCCGGCCTCAGGTCCCTCGATGCCGAGGCAGAGCTGGAAGTCCTCCTCGTTGCCGATGAGGATGTCGGCGATGCTGCAGATCTCTGAGAATATGTCATGGAGCTCCTGCTCGCGGCCCTTCCAGAAGGAAGCGCGGTAGTTGAGGTCGAAGCTGATGCGGGTGCCGTATTTCTTGGCGGCGCGGGCGATCTCGAGGCAGAATTTGCTGGTCTCGGGGCTGAGTGCGCCGATGAGGCCGGAGAGGTGCACGATCTGGACGCCTTCCTTGCCGAAGATGCGGTCAAGGTCGAAGTCCTTCACATTGAGGGTACGTCCCACCTCGCCTGCACGGTCGTTCCATACGCGGGGTCCGCGGGAACCGTAGCCGCTGTCGGCGATATTGATCTGGTGACGGTATCCCCAAGGGCCTCCCTGAGGCACGTCGGGTCCCTCGAAATCCATTCCGCGGGAGCGGAGATTGGCCTTTATGAAAGCTGCGAAGGGGCTGCCCTCGACGAAAGTCGTCAGAACCTTGACGGGAAGTCCGAGATAAGATGACACGCTGGCGACATTGGTCTCGGCGCTGGTGGCCTGGAGATGGAGGACGTCGCTGGAGTGGATAGGCTGTCCTGCTTCAGGAGTGACACGGAGTCCCATGCTGGTAGGGACGAGGAGGGCATACTTGCAACCCTGTTTCAATTTGATATCCATAATGCTTATTGTGGTTTTATAAGTTATTTCTCGTTTTTATCTGCCGGGGGCGAATCCGGAAATCTGCCTCATAGCGTTGGCACCGGTGCCGAATTTGTCGACGGTGATGCCCTCGGTGAAGAGGTTGCGCACGTTCACGCTGTTGTTGTAGAATTTGGTGACCTCACCCACATGGATGTCCTTGAGGAGGATTCCGTCCACGGGATCCCTCTCGTCGCCGCGTATCTCATACACGGCCTCGGCCACTTCAGCCCTGGCGCCGATGAGGTTGATGTTGCGTATGCGGGTGATGGCTGTCTCGAAGGTGGGGACGATATCCCTCCACTGGTAGAGCACGTCGGTGTCGATTTCGAAGACCCTCAGCATCCTGGTAGCGGAGACGTTCTGGACGGTGATATCCTCGATGAATCCGCCGCGGCGGTGGTTGGTCTTGAGGTAGAAGAGCCTGTAGACCTGGTCGGAAGAATGGCAGTCATGCATATACACGCGCCTGATGCCGCCGGACATCTCGCTGCCTATACCCAGCAGTGTGTGTCCCTGGACGATCTCGCAGTTGCGTACCACGACATCCTGGGTCGGGGTGGCGAGAGCCCATGCATCCTGGTTGCGGCCGGCCTTCAGGACCACGGCGTCGTCGCCCTGGTTGAAGGTGCAGTCTTCCACGAGTATGTGCTGGGTCATTTCGATGTCGATACCGTCGTTGTTGTGGCCGTGGGCATAGACGTCAAGCCCGTGCACCCAGCAATCCTTGCACATGTACAGATGGATGGTCCAGAAAGGACTGTCCTTGATGTGGAAGTCGGAAAGCTGGACATTGGTGCAGCGGTTGAAATGGATGAGGTGGGGCCTCATGTTGGCCTCGCCCTGCTCCATCCTGCGGTTCTCCACGGGCACCAGGGTGGTGGCCATGGCGTAGAGCTGGCGGGTGGCCTGGATATGGGCGTCGGGACGGGCGAACCAGGTTTCCCAGAAATCCATCTTGGGGTTGATGAGGCCGGGGCCCGATATGGCTATGTTCTCACATTCGAAAGCGTAGAGAAGGGGGGAATAGTTGAAGCACTCGGCACCTTCCCAGGAAGTCTGCACTGCGGGCAGGTAGAGCGCGGGATCGTCCTCGAAATTGAGCACTGCGCCTTCGCTGAGGAAGAGGTTGCAGTTGCTCTTGAAATGTATGGGGCCGCAGACCCAGGTGCCGGCAGGTACCACTACCCTGCCGCCGCCGGCTTTGTTGCAGGCTGCCATAGCCTTGGCGAAAGCCTCGGTGGTCGCCTTCACATTGCCCTGTTTGGCGCCGTATTTTGTGATGGGGAAATCCTTTGCCGGGAAGACGTGCATCTCCAGCGGAGCGAAGCCATAGGGTGATTCAGGTGCAGTGACAGTCACATTCTGGGCGGCCGCAGCGAAGCCCAGGAGCGCGGCTGAAAGAAGAAAGGTTATCAGTTTTTTCATAAAATGACTATATTGTGGCAATATTTCATCAAAGTTATGAAAAAACTCTCTATTTTCCTATTGCCTGCGATGATTTCTTGCGCCCAGACATGGACCAATCCCATCATCACCGAAATCTACACTGCTGACCCTTCTGCACGCGTATTCGGAAACACTCTGTACATCTATCCGAGCCATGACAAGGATGACGCATTCACCTTCAACATGGAAGATTACTATGTGTTCAGCACCACTGACATGAAGAACTTCAAGAACTGCGGGCTTGCGTTCGACGCCATCAAGGAAACTTCCTGGGCGCACGGCCAGGCCTGGGCCCCGGACTGCATCGAAAGGAACGGTAAATACTACCTCTATTACCCGACCGACAAGAAGCATATAGGCGTGGCCGTGAGCGACTCCCCTACCGGTCCGTTCAAGGACGCCCTCGGCCATCCCCTGCTGAGCATCGACTCCCCGGGAGTCTACTGCAACAGGGATTTCATCGACCCTTGCGTGTTCATAGACGATGACGGACAGGCCTACCTGTACGTCGGCCAGAATACCGTGTGCTGCGTCAAGCTCAACGAAGACATGATCTCCTACGAAGGGGAAGCCTTCATCATCGAGGGCTGCGACGAATTCTTCGAGGCCATCTGGATGCACAAATACCGCGGAAAATATTATCTCTCATACTCCAACGGCACCTGGAACGGCGAACAGCCCCAGATCGCCTATGCCATGTCCGACTCCCCCACCGGACCCTTCGAGTACAAGGGCATCATCCTGGATCCGGTCAGCAGCGGCACCAACCACCACAGCATCGTGAAGTACAAGGGCAAGTGGTACATCTTCTACCACAATGCCGAGCTGAGCCGCAGCCGCACTCCTGCCGGCCAAAGATACAGTACGGTCCGACGCAGTGTGTGCGTGGACCGTCTGTACTACAATCCCGACGGGACTATCAAACCCGTCGTAATGACGGGAGCAGGCCGGTAAGACCTACATATTGACAGTTTCGCCGTTTATGGTGCAATTCTCGAAGGTGACCCTCTGGTAGCCGCCCTGGAGGTTGTTGCCGTTGGCTACACCGTCGAAGCGGCAGTTCTTGATGTGGATGTCGCTGACATTCTCAGGATTTTCAAGACCTGCGATGACCAGGGAGTTGCGGGCCTTGGTGCAAGTCACGTTCTCGATGTTGATGTTGCGGACCGTGGGTATGAAACCGCGCTCTGCGACCTCACGGGGCTCGTAAAGCAGGTTGACGCTGATGATGGCGCCGCCGCAGGTACCCACCTCGACATCCTTGAAGAAGATGTTCTCGATGACACCGCCGCGAGCGGTCGAAGTCTTGATACGGAGCACGACATCCAGATGGGGGGAATCCATCTTGCAGTTGTAGACATAGAGATTGCGATAGCCGCCGGAGATCTCGGATCCGATGGTCACGCCGCCGTGGCCGTTGGCCATGTTGCAGTTGCGCACCACGATGTTCTCACTGGGCCTTGCCCAACGTCTTCCGTCCACGTTGCGGCCGGACTTGATGGCGATGCAGTCGTCACCGGTGTTGAAGGTGCAATCCTCGATGAGTACGTTCTTGCAGGACTCGGGATCGCAGCCGTCACCGTTGGGACCGTTGTTGTCCACGGTCACTCCCCTTACGGTGAGATCCTCGCAAAGCAGGGGATGAATCACCCAGAAGGGGGAACGGAGCAGGGTTATGCCCTCGATGAGGACGGTCTTGCAGAGGCAGAAGTTGATGGACTGGGGACGAAGGGTGTTCTCGGGAGTGGTGACTCTCTCATAGACAGGCTTGGAAGCCTCACCCCACTTGAGCAGCTCGAGACGTGAAGGCAGGATGAACTCGGCCTTGGGATCGTCGTTCAGATAATGGCCGATACGCTCGTTGTACTGCTGCAGACGCCACCAGTTCTCGCGGGAAGCCTGGCCGTCGATGGTACCGTTGCCGGTGATGGCGATATTGGTCTCGCCGTAGGCATAGATGAGGGGATGTGCATTGTTGACATCGACACCCTCCCAGCGGGTACGCACTGCAGGGAAATACAGGTCCACATCGGTGAGGAACTTCAGGGTCGCATTGTCTGCGAGGTGGAGGTTCACGTTGCTCTTGAGAGTGATGGGGCCGGTGTACCAGTCTCCGTCGGGGACGAGGACGGTGCCGCCGCCTTCAAGGCTGGTGGTGAGGATCGCGAGGTTGATGGCCTCGTGGCAAGGCTTCTCGGGATCTCCGGGAACAGCGCCGAAATCGGTGATGGAAACGGTCCTGTCAGGGAAACTGACCTTGGTCATCTCCTTGACGATCTTATCGGCCTGCTTCCACGGGTCGGTGGGATTGGCCTGGGTGCACGCCGTAAAGAGCAATGCAGCCGCAGCGAAAAACAAGAGTTTCTTCATATGGATCTGAATTTATTAATATTCCATGATGCCCCAGAGGTCGCGGAGTACCTGCTCGGGATCCCATTTCTCATTGAATGTCCAAAGGGCTGTGAACTCCCACTGCTCCCAAGGCTGGGGATGGGCCTCGGAAGTAGGGACCTTGTTCAGGTTGTTGGCAAGCCAGCCGGAGTGGCCTCCTTCACGGACATTGTTGTAGTAGATGTAGCGCTCACCCCAGACGCAGGGATCCAGCACCTGGTCGGAATATGCGTAGTGGATATTCTGGTCCAGGATGTTGGCGGACATGCGGCAGTTCAGGATGAAGAAGCTGGCATCGTGGTGGTAGCGGCCGAGCAGGGTCGGGCTGGCAGCGTCGAAGTTGGAGTCCTTGATGACGAATTTCTTGGTCTGGTCTCCGCGGCCGTCGTGCCATATCATGGCGCGGCCGTCGCCGTAGAAGTTGCAACGGGTGGCGAAGCACCATCCGCGAGGGCATACGAAGTCCACGCCGGGAGTGCTGACGTTCAGGTCGGCATGGTAGTACATGCCGTCGCCGCCGGGTGCCCAGAGTGAGAGGGCGTCATTGCCGGTGGAGTTGATGTTGCAATTGACAATGATGGTGCGGTCGGCCCTTCCCATCACCACCATGCGGTGCTGGATGGACTGGGGCATGTTGGGATTGGTGGGAGAAGCATCCATCTTGTTGGTGAAGGTGAAGCCGCTGATCACCAGGTCGGTGGCCTCGGCTGCGATGTTCACGATGGTGGTGCTGGCCCTGCGGCCGCCGGCTGCCTCGGCCATGGCCTTGGCGTCGTCGTCATTGATCTCGAAAATCACCTTTTCGCGGTCCTCGCCCACGAGCAGGATGCTAGGCTTGTTGACATTGAAAGTCTGGTGATAGGTACCTGCCAGTACGAGGATCTTGAAATATCCGTTGGCGGTGGCGGGAGCCTTGTCGATAGCTGCCTGCACGCTCTCGCCGGGCTTCACGACCACATCGAAGTCCTTGGGGTTCATCACGTGCTTGCGGAAGAGCTGGTAGACTCCGGTCTCGTTGCCGCCCTTTGAGGCGAGGTCGATCTTGGACTTGTACCTGGGATCGTTGGCCTTGATCCACTCGGCGTACTTGGGATAGAGGGCGGCTGCGTTGGAATTGTACCAGCTGTAGCCGTTGCGCCTCTCACGTCCTATCTGGGAGAGATACCTGCGGGGCAGGCCGTCACGGTCGCAGACATAGGGTTCGCAATGCGCCAGGTCGTAGAAACGGGCCCAGATGGGCTGGGCTGCGGGATCCTCGACCAGGCGGGTGTTGCGCTCGCCGTCGATCATGCCTCTCTCGAGACGGTATCCGGTGATCTTGTAGGTGTCGAACCACTTCATGGCTCCGTGGATGGCGGCCTTGATCCTCTTGTCGGGATTGGGCAGGCTCATCAGGAAGTCCACGATGCGGGCGCTCTCCATGGAGCAGTAGGAAGGCAACTCGAAAGCGCGGCCTCCGGTAGGCTGGAGGGTGACGGGATCATGCTGCTGGCACCATACGGTAGGCTGCTTCTTCACTATGATCTGGCACTTCAGCAGGCAGTCGAGGCCCTTGTCGTAGGCATTCTGGACGCGGGCTTTCAGTTCATCGCTCACCAGGGCTCCGTCGTAAGGGGCCTGGCCGTCCAGGATGGAACGGAACATGGTGAGCATGTTGATGATGTTGTTGTCGTTGAAGGTGATCTGCACCTGGTAGTGTGAAGGGTTGGGCCAGAACTGGGGCCAGCCACCGTTTTCATACTGTCCCATGAGCAGGTACTCGAGACCTTTGACGAAGCCTTCCTTGTACTTGGCATCGCCCGTAGCCTTGAAGACATTGGCCAGATGAGTCATCTGGCTCGTGGTGGCGTTGTTGTCCACAGTGGAATCGTCGGTGCGCTGCTTGTCGCGGAGCACCTGTGCCTTCTGCATCTCCGTCAGGGGCGCAGACATATTGGTATTCTTGGGCCAGCCGCCGGTGACTCTCTGGTAGAGAAGCATCTGGTCGGCAGTCAGGATGGCCTGGGGTGATGAATAATTGACAGGACCAGCCGCTCCGCGGACCTGAGGTGCCTGGCGCTGGGGAGCGGCGCCCTGGGGAGGCTGTGCACCTGCGACGAGGGTCAGCAGGGCAAGCGCAAGGATGATGATTGGTTTCTTCATTGATATCTGTATTATCGGGATTATCTTCTGGGATCCCAGCCGTTCAGCACATAGGCGGGATTGCGGTAGTTCCTGAGTATCTCAGCGTCCTTCTCGGCGTCAAGCTGACGGGAAAGAGGGTCGCGCTGTGACACGTCCACGGGAAGTCCGGTGTCGGCGTCGCGGGTATTGAACTCGAGCATGGTCTGGCTTTCCATGCCGATATGGCTCCAGCCCTTGGGATTCAGGCCGCGGACGAGGCAGTCGATGACGACGAGCTCAGCATCGGGATAGCCCATGTGAGGCTGGGTGTTGGTGCGGCCATAGTCGAACATGCCCTGCTTGGCCTCCATGAGGCACTCCACGAACACGTCGCCGTGGGAAGGCTTGAAGTTGCGGACCCAGGACATGGGACCGCCGCCGTTCAGGATGTGGCAGCGATATGCAAACACAGCTCCGCGTCCGAGCATGGAGTCACCTGCACCGTCGAGCTTGCAGCCCTCGAGGTAGATGGTTCCGTTGAGCTGCCATGCATCACCGGTGCCCACGAGGCAGGAACGGTAGATGGCGATGCGCTCGCCGTTGACCAGTATGCCCTCTGCCTGTCCCCAGACGTCGGTGGCGATGTACATGTCCTCGATGGTGATGTCGCGGCAGTTGTCCACGGTGAAGGCGGCGCGCCTTGAAGGGAAGGTGCCGGCCATCTCATTGGTCTTGTAGTTGGTGGGATGGGGGTTGAAGACTTCACTGTTGGCATAATGGACTATGGTGCGGTCCATGCCTTCGCCGCGGATCACGACGTTGGACTTGTTGCGGAAGTAGACGATCTCTTCGTATTCACCGCGGGCGACCTGGATGACGGTGCGCTCCTTGCTCCAGTCGGGGATGTAGTCCAATGCTCCCTGGACGGTGTTGAAGTCGCCGGTACCGTTGCAGTTGACCATCAGGAAATGAGGGTCCTTGGGGCCTTCAGCCTTGGTCTTGAATTTCCACTCGTTCTTGCGGACGCCGCGGAAATTGCCGCTCTTGATGACACCGTTGTCGATGGTGACATAGTACTCGTGGCCGTACTCCAGCATGTTGTTGTGGAGGTAGATGATGGCGGTGGTGTCACGCACGAGTATGGGATAGAAGTGGAAACCGTCGGTGAAGCCGCCGATGATGGTCAGCTGATACTCGGTGTTCGAGGTGGGGTCGGCTCCGCATGAAGGGGTGCCGGGGACGGTGTTCTTGTTGGTGGGGATGGTCGTACGGCTGTAGTCGTACGGGGTCTTCATGTAGTCGCACTCAGGTCCGTACTGGCGGCCTCTGGTGGGTCCTGCGGGGATGCTCAGGTCGAGCTGGTCGACGAGTTCGTTCGTAGCAGCATCATAGACGCGCACGAAGCCTTTGTCTCCGAGGGTGGGTGCCTCAGAGAAGGTCAGTACGAGATGGGTGTCGGGATTTACATTGTCGGCTCCTTTGGCAGGGAAATATGCCGGGCCGGCCTGGGCGGCTGCCATCATAGGCAGGGCCATAAGCAACAGTTTGAGTAACATAGCTACAATTATATGGTTAATATTGGACAATTCGACATGCATTCAAAGTTAGCAAAAATTATCCGCATTACCACACACATGATCCCCTATTTTTTCCACTCCGGATCAGTTCACCCGGGAATCGGGCTTCCAGCCGTCGAGCACCCAGGCAGGGTTGCGGTAGCTGGCGATGAGCCCGGCGTCGCGCACGGCATCCAGCTGGCGCGAACGCTTGTTGCGCCCGGAATAATCCACGGGAGCACCTGTGTCGAGATCCCTGGTATTGAACTCATACATGCGCTGGGTAGGCTGTGCGATCAGGCTCCATCCCAGAGGGTTGAAATTCTTGGTCTTGCAATCGATCACCACGAACTCCGCAGCAGGGTAAGGCAGAGCCGTATTCTTCGCGGCATCTTCATTGGTGCCGGTGCGGGTCCAGTCTGCGGGACGATCGCTCGTACTCTCGAAACTGCACTCCACGAAGACGTCGCCGTGGTGTCCTTCGGTATTGCGGACATAGGAGAATGCTCCGCCTTCATTGCGCAGGGCGCAGCGGTATCCGAACACGGTGCCGCGGCCCAGGAAGGTGTCTCCCCCGCCGTCCACCTCGCAGGATTCCATGTAGATGCGTCCGTTGGCCTGGACGGCGTCACCCGAGCCGATGATATGGACTCCGTAGAGGGCGATCTTGTCGCCGTTTATAAGGATACCCTCGGCCTGTCCGCGAAGGTCGGTGGCTATGGTCATGTCGTAGATGCTGATGTCGTTGCAATTGTCCAGCATGAACGCGGCGCGTCTCGAAGGGAAGGTGCCCGGCCATTCGTTGGTCTTGAGCAGGAGCGGATGGGGGTTGAAGACTTCATTGTTGGGATAATGCACCTTCGTCGCCTCCTTTCCGGCGCCGACGAGCTTGATATTGCTCTTGTTACGGGTATAGACAATCTCCTCGTAGTCCCCCGCCGCCACCGTCACCACGGTCTCGCGGTCGGTGAAATCGGGGATGAAATCGAAGGCTCCCTGCACGGTGCTGAAATCCCCGGTGCCGTCGGCAGCGACGGTGAGGTTCCAGGGGTCGCGGGGACCGGACTTCTTGGTGGAGAATGCCCAGGTCTTGCCGGCTATGCCCTCGAAACCTTCGCACACGATGGCCTCCGGGTCAATGGTGATATAGTACTTGTGACCGTACTCGAGCATGTTGTTGTGCAGGTAGATGGTGGCCACATTGCCATGGATGATGACAGGGTGGAAATGGAACGCGTCGGTGAATCCTCCGATGATGTTCAGCTGATAATCGGGAGGCGTCGGCTCAGCCTGGGGGCAGGACGGGGTGCCGGGGACGGTGTTGCGGTTGGTCGCCATCTCAGTGCGGCTGTAGTCGTACGGGACCCTCAGGTAGTCGCACTCGGGGCCGTAGGAGCGCCCGCGGGTGGGGCCGGCTGGGATGCTCAGGTCGAGCTGGTCCACGAGTTCGCCCGAAGCGGCGTCGAAGACCTTGATGAAGCCGGAGTTGCCGACGGTCGGAGTACCGTCGAAACTCAGGATGAGGTGGGTGTCAATATTGACGTTTTTCGCTCCCTGAGAAGGGAAGAGGCTGACTCCCTCGGGAGCCGAAGGCTTGCACGCAGCCAGCAGGAACAGCGCGGCGACGGCGGCAAATGACAATTTTTTCATGGTACAATGGATTGGTTCCGTAAATATAACAAAAAAGGAGCCGCATTGCTGCGGCTCCCCAAAAAGATGAAGATAAGGGATATCTGTTAATATCCGGGATTCTGCATTGCGTTCTTCTCCTCAGTGGTCAGAGGCTTGCCATCCTTGGTGATATTGTCCAGGAAAGTCTGGGGGATGGGGCGCACATAGTGGACCGCCGGGTCGAAGCTTCCGCCGTAGGCACTCTCATAAGCCCTGCCGTTGAAGTAGTCGACCGACTTGCCGGCCACGTCCTTCATCTGCTTGCTGTAAGCGGTGTCGTTGAAGTACAGACGCTTCTCGAGAGTCTTGGTACGGGAAAGATCCTGCCAACGGATGAGCTCGCCGTACATCTCGCGGGACTTCTCGTCGAGGAGGAAGCAAAGGGCCTTGTCATAATCGGAAGTATAGCCGAGTTTGCTCATGATGGCCTGGTCCTCCTTGGGGTATGAAGCCTTGGTCACGAGAGGAAGGCTGGACGCGGTAGCGTTCTTTGCGGCACGGACTGCGGGATCGTCCCAACCACCGATGGAATAGTAGTAGCTGTTCTGAGGATAGTAAGAGCAGTTGTGGTCCAGACCCTTGAGGTCCTTGCGGAAGATATTTCCGAAGTAGGCCTGGCCGCCGTCCACATAGTGGTCGCGCTCTTCGCCTGCCTTGAACTGGGCGCGCTCGCGGATGGGCTGGATGGCAGCGAGACCTTCGTCGATCTTGCCCTGGCGGATCAGAGCCTCAGCCTTGAAGAAGTAGTCTTCAGCGGAACGGGCGTTGACCACGTCACGGTAGCTACCGTTTGCGAATGCAGGGGTGGCACCGTCTATGAACTTGCTGATGGAGCAGTACAGACGCTCATCCTGACGGGGGATGAGGCAGGTTCCGATAGGCTCGTCGCTTCCGCCGGGCTCATCGTAGACCAGCAGGGATGCAATGGCGGGGATGTACTTGCCGGTACGGTAGTCGATGCGGCTGTACGGAGTCTTGGGCACACCGTTGTAGGTCTTCACGACCTCGTCCTTGTAGTACTTCTGGCCATAGTCCTCACGGTTGATGATGAACATGGTGCTGAGGTACTCGCCCTCGTCGCTGGGGAAATACTCTCCGGCTATGACTTTGGTGTTGTCACCGAGGGTGAGGGTGCTCTTGGCACGGCCGGTATTGGTGACGCAGCTGTTGACGGCGAAGGTCATACGGATGGACTTCCAGATACGGGAGTCGTTCTCCAGGTCGTACAGATAGTAGCAGTAGCGGGGGCTGGGTTTCATACGCTGGTAAGGACGGCCGCCGGGCACGTCACGTTTCATCAGCGCGAAAGCCTCATACCAGGGGATGTACATCTGATAATAGTCGGCTCCGACGATCATTGCGGCGGTCTCATAACCGGTGTTACCCATAGCCAGCACTATCTCGGTGTTGGTCTCGGTGATGGAGCTGTCGTACTCGGTGAAGTTGTTGAACAGGTCGTTGTACTCTGAGACGAGAGGATGGGCGGCGATCACGATGTCGGCATACTTGATGCACTCCTTGAGGTCCTCTTCACGATACTTGGCGTTCCAGTCGTTGTTGATCTCGGAAGCCCTCCAGAGGTGGGCCTTTGCGAGATAGTGGGCTGCAGCATATTTGGTGAAGTGGTTGGTCACAGCCTGCCTTGCATCACCTGTAAGCATACCGTAGGCAGCCTCGAGATCGGGGATGATGAGGTTGTACACCTCTTCGCGGGTCTGGCGGCTGAACTCACGCTCAGGCTCGGTGACGGGCTTCGTAACCAGAGGGACATCGCCGAACTGGCTGACCAGGAACAGGTAGCAGAAAGCGCGGGTGAAATAGGCATAACCGAGGGTCTCGTTCTTCAGGGCCGATCCTTCCAGGACGTCCGCCTTGGCGATGATAGTGTTGGCCCTGCCTATCCACTGATAATAGAGATCGAACATTCCGGCAGTGGAGTTAGGGCTGATACGGGCGTCGTAGGAGTTCCAAACTTCACCCTGGGTATCGCTACCGGCAGTCATTTCGTCGGTACCGTTCTGGATGTAGTTCCAGGAGGCACGTGCGTAGTAGTCCTGAAGGACACCTGTCAGACCGTGGGCCATGGAATTCAGGCCCTCTGGAGTATTGAGGTAGTCGGACGAAGCCGCATCCCTTTTAGTCTCCTTAAGGAATTCGTCTGTGCAGGAGGTAGCCAGCAGCAGAGCTGCCGCCATAAGCGAATACGCTATAGTTTTTATCATAGTTTTCATATCGAATGCCTTCTTTAGAATCCAACATTGAGACTGAACACAAGACCCTTGTTGTAGGAGAGGCCGCCAGTATCGCCGTCACGCCAGAACGCGCCCTGATAGATGGAGAACGGGTTCTTCAGCTGGACGGACACCTTGAGAGAACTGAGTTTGACCTTGCGGACAATATCAGAAGGGACATTGTATCCGATAGCGATCTGACGCACCTTGAACCATGAACCGTCACGGTAGAAGAGGTAGCCGCAGTAAGCGTCGCCGCTGCCGGAAGTCTGGTAACGAGGCTTGTTGAAGGCCTTGGGATCCTTGTTGTTCTCGTTCCAGTAGTTGAGGCTGTAGGTAGCGCTTCGGGCGCCCTGGCCGTTACCGGTGTTGATAAGGAAGCCGAAGTTACCGTACATGAAAATCTGCATCTCCCAGTTCTTGTAACGCAGGGTGTTGTTGAAGCCGAGGTTCCACAGAGGTGAGGAGTTGCCGAGGATCTTCATATCGTTGTTGGCGTCGATCTTATAGTCTCCGTTCTGGTCTATGACCTTGGTATAACCAGGCTGGAAGTTGTGGCGGTTGGCGTTGAACTTGGCCATTTCCTCGAGGTCTTCGGGAGAATCGGTCCAGAGGCCGTCGGTCTCATAGCCGTAGTTGACGCTGATAGGATAGCCGATGAACAGACGGGATGACACCATGTCTTCCTTGCCCTTCTGGAGTTCGATGATCTTCTGGGTGTTGTAGCCGAGACTGATCGTAGAACGCCATGAGAAGTTCCTGGTCTGGATGTTGGTGGAGTTCAGAGTGAAGTCGAAACCATAGTTGGTCACCTTTCCGACGTTGTCGCTGGTGCCTGAGTATCCTGAAGCGGAAGGCAGCTGGACGGAGAAGATAAGGCCGTTGGTGTTGTTCTTATAGACATCGAAGACTCCGGAAATACGGCCGTGCAGGATGGCGAAGTCGATACCGGCATTCATCTGGGTCGTGGTCTCCCAACCGATGGAGTTGTTGGACAGGGTGGTCGGGATGATGTAGGTGGTCTCAGGTTCAGAACCGAAGTCCACGGTACGCGAAGTCAGCAGGTTCTTGGTGCTGTAAGTACCGACGGAATAGTTGCCGGTCTTACCCCAACCGAGCCTGAGTTTGAGCTGGCTGAATATGTCCTGACCTTTCATGAACGGCTCCTGGTCTATCCTCCAACCGAGGGCGACTGAAGGGAATCCATGCCATTTGTGACCTTCGCCGAGCTGTGAAGCACCGTCATAACGGTAGGACAGGGTGACGAGATAGCGGTTCTTGTAGTTGTAGGCTACGCGGGCCATGTAAGAAGCCATCTGGGTCTCGGTGAGGGAGTTGTAGGACGGGCTGTTGAGCACGCTGACGGACTTGGGGTCAAGTCCCCAGTAAGCCTGGGAGAGTCCGAGTGCTACACCGGTACCGCTCATGGAATAGAGCTGGGTGCTCATGGAAGCCATGGCCTCCTGAAGCAGGGTCACATCCACGCTGTGGTCACCAAAGACGCGGCTGTAAGAAATGATGTTGTCCAAAGTCCAGGAGAAGTTCTTGCTGGCGTTGGAGCTCACATAGTCGGTACCCTGGGACATACGGTTGGCGCATTCTGCGGACAGGTAGCGATAGCCCTGCCTGAAGGACATCTGAGGACCGAAGGTGGTCTTGAAGGTGAGGCCCTTGAGGGCATCCCAGATCTTTTCGAAATTGAACTGGGTGTAGAAGGTACCCGAGAAGTTCATGTTGAGGTTGCGGATGTCGGAGTTGCCGACCTCACCGATCACGGTAGCGACTATTTCGTCGGCACCCGGATAGATGACCCTGGAGCCGTCCTCATTGTAAGGAACTGCATATCTGTAGAATGCACGGCCTTTCTCGTGGAGGGATGCTGCATAGCTGTTGCCACCTACGCCGTTGCCGCCGTCGATACCGTAGAGCTGCTCGGAGTAGCGGGCGTTGATGGAACCTCCCATTGAGAACCAGTCGACAGGGGTGACGTCCACGCTGGTGCGGAAGGTGTAGCGCTTGAAGTCCTGTCCGATGTTGGTACCCTGGTTGTCAAGGAAACCCATGGAGGTGTAGGCGCGGACACGGTCGTTACCGTAGCTGGCAGAGAGGGTGTGCTCCTGGGAAACACCGATGCGGTCGGTAAACTGGGTCCAATCGGTGTCGATGACCTTGGAGCCGTCCCAATGGAGTTTGGACTGGTCATAGTTGCCTGACGCCCAGTCGGCATAGCTGATGCCCCAACCGCGGAGGATGTTGGCCCAGCTGGCAGGGTCGACGGTAGGACCGCCGTAGAGCAGGGTCTCGGCATCACCGGCGATCGTAGGCTCGTCGGCGCGGGGACCGGAGCCTGCATAGTACTTAGCCCAACGGCGCCACTGGATGGCTTCCTGAGCGGTCATCGTGGGCAGCACATCGTAGATCTTTTCCAATGTGACATTGGTGGTGTAATTCAGGGTGAAGCGTCCGCTGTAACCTTTCTTGGTGGTCACGAGCACGACACCGTTACCGCCCTGGGCACCGTAGATAGCCGTTGCGGAAGCGTCCTTGAGGATTTCGATGGATTCGATATCCTGAGGGTTGAGCATGTCGAGGCCGACACTGCGGGAAATGACACCGTCGATCACGATCAGAGGGCTCGAGCTCGCATAGATGGAGTTGCGGCCACGGATCTGGATGGATCCTGTCGAACCAGGACGGAGACCTGCGGTGGAAACGGAAACACCGGCTGCCTTACCCTGCAGAGCTTCGATGGCGTTGTTGACAGGGTTCGCGGTGAGTTCCTGCGCGGTGACTGAAACCATGGCTCCGGTAACGTCGCTCTTACGCATCGTACCGTAACCGACGACCACAGTTTCTTCCAGGAGAGTAACGTCCTCATCGAGGACTACACGGAGATTGTTTGCAGCATTGACCTCCTTGGTCACATATCCTACGCAGGATATTTCAAGTCTGGTTCCGGCTGCGACTGCAAGAGAGAACGTACCGTCATTGTTGGAAACAGTACCGTTGGTCGTTCCTTTGACCATGATACCCGCTCCGATGATCGGTTCTCCATTCGCATCGACGACTTTGCCGGTCAGTGCATTCTGGGCCGAAGCGTTGAGCACAGACAACGACAAAGCCACGATTGCCAAAAGCAAACTCATCGCATTTTGGCAAACATGACACAGTCTCTTCATAATTAGTTATATTAGGTTAATAAAAAAGTGGCAGCGAATGCGGTGTAAAGTTAGAAAAAATTTTCTTCCATTCGCATAGCATCCGAAGAAATTTTATTAACAATCCCCCACTTTATAAAAAAAAGAGGAAGCCGGCGCATAAGTTGCCGGCTTCCCTAAAAAAGATTAAGATCAGGGATATCTGTTAATATCCAGGATTCTGCATGGCGTTCTTCTCCTCAGTGGTCAGAGGCTTGCCATCCTTGGTGATGTTGTCCAGGAAGGTCTGGGGGATGGGACGCAAATAGTGCTTTGCAGGATCGAATTTGCCGCCATACTGGCTTTCATACTGATTCCCATTGAAATAATCTACAGTCTTGCCTGCAACATCAGTCATGACCTTGCTGTTGACCGTATCGTTGAAGTACAGGCGCTTCTCAAGAGTCTTGGTACGGGCCAGATCCTGCCAGCGCACGAGCTCTCCGTACATCTCACGGGACTTTTCGTTGAGGATGAAGCACAGGGCCCTGTCGAACTCGCTGGTATAGCCAAGGGCGTCGATCACATACATATCCTCTTTGGGATAGGATGAAGATGTCACCAGAGGAAGGACGGATGCAGTAGCATTCTTGGCTTCACGGAAAGCGGGATCATCCCAGCCGCCGATTGAATAATAGTAGCTGTTCTGAGGATAGTACGAGCAGTTGTGGTCGAGACCTGAGAGGGCGGATTTGAACTGGTTGCTGAAGTAAGCCTGTCCTCCGTCCACATAATGGTCGCGTGCTTCTCCAGCCTTGAACTGGGCGCGCTCGCGGATCGGCTGGACCGCGGCGAGACCTGCATTGGTATTACCCTGCCTGATGAGAGCCTCTGCCTTGAAGAAGTAATCTTCTGCAGACCTGGCGACGACGACATCGCGGAAACTACCATTGGTGAACTCAGGGGTGGCACCGTCGATGTACTTGCTGATCGCGCAGTACAGACGCTCATCCTGACGGGGGATGAGGCAGGTACCGATAGGATCATCGCTTCCACCCGGTTCATCATAGACCAGAAGGGCGGCGAGAGCGGGGATATACTTGCCGGTACGGTAGTCTATCCTGCTATAAGGTTTTGCAGGAGTGCCGTTGTACTGCTTGATGACCTCGTCCTTGTAATACTTCTGACCGTAGTCTGCACGGTTGATGACGAACATGGTGCTGAGGTACTGACCCTCATCGCTGGGGAAGTAATCCTTGGCAATAGCCGTCTCACCGTTGCCGAGATTCAGGGTCACGGTGGATCCGATGGTCGCGCACTTGTTGACGGCGAAGGTCATACGCCAGGACTTCCACAGACGGGAGTCGTTCTCCAGGTCATAGATATAATATGCATACCTGGGAGAAGGTTTCATACGCTGGTAAGGACGGCCTCCGGGGATATCACGTTTCATGAGCGCGAAATTCTCGTACCAGGGGATATACATCTGGTAATAGTCTCCGCCATAGATACGGCCAAGGGCTTCGTTGGCGGAATTGCCCATTGCGAGAAGTATTTCGGAATTGGTCTCGGTGATGGAGGTATCGTACTCCGTGAAGTTGTTGAACAGGTCGTTGTACTCGGCCACGATAGGGTGGGCGGCGATCACGATGTCGGCATACTTGATGCACTCCTTGAGGTCGTTCTCACGGTAGTTGGTGTTCCAGTCGCTGTTGATCTCGGAAGCTCTCCAGAGATGTGCCTTGGCGAGATAATGGGCGGCGGTGAACTTGTCCAGCTTGTTGCGTTTCACCACGGAAACATCAGATGTGAGCATGCTGTATGCTGCCTCCAGGTCAATGAATATCTGTTCGTAAACCTTTTCCCTGCTTGCACGCACGAATTCGCGCTCAGGACCACCGGAAGGTTCGGTGACCAGAGGGACATCACCGAACTGGCTGACGAGGAACAGATAGCAGAATGCACGGAAGAAGTGCGCGGTTCCGAGGGTTTCGTTCTTCAACGACGAACCTTCAACCGATGCTTCCCTGGCAAGTACGACATTGCAGCGGCCGATCCAATAATAGTAAGGATCCCACAGACCTGCGGAGGAGCCGGAATTGATCCTGGCATCATATGAATTCCAGGCCTCACCCTGAGTATCACTACCAGCGGTTATCTCGTCGGTACCGGTCTGGATATAATTCCATGTGGCACGGCCGAAGTAATCCTGGAGCACACCATAAAGGCTCTCTGACATGGAATACAATCCTTCCGGAGTATCCAGATAGTCAGAAGAAGCGGCATCCCTCTTGGTCTCCTTGAGGAATGAGTCAGTACAGGATGTAGAGAACAGCAGGGCTCCCGACATCAACACAGACATTATAGTTTTGAATATTGTTTTCATATCGATTGCCATTGTTTAGAATCCAAGATTAAGACCAAACACAAGGCCTCGGTTGAACATCATGCTGCCCGTATCTCCGTCACGCCAGAACGCGCCCTGATAGATCGAGAACGGGTTCTTGAGCTGTACCGTAACCTTGAGTGAACTGATATTGATCGCCTGAAGCACATTGCGGGGGACATTATATCCGAGTGCGATCTGACGAACTTTGAACCATGAACCGTCGCGATAGAACAGATATCCGCAATAGGAATCTCCACTACCGGAAGTCTGATAACGAGGCTTGTTGAAGGTCGTGACATCCTTGTTGTTTTCATTCCAGTAGTCGTGACCCCAGGTAGCGTTACGGGCGCCCTGTCCGTCACCGTAGTTGAGCAGGAAGCCGAAGTTACCGTACATGAAGATCTGCATCTCCCAATTCTTCCAACGGAGGGTGTTGTTGAAACCGAGGTTCCAAAGAGGTGAGGAGTTGCCCATGATCTTCATATCATTGTTCTCGTCGATCTTGTAGTCTCCGTTCTGGTCTATGACCTTGGTATAACCGGGCTGGAAACTGTGGCCTTTCGCGTTGAACTCAGCCATTTCGGCCAGATCCTCCGGGGAATCGCTCCACAGGCCGTCCGTTTCGTAACCGTAAAGCACGCTGATCGGCTGGCCGATGAAAAGACGTCTTGCAACCATGTCTTCCTGGCCCTTCTGGAGCTCGATGATCTTCTGGGTGTTGTAGCCGAGGCTGATGGTCGAACGCCATGAGAAATTCCTGGTGTTTATATTGGTCGAATTCAAGGTCAGGTCGAAACCGCGGTTGACCACCTTGCCGACATTGTCGTCGGTTCCGGAATAACCGGATACGGTAGGCAGCGACACGCTGAAGATCAGACCGTTGGTCTTGTTCCTGTAGATATCGAACACACCGGATACGCGGCCTTTGAACAATGAGAAGTCGAGACCGACATTGAACTGGGAAGTGGTTTCCCAGCCGATGGACTGGTTGGCGTAAGTCGTAGGCGTGGTGTAGGTCGTGGTAGGAGCGTTACCGAAGTCGATAATACGTGAGGACAGCAGGTCCTTGGTACTGTAGTTGGCGACGGAATAGTTACCGGTCAGACCCCAACCGAGGCGGAGTTTGAGCTGGCTGAATATGTCCTGGCCCTTCATGAAAGGCTCCTGGTCGATCCTCCAACCGAGTGCCACTGAAGGGAAGCCCTGCCATTTGTGACCCTCACCGAGCTGTGAAGCACCGTCATAACGGTAGGACAGAGTCAGGAGGTAACGGTTCTTGTAGTTGTAAGCGACTCGGGCCATGTAAGAAGCCAGCTGGTTTTCGGTCAGCGAGTTGTATGAAGGATTGTCAAGGGTGCTGACGGAGCTGGGGGTCAGACCCCAGTACAGCTGGGCCATACCCAGGGCGACGCCCTGACCGCTCATTGAATACATCGTGGTGTTCATCCTGTACATCGCCTCCTGGAGGAGGGTGACGTCCACGGAGTGGTCGCCGAATGCGCGGCTGTAGGAAACGATATTGTCCAGAGTCCAGGAGAAACTGCGGGTACCGCTGGAGCTCACATAGTCAGAGCCCTGGGAATAACGGTTTGCACCTTCTTTCGACAGGTAGCGGTAGCGGTTGCGGAATCCGGTCTGGGGACCGAAGGTGGTCTTGAAGGTAAGGCCTTCGAGCGGAGCCCAGATCTTGTCGAAATTGAGCTGTGCGAAGAAAGTACCGGAAAGGTCGGTGGAAAGGTTGCGGATATCCGACAGACCGACCTCACCGATGATGGTAGGAGTACCTTCGTCGGAGCCGGGATAGATCACGCGGGTGCCATCCTCATAGAAAGGAACTGCATAGTGGTAGATCTGACGGCCTTTCTCGTGCAGGGATCCGGGGGCGGAGTTACCGCCGACGGCATTGTTCCCATCGATACCGTAAATCTGTTCTGAGTAGCGGACGTTTATGGAGCCGCCCATTCCGAACCAGGGAACAGGGGTGACCTCAACACTGGTACGGAAGGTATAACGCTGGAAACTCTGGCCGATATTGGTACCCTGATTGTCCAGGTAACCGACTGAGGTATATGCCCTTACACGGTCATTTCCGTAGCTGGCGGAGAGGGAGTGTTCCTGAGAGACACCGATACGGTCGGAGAACTGGGTCCAGTCGGTGTCGATCACCTTGGAGCCATCCCACTTGAGATCGGCCTGGTTCCAGTTGCCGGAAGCCCACTGTGCATAAGTAAGGCCCCAGCCGCGGAGGATGTTGGACCAGGTGGCTGTATCCCATGACACACCGCCGTACAGCAGGGTCGCTTCGTCATTGGCCACCGTAGGCTCGTCAGCGCGAGGGCCGGTTCCGGCATAATACTTCGCCCAACGACGCCAGTTGATAGCCTGCTCGGCAGTCATCATAGGCTGGACGTCATATATCTTCTCGAGGGAGATGTTGGTGTTGTAATTCAGGGTGAAGCGTCCGTTGTAACCACGCTTCGTAGTGACCAGGACGACACCGTTACCACCCTGGGCGCCGTAGATAGCGGTGGCGGAAGCATCCTTGAGGATGTCCACAGACTCGATATCCTGAGGGTTCAGCATATCGAGACCGACACTTCTGGACACGACACCGTCGATGACGATCAGAGGATCGGAGCTGGCGGAGATGGAGTTGCGGCCTCGGATCTGGATCGAACCGGTAGAACCGGGACGGACACCGGCAGAAGAGACCACGACACCCGCAGCCTTACCCTGGAGGGCTTCGATGGCGTTGTTGACAGGGTTGGAGTTCAGTTCATCTGACGAGACGGAGACCATGGCACCGGTAACGTCGCTCTTGCGCATCGTACCGTAACCGACGACCACAGTTTCTTCAAGGAGAGTGACGTCCTCGTCGAGGACTACGCGGAGATTGTTTGCCGCGGCCACTTCACGGGTCGTGTATCCCACGCAGGATACTTCGAGCGTCGTGCCGGGTGCCACTGCGATGCTGAAGGTACCATCGGTGTTGGTCACAGTACCACGTGTAGTTCCCTTCACGAGGACACCGGCGCCGATGATAGGTTCACCGTTTGCGTCAACGACCGTGCCGCTGAGAGTATTCTGGGCGAGAGCCTGGAACACGCCGAGAGACATAGCCAAGACCACCATGAGCACATTAAGCGCCCATGGACATGCATGAAACAGTCTTTTCATTTGGCATTTATTATTAGGTTAATAGTGATGGCTGGTTAAGTCTCCGTAAATATAAGAATTTTTTTATTCATCCGTACATGGGAGCAGGAAATTTTTCAAAAACATTCGGGCAATAAAATAAAGAATTTTAATAACCATACATATAAATAAAAAAATGACTATATTTGATGTTCCATGTCCTTCAAGAAAATCATTATACTTTCGTTCCTGATTTCTTGCCTCTGCCGCACCGCCGCGGCCGAAGAACTGAGGGTTTTCACCAATATTACAGACCGCTATCATCTGGACGGGGCTGTAGCCAGCGGCATATGCCAGGACACGACGGGGAGGATATGGTTTTCGACCAGGTTGGGATTCACCGTCTACGACGGAGCCGGTTTCACCAGGCTCACCGGCAAGGGCAATTACTACACAGGCATAGTCTGCGACAGGTTCAACCGCATCTGGGGTCTGGACCTCGCGGGAGGTCTCTCCCGCACCGACCGCAGCGGAAGGAGGATCGACCCTGTCCCCTCCTGCCCCGAAGTGGTGAAAGACATCTTCAGGACTCCGGAAGGCCACGTCTTCATAGTGGACGGGAGCAATTCTGTCTTCCAGATCCAGTTCAACACGCAAGGCGAGGTCACCGGCGCCGTCCCCTTCCTTTCCACGGCGGAGGGGACCGTCATATACGGCATAACCGGCGACGGATATGGCAATGTGTGGACAATGACCTCGTCCGGTCTGTACCAGGACATCTCCAAGGTCAGCGAGTTGCCTGTGTTCTGCGCCACCCCGGTCCGGGACGGAATGGCCTTCGGTTCTTCGGAGGGAAGGGTGCTCTATTGGACCGAAGAAGGAATGAGGATGCGCAGCATCCCCGACAATGGCGACGTCACCTCCATCCTCGCCCTGCCCATTTCCGGAGATCTCCTGGCCATCTCGGACGGAAGCAGGATATCAGTCACCCGCCGCAGGGACTCCAGGAGCGTCTCCTTCGATTCTTATCAAAGCGGCCCGCTGCAAATCCACCGGTCTCCCGGCGGTCAGGTATGGATATACTCCGAAAACGGCGGTCTGACGGAATTCCTTCCCCGCACCCTGAGGACCAAGGCATTTTACGACAGCTCCACCCAGTCAGGATGGGACGAAGAGAAGAACATACGCAGCATATTCTCCGACAGCCAGGGCCATCTGTGGTTCAACTCATCCACGGGCTCCCTGGTGAAAGTCACCTTCTACGACTCCCCTTTCTCCATCCTGTCCCTCTCCTCCGACCCCAGCTACGGAAACAGCCCCAGATCCTTCCTCAAGATGCAGGACGGCTCTTTCATCGTGGGGACGATAGACGGGTGGGGCTATGTCCTGGACAAGGATTTCAACACGACCTACTCACGCCAATTCAGCCTGCAGATCCACACCATGATCCAGACTCACGACGGCTCCCTCTGGATAGGGACCGACGGAGGTGGCCTCTTCGAATTCAGTTCCGGAAAGGAACGCGACTACGCTAACCTTTCCAATTCTGTAAAAAGGTACCAAAGAGACCCTGACGAATTCTATGGCATAAACTGCAACCACATACACCACCTCTGCGAGAACATGGCCGACCACAGGCTGTGGATAGCCTCTTCGGACGGCGGCATCTCATATGTGGACCTCAACACCACGGAAAGGGATTTCATAAACAAGAACAACCGCCTCATCTTCCCCACCGAAGTCTCCAATGTGCTCCGGCACGTCACCATAGGTCCCAACGGCTGGCTCTATGCCGGAGGGATACTGGGGCTGTTCGTTTGTCCCAACCCTACCGACGAGCCTGAGAGCATCAGGTTCAACCAAGTGGAGACACTGGCCAACAACGATGTGAAAAGCGTCTTCTTCACCTCCGACGGCAACATGTACGCATGTGCATCCGGCAAAGGCCTCCTCTGCTTCGGGACGGCCTACGAAGGAAACCGGTTCAAGACTCTCACCAAGGCCGACGGCCTGCTTTCGGACTTCGTCCTGGCGGCAGTGGAAGACAAGAAGGGGGACATCTGGGTGGCCAGTGAAGCCGGTCTCAACAGATACCGCCCCTCGGACGGCACCATAAGGAGTTTCATCTTTTCAGACAAAGGCGACTATGCGACTTTCAACGAAGGCATGGGCTTCTGCGACGCCGACGGCACAGTGTATTTCAGCACCAGCCGCGGACTTCTGCATTTCAATCCCGACAAAGTGAAAGAAAGCGGCTTCGTCCCCAAGCTCCTGGCAAAGGTCTCCGTATCGGGAGCGGCTGCGGAGCCTGATGGCGACGGATACATCAAAGGCCGTCCGGGAGACAAGGTCAGAGTGAATTTCGTAGCCGTGGACCTGGAGAATCCCGAGCGCATCAGATACAGCTACAGGCTGCTCGGAGGCAGCGGCGAATGGACGGACACCGGCAGCACCGGTTCCGTGGAGCTGTCCCTGGACAAACCGGGCAGATACACCCTGCAGATACGTTCCACAAACAGCGAAGGTGCCATCTGTGACAATGTCAGGAGCTTCCGATTCAGGATATCCTACCCTGCCAGGAACGTCATCCTCCAATTGGCAGCGGTGCTGGCCTTTCTGCTGGTGATCGCCGCCACCATCCTGGGCTTTGTCAGGATGCGCCGCCTCAGAAGGGCCTCCCTGGCCGAAGCGGCGGACTCCCCCGGCGACGGCATGACCGACGAAGACCGCGCATTCACCGGTAAGCTGAACGCCTACCTGCAGGAGCATATGGATGACAGCGCCATCGATGTCCAAGCCATGGTGTCCCACATGAACATGGGCCGGTCCGCATTCTACGACAAGGTCCGCGACACCTATGGAAAAACACCCACCGAACTTCTGAAAGAACTGCGCTTCGACAAAGCGGCGGAACTTCTGAAGTCCGGTGGATATACGGTTTCCCAGGTCGCCTACATGACCGGGTTCAACGATTCGCGGTATTTCAGCACGGTATTCAAATCCCGCTTCGGGATGACTCCGACCCAATACCGCAAGGAATTCGGCATCAAGGATTCACGGACACGTGATAACGGATGAGCGCGCTTATCTTGTTGATGAAATCCCTGGTGGTTATTCCGAGCTCGTCGCTCTCATAGCATGAAGTATCGTACTGGTCACCCACATTGGTGCTGCAGTACTTGGTCTCCGTGCTGGGAGTGGTATCCTCGTAGGGCTGGTAGGGATTGGAGGTGTTGCGGATGGAGGTGAGCCAGTAGCCTTCCTTTTTCATGGTGGAAATGGCGTCGGACGCATCTGCGGCGAGGGTCGCGGGATCCGTCGTCCTGCCCACTCCTGCCAGATAATAGGTGGCGAGAGGATGGTTTCCGGTGGAAAGCAGGGGTGAATCCTTGGTCAGTTCCTCCACGGGCGTGGCGAGTATCCTCTCATACTGGTCGCGGACCGCCTTCAGATTGATCATGGGCGAGAAATTTCCGTAGTGGACTATGGTGTTGGTGATGTCCTGGTCCACATAGTAATGGCCGTTCTGGACATTGGAACCCATGCGGTGCACGTACTGGGGCTTCTCGGTGATGGGATTGAAGAAAAGGGGCACGTAGAACCTGTCATAGCCGTCTATCCACTCACGCCCGGTCTTCTCCACTTCTTCCTTCGAAAGCTTCTGGCCTTCCAGGTACTTGAAGGCGGCGGGGATGCCGGTGAGGAAACGGGTGTCTCCGGTGAGGGAATAGAAATGCATCAGCTGGCGGCACATGGCGAGGGTGGTATGGCTGCTCAGCGCCAGGGGCTCGTAGGAACGGGCTGCGGCGGGTTTCAGGTCATCCACGGTGTACTGGTCGGACCAGCCCGCATAAGGCTCGCCTTGCTGGAGCAGCACGACGCAGTACATTGCCCTGAGGACGGCTTCCTTGAGATTCTGGGATCCCAGCACCTGGTAGCACTGGATCAGGAAATCGGTGCACTGAGGGATGACGTCGTCATTGAGGGTGATGAAGGAAGAATAGTCCTTGTTGCCGCGGAAAGGATGGTCGTAGCGGAGGGGATACCTCTGCGGCCAGCCGCCGATGGGGTACTGGCTCTCGAGCACGAATTTGATGGCCTTGTCCAGGCAGGGACGGTACTTCGGGTCGAACTTCTCGGCATAGATGCGGAGGATGAATTTGGCGGCGTCGGTGGTGGAAGAATCGTCGAAGGTGGCATTGCCGTAGTAGTGCTGGAACTCCTCGAGCCTCCAGCCGTTCTTTCCCACGGTATTGTACCAATCCTTCAGCGAACCCTCGCCCGCGAAGTCGTAGCAATAGTTCCAGCCGCCGCAGTCGAGCTGCCCCCAAATGAGGGAGGCGGCCACCCTTTCGGCGCACTCGTAGTAGTACTCATCCCCCGTGGCGTGATAGGCGTCCAGGAGGATGTTGCCGACCTGGGGAGTACCGGACTGCACCCAGGCCATGGTGCGGAGGGCCTCCATCTCCCCCCACTGGCGTGAGAGGTCGGGAAGGTAGGCCCACACGAAACCGCCGTTGTAACCTACGGTGTTCATCATGTAGTCGGTGGCGGTTTTCATGGTCTTGAGGACCTGCTCGTCAAGTTTCTTGTCCTTGGGAGCTGCAATGGCACCGATGCAGAGCACCAGTGCCATTGAGATTGAGAGAAGTTTTTTCATAAATCCAGGTGTGATTGTTACTTGACTGAAAGATGATACCTGATCAGTGTGCCCATCTTGTTGATGTAATCGCTGGTGGAGATGCACATTATGCTGGGATCGGTGTTGCTGTGAGGTGAGGTGTCGAACTCGTCGCCCACGTTGGAGGACTGATATTTGGTCTCATTGCTGGGAGTCGTATCTTCGTACGGCTTGTAAGGATTGGAAGTGCTCCTCAGGGGGCTGAGCCAGCATCCTTCGGGAGTGAGGGCGGAGATCACCTGCTGAGCCTGGTCCTCGAGGGACATGGGCTGGAAGCCGCCGAAGCCTGCGGGAACCCTGCCGCCACCCTGCTGGCCCATCCTGACGGTGTAGTACTCGTTGAGACGGTGCTCACCGGTGGAGAAGAGGGGTGAATCCTTGGTCAGTTCCTCGACGGGGACTTTCTTGATCTGCTCGTACTGGTCCCTGATGGCCTTGATGTTGACATTGGACAGGGAGCTGTAGTGGCCTATGGTGTTGGTGATGTTCTGGTCCACATAGTAGTGTCCGTTCTGGACGTTGGAACCCACGCGGTGGATGTACTGGGGGATGCCGGTCTCAGGGTTGATGAACCTGGGAGCCATGAAGGAATCCATGCTGTCGGTCCACTGGCGGCCGAGTTTCTCATACTCGGACTTGGGGAGTTTCTGGGTCTCGAGATACTTCAGGGCGGCGGGGATGCCGGCGAGGAAGCGGCTGTCACCGGTGAGGGTGTAGAAATGCATCAGCTGGCGGCACATGGACTGGGTGGTGTTGTTGGAAATGCCGCGGGGCTCGTAGGAACGGCCGTTGCCGGGCTTGAGGTCCTGGACGGTGTACTGGTCGGACCAGCCTGCGTAGGGCTCGCCCTGCTGGAGCAGGATGACGCAGTACATCGCCCTCATGACAGCGTCCTTGATATTCTGGGTGCCGAGCACCTGGTAGCACTGGACGAGGAAGTCGATGCACTGGGGGATGACGTCGTCATTGAGAGTGATATAGGAAGAATAGTCTTTCTGTCCGCGGAAAGGATGGTCGTACATCAGAGGATACCTCTGGGGCCAGCCGCCGATAGGATACTGGCTCTCGAGCACGAAGTTGATGACCTTGTCCAGCGAGGGGCGGAACTTGGGATCGAACTTCTCGGCGTACATCCTGAGGATGAACTTGGCGGCGTCGGTGGTGGAGGAATCATCGAAGGTGGCGTTGCCGTAGTAGTGCTGGAACTCTTCGAGCCTCCAGCCGTTCTTGCCGACGGTGTTGTACCAATCCTTCAGCGAGCCTTCACCTGCGAAGTCGAAGCAATAGTTCCAGCCGCCGCAATCCTGCTGGCCCCAGATGAGGGCGTTGGCGACTTTCTCGGCTGCCTGGTAATAATACTCATCGCCGGTGGCGTGATAGGCGTCAAGCAGGAGCTGTCCCACCTGAGGGGTACCGGACTGCACCCATGCCATGGTCCTCTTGGCCTCCATCTCACCCCACTCGCGGGAGAAGTCGGGGAGGTAGGTCCAAACGAAGCCGCCGTTGTAGCTGACAGTGTTCAGCATGTATTCGGTGGCGGTCTTCATGGTCTTAAGGACTTGCTCATCAAGTTTTTGTGCCTTTTTGGTCGCTGCTCCGGCACCGAGGCAGATCAGGAAACTAGTTGCTATTAAAAAAAACTTTTTCATATTTTTGTGTGTTGGAATGAATTTTCAATCCTAAATTTTCATAAACATTATGACCAAAACAATTAAATTCCTTGCGTTGATCGCATTGGTTGCTCCTCTTATGGCAGCTTGCAACTGTAATGCGTCCCAGAACACTGAAGAAACTACAACAGAACAAGTTATGACACAACAGAGCGGTAATTTCATCTTCGCCGACGAGACCGAGTGGCATGATGCCGGTGGCGGAGTCGAAAGGCAGATTCTCGGTTACAATGACAACATCATGATGGTCAAGGTCAAATTTGACAAGGGCGAGGTCGGTGCGATGCACAGTCATCCTCACACCCAGGTCACCTACGTTGCCTCCGGAGTTTTCGAATTCACTGTCGGTGACGTCACCAAGATTGTCAAGGCAGGCGATGCTCTCTACAAGCAGCCGAACATCCCTCATGGTTGCGTTTGCCTCGAAGAAGGCATCCTCATCGATTGTTTCAATCCCATGAGAGACACCTTCCTCGAGAAATAAACTATTGCCACTGTACCTTCACGGAGTGGAACATCATTCTGCTCTCACCCGCACAGGTACTGGTATGCTGAGCCCCGAAGCCTCCGAAGGTGTTCGGGGTTATTTTTGCGCTCAGGTCGACCTTCTCGTGGAGGTTGGGATCCTTGATGGGATCGGCGGGACGCCAGGGGCTCTCGACGTGGGCGGTGAAAGTGTCACCCTTGATGGCCATGTCCACTACGGTTCCGGTGTGGAAGCAGTAGGATGACACGGGCTCGGAGATGGCCTGGATGTGTCCGTTGGTGTATTTCACGAGCAGGAAGTCCACTGCGTCGGCGTACTTGGTGGTACGGATGATGCGGAGGGCGTAACCGGTCAGGGACTCGGTGTCGAACTTGATGAACAGGTCGAGATACTGGCCGCGGGCGCTGGCGAAGCCCTGTCCTGCGAGCTTGGAAGGATCTATCTCCCACCTCTCGGACATGTCACCGTACTTGGCGGGCATGGGGGTGTAGCGCATGCGGGCGCCCTGCTGTATGGTCAGCAGACCCAGGCCTACAGCTCCGTTGATACCCTCACCGTACATCCAGTAAGGCTGCTCGAGGTTGACCCTCCACTGATATTCGGCGGTATCCTCGGGCTTGTTGCCGTCGAGAGTCCAGAATCCGGGCTTGACGAGCAGCTGGTTGTCTGTCGGCATGTCGGAGAAATCGGTCTCGTAGGTCTTGGCCGCAGGGATGCGGGACTTGGCGACCTTGGAAGAAGACACAGCGGTCCTGGCGGGACCGGCCTCGCACCTGAGGTGCCTGGGGCTCACGCTTGCCATGAGATAGTAGCCGGCGTCACCGGGACGGTACTTGTACACAGCCGAGCCCTTGCTCACAGGGATGGCGTTGGCGCCGTTGCGGGAAGTGCAGCGGTACCATACTATATCGGAAAGGTCCTTGCGGCCCTGAAGGTCGAGGTCATAGACCACCTCTGCCTGGGTGGCGCCGAGTTTCACGACGGGTGCGGACAGGAAGGCGGGAGCTTCCACGAAGTCGGGACGCACGGTCAGGTCGACAGCGCACTCGAGTCCGGCGTCGGTGTAAGCGATCACGGTGAAATGCTGGGTGGCATCATCGTGGTTGGTGGCAGTCACGGTGATGCTCTTTCCGGAATCGGCGGAGAGCTTGACATATTTCTCGTAGCCGGGCTGTACTTTCCAGCGCACGGTCTGGTTGTCGAGGGCGTAGCCCAGATGGCGGTAGACGGTGGAGGTGAGCTTCAGGGGAGCTGCACCGGTCTGGATGTCGGCGACGACGCGGTCGATCAGCAGGCAGGTGGCAATGCTGCCGTAGTCCCTGCCGTCACGTTTTCCGAGCTCTTCCACGACGGGCCTGATGCCCTGGGGGTCCCAGTTGTCCTCGCCGCGGAGGAGGTTGAAGGTGTTGTAGAGCACGGCTCCGTCATTGTCGATGAGGCGGTAGGCGGCGAGGGTCGGGCTCTGGTCGAGGGTCACGACATTGTAGGGCTTGGCAGCGCCGATGACGACGGGATGGCCGTCCATCTTGACATTGTACTGATAGCACCTGAGCCACTCGGTAGGCCTCTGGGTCCATCCGGGATAGACCGGACGGCCGTGGGTGGTGTGGTAGCGGCTGTCGATGATCTCGAAACGGCCGACACCCTTACTGAAGCACTGGGCATCCTCGGCGTGCATCACATTGAAGTCGCAGTCGAGCAGGGCGGTGCCGTACTGGCTGGCGCCGCCGAAAGGCAGCTGGCCCCAGAATTCGAAGTCGCAGCCCAGATACACGGCGTTGCCGTTGAGAGCGTCATCGGTGCTCTCGAAGTGGCAGTTCACGAAGAGGGCGCGCCTGGTACCCAGGAGCGGGGACATGTTCAGACGGCTGACGAAACGCACGTTCTCGCAATAGACCCTGTCGCCGCGGCAGTTGGCCACGTGAGCCTGGGTGATGGCGGAGTTGCGCTTGGGACGGCCGAGCTCGGGTTTGTAAGGGAACACGAGGTCGATGTTGCAGAAGTTGCCGAGAGTCAGGTCGCGGGCTTCGAAACCGTCACCGGTGAAATCGAAGACCACGAAGTTTCCGTTGGAACCCTGGCTCTGTCCGCGGGCGCCGCAAAGCACGACATCCATCGCATTGCCGGTCATACCGTACATATGGAGGTACTGGCACTTGACATAGATGCCGATGGGGGCTCCGCGGTTGCCTCTCACCTCAGGATCGTCGGGGTCGTCGACCCAGTACACCCAAGGTGCGATATAGAGCCTCATAGGCTCCTCAGGGGTACCGTCGTTGAGTTTCTCGACAGCTTCGTTGAAGGTCCTGAAAATGTAGGGGGACTGAGGTGCCTCCGTGAGAGAACCGTCGATGTAGTAAGCATGAGGTCCGAGTTCGATGGTCTCACCCTTGTACGTGATGGTCTGGGCGGAAGCGGCGATGCCGATTCCAAGAATCAGCAGGCCTGTCAGGAGTTTTTTGATATTCATAAGGTTAATATTGGTTTCAGTTTGGCAAAATCGTTCAAATTTAACAATTTTTGAATAAATAATGCTATCTTTATGGTGTAAAATAACCACACGCTCATGAAAAAGACAACCCTGATCTTCCTTGCTTTTCTGATGCTCATCCCTTCATTCGGAGCCAGAAAGAACACCAAGACCCACATCCCCACTTTCCCTGACGGCACAGTCATCTCAGACTGGTTCAAAGAAGGAGACGGCGTGAAGCTCGAAAACCTCGGCAAGCAGTACAGCCTGGCCGATTTCGGCATCGCCAGCGAGCCCGACCTGGTGCAGACCGCACGCATCCAGGCAGTCATCGACAAATGCGCCGAGGACGGCGGCGGAGTGGTGGTGGTGCCTGAAGGCATATACAAGAGCGGCGCCCTGTTCCTGAAGAAAGGCACCAACATGTACCTGTGCCGCGGCGCCGTCCTCCTTGGCAGCGAGGATATCTCGGACTTCCCCGTCATGATGACCCGTATCGAAGGTCAGATCTGCCCCTACTTCCCCGCCCTGGTCAACATCCTCGACCTTGACGGTATCACCCTCGCGGGCGAAGGCATCATCGACGGCAACGGTTCCCCCTACTGGAGGGCCTTCCGCATCCGCAGGCAGTGGAATCCCGCCTGCACCAACAAGGACGAGCAGAGGCCCCGCCTCGTGCACGTCGCCAACAGCAAGAACATCGAAATCAACGGTCTCAGCCTCCAGAATTCCCCGTTCTGGACCTGCCACATCTACAAATCCGAATTCGTCAAGCTCATAGGTCTGAGGGTCTTCTCCCCCGTCGCCCCCATCAGGTCCGCCAGCGCCGACGGCATCGACCTCGATGTCTGCAGCAATGTCTATGTCAAGGGCTGCCGCATCACAGTCAATGACGACTCCATCTGCTTCAAGGGCGGCAAGGGTCCCTACGCGGACCAGGATCCCGCCAACGGCATCAACGAAAACATTCTCATAGAGGAATGCTTCTTCGACCGCTCCACCGGCAGCACCGTCACCTGCGGCAGCGAGTCCGTGCACACCCGCAACGTCCTGGTGCGCAACTGCACCATCGACCACGGCCGCACCCTGCTCCTGCTGAAGATGCGTCCCGACACTCCGCAGAACTATGAGTACATCACCCTCGACGGCATAAAAGGCTCCGGTGCAGGCGTGTTCAGCGTCAGCAGGTGGACCCAGTTCTTCGACCTCCAGGGCCGCGAGGATAAGCCCATGTCCTACGGCAGCAACATCATCATAAAGAACATCGAGCTGGAAGCTGCCAGTTTCATCTCCGGAAGGGCCGTGGACGAGGAGTACCTGGTCGACGGAGTCACTTTCGAAAATGTCAATGTGAACGCCCAGAACCCCGACTGGGACCGCGCCCTCATAAAGAACGCCGTCTTCAAGAACGTCACCCTGAACGGCAGCAAAGTTGAATAGTGACACCTTTTTATATGAAAAAACTGTTTTATCTCTGTGCGGCCGTACTCATGGCAGCCGCATGCACCCAGGCCCCGCAGACCAGCGGCCCCGTGCTTGAAAGGCCCCTCGGCCCCTGCGACATCTACGCCCAGGCAGGCATCCAGTGCGCAGCTGCGCACAGCACCACCCGTGCTCTCTATGCCGCCTACGACGGTCCCCTGTACCAGGTGATGCGCCAGTCCGACGGCAAGACCCTCAACATCGGAGTGGTCAAGCCTACGGCCACAGATCCGGGCGGATATGCCGATGCAGCAGCCCAGGATGCATTCTGCAAGGACACCTACTGCTGGATCACGGTCATCTACGACCAGTCCGATTTCGCCAACCATCTCTACCAGGCACCGCGCGGAGGCTTCCTCGGCCCCGCCCTCGGAGGATTCAACAACATCCCCCTGGCCGACTGGGCGCCCGTGTCCCTCAACGGGCACAAAGTTTACGGAGTCTATATCGCCCCCGGCATGGGCATGAGGCAGAACGACACCCGCGGCACCGCCATCAACGACCAGGCGGAAGGCCAGTACTGGGTGATCGCCGGCAACCACTACAACGACGGCTGCTGCTTCGACTATGGCAATGCTGAGACCGATTCCCGCGATGACGGCGACGGCACCATGGAGACCACCTACTACGGCAACTCCACCGGCTGGTACCGCGGTCCGGGCGAAGGCCCCTGGATCATGACCGACCAGGAGAACAACCTCGTGGGCTGCGTCAACGACGACCCCCGCGACAGGTATTGCCCCGACATGCCCACCATCCACTATCGCTTCGTCACCGCCACCGCCGACGGTGAGCCCCATCACTGGAGGTCCATGGGCGGCAACGCACAGGAAGACACCCTCTTCGTCATCTACGACGGAGGACGCATACGCAACGACCGCAGCAGCTACGACCCCATGCGCAAGCAGGGAGCCATCCTGCTGGGCAACGGAGGTGACAACAGCAACGGCTCCCAGGGCACCTTCTACGAGGGTGCGATGACCATCGCCGGCACCTTCCCCTCCATCGAGCTGAACCAGGCCATCCAGGCCAATATCGTCGCCGCAGGCTATGACGTGCAGACCTTCCAGGTCGCCGCCGCCGGCCGCCTCGACACCCCCAACGGGCTCCAGACATTCGCGCCCAATTCCACCGGCAAGGTCTCCGCAAGGTTCGTCAACACCTCCGGAGCCACCATCACCGACCTGGTGCTTTCCATCAAAGCCCCCAAGGGCTGGACCGTCGCTGACAACGACAGGGCCGTCAATTACGACGTAGCCCCCGGCCAGACCGTCGTGCAGGATTTCGACGTGACCTCCGCCAAGAAGCCCTTCAACGGTGACCTCGTCGCCGTCGCGACCTGGACCGGCAAGGACGGAAAGGTCCGCGAGACCGCTGTGGAGAAGGTCCGCAATGTGGTCCCCGTCAAGATCAACGAGTTCCGCGTCACCGCCTCCGGAGACAACAACACCGATTCCTTCATAGAGCTTTACAACGCTTCCGACAAGGATGCCGACCTCTCCGGCTGGACCCTCACACAGCATGCCATCAACATGCCCGCATTCTCCGAGATCAGGATCCCGGCCCGCACCATCCTGCCTCCGGGAGGCCACTATGTGCTCGGCCTCGCCGCATCGGGACTCGCAGTGCCCGCTGCCAAGGGCGACGCCGCCATCTTTGTCCGCCAGGCCGCCGGCTTCAAGCCCGGTGACGAGATCACCATAGGCACGGAAGTGCGCAAGGTCACCGCCGTCAAGGCCCCCGAGGCCCCCGTGGCGGCCACCACCATCTGGCAGCCCATCCCCGACGGTCCCGTGATCACCCTGCCCGCCGGCAGCACCAACGTCCCCGTCGTCAGCACCAACGGATTCAAGGCCGGTGACAAGATGGCGATAGGCTACGGCGCCCACTACCCCGACGTGGCCGGCACCATTGAAAAATACGAAGTGGTCACCGTGACCGCCGTAGGCAAGCCCGGCACCCAGGCTTGGCTCGCCGGCGACGCCACCATCGGCTCCACCAACATCAAAGTCTCCTCCACCGCCAACATCTCCGTGGGCGACCTCATCCGCATAGGTTACGACCGTCCCGGCGACGGACTCGAAGTGGTCCAGGTGACCAAGGTCGGCACCCCTTCTTCGGAGAGACCTTCCCGCGGTCCCATGCCTCTGGACAAACAGGGAGAAGGCCTGGAGATCAAGACCCCTCTGCGCTACAACCATGTGGCCAACACTCCTTTCACCTGCCTGGGCAGCGGTATCTCATTCGAGCCGGCCACCAGGCAGGAGCACATGAGCAACGAGCCCGTGCTTCCTCTCGCCTATGTGATCGAGCTTGACAAGCCTCTGGGCAGCGCCCATCCCATAGACGCACCGGTACATATGCAGGGCAATGTCCTCGCCGGATTCCAGGGTGAGGCGGACCAGCTCTTCGGCGGTCCCGCCCTCTCCATGCAGGCCGGCAGCATGGTGCTGCGCAATCTCGACGGCGTGGTCGTGGATGCCCTCAACTACGGCAAGATCGTAGATCCCTGGTCTTCAGAAGGTTACCACGGTGAGTCCGGCCACGGCAAGAGCGGCAGTTTCGTCAGCATCCCCACCTACAGGTGGTTCCGTTTCGGCAACGCCACTCCTCCTCCCATGCCTGAGATCTTCGGCGCCGCCAGGAAGACCGACGGTCTGGACAGCGACGACAACCTCCAGGATTTCGTAGCGGTGAGCGACCGCGCAAAGTCCACTCCCGGCGCCAGCAACTAGCCGATGGAAGGGAAAGGACACAATCTTTGGCTGAAGGTCACCGCGGCACTGTCCGCAGTGGCCTTCGGTCTTTGTCTGTGGATGGCCGTCGCTACCTTTTCGGGGGCCGGGATGCCCGGCTGCAGCGCCTCCGGGGGCTGCGGCAGCGCACTTTCCAGCCGCTGGGCCATGGTGCTCGGCGTCATCCCCGTAAGCGCTTTGGCTGCAGGCCTTTACCTGGTACTTACGGCAATATTGGCAGTCCTGGCGCTTGACGCCGCCAAAGGCAGGGAGAAGCTGCTCTGGGCAGCCGCGACCATATTGTCAGGGGCCATCGCCGGCAGCGCCGCATGGTTCCTGGGAGTGCTGGCCTTCGAACTCCATACACTCTGTATCTTCTGCCTGGCGGCCCACGTCGCGGGCCTCTCGGCCGCTGCAGGGGTGCTCCTGCTCGGAGCCAGGCTCAATCCCGCAGGCAGGCGCACCGCGGCATTCTTCTGCGGCATAGCCCTGGCGGGCTGCCTCGCCGCCTTGCAGCTCGGGGGCATCGGCGGGGATTCCCGCCGCGGCGGGACCACCCGCGACCCGCTGCCCTATGCCGCCCTGGACTGCACCCCCTGCATAGGCAACCCCGACGCCGAACACGTCCTGGAACTGCTGTTCGACTACCGCTGCTCCCATTGCCGCGACTTGCATCCCCTGATACGGGAAGTCGTGGAGCGCAGCGGCGGCCGCCTCGCCGTCCTGCTCTGCCCCACCCCCCTTTCCACCGCCTGCAACCCCTATGTCAGGGCCACCGTGGACCTGTACAAAGGCTCCTGCGAATTGGCACAAATTGCACTCGCGATATGGAAGGTGGATAAAGATATTTTTACTATATTTGATGACTGGCTCTTCGCCTGTGAAGAAGACGCCTGGACCCCCAGGGAGCCCGAAGAAGCCATGCGGTATGCATCCTCCCTCGTAGGAGAGGAAAGGCTCCGCGAGGCGCTCTCGGATGCGACCGTCCGGCAGAGCATAGCGCTGTACTGCGAGCTTTTCGGAAGGACATTCAGCTCCGGCGGCGGGGGCATACCCAGGATTATCTGCGGATCAGGATGGATCATGCCGGAAGCCACGGATGCCGACGGACTGGAAGCTGAGCTTTCGGAAGCCTTCGGACTGGGGCTTGACCATGACCGACTATAACACATAACCCGATGACACGGAAACTGATAGCTTTGTTGGCGGGCCTGCTCTGCCTGAGTGCGGCCGCACAGGAACTCCGCCACGACGAACTGCTCAACCTCAACTGGCAATTCAAATACGACGGAGGCATCTGGAGAAGGGTCGACCTTCCCCACGACTTCCAGCTGGAGCGTCCCTGGGACCCCAAAGCCAGCCCCGCCAGAGGATACAAGGAGATGGGCAACGCACGCTATGACAAGGAGCTCTACGCCGATCCCTCATGGCAGGGCCGCAAGGTCATACTCGACCTGGACGGCGTGATGGCCTACGGTGACGTGTGTGTCAACGGGGAAAAGATCGCCGACATCGAATACGGCTACCTGGGCCGCGACGTGGACCTCACCAGGCATCTCAAATACGGAGCCGGCAACACCATCACCATCCATGCATCCACCGGCGAGGCCTTCGGGCAGAGGTGGTACACCGGTGGAGGTCTCTTCAGGGACGTGCACCTGGTGGTCAAGGACAGCGTCTCCATCGCCAGGCACGGCATCTATGTCACCACTCCCGTAGTCGAGAACGGCAGGGCCAAGGTCCATGTCCAGGTGACCATGGAAGGCCTGCGCAAGGACAAGGTGGCTGGGCTCAGCGCCAGGATCTACGACCCCTACGGACGGCTCGTGGGGCAGAGCAGCTGCAGCACCCCGTCCAGGGCCCGCCTCGAGTACATCGAAGTGGAAATGCCCGACATCGACATCATCGACCCCATGCTCTGGTCCTGCGAGGAGCCCCATCTCTATTCGGTGGAAGTCACCGTGACCAGGGACGGCGTCCCCGTGGACAGGCTCAGCGACCAGTTCGGCATACGCACCATCGAATTCTCCCCCGAATACGGCTTCAAGCTCAACGGCAAGAAGGTTTTCCTGAAAGGGGTCGCCGGGCACCACGACCTCGGAGCAGTGGGCGTGGCAGCCTACGACAGGTCCATCGAAAGATATTTCAAGAGGCTCAAGGAGTTCGGCTTCAACCATGTGCGCACCTCGCACAACCCCTACTCCCGCAACTTCATCAAACTGGCCGATAAATACGGCATCCTGATCGTGGACGAATACTGCGACAAATGGAGCCGCAACGTCTTCTGGCCCGGGTCCACTTCGTTCTTCGACAGCTGGCCCAAGGACATCCCGGAGTGGATCAAGCGTGACCGCAACAGCCCCTCCGTCATCATGTGGAGCCTCGGAAACGAGCTCCAGCACAACAGCCAGTACTACGGCTACGCCACCGACGACTGGGGCGTGACCACCTACAAGATACTGGACGTCATGGTCAAGCGTTACGACTACACCCGTCCCACCACCGTGGCCATGTTCCCCAGCAGGGCCGACGCTTCGCGCAACGACCCCGATTTCAACACCAACCCCAATCCCCCCGAGTTGTCCCTTGTCACCCCCGTCGCCAGCTACAACTACCAGTATCCGGCCTACAAGAGGTATCTGAGCATCCACCCCGACCTGGTCATATACCAGAGCGAGGCGGCCACCAGGGAGCTCGGCAACGCCTACTACGGCATGAACTACGACACCATGGTCGGTCTCGCCTACTGGGGCGCAGTGGAGTACTGGGGCGAATCCGACGGATGGCCCAAGAAAGGCTGGAGCTACTCCTTCTTCAACCATTCCCTCGAGCCCTATCCCCAGGCCTACCTGATCAAGAGCATCTTCTCCGACGAGCCCGTCGTGAGGATAGCCATAGCCGACGGGGACAATGTCAGCGTCGAGTGGAACGACGTGATGGTGGGCAAGGCTTCGATGTCTTCGCACTGGAACTACAAGCGTAACACCCGCCACGACGTCTATGTGTACAGCAACGCCGAGGAAGTGGAGCTCCAGGTCAACGGCAGGTCCCTGGGGCGCAAGAAGAATGTCCTCACCGGTGAGACCGGGCGCAACATCCTCTGCTGGCCCTCTGTCAACTACGGCAGCGGCGGACGCATCATCGCCATCGCCCGCAACGGCGGCAAGGAGGTGGCCCGCCACCGCATCGAGACCACAGGCAACGCAGTGGCCCTGAAGATGGTGCCGGAAAATCCCGACGACTGGAAGGGGGACGGCATCGACCTGCAGTACGTCAAGGTCTACGCCGTGGACAGCCGCGGCCGCACCGTCCAGACCAAGAACGGCCTGGTGCGCTTCAGCTGCAGCGGCGGAGCCAGGATACACGCCCTGGACGACGGTGACAACTTCACCGACAAGATCTACACCCAGGGTAACGAAATACAGATGAAAAACGGTTTCTGCATGGCCATCCTCAGGTCCTACGACATGAAGTCTTCCGTGACCGTAACGGCTTCGATGGCGGGACTCAAGGGTGCCAGCGCCAACTTTAAAACACAATAGCATGGAAAAGATAAATTATCTGGCAGTGGACCTCGGGGCCACAAGCGGCAGGACCATCGTAGCCTCTTTCGACGGAAAGAGGGTGGAGATGCGCGAGCTCACCCGTTTCAAGAATCCGATGATCCCCATCGGCGGGCACCTGTTCTGGGATCTCCCCCACCTTTACAGAGAAATCGTCGAGGCCCTCAAGCAGGTAACCGAGGAGAATATCAAGATCACTTCCATAGGCATAGATTCCTGGGGCTGCGATTTCGCTTTCTTCGGCAAGGACGGGCAGCTGCTGGGACTCCCCTACTGCTACCGCGACCCCCACACCGACGGAGCCATCGAGCGCTACATGACGATGCACGACAAGCGCGAGGTCTATGACAAGACCGGCATCCAGTTCATGGAGTTCAACTCCCTGTTCCAGCTGGACACCCTGCGCCACAACGGCTGCACCGCGTTCCAGAACGCCGACAAGATACTCTTCATCCCCGATGCGCTCATCTACATGCTCACCGGCAAGGCCATCTGCGAATACACCGTGGCATCCACCTCGCAGATGCTCAACCCCGTGACCGGCGACCTGGACAAGGACCTGCTCATGTCCATAGGACTCAAGCGGGAGCAGTTCGGTCCCATGACCCAGCCCGGCACCGTGATCGGGCCTCTCACCGAGCAGCTCCAGGAAGTCACCGGCCTCGGCCCTGACGTGAAGGTGGTGGCCATAGCGGCCCACGACACCGCGTCGGCTGTCGCCGCTGTCCCCGCCAAAGACCAGGAGTACGCCTACCTGAGCTGCGGCACCTGGTCCCTGATGGGCATCGAATCCCCGACTCCCATCATCACCGACGAGAGTTTCAAGCAGAATTTCACCAACGAGGGAGGCATCGAAGGCACCACCCGTTTCCTGAAAAACATCTGCGGTCTGTGGATCTTCGAGCAGTGCCGTCCCGAATTCAAGGACGTCCCCTCTGAGATAGGCCCTCTCACCGCACTTTGCGAGACCACCCGTTTCGCCTCCATCATCAACCCCGACGACCCGGCATTCGCACACCCTTCATCCATGTGCAAGGCCATCGACGAATACTGCGAGCGCACCGGACAGATCGCCCCGCGCACTCCCGCCGAATACATACGCTGCATCTACAAATCCCTCGCACACCGCTACGCCGCCATCATTGACACGCTGCGCAGCATGTCCCCCGTGGAGATCAAATGCCTGCACGTGATAGGCGGAGGCTCCCTCAACAAATACCTCATGCAGATGACCGCCGACGAGCTGCAGATGCCCGTCATCTGCGGTCCTACCGAAGGCACCGCCCTCGGCAACGTCCTCATGCAGGTCAAGGCCCAGGGCCTGGTGGAGAGCCTGCCCGAGATGCGCAGCATAGTAGCAAATTCCGTAGACCTGAAAATTTATAACCCAAATAACGACTGAACAATGGAAGAGAACATCATCAACAAAGGCGTCCAGATCGCCAAGGGTCTCGCCAATGAGGCCCGCATCCGCGCCGCTTATGAAATCGCCAAGGACCGCTATGCAGCCATAGGTGTCGACACCGACAAGGCCGTGGAAACCCTTGAGAAGACCCCTATTTCCCTGCATTGCTGGCAGACCGACGACGTGATCGGTTTCGAGAGCGCCGCAGGCCTCTCCGGCGGCATCCAGACCACCGGCAACTATCCCGGAAGGGCCCGCAATATAGACGAGGTGCGCGCTGACGTCAAGTTTGCCAAGAGCCTGCTCGCCGGAAACCACCGCCTCAACCTCCACGAAATCTACGGCGACTTCGGCGGACAGTTCGTGGACCGCGACCAGTGCGAAGTGAAACATTTCCAGAGCTGGATCGACTGGGCCAAGGAGAACAACATGAAGCTCGATTTCAACTCCACCTCCTTCGGTCATCCCAAGAGCGGCGACCTTTCCCTCGCCAACCCCGATCCCGCCATCCGCAATTTCTGGATCGAGCACACCAAGCGCTGCCGCCGCATCGCAGACGCCATGGGCAAGGCCCAGGGCGACCCCTGTATCATGAATATCTGGGTGCATGACGGTTCCAAGGACCAGACCGTGGAGCGCAAGCGCTACCGCGAGATCTTCGCAGAGGCCCTCGACGAGATCCTCAAGGAAGACCTTCCCGGCATGAAGACCTGCCTCGAGGCCAAGCTGTTCGGCATCGGACTCGAGAGCTACACCGTGGGCAGCCACGACTTCGTGGCCGGCTACTGCGCCACCCGCAAACTCATGTACACCCTCGACACCGGCCACTACGAGATGACCGAGAATGTCTCCGACATGGTGGCTTCCCTGCTGCTCTTCGTCCCCGAGCTCATGCTGCACGTATCCCGCCCCATCCGCTGGGACTCCGACCACGTGACCATCATGAACGACCAGACCCTCGACCTCTTCAAGGAGATCGTCAGGGCAGGAGCGCTGGACCGCAGCCACATCGGACTCGACTACTTCGACGCCGCCATCAACCGTATCGGCGCCTATGTCATCGGTACCCGCGCCACCCAGAAGTGCGTGCTGAGCGCCCTGCTCGAGCCCCTCAAGACCCTGCGCGAGTATGAGGACAGCGGCCGCGGATTCCAGAGGCTGGCCCTGCTCGAAGAAGCCAAGACCCTTCCTTTCGGCGCCGTGTTCGACTGGTTCAACCTCAAGAACGACGTCCCCGTGGGAGTCGATTTCATCCCCGAGATCGAAAAGTACGAAAGGGAAGTCACATCCAAGAGATAATACGCCGCCATGGGTACTTCAATCATACTCGGCCTGCTGATCATAGCCATCGGAGCGTTCTGCCAGTCCAGCAGCTACGTCCCGATCAACAAGATCAAGAACTGGTCCTGGGAGTCGTACTGGATCATCCAGGGAGTTTTCGCCTGGTTGATCCTGCCCTTCCTGGGCATGCTGCTCGCAGTCCCCGCCGGGCACACGGTGGGTGAACTCTTCTCCTCCGCCAGCTCATTCAACATCTGGATGACCATCCTGTTCGGAGTGCTCTGGGGTGTGGGCGGACTGACCTTCGGCCTGAGCATGCGCTACCTGGGAGTGGCCCTCGGCCAGAGCATCGCGCTGGGCACCTGCGCAGGCCTCGGCACCGTCATGGGTCCGGGCCTGCTGAACATGTTCTTCCCCGAGATGCACGCCCTCGAGTCCCTGACCTTCTCGGTCATACTCGGAGTGGTGGTGACCTTGATAGGCATAGCCATCATAGGCGTCGCCGGAGGCATGAAATCGGCGACTCTCAGCGAGGAAGAGAAAAAGAAAGCCGTCAAGGACTTCAACTTCCCCAAGGGCATAGTGATCGCCCTGCTCGCCGGCTTCATGAGCGGCTGCTTCAATGTCGGCCTCGAGTTCGGCAAGGACATCAACTTCCCCGAGACCGGAGAGATGTTCAGGACCCTGCCCGCCACCTTCCTGGTGACCCTCGGAGGCTTCTGCACCAATGCAATCTACTGCCTGTGGCAGAACCACAAGAACAAGACCTGGGGCGACTACGCCAAGAAAGAAGTCTGGGTCAACAACCTGCTCTTCTGCTTCCTGGCCGGAGCCCTCTGGTACAGCCAGTTCTTCGGGCTGTCCCTGGGCCGTTCCTTCTTCGAGAAGGGTGGCACCATGGATGTCCTGGCATTCTGCATACTGATGGCTTTCAACGTGACCTTCTCCAATGTCTGGGGTATCATCCTCAAGGAATGGAAAGGCTGCTCCAAGAAGACCATCGCCGTGCTTGTGTGCGGACTTATCATACTGGTATTCAGCACCTTCCTTCCCCAACTCATCTGATGTGAAGGTACTGTTCATACACGGATTGGCATCATCAGGGGCGTACAAGGCCGCAAGTTCGCTGCGGATCCTTCTGCGTCCCTGCGATGTCATTGCCCCCGACGTCCCCATCGAGCCGGACGCCGCCCTCGCGCTTCTGCGGGGCTTATGCCGCGACGAGTCCCCCGACCTCATCGTGGGGCACTCACTCGGCGGCTTCTGGGCACAGCAGCTCAGGGGATACCGCCGCATTCTCATAAATCCCGACTTCCACGTCGCCGTCCTCATGCGCTACCTCGAAGGGGAGCAGAAATACCTCTCCCCCCGCAGGGACGGCGCCACGACCTTCACCATCACCGATGCCATCGCCGGCGCCTACGCGGAGCTGGAGAAACGGCAGTTCGACGGCATCGACGACGCCGACAGGGCACTTGTCACCGGGATGTTCGCACAGCAGGACGAACTGGTGAGGGATTCCCCGACCTTCCTCAAGCATTATCCCGGAAGGGCCGTCTTCTATCCCGGAGGTCACATGCCCACCTACCCGGAGCTCAAAAATTTTCTGGTTCCGCTGGTAACTCGCTGATTTTTCGCACTTTTTTCGTACATTTGCAGACTAAAAAGAAACTGACCTGAATATGGAGAGAGTTACAGTCCTGTCAAATGATGATCTTTACAATTGCTGGTTGGACCCCAAATACATCCCTTCCGGCAAGGACAAATACTATCTTCGCAACCGCCAGGTACGCACCCCAAAAGGCGGATGGAGGCATCTGAGAAGCGACGAGATAGAGCGTCTGGTGAAAAATGACAACACCGCCGCCAGCTGGGACAACGTACTCGTGACTTCCGAGTTCGACCCGACCATGATCATAGGCAACCACTTCTACGGATTCGTCCGCATAGGAAGGGTCACCAACAACGGGCTGCAGTTCCATGACCTCAGGCTCCCCATGGGCATCACCAACAGTTCCATCCATTCCTGCGACATCGGGGACGACTGCGCCATCCACAACGTCAACTACCTCTCCCACTACATCATCGGCAACCGCTGCATGCTGTTCAATGTGGACGAGATGAGCACCACCGACCACTCCAAGTTCGGAAACGGCGTGATCAAGGAGGGCGAGAGCGAATCCGTCAGGGTCAAGATGGAGGTGATGAACGAGACTGGCTGCCGCGCCATCTATCCTTTCGACGGCATGACCACGGCCGACGCCTACATGTGGGCCAAATACATTGACGACAAGCCTCTCCAGGAGAGACTCCGCCAGATCACCCAGGAAAGCGTGGACAGCCACAGGGGCTACTACGGCACCGTGGGTGAGGGCTGCGTCATCAAGAACTCCTCCATCATCAAGGATGTTAAGATCGGAGCCGCCTGCTACATCAAGGGCGCCAGCAAGCTCAAGAACATCACCATCAATTCTTCCGAAGCCGAGCCTTCGCAGATAGGCGAGAACGTCATCCTGGTCAACGGTATCGCAGGCTACGGCTGCCACATCTTCTATTCCTGCACCGCCATCAAGTTCGTGATCGGCAACAACAGCAATCTCAAGTACGGAGCCCGCCTGATCGATTCGTTCCTGGGCGACAACTCCACCATCTCCTGCTGCGAGGTCCTCAACAACCTCATCTTCCCCGCCCACGAGCAGCACCACAACAACTCCTTCCTCATCGCCTCCGTGACGATGGGACAGACCAACATGGCCGCAGGCGCCACCATAGGTTCGAACCACAACAGCCGCACCAACGACAATGAAGTGGTGGCGGGACGCGGATTCTGGCCGGGCCTCTGCACCAGCATCAAGCATTCCAGCAAGTTCGCTTCGTTCGTCCTCCTGAGCAAGGCGGACTACCCTGCCGAGCTCAACATACCGCTCCCCTTCTCCCTGCTCAGCAACGACATGGCCAAGGACGAGCTCATAGTTTCTCCCGCCTTCTGGTGGAGGCACAACATGTACGCCCTCACCAGGAACACCTGGAAATACAAGGCCAGGGACAAACGCATCACCAAGACTCAGAACATAGAATTCGACACCTTCGCCCCCGACAGCATGGAAGAGACCATCCACGCCCGGGAACTGCTGGAACTCTGGACCGGCAAGGCATGGTATCGCAAAGAAAATAAAGACTGTTCCAACCTCAGCGAAAAGCAGCTTCGGGCTAAAGGGTACGAGTTGCTCAACGGGGACTCCGGCATAGCAGGCTCTCTGGAGGTAATCGGCGAGGGCATGGAAAAAAGCAAGAGGACAGTACGGATACGCAAGCCTTTCGAGGCCTATCACGCCTATGGCGACATGCTCGTGCATTACGCCATGACCAATGTGATGGCCTATCTCGAAGCCAATCCGTCCGAGACCCTCTCTTCCATGTCAGCAAGCCTCAAGAGCCGCCGTCAGACCGAGTGGGTGAACCTTGGAGGACAGCTTATGACCGCCGGCGAATTCGACCGCATCAGGGCCGACATCCGCGACGGCAAGCTCAAATCCTGGAAAGACATCCACAAACGTTACAATGACATCTGGAGACGCTACCCCGCTGACAAACTCCGTCACGCCTATCTCTCGCTCTGTTACGTTTTCGGGCTGGGCAGCATGACCGGCGAGGCCTGGCAGCAGGCCATCGACAGCGAGATCCGCATTCAGAACTTCATCTGCGACGAGGTCCGCAGGACCCGCCAGAAAGACCACGACAATCCCTTCCGCCAGGCCACCTACCGCAACGCCGAAGAGATGGAGGCAGCCATCGGGTCCGTGGACACCAACAGTTTCGTCCTCAAGATCGAAGACGACACACGCAATAACCTGAAGCGTCTCGAAGATTTACGATCAAGAATTTAAACGACTTAAAATGAACCTTAAAGACAAGAAATACTCCCAGTACTATCTCGTACAGGAAATGATGGGCACGGTGGATACCGTCCGCAAGTTCAACCCCGCCGATTCCAAATTCGTCGCCGACTCGGCTGCGAAGAAAGGCGCCATCTTCTTCTCCGGTGAAGGCTCCAGCCGTATCATGCCCGCCAAGAACGCAAGGCGCAAGGCTATGCAGTGGGGTCTGAAGACCAATGTCCAGAACGACGGCTCTCACCAGGGCATGGAATATGACCTCAGCGGCTATACCGTTCTTCTCGATTCCAATTCCGGACGCACCAAGGAGACCCTTCTCCTCGCCCAGGAACTCAAGGCCAAGGGACACGGCGACGTGTTCTCCCTCAGCGCCAATCCCGACACTCCCCTCGAGCAGGCCTGTGTCAAGGGACATGTACTCAAATGTGGCTGGGAAGAGGCCGTAGCCGCCACCAAGAGCGTCGTGGAGCAGGGACTGTTCTGCGAGTCCATCATGTGGCACCTTGCAGGCAAGGACATGGCTCCCGCCCTCAAGGGTCTCGCCGAGAAGGTTGAGACCGCCCTCACCCTGGACGTCCCCGCGGAGATCGTGGAATGGGTCAAGGGTGCACACACCATCTATTTCGGCGGCATGAACGACGGCGTGGCCGAAGAGCTCACCCTCAAGACCAATGAGATCACCCGCCGCAAGAGCGATTTCCTCGAGGGCACCTATGCAGTGCACGGCATCGAGGAGGTCATGCAGGAAGGCGACATCGTATTCCTCGTGAACCCTATCGAGAGCGAATATGACAAATTCCTCAAGGTGTTCGCAGGTGCCAAGGTCCACGTGGTGGCCATCGACACCAAGTCCACTCCTTTCGAGAAGACCATCATCGTCCCCGAGGCCGGTGAGATGCAGCCCTATGTGTATCTCTGCGCAGGATGGAACATCCTCGTGGAGGTCGGCGTATCCGACGGCATCAACCTCGACAAGCCTGAAAGGGCCCGCAAGGTAGGTAACGAGATGTAATACGGGACGGAGGCTATCTCCGTTTCTTTATGACGTAGGTAACGACTCCCCAGACGGTGAAGTCGTTACCTTCTTCTATATGGATAGGCTTGTACTTCGGATTCGAGGGGATGAGCCATATATCCTTGCGGTGCAGGATATTGTAGGAAGTCCTGGCTTTGGGAGCTTCCCTGGAAGGTTTGCCGGGGTCCTTGAAAGAGATGAACTTGAGGGTGAATTCCCCGTCCACGAAACACACGCACATATCGCCCTCCTCGGGCTCCAGGGACTTGTCTATCACCAGCACGTCCCCTTCCTCCACGCCGGCGTCCAGCATGGAATCCCCCACCACCCTTGCGTAGAAGGTGGCCAGCGGATGTTTCACAAGTTCCTTGTTGAGATCTATGAAACCCGAGAGATAGTCTTGCGCGGGCGAAGGGAAGCCTGCGTGTACGGTTACTTCTATTTCACTCATAATGACAAGAGCCAGTCGGAGATGAGCCGGGCCCTGAGGCACAGGAGCCTGTAGTCCAGGGTGGAGGCGGTGTCGCTCTCTTTGTTTGTATGGTCGGTGATGCCGGAGGTGAACATGACTGCGGGGATGCCGTGGGAGACGAACACTTTCTGGTCGCTCACCTTGCGGTAAAAGAAATCGGTGAAGTCCCGGCTGCCGTAATAGTCGTAGTAGAGTCTCAGGTCGGTGGCTTTGTTGGCCTTTTCCAGCCCCACCTCGTAGGGAGTGCCTCCCAGGGCGATGAGATAATCGGGCCAATAGCTGCTCACCGGTGCAAGCGAGCTGCCGACGGTGTCGAGATTGACCGCGAGGCGGACGCGGCGGTAGCCGTAAAGCGCCTGGGCCCCGGAAAGGCCGGACATGTGCCCGTCGAGGGCGGCGAAAAGATAATTGGCACGGGGACGGGCGGCGGCGATGCGGGAAGCTGCCGCCAGGAGTGCCGCGACGCCGGAGGCATTGGCATCAGCCCCGGGATACATCCTGCCGGAGAGCACCCCGAGTCCGTCGTAGTAGGCGCAGACGAGGATGTAACGGTCCGAAGAGTAATCCCCGCGATACTCGGCAATGACGTTGCGGGCGATGCTCCCCTCGGCGTCGAAGGTCTGCAGCCGAGGCTCGAGCCCCGCTTCCCTGAAGCGCCGCAGCAGGAAGAAGGCCGACTCGGCCGCTCCCCTGGTGCCGGTGCCCCTTCCCTGGCAGAATTCTCCGGAGAGGAATTCAACGTCCTGCCTCAGGGAGGTCTCGGTGAGCGCGGGCTGTGCCGGGAGGTCCAGGGGCAGGAGCAGGGCCAGGAAAATCAATATTTTGGAGCGGAGAATCAAGTTCGGCACAATAAATGATTATATTTGTGAGATGCAAAAATAGTGAAAAAGTTTCTCGTTTCCATATTGCTGATGATCATCGCGGCCTCCTGCCCCGGGCAGTGGGACAAGGGGGTGTTTTCCATGCGCGGAAGGATGGCCCTCCAGGATGGGAAATACGCCCTGGCTATCGAGAACTTCAACGTGCTGACCTCCCTGGACACCACGGATTACTGGAGCTATTTTTACCGCGGCATCGCCAAATACAATCTCGGAGACATCAGGGGCGCCCAGAGCGATTTCGACCGCTCGGTGCAGCTCAACCCCGTCTTCACCAACGGCTACCACTACCGCGCCATCACCCAGAGCCGTTTCGGGATGTACGACGAAGCTTTCGCCGACTTCAGCAAGGCGCTGGAACTCAGGCCTGATTTTCCGGGCATCTATTTCAGCCGCGGAGTCTGCAATTTCCTGGCCCGCCGCTTCGAGGACGCGGTCGGGGATTTCGACAAATACATACGCTCCGAGCAGAAAGATCCCTCGGCCTACCTCAACCGCGGAGCTTCCTACCTCTTCCTCGGAGACACGCTGAAGGCCCTCCACGACTACAACTACGCCATCTCTCTAGACCGTTTCGAGCCGGAAGGCTATGTCAGGCGCGGCCGTGTGCTGGCTTCGCAGGAAAAGTTCGAGGATGCCATAAAAGACATGGACCAGGCCATCAACCTGGACAGCACCAACACTTTCGCCTATTTCAACAGGGCCTTGATGTACTACGAGACCCGCGACTACAACGCCGCGATGTCTGACTTGAACCGGGTGCTGAAGGATGAGCCGGGCAACGCCCTGACCCTCTACAACAGGAGTCTCATAAGTGCCCAGGTGGGGGATTTCGAGTCGGCCATAGCCGATATGGACCATGTGATAAACATCAATCCGGGCAATGTGCTGGCCTACTACAACAGGGCGGCTTTCTTCGTGGAGACCGGCCGCTACCTCAACGCCCTGGATGATTATACCAAGGCCATAGACCTGTACCCGGATTTCGCCAAGGCCTACCTCAACAGGGCATATGTCGAGAACCTGCTGGGGCGCAATGTCGCCTCGAAGCGCGACTACGACACCGCCCAGCGGAAGGTGCGCGAGTACCGCGCCCGCAACGCCAGCGAAGAGCAGATGTTCGCCGACACCACCCGGAGCTACAATTCCCTGATCGCCCTGGACGCCGACTTCGCCAAGAAGGATTTCGACAACGAACTCCTGCAGCACCGCGACATTGACATACGCCTCAAGCCTCTCTACAGGATGGCCCTCGCGAGCGACAGGCAGGGTACGGGGCTGCTGATTTCCAGGCAGTTCGAAAACGCCCTCCTGGAAAGGTTCATCTCCTACGCCCCCGTCCCAGTCGCGGTTTCCAATGTCCCCATGAGCGATGCCAGGGATTTCGGCTACCAGACTGCGGCGGCCACCCAGTCCGAGACTTTCTTCATAAAGGGTCTGCAGGAAGTGGCGGCCAAGCAGTACAGCCAGGCCCTCAGTTACTTCGACCAGGCGGTACGCCAGGCGACGGAAGATGTCTCCAAGGACAGGTACGCCCGCTTCTACAGGGCTTTCTACCTGATGAACAGAGCCGTGCTCAAGGCTGAGATGATAGATTTCATCGCCTCCATAGACAACAATGTCCAGATGCTGACCATGGATGACCAGGGCGCCACCAGGGCGAGGGTCAGCGACCATTTCGACCGGACCTACGACTATTCGGACGCCCTCGCCGACATGGAGGAGGCCGTTTCGATATTGCCCGAGATCCCCTACATCCATTTCAACCTCGGCAACCTCTACTGTCTCTCTTCGGACATGATCAAGTCCATCGACAGCTACGACGAGGCCATACGGCTGTACCCTTACATGGGGGATGCCTATTACAACCGCGGCCTGGTCCTCATCTATCTGAAAGACAAGGAGAAAGGCTGCATAGATCTCTCGCGTGCGGGAGAGCTCGGGGTCAGCGACGCCTACAGCGTCATCAGCAAATATTGCGAAGAGGATGATTAGGTTCAAGTCTTTTTCTTCCGGAAGCTGCGGCAACTGCTATTTCCTCGGGTCTTTCGCCGAGGACGGCAGTTGCTCCCATGGAGTGGTCATAGACACCGGGGTGAGCCTGAGGCGTATGAAGAAGGAGCTCGAAAGGGAGTCCCTGGGGACCGGGGCCTTCAGCGCCATACTCGTAACCCACGACCACATGGACCACGTGCGTTCGCTGGGCTCGTGGTGCAAGCATCTCAAGAAGCCCGTCTGGGCCACCTACACCCTGCACGGGGCCCTCATCCACAACTACATGGTCCATCCATGGATAAACGACTGCCGCAGGGTCCTGAAGGAAGACGACTGGAACGAGATCATCCCCGGACATGTCAGCGTCCGCCCCTTCATCGTCCCCCACGATGCCACCCAGACTTGCGGTTACGCGATAGTGATCGACGGCTACAGGTTCGTGATCATGACGGACATAGGCCGCATGACCCCGGAGGCTCTGTCCTACGCTTACAATGCCGGGACCGTGGTGGTAGAGTCCAACTACGACCCGGACATGCTCATCCACGGGAGTTACCCCTACCTGCTCAAGAGGCGCATCATGGATGGCAACGGGCATCTGAGCAATCCTGAGTGCGCCGAGGCCATAAAGCAGTTCATGCATCCGGGGCTGAGGCATATCTTCCTCTGCCACCTCTCCGAGCACAACAACACTCCCGAGCTCGCCCTCGAGAGCGCCCGCGGCGCCTTGTCCGAATGGCTGGAAGCCCATCCCCTGCCCGACCCCTCCCTGACCCCCTGGATCGTCGCCCTCCCCCGCGAAACCCCCTCCCAACTCTTCACCCTCGACTGACCTTACCTGCTTCTCCGCCGGTGCCATGGCGGGTGCGGCCCCGCACCGCATTTCAGAAAAGGGCGCGGACTCCTCGAAAACAAAGCACGGCTTTCCCGTGGGCGACCCCGGCGATTATGAAATTCGTCAGCCCGGCGACCATGGCATCTACGGCCCTCCAGACGGGTTCCGGTGGGCTGACGCCCCCAATTAGGCCTCGTCAGCCCGGGCACCCTTGCTTCCAGGCACTTCTGTTGAGGGTTCGCCGGGCTGACGAATGTCGAAATGTACGGCTGAGCCCTGTGGCCGCCAACCCGAAATTCAGAAGGCAACTCCACCTGCCTTCCAGGGCCCTCCAGGGGGTATTGGCTTGCCTTCTGCACCCATTTGGTCCTCGGAAGGCAAGCCGACCCTGCTTGCAGAGGCTTCTGTTGGGGGTCCGGCGTACCTCTGAATTTCGGGTTGCCCGTTGGAACCTCAAACACAGAAAAGCAAAATTCACCTGGAAAAGTAAAGTGCCACAGAACGCATTGTAGGGCAGGTTGGAGTTCCAGGCGAGGCGATTTCGCCTCACCTGGAAGACAAGGATGCCTCCCAGGCCTCTGCAGAGGGGGTCGCTCTTCCAGGTGAATTTCGGGTTGAACCTTAATGCACATCACGGGAGCAGGGGGATGCCACTGAGTGCACTCCAGGGGGTGGTAGCGCTCCAGGTCTCGAGTCGGAGCCGACACCGGGAGCACGGTGGTGCCCTACAGTGCACTCTGGGAGGGGGTCGCGCTCCCGCCCCGTTCATTAACGGCCGTACCGGTAAAGCAGCGCCCTAAGGTGATGGCCGCGGCCGTACCGGCACGAAAAGCTAGAAAATCGATGGCGGAGCGCACCCCCAGCAGACACGCCTACAAGCGCGGTCAACTCCGCCATCGACCCCTTTTTGGCCTCGCTGGCTGGACCTACCTGTCCCAGAGTGCCCTGGAAGGCCGATTCACTCAGCCATCGAATTTCACGTTCAGGCTACCTGGGGGAAAGACGTGGCTGATTGAGGCCGCCGCCGCAATATACGCCCTGCGGCGGCGGGGGTTGCGGCACCACCGCCGCGCGATGGCGAGGCGCGGCGGTTACGGGCGGGCTGCGGTGGACTCTGGGGTGAAGTGACCCCCAAAAGTTGGACGGTTTATTCTTGTTAAGAAGCTTGAGATTGGAACTGAGTCCGGTACTGCACCGGGCTCTTTCCTTTTAGCCTCAGTTTGATTCTATCGTTATTGTAGTACCGG
>JAFTBU010000050.1 GCA_017455065.1 Bacteroidales bacterium
GACTGAACCCCCTGGCTGACCTACCCTTCGGTAGCAAAAAAGCCTGATTTTGCGACTGAACCCCCTGCCGGACCCACCCTTCGGTAGCAAAAAAGCCCGATTTCGCGACCGAACCCCCTGCCGGACCCACCCTTCGGTAGCAAAAAGGCCCGATTTTGCGACTGAACCCCCTGGCTGACCTACCCTTCGGTAGCAAAAAAGCCCGATTTCGCGACCGAACCCCCTCTGCGACCCCGGGTTCGCGTACGAAAACTGCCTTTTTTGTTCGTGAACCCCCTCCGCGACCCTGGGTTCGCGTACGAAAACCGGCCTTTTTGTTCGTGAACCCAACTTAATTATCTGGTGGTGCGGGACTCGCATCACTATGCCGCGTTGGACGCCTTTAGCATAGCGGCCTGAACTGGGGCGGGGCTTCTGGGTGAGTCGGTCTGAACCGGGGCTGGGCTTTTGGGTGAGTCGGTCTGAACCGGGGCTGGGCTTCTGGGTGAGTCGGTCTGAACCGGGGCGGGCGAGCAGAGCCCCGACCCTTACTAAGCCACCTGTCGCAGGATCTTCCTCGTGAGCGTCTCCATGGCGTTCTGTGGCGTTATCTATGCGGGTGTGGGGAGTTCAGAAATGGAGGCGGTCGGTCTGGAATGTGCGGCAGGTGGCGTCGTAGGGGCTTTTGATGTCTATGTCAACGAGGACTGAGCAACCTCTCCCGACGGTGGGGAGGTCGAAATGGTAGGTGCAGTCTTTTCCCAGGATGGTGCAGCGGAGTTCCAGGCGGGCGGAGGAGGTCCATGAGTCGCTGCTTTCGCCGTCGAAGGGGTAGCAGATCAGGCGGGCGAAGGTGTGGAGGGCGCTGTATATGCCAATGGAGAATGGCAGCTCCGTCCAGGGGCCTTCGGAGATGGTTTCCGTGGGGTGGAAGACGCCAGTCCGCAGAATGTCTGCGGTGGTGTTGATATTCAGCAGCCGCACCCGCGCATCTTCCAGCAGGACCGCACCGCCGGAACCAGACGCACCGCCGGAACCGGACGCACCGCCGGAATCGACGCCGTCCTGCCTTATGCTGCTGCACACGCTCGATACTATCACTTCACCCCTTAAAGGCAGCAGTTCCATCTCCACTGTGACCGGACTGATATTGCCGGGGGATCCGGCACTGCCATCGCCTCCACTGCTGCCTGAACCGGGTGAAAAGTCGCCTGAACCGGGTGAAAGGTCGCCTGAACCGGGTGAAAGGTCACCTGAACCGGGTGAAAAGTCGCTTGACTCTGATGAGCCGCCGTCAGGGCTGCTGACGCAGAAATTGACCATGCAGCTCATCAGGGGACAATCCGGGTGTTCGTCTTCGAGCCGGCATGTAAGCTGCTCGGCGGTGTAGTATGAGCTGAGTTTGCGTGAATCCAGGGTGTAGGGACAATTGGCTATCGCCACTGCGGCCTTGTCCCCGGGGGAGAGTTCCACTTCCACGGTCAGGCTGTCGGGGACCGGGTCCGAAGACCGCAGGGGATAGGCTTCCAGGGCTTTTATGCCCTCGTCCGAGTATATAAGGATGTCAAGTGACCTGATGCGGCCCTCGTACGGTGAGCTGACATGGAGGCGGACTGTCTGCGCTGCTTTCTCCTGCTCTGTACCCGGTTCCGGAGCCGTGTGTATGTAAGCCTTGATGTCTATGCGCTTCAGTGTGCCGTCCGCAATCGACTGCGGTTCGCACCCGGCCACAGGCAGGAGCAGCGCGAAGAACAGCAGGTGCACCACATACGATAGGAGATAGTGCAAGCTAAACATGTGAGGCAGACCGCCTCCCGGAGAAATCCGGAAAGAGAAAAACCGTCTGTGATGTCCTTTCTGTCTTCTTTTCATAACAGCGGCAAACCTACGCCGCCCCTCCGAAAAGGCCAAGGATTGCTAATAATAAAATCAAAATATGTATATTTATTAGCCTAATTCTCAATTCTTGGTATGAAATCTTATCTTACAGCCGCAATTGCACTGCTCCTGACCCTGTTTACGGGCTGCAAGAGCACAGATCCCTATGCCTCCCTTCCCAGGGTGGTCGTCAGCACCGACATAGGCGGGACCGACCCCGATGACAACCAGTCCATGCTCCATCTGCTGATGTACAATGACAAATTCGACCTCGAGGGGCTGGTCTCCACGGCTTCCTACGGCCCGGGGTCCGCGGAGGAGATATTGAGGATGATAGATTTTTATGAGAAGGACTTCCCTGTCCTGAAAAAGGCGTATCCGCTGCTGCGCACCCCCGACGAGCTCCGGGCCATCACCCGCCAGGGCTGCAAGGACACCGCTCCCTGGGAGGGTTACGCCGAGCCGACCCCCGGCTCCGAACTCATCGTGGATGCAGCCCGTCGGGATGACGCCAGACCCCTGTGGGTGCTGGTCTGGGGCTGCCTGGAGGACGTTGCCCAGGCGCTCCACGACGCTCCCGACATTGCCCCGAAACTCCGGGTCTACTGGATCGGCGGCCCCAACAAGAAATGGGGTGCCGCCGGCTACAGCTACATCGCCCGCAATTTCCCAGACCTCTGGATCATCGAGAACAATTCCAGCTATCGGGGATTCATCGGCAGCTCCACCGACCCCGGCCATTACCAGACGGCGTATTACGACGACTGCATCCGCGGCGCCGGTGCGATGGGGGAGGATTTCATCAATTATTACAAGGGAGTGGTCCGCATGGGGGATACCCCGTCGGTGCTCTATATGATGGACGGTGACCCGGAGGATCCCGAGGGGGATAGCTGGGGAGGACGTTTCGAGAAGATGAGCGTCTCTTCATTCTCCAATTTCAAGGCTCCCATGACCCTGCAGGACACCATACCCGTCTACGGCGTGCTCACCCTCGAGTTCGAAGCTCCGGCGGCCGACGTCCCCGCGGGGAAGCCCTGCTTCCATCTGACCGTGGACCGTCAGAACTGGGCCGGATACCAGGTAGCCCCCGGGCGCTACCAGGTCCGCTATTCTCCCAAATACGCCGGAGACTACAGTTACACCGTGCATTCAGAAATCTCCGCCCTGGATGGCCAGAAGGGCAATTTTGTCGCGAGCAGGCTGTGGCCGGACCCCGACCGCTGCAACGATCCTGTCCGGGTCGGCGACCATTGGTACACCGATGTGCAGGACCCCGCGATGTTCCAGGGGGATGTCCAGGGATATCATACGGTAGCCGCTCCCCGCAGCGCCGCCCTCGACGATTGGGCGGAGCGCTGGGCCGTGCTCAAGGAAGGCCGGTAGCTGCGGCTAGGTATATCTCTGACGTTTCTTTTCGAGGGCTTTGCGGAATCGGCTCAGGAATCTTTTTTCCCAGATGAGCTGCTGCTCGCGGGTGCCTTTCCTCAGATAGATGTCCTCTGAGCATCGCAGAGCTTTTTCGAGGCTCTCGATGCGGTAGAGTTGTGTGGACGAGTGGATGTATCCTGTCTTGTTGGGATAATAGAAGTAGAGCGGAAGGTTGATGATGCAGGTCTTCTTCACGCCCAACAGTATCTCTCCCCACCAGGGCACGTCCTCGTACATGATTCCGGGACAGAATTCCACTTGGGCGGCTACGGCGCTGCTGATCATGCATCTCCATGGTTGGCAATGCTTTACCGCCCAGCGGATATCTATGTCGCGGGGATGCGACTCCTCGGTGGCCCAATCGTAGATATTGTCAGTGAGCTTGAACTCTATGCCCTTTATGTCGAAGTGGCGGAAACGGATGTCCTTCGCGTCCGGCAGGTGCAGGAAATGCCGTATCTCGCCCCAGGTGTGGTAGGCGCGGTCGTAGGTGTAGGCCACCATGTCGGCGCCTGTCCTGCGCACCATGGCCATGCAGATTTCCATGAGCTGCGGGTGGATGAAGTCGTCCGAATCCACCATGAGGCAATAGTCCCCGGTGACGTGCTTGAGGGCGTTGTTCCTTGCCACTGCGGCTCCTGCATTGGCCTGATGTATCACCTTGAAACGGTGGTCGGCTGCTGCATAGCGGTCGAGTATCTCCGGGCAGCGGTCGGGGCTGCCGTCATCTACGAGTATGGCTTCCCAGTCCTGGAAAGTCTGGGCTTGAAGACTCCTGAGGCATCTTTCGAGGAAGGCCTCCACCTTGTACACAGGAGTGATCACTGAAATCGCGGGCCTGTGCTGCATAGTGTTATGCTCCGAAATTGTCGTACAGGATGTTCTCAGGAGCTACTCCGAGCGAATCGAGGAGCTTGTTGACGGACGCCACCATCATGGGAGGGCCGCACATGAAGTACTTGATGTCCTCGGGAGCCTCGTGGTCCTTGAGGTAGGTCTCGTACATCACATTGTGCACGAAGCCGGCCACATAGGGCACTCCGGCTGCATCGGCTGCGGGATCGGGACGGTCCAGGGCCAGATGGAACTTGAAGTTGGGGAAATCCTTCTCGAGCTCGGCGAAATCTTCGAGGTAGAAGGCCTCGACGAGGGCGCGGGCACCGTAGAAGTAATGTACCTTCCTTCCTGTCTTGAGGGTCTTGAACAGCTGCATGATGTGGCTGCGGAGAGGTGCCATGCCGGCGCCGCCGCCCACGAAGATGTACTCGAGGTCCGCGGGGTCGTTCTCCGGCAGGAGGAACTCGCCGTAAGGGCCGCTGATCATGACCTTGTCACCGGGCTTGCGGGTGAACACGTAGGATGAAGCGATACCGGGGTTCACGGGCAGAAGCTTGGGACCCTGCTCCTTGGGCACGGACCTGTCGAAAGGAGGAGTGGCGATACGCACATTGAGCTTGATGATGCCCTTCTCTCCGGGATAGGAGGCCATGGAGTAGGCCCTGATGGTAGGCTCGGGATTGACGGATTCAAGCTTGAAGAAACCGTATTTCTCCCAGTCGCCCCTGTACTCGGGCTCCACTTCGATATCCTTGAACTGCACGTGATAGGCAGGGATGTCGATCTGGATGTATTCTCCGGACTTGAACTCGAGGTTCTCGCCCTCGGGAAGCTTGACGGTGAATTCCTTGATGAAGGTGGCCACATTGTGGTTGGAGATGACCTCGCACTCGAGTTTCTTGACCGAGAGTGCGGACTCCGCCACCTGGATCTTGAGATTGTCCTTGACCTTGACCTGGCATCCGAGCCTCCAGCCGTCCTTGATCTGCCTGCGGTTGAAGAATCCGACCTCGGTGGGCAGGATCTCTCCGCCGCCCTCGAGCACCTGGACCTTGCACTGGCCGCAGTTGGCCTTGCCGCCGCAGGCGGAGGGGAGGAAGATCTTCTGGTCGGCGAGGGTGCTCATAAGGGATGCACCGGGGGTCACGTCCAGCTGTTTCTTGCCGTTGTTTATGTCAATGGTGACGGTCCCAGAAGGGGTGATCTTCGCCTTGACGAAGAGCAGCATCGCCACCAGGATGATGGTCACTACCACGATGACCAGTATTGAAGCTAAGACTGTTGCATTCATAATCTTGTCCTCCTCCTACAGTTGAATACCCATGAAAATCATAAATGCCATACCCATCAGGCCCACGGTGATGAAGGTGATGCCTATGCCCTTGAGGGGCTTGGGTATCTTGCAATAGCTCATCTTTTCCCTGATGGCTGCGAGGCACACGATGGCCAGATACCAGCCGATACCGGAACCGAGGGAATAGACCGCGGCCTCGCCGATGTTGGCGAAGTCCCTCTGCTGCATGAAGAGCGAGCATCCGAGGATGGCGCAGTTCACGGCGATCAGGGGCAGGAATATACCCAGGGAAGAGTACAGGGAGGGAAGGAACTTCTCCACGACCATCTCGACCACCTGTACGAAGGCGGCGATGACGGCGATGAAGATGATGAAGCTGAGGAAACTCAGGTCCACTTCAGCGAACTGGGGACCGAGCCATTTGAGAGCGCCCGGCTGAAGCACGTAGGTGTTCAGCAGGTAGTTGATGGGCAGCGTGAAGAGCAGCACGAAAATAACAGCCAGACCCAGACCGTTGGCGGTCTTCACGTTCTTCGATACTGCCAGGTATGAACACATACCCAGGAAGTATGCGAAGATCATGTTGTCAACGAAAATCGACTTGACGAATAAGCTTACGTATTCCATATCGCGTGACTGTTATTTTTCCTGAAGATCCTTGTCGAAGGCCCTCTGTACCCAGATTATGCATCCGAGCAGTATGAGTGCGAACGGGGGAAGGATGACCAGATTGTTGGGAATGTAAGATACGGGAAGGACCTGGAGTCCGAAGAGGGTGCCGCTTCCGAGAAGCTCGCGGAAGAAGGCGACGATGATGAGTATCAGGCCGTAGCCGACTCCGTTGGCGATACCGTCGAGCAGCGAGGGGATGGGTTTGTTGCCGAGGGCGAAGGCCTCGATGCGGCCCATCACGATGCAGTTGGTGATGATCAGGCCTATATAGACGCTGAGCTGCTTGTCGATGGCGTAGGTGCTTTCGCCGGCCTTCAGGATCTGGTCGACGAGGATCACCATCAGAGCCACCACGACGAGCTGGACGATGATGCGGACACGGTTGGGGATGGTGTTGCGGAGCAGCGAGCACACGAGGCTGGAAAGGCCTGTGACCACGATGACCGACAGAGCCATCACGATGGCGCCCTTGAGCTGTACGGTGACAGCCAGCGAAGAGCAGATGCCGAGCACGAGTACGGTGATCGGATTGTTCTTCAGTATAGGGTTGAGTATGGTTTCTTTAAGTTTCTGTGCCATGGTTTATTCCTCCTCTGAATTGGTTAAGGTCCTCAGATACGGCACGTAGGCGCTGATCCAGACGTCGATGGCCTGGTCCAGACCCTTGGAAGTCATGGTGGCTCCGGTGATGGCGTCCACTTTGGATGCATCGTCGCCGGCACCGCCCTTCACGATGTCGAAAGGATTGCCGGAAGCGTCGAGGTCGATCACCTTGCCCACGAACTGCTCGCGGAACCAGGGCTCGTCCTTGATCTTGGCACCCAGACCCGGGGTCTCGCCCTCATGGTCGAAATAGGCGCCGGCGATGGTCCTGCCGTCGCTCTGCAGTGCGAGGTATCCCCATACGGGGCCCCAGAGGCCTGCGCCATAGACGGGAACCACGGTGATGCCGCTCTTGAATCTGTACACGGGGAGGGTTGCGCCCTCTCCGGCCTTGATGGCGGTGTTCTGAGGCTTGAGCTTGTCGACGAGCTCTATCTTGCCGGAGGCGGTGGAGAGTTCGCCCACCTTGCGGCCCTGGAGGTCGACGGTGAAAGCTTCGGCGATATTGTCGGAATAGATGCCGAGGACTTCGGCGTTGCGGGCGGCATAGAGCTCCCCGGTCGGCTTGATCTGGGCCGCCGCCATCATCTGGCGGAGGGTCTCAGCCTTGGCATTGGCATCCTGGGCAGGCCTGAGCCTGGTCGCAGTGAATGCGAGGACCGCGGCCACGACTACTACCACTATCGTGGTGTAGATCACAGTATAGACATTGCTGTTGGTATTCATGGCTTATGCGGTTTTGAGTTTTTTCTCCTTGCGGGAAATGTGGGCGCTGACCACGCAGTGGTCGATCAGCGGTGCGAAGGTGTTGCACAGCAGGATGGCGAGCATCATGCCCTCGGCGTATCCGGGGTTGAAGAACCTCACCGTGATGCAGAGCATACCCACGAGCAGTCCGAAGATCCACTTGCCGGTCTCGGTCTGGCAGGACGTGACGGGGTCTGTGGCCATGAAGACGGTACCGAATGCGAATCCGCCGTAGAGCAGCTGCATGTAGCAGGGGATGTCGGTGATGCCGGCGGCCTGGCCTATCCAGCCGACCAGCAGGGCACCCGCGACGCTGCCGCACATGATCTTCCAGCTGGCGATGCCTGTCCACAGGAGCACGAAGGCGCCCAGGAGTATGGCAATCACGGAAGTCTCACCGACGCTGCCGGGGACGATACCGATGAAGAGATCCCAGAATCCGGTGCCGTACTGGGCGGAGGCGCCGTCGAGGGCCAGAGGGGTGGCTCCGGTGAAGGCGTCGGCCACTGCGGTCTCACCCTTGCGGAAGGCGATCCAGCAGTCGGATCCGGACATGTAGTTGGGATATGCGAAGAACAGGAATGCGCGGGCCAGCAGGGCGGGGTTCCAGAAGTTCATGCCGGAACCGCCGAAAATCTCCTTGCCGATGATGACGGCGAAGGCGACTGCGAGCGCGAGCATCCACAGGGGGATGTCCACGGGGACGATCAGCGGGATGAAGAAGCCGCTGACGAGGTATCCTTCGGAGACCTCCTCGCCGCGGGCCTGGCTGAACGCGAATTCGATGCCCAGACCTACGAGGTAGGAGACAATGTAGAGAGGGAGTACCTTGAGGAAGCCGAACCAGAAGTATTCGAGGATGTGCACCCCGGTCTGGCCCATGGCGAGACCGTGCTGGTAACCGACGTTCCACATGCCGAAGAGGGCAGCGGGGGCGGCGGCTATCACCACCAAGATGAGAATACGCTTGAGATCGACCGCGTCCCTGACATGGGAGCCCTTGCGGGTCACGGTGCCGGGCACGTGAAGGAATGTCTCAAAAGCGTCCACGGTGCTGTGCAACCAGTACAGCTTTCCGCCTTTTTCGAAAATAGGATTCATACTTCTAAGCCATTTCTTTAAGCATCAGGTCGATACCCTTTGCGATTATATCCTGTATGTCTGTCTTGCTCGGGTCCACGAATTCGCACACCGCGAGGTCCTCGGGCAGGACTTCGTAGATGCCGAACTTCTCCATCTTCTCGATGTCGCCTGCGAGGCAGGCCTTGGTCAGGAAGATGGGATAGATGTCCATGGGGAGGAATTTGGCATAATAGCCGTCATTCATCATGAACGCGCGCTCACCACCGTGCAGGTTGGTGTCCATGTCGTATTTGCGACCCGGCATGAGCCAGGAGAAATAGCTGTGGTCTGTGCTGAACTGGTGGAAGCGGATGGGACGTATCCAGCCGAGGAGTTCCTTGTCCACACCCTCGCGGATGATGGTGACCTGCTCGCAGAAAAATCCCAGGTATCCGTCGCGGCCCACATTGACTCCGCTCAGGACATCTCCGTCGATGAAACGCAGAGGCTCGTCGCCGGTGCCGTAGTAGGGGGCCAGATTGGCAATGGCCGCACCGGGGACGGTCTTGATGTAGCAGGGCTCGATGGCCATGGGACCGGTGACGGCGACCTTGCGGCTGACGTCATAGCGGCCGGTGTTGAGCAGACGGCCGATGAATGCGAGTCCCATCAGGGACACGGTCCACACGACGTCGCCCTTGCGGATGGGACGGATGTGGCTTATCTGCACGCCGACGTTTCCGGCGGGGTGCTTGCCCTTGAAGCAGTGCAGCTCGGCGTTCTCAAGCTTTGCGAAAGGGGAGTCGGGGCGGTTGGCGTCCAGGCTCACGTGCACCTTCGCTATCTTGGCGAGGGCGTTGAGGCCGGTCTGCACATTGGCAAACTCATTTCCATAACTGAAGTCGCTGCAGGGGGCGAGAGGCGCCGTGTTGAATGCAGAGACGAAAATGGCATCCGGAGTGAGCGCCGGGTCGGCGACCACACCGTAGGGACGCTGCACGAGGACAGGCCAGAGTCCGCTCTGCAGCAGGATCTGCTTCACCTGCGCGGCGTCGAGATCCTTGAAGTTCTTTTTACCGAAATCCACTGACTCCATGAGGTCGTCATCCTGGATGAGCACGGCGAGGAGTTTGCGCTTGTCTCCGCGCACTATCTCCTTGACGGTACCGCTTACCGGGGATGTGATGAGGATGTCAGGATTCTTCTTGTCGGCCAGGACGGGGGAACCGCACATCACGTGGTCACCCTCCTTGACCAGAAGCCTGGGGGTGATTCCTTTGAAATCCGTCGGTTTGACGGCTACGATGTCCGGGAATATCGTCTTGGCTAAGTTCAGGCTGGCTGCACCAGTTATAGGTATGTCCAGGCCTTTTTTCAAAACGAAGTTTTGTGACATTGAATATAACGTTATATGTAATTGCAAAATCGCGGTGCGAAGATAGCCATTTTTTAGTAAATTTGCGATAATAAATAACGTATACGCTAGGATTATTTGAGATGGAAGATGTGCGTGCCGTCCTGGAAGGACTGAATGAGGAGCAGAAGAAAGCTGTCCAGTGTGTTGAGGGACCTGTGCTGATAGTGGCTGGAGCGGGATCCGGAAAGACCCGTGTGCTGACCAGCCGCATAGCCTATATACTGGCGGGGGGAGTCGATCCTTCCCGGGTGCTGGCCCTGACTTTCACGAAGAAGGCGGCGGGGGAGATGAAGGAGAGGATAGCCCTGATGGTGGGGGCCCGCAAGGCCCGCCAGGTGGTAGCAGGCACGTTCCACGCCATTTTCGTGCGTTTCCTGAGGGAGTTCTGCGATTCCATCCATTATCCCCGTGATTTCACCATCTACGACCAGAGCGACTCTGTGAGTGCCGTCAAGACCTGCATCAAGGAGCTCGGCCTGGACGACAAGGTGTACAAACCCCGCGAGGTGCTTTCCCGCATCTCTTCCGCCAAGAACAGCCTCATCACGCCCAAGGCCTACAAGGCCAACCAGAATGCCATCATAAACGACACCCATTCCCGCAAGCCCCGCATCTGCGACATCTACGAGTTGTACGACAGCAAGCTGCGCCAGTCGGGGGTGATGGATTTCGACGACATCCTGCTCAACACCAATATCCTCCTTCGCGATGACAAAAACGCCTTGCAGTCCATCTGCGACCGTTTTTCCTACATAATGGTGGATGAGTACCAGGACACCAACAGCGCCCAGTACCTGATCCTCCGCCGTATGGCCCAGACCCATCACAACATCTGCGTGGTAGGGGACGACAGCCAATCCATCTATGCATTCCGCGGCGCCCGCATCGAGAACATCCTCAATTTCCAGAAGGATTATCCCGAGTGCAAGGTCTTCCGTCTCGAGCGCAATTACCGCAGCACCGGCAACATCGTGAACGCCGCCAATTCGGTCATCGCCCGCAATGAGGGCCGCATCCCCAAGAAATGCTATTCGGTGGGGGAGGACGGGGACAGGCTCCGCATCCTGAAGTCCTACACGGAGCAGGAGGAAGCCATCATCATAGTCGGCGACATCATTGGGAAAATGCGTGCCCACAGCGCCCAGTACCGCGATTTCGCCATCCTCTACCGCACCAATTCCCAGTCCCGCGCCCTCGAGGAACAGCTCCGCCGCCGCAACATCCCGTACCTCATCTATTCGGGCAATTCCTTCTTCGAGCGCGCCGAGGTCAAGGATATGATGGCATATTTCAAGCTTGTCGTCAATCCCAATGACGACGAGTCCTTCAAGCGCGCCGTCGGCAAGCCCTCGCGGGGCATAGGCGACACCTCCGTGAGTGCGCTGAACGAATGCGCCCGCGCCCACGGCTGCTCCCTCTTCAAGGCGGCGTACCAGCAGGACACCGAACTCTACGGCCTCCGCCCCGCGGCGTTGGCGAAGATACGTGCATTCACCGACATGATCGACGGCCTCGCTGCCGCCGCCGTCAAGGGCGACGCCCACCAGATTGCCCTGTCCATCGCCGACAAGAGCGGGCTGTACGCCTTTTTCAAGGCAGACACTTCCATCGAAGGACTCTCCCGCACTTCCAATATCGAGGAACTGCTGAACTCCGTGGCTTCTTTTGTCGAGGAGCAGCAGGAGGAAGTCGCCGCCGACCTCGCCGCCGACGGCAGGGAAGGGGAGCCGCTGCCCGTGTTCACATTGTCCGACTTCCTGGAGAGCGCATCCCTCATGAGCAATGCCGACACCGATGAAAACGAGGACGATGCCTCCAACAAAGTCGCCCTGATGACGGTCCACTCCGCCAAAGGCCTCGAATTCCCCTACGTATATGTCGCCGGCCTCGAGGAAAACCTCTTCCCCTCCGGGGGCATGCTCGCCAGCCCCGCCGACATCGAGGAAGAGCGGCGCCTCTTCTACGTGGCCGTGACCCGCGCCGAAAAGGCCGTCTGCCTATCCTTCGCTACCACCAGGATGCGTAACGGCAAACACGAATCCAACTCCCCCTCGCGCTTCATCAAGGAAATTGACACCCAATACATCGAGAACCCCCTCGACGAGGACGACTTCGACAGCTCCGGCGTCTCCCGCGACCCCTTCGGCCGCTCCGGCGGCGTCTTCGGATCCCGCTTTGGCGGTGGCTCAGGTGGCCGTTTCAGCGGCAGTTCCGGTGCGGGCTCCCGTTTCGGCGGCGGTTCCGGTGCTGGTTCAGGTGCGGGCTCCCGCTACAGCTCGGAGTACGGTCAGTACCGCCTGGACCGCGGCGCCTCCGACCGCAATTCCGGCTCAGGCTCCCGCTACGGCGCCTCCGACCGTCCAGCCTTCGGCGCCCCCTCGGCATGTTCCGGTGCCACCCCCGCTGCCGGCCGCGTTGGCAATGCCCCTGCGCGCCCCGGCGGCGTCCCCGGCACCGGCAAACCCGCCCTCATCGACCCCAATTTCGTCGCCGTCCCGATGACCGAACTTTTCGTCGGCGAACGCATCGAACACAACCGCTTCGGCGGCGGCAAGATCCTTGAAATCACCGGCCAGTACCCCGAGATGAAGGCCCGCATCAACTTCGACGACTACGGAGAGAAACTCCTCCTCCTCAAGTACGCCAAACTCCGCCCAGAAAAGAAATAAGTCCACTCCCCCCGCCAGACCCACCCTTCGGTAGCAAAAAGGCCAGTTTTTGCGACCGAACCCCCTGGCTGACCCACCCTTCGGTAGCAAAAAGGCCAGTTTTTGCGACCGAACCCCCTGGCGCCCCCACCCTTCGGTAGCAAAAAAGCCCGATTTTGCGACCGAACCCCCTGGCTGACCCACCCTTCGGTAGCAAAACAGCCCGATTTTGCGACTGAACCCCCTGGCTGACCCACCCTTCGGTAGCAAAAAGGCCGGTTTTTGCGACTGAACCCCCTGGCGCCCCCACCCTTCGGTAGCAAAAAAGCCCGATTTTGCGACTGAACCCCCTGCGGGACCAACCCCCTGGCGTAATCGGCGTCTTTCCATTCCGTACGCCTCTACAGCTATGTGTCCTGTTCCCGATTTCTCAGGGGAGCTATAGCGATTATTTTCTCGGAAGAGGTCTGATTTGTAGCCGAAAGTCGCGATAACAAAAATGTTACCATTATTAACAAAACCGTTATATGGTTTGATTACTAAACACTTATAGTATTATCTCGTAAATTGCTGCGATAGGAGGGTCCGAGGAGCCATGCCTTTCATTTTGGCGGCCCGGTGCCCTCCTGTCGCAGCGACTTTCATGGGTCCTGGGGCCTGGCCGGCGGGGAGCGCTACTCGAGATTGAAGGAGGAGAGGAAGGCGATGCGGCGGCTGATGGCGTCGCGGGTGATGCGGCTGCGGCGGATGACGTCGAAGCCGTGGACGGTGCCGCTGGTCTGGTCGAGGATGGTGCTGACTCCCTGGGCGGAGAGTCTTTCGTGCAGGAGTATCCCTTCGTCCCGCAGGCAGTCGAATTCGGCGGTCTGGACCAGGGTGGGCGGGAAGCCGGAGAGATCGGCGTCGAGTATGGACTGTTCTTCGTGTCCCTGGAGGTAGTAGAGCCACATCTTGCGGTTGCAGGCAGAGTTCCAGACGGGAGTGTCGGTGAATTCTGCCATGGACGCCGTGCGCATCGAGCAGTCGACGACAGGATAGATGAGGCAGAGGCAATCCGGCCGGCGCCGGGCTTCCATCGCGACTTTGAGTGCAAGGAATCCGCCGGCCGAGTCACCGACCACTGAGACATTGCTGTAGCGTCCGCAGAGCATCTCATAGGCATTGAGGCAATCGGACAGCGGTACGCCGTAGGGGGTGTCTTGTGCCAATCTGTAGTCGACGTAGAAGACGTCGCAGCCGGTGCCGGTGGCGTAGTCGCGGGCGAGGCGGTAGTGGTAAGGGCCGCCTTTCATCACGAAGCCGCCGCCATGGATGAACAATATACAGCGCTCAGCGGCCCCGGCAGCTCCGGCGGCGAGGGGGTGTATGGTCCATCCGCTGGGACCCTGGCTGTCGGCGCTGTCGGGGATGACCTCGGGGGTGATGGTGACGCCGTCGCGGAGTCCGGCCCATTTGGGCAGGGAATTGAGGAATAGATTTCCGGAGCGGAAGAATATCCTACCCATGGGAGGGTTGATTATTCTCTCAATTAGGAAGTCTTTGTGTATCGGATATTTAGGCATCTGCAGCGGAAGCTGTTATTTAAATATGAATCCTTCCATGCGGCAGATCTCTGTGGTGTCGCGGGAGTCGAAGACGAAGTACAGGGCGTGCTTGCCTGAGAGGCGCCGGGCCTTGCGGACACGGATGGAGAGGTCGCCGGGGAGGCCTGCCTTCCTGCCGGAGATCCTGGCCTTGCCGAGGCGTATGCCGCCGCGCGCCGCCGCAGGGTGGTCGGCCATCACCGTGACCTTCCCGGAAGTACCCGAAGGCACCAGGGACAGCAGCAACCTGCGGCCGCGCGCACTGCGCAGCAGGTCGAAATTGAAATACTTGTATCCGACCACCGAACCGCCGACTATGCCGACCACGGGGTTGGAGTTGAGCTCGGGGGAATAGGGGTCGCTGACCGCCGCGGCTTCGTCGCCCCTGTAGGGAGATGCCTCGGAAGTGCCCCAGACGGTGTAGCGGGGCTCGATGTAGGGCCCGTGGAAGATATTGCCGCCGCGGTTCTTGACAGCGGGCTGTGGGCCTGTGTAGTAGCATGCTATGCCGGCGGAATGCCAGCTCATCGGGTCCAGGCCGTCGGTCTCAAAGCCTTCGGAGGTGTATTCAGCCTCCGAAATCACCACCTTGCCGTCAGGACCGGGGGTCACTTCGATATTGACCGGGGCCACCATGGCCTGGCGGGCGTAGGCGGTGAGGCCGGCCTGGCGGTGGAAGAAGATGTACCACTGGCCGCCGATCTGCGCCAGGCCGCCGTGTGTGTTGCCGTTGGGGGAAGCGGTGACTATGGCATTGCCATTGTCATCCACGTCGCGTCCGCGGCAGTCTATCACGGTGCCGCCGTAGGTATAGGGTCCGAGAGGGGAATTGCTCCAGGCGTAGGCGAGGTCGTAGTTGGTCGAAGGCAGGCCTTTTTCGCCCTGGGGCATCACCCTGCTGTACACAAACACGTATTTGTCGCCGATCTTGCGTATGGAAGAGGCCTCGAAGAAACGGAATATGGGGTCCTGGGCATCGGGCTTGGGGAGCACCCGCTGGGGAGTGCAGCCTTTCTTGACCGTCGCCATGGTCTCGGGATCGAGCTCGGCGCCCCAGGACTCCTTGAAGCCCCAGTAGCCGTACACCCTGCCGTCATCGTCGATGAACACTCCGGGGTCGAAGCCGAGCACCCCGTCGGTGCGGGCGGGGTTGTCCTTGCTCCAATTGCACACCGTGAAGGGGCCGTCGGGCCTGTCGGAGCGGGCTACCATGCCGTTGCGGCCGCCGGCCTGGTTGTTGGGATAAAGATAATAGGTCTTGCGGCCGTCCGGACCGGTCTTTTCCACCACGTCGGGAGCGTAGAGCACATCGCCGATGCCTCCGGGGTTCAGCGGTTTCCCGTCCCTGTCGGTGCGGGAGGTGAATATCACCCCTCCGTAGCGCCAATGGTTGAGGTCGTCCACCGCCGCGGACCATACCACCTGGTCGCGGCCGCAGTACTCGCTGAGCAGCGTGTCGTGGGAGCCGTACACATAGACCCTGTACTGCCCGGGATTGTCGGGATCCTCGAACACATAGGGCTCCCCGTCGGGGATGTATTCCCACAGGGGCAAGTAGGGGTTGGCTGCAAAGGCGGAGATGGTGCAGACCAGTGCGGCTGCAAGGCTCAAGAGTTTTTTCATGGCGATGATTCTTTGTTTACAAATATAATTAATTTAACTAACTTCGCGCCCTGATCCATAACACAGCGAATATGTCAGGCCAATACGATGTAACACTCCTTTCGGATACCACTGAAAACGGCATCCGTAAAGCTTCTTTCCGTACCTGCGACGTGGTCTGCTCCGAGCAGATCGACATAGAACTTGAGGGCGAAGTGGTACGCAGCGTCCGCTACACCAAGGGCTGCCACGGCAACACCCAGGGCGTAGCTTCCCTGTGCGCAGGCATGCGCAAGGATGAAATCATCTCCCGGCTCGGCGGCATAGACTGCAAAGCCCGCGGGACGAGCTGTCCCGACCAGCTCGCCCGTGCCTTGAAGATGCTTTAAGGACGGATCCACATGCAAAAAGACCCGGGCCGTCGAGGTCCGGGTCTTTTGTGTAAACCTGTTCTGAAATACTAGAAGAGGTAGGTGAGTGCGACGGTCAGCTGAGAACGGTGAGTGGGGGCGTTGGTGCTGGCGGAACGGTTGAGAAGACCGTAGTCATAACCGACCTTGATGCCGTAGGAGTCATTGAGCTTGAGTCCTGCGCCGCCACCGACCATGACGTCGAAGCGCTTGTAGTCGTCGTCTTTGTAGTTGTCAACCTTGGTGTCTTTTGCATAACCGAGGATGTTGGCGGTCACCTTGGTGCTGGAAGTGAGTCCAAGGGATGCGGTAGGACCTGCGAACACGAAGAGTTTAGCTCCGCGGGAGATCTCATAGTCGTAGCTCAGGGTCAGGGGGATGTTGACATACTGCTCGGTCACGTCACCCTTGAGGCTTAAGACACCACCGAAATTATCGGCGCTGGAACCGGTGATGAACACGTAGTTCACACCAGGAGTGAAATAGAAGTCGTCGGCAAGCTCGAGAGCGTATCCGAAACCTGCGGTGAAACCGTTGAGGCCGCTAGCATACTTGTCGGAGTTGACCTTGGTGGTCTCGACGGAATTTACATAACCGAGATTGAAATTGAACTGTGCGAAAGAAGTCGCGCAAGCAAGCAGCATTGCAGCTGCCACAACAATCATTTTCTTCATAATTAATGCTAGGTATTGTGTAATTGCGCCGCAAAAATACAATTTTTCCCGGTTTAAAAGGCACTCCCGGCTATAAACGGAAGGGCTTGCAAGACATCTTGACTCTGGTTTGTCCCGTATCGGGAAGCGGGCATCTAGTCCAGACGGAATTCGTCGATATATAGGACGCTGCCGTCGGCACCGGTGAAACGGTCGCCGTAGCGGCTGGATGCCGCCGTGATGATGATGTAGCCTGGCTTGCGGTCGCTGCGGTACTCAAAGGGGACGTCGAAGTGCACATAGCCGTCAGTGCCGTGGTCTATGTCCACGAGGGCGCGGCCTATGACATGGGGGTCCTTGTCCCCATCCAGGAAGGAGTCGGTGTTGGTGGTCATCCTGTAGGGCGCGGTCCAATCCATCAGCAGCACATCGATGCGGGCGACGTCCTTCTTGCCTTTCATGCCCTCGTAGGGGGGCTTGGCGTAGTCCACGGTGCCGGGGATGTAATGGTAGTATCCGGAGAATCTGGCAGGGCGCTCGGTGAAGGGGACTCCCAGCTCCATCTCGGCGCCGGAGACGCCCACCACGCGGATGAATCTGCCATTGTACATGCTGCCCGCCACGAACGCCCAGAGCACGTTCTTGCTCTCGATGCGGGCTGCCGCCTTGCCTTTGCCGGGCACTGCGACGTGCTCGTATTCGGGCAGGGTGCTGTTGACTCCGAGTTTGGAAAGGCCGGGGTTTGCGGTGTCCCAGACCCTCTGGGAGGCTGTCGGATTGGCGGGATAGGGGTTCCAGCAGCCCTTGCTGCGGGACCAGGTGTCGAAGTTCAGGTTGTACAGGCTGGTGCCTGCCTGAAGGGGCAGGAGGAACATCACCAGGAGGAGGGCTTTTCTTAACATAGGGCCAAATTTATGCATTTTTCTTAACTTTACGCAAATTATTCAGATGTGTATGTTGGCTTTGGTCACCGGTGCGAGCAGCGGCATAGGGCTGTGCTATTCGGAGGTGCTGGCGAGGGATTATCGCTGTGACCTGCTGATGGTATCGAACCAGGAGGAAGCGCTGAAAGCAGCCGCAGGGCGGCTTTCGGCGGCCTACGGAGTGTCGGCGCAGTGGCTCTGCATGGACCTTTCGCAGCCGGAAGCGGCCCGGCGGCTCCACGATTACGCCCTCGGGAAGGGAATGGAGGTGGATGTGCTGGTCAATGACGCCGGATTCTTTTTCTTCGACCGCTACAAGGATGTCCCCTGGGAGAGGATCCAGTCCATGCTCAACTTACATATGGTCACCCTGGCCGGCCTGACCCGGCTTTTCGGGGCCGATATGTGCGCAAGGGGCCACGGGTACATACTGAACATGTCCTCCATCTGCGCCTGGATGCGTTTCCCCGGTCTCCAGACCTACGACTCCACCAAAGCCTTCGTCTACTCTTTCTCGCTCTCCGTGCAACCCGAATTCCGCATGCACGGAGTCAAGCTGACTGTGGTGACTCCCGGAGCCGTGGACACGCCCCTCTATGGCCTGCCGCCTGAGAAAAGGCGGAACCTGCTGCGCCTCGGCATCAGCATGAAGCCTGAGAAACTGGCCGCCAAGGCCCTCAAAGCCATGTTCCGGGGCCGCAAGAAATGTATGCCCGGATGGGCCAACCACCTCCTGAGGCCCTTGGTGACGGCGCTTCCCGCCCCTTTAGTCTATGCAATAATCAAAAGAATGTGGAAATAATATGAAGAAGACCATCATCCTGCTGGCAATGGCGCTCCTCGCCATCCAGCCCCTCAGGGCAGACGAAGGCATGTGGCTGCCCGCCCTCATCTCGCAGCGCATCGACGACATGCAGAAAAACGGCTTCAGGCTCACTGCGGAGGACATCTACAGTATCAACCAGGCTTCGCTCAAGGACGCCGTCGTGCTCTTCGGCTCCGGCTGCACGGGCGAGCTCGTCTCCGACGACGGCCTCCTGCTGACCAACCACCATTGCGGCTACAGCTACATCCAGAGGCACAGCAGCGTCGAACACGATTACCTCAAGGACGGCTTCTGGGCCATGTCCCGCTCCGAGGAACTTCCCAACAGGGGACTCACCGTGAGCTTCCTGGAGAGGATGGACGATGTCACCGCCGAGGTGCTCAAGGGCTGCCACGACGGCATGTCCGAGGCCGACAGGGACGCCCGCATACGCAAGAACTCCGACGCCCTCATCAAGAAGGCGACCAAGGACGGAAAGGGCCTGCAGGCCCGCGTAGAGGCCCTTTACTACGGCAACCAGTACTACCTTTTCATCTATAAGGTCTATCGCGACGTGCGTCTGGTGGGTGCTCCGCCTTCGTCCATCGGCAAATTCGGCGGCGAGACGGACAACTGGATGTGGCCCCGCCACACCGGCGATTTCTCCATCTTCAGGATCTACGCCGGCAGGGACAATGAGCCCGCGGACTACTCCGCCGACAATGTGCCCTTCCATCCCAAGCGCTCCATGCGCATCTCCCGCACCGGCGTCAAGCCCGGGGACTTCACCTTCGTGTACGGCTGCCCCGGCAGCACCCGCGAGTATGTGATAGGGGAGGATGTGCATTACATAGGCTACGAATCCGACCCCCGCAAGATAGCCCTCCGCACCACCAGGCTGGACATCCAGAAGAAATACATGTCCCAGAGCCAGGCCGTGCGCATCCAGTATTCCTCCAAATACGCTTCCGTGGCCAATGCCTGGAAGAAGTGGCAGGGAGAGTCCAAAGGCATAGTGCGCCTGGGCACCGTGGCCTCCAAGAAGGCCTATGAAGCCCGTTTCCGGGAGTGGGCCCGCGGCGGCAGGTACGACGGCCTGGTGGACAAGCTCTACGGCCTCTACGAGCGCCGCAACCCATATTATCTCGCCAGCGAATACTACTCCGAGACCATTCGCACCATAGAACTCGTGCAGTTCGCGGCCCAGGTGAAGAACCGTCTGGGGGACGCCCGGGCCAAGTCCGAACTGGCGGAGACCTTCTTCAAAGATTACTACCAGCCCATTGACGAGGAGATCTTCGAGGCCATGGTGGGCGCCTTCGACTCCCAGGTGGACGACTCTTTCAAGCCGGAGTGGTTCCGGCAGACCCTCGCCTCCTACGGCAGCGTGAAGGCCTGGAGGGACGACCTCTTCGCCCGTTCGATCTTCACTGACAAGGCCCGGGTGCTCGCCCTCGGCGAGGAGGATGCCGCCGCAGTGGACCAGGACCCCGCCATACAGCTATCGGAGGCCTTCGCGGCATGGTACAGCGAGCAGATCAGCCCTGTGCTGAGCGCCGTCAACAAAGACATCAACCTGGCCTACCGCGACTACATGCGCGCCCAGATGGAGTTCGAGCCCGACAGGGCCTTCTATCCCGACGCCAACCTCACCCTGCGCGTAGCCTATGGGCATGTAGAGGGTTACAGTCCTTCGGATGCCATCGAGTACTATCCCGTCTCCACCCTTAAGGGTATCATCGAAAAAGACGATCCGGATATCTTCGACTACAACATCCCCCAGGTCCTCAGGGACATCTACGCCGAAGGCGGCCATGATGACCAGCCTGTGTGCTTCCTGGCCACCAACCACACTTCCGGAGGAAATTCCGGCAGCCCCGTGATGAACGCCGACGGAGCCCTGGTGGGCATCAATTTCGACCGTGTCTGGGAGGGGACCATGAGCGACGTGGCCTTCGATCCGGCTTTCTGCAGGAACATTTCTCTGGATATCCGCTATCTTCTGTTCGTTGTGGAACATGTCGGACACGCTTCGTACCTTTTCGACGAAATGCACTTCGCGGACTGACCCTTTCGCCAAAATTTCGTACCTTTGCAGAATAAAACCTTAACTCAAATATTATAAAATGGATCATTACTTTTACAGGGGTATTCCCAAAGAGGAATTCGAAATCCTGCATTATTTCCCTACCATTCCCGAATATGTAACCTGGTTTGAAAAGCAGTGGGGCGACCGTCCCGCCGTCAACAACCTCAGGGAGAAATACAACTACCGTGAGTTCGCCGACCGCATCGCAGCGCGCCGCGCCTACCTCAAGGAGCTCGGACTCTCCAAGGGAGACAATGTAGCCGTCCTGGACCTCAATTCCATCGACGCAGTGGAGCTCTTCCTTGCCATCACTTCCGGCGGATATGTAGCCATCATGCTGCCCGCGCAGCTTCCCGCACCCGCAGTGGTCGGAAGCTGCATGAAATTCGCCGTAAAGGCTCTGTTCGTGCGTGACGAGTTCCGCGACAGGGCAGAGGGTGTACCCTGCAAGGTCTGCTCCACCAAGGAGACTTCCACCGCCCGCGAAGGCGTCGCCACCGTGGACAAGGACGATCCCGCCGCAATATTCTTCACCGGAGGCACCACCGGCACTCCCAAGGGAGCCGTCCTGCCTCACCGCGCCCTCATGAGAGGCGCCTACAACGGCTGCTTCAACGGAGGCAGCATGTTCTCCGGCGACCGCTACATGGGCCTGCTGCCCCTCAGCCACGTATTCGGCCTCATCCGCAGCACCATGGCTGCATTCTACACCGGTGCTGAGTGGTACGCCTGCGAGAATATGAAGGAGTCCATCGGCAAGATGCCTATGATGCGTCCTACCATCCTGGTGCTCGTGCCCGGTCTGTGCGACGTGCTCATCGGCCTCGGCAAGATGTACGGCCCCAAATTCTACGGAGGCTGCCTCAAGACCGTCATCAGCGGTGCCGCCAATGTCCCTCCCCGTATCATCAGCGAGTTTGACAAGCTGGGCGTCACCTGCTTCGCCGGCTACGGCATGACCGAAGGCGCCAACCTCACCACCGGCAACCTCGACGTCGCCACCCGTCCGACCTCCGTCGGCAAGATCTTCCCCGAGCAGGAAGTCAAGATCGTGGACGGCGAGATCTGGTTCAGGGGTGACAATGTGTTCCTGGGCTACTACGGAGACCCTCAGAAGACCGCCGAGACCCTCACTCCTGACGGATGGCTCAAGACCGGAGACCTCGGACGTTTCGACGAGGACGGCTATCTGTACATCGTCGGGCGTATCAAGAACCTCATCATCCTCGCCAATGCCGAGAATGTCTCTCCCGAGGAGCTCGAGGAGCCTTTCTACAAATATGACGGCATCAAGGACTGCCTGGTGAAGGAGGACAAAATAGGTGACCAGCCTTGCATCGCCATCGAGATCCTGCCCAGGATGGAGTATTTCGAGGGTAAGGACTGGAGTGAAGTGGAGGCTTACTGCAATGATCTCGTGGCCAAGGTCAACGAGACCCTGCCCAGCACCCACCGCATCGCCAAGGTCAGCGTACGTAAAGAGGACTTCAAGCGTACCGGTTCACTCAAAGTCTCACGTAATCAGTAATTCAGGACATGACAAACGAAGAAATACTTGAAGGCCTCAAAGAGGTTGTCAAAATGGTGAAACCCAAGATAGACCTCGATGGTGTGACCGGCAATACCCTCCTTGTGGAGGAGCTGGGCCTGGACTCCCTGACCATGATCCTGGTGGTCATGGCCCTCGAAGCCAAATTTAATATCCAGATAGATCCTCAGATCCAGCCCAAGACCGTGAATGATGTCTGCGAGTATATCGCAGGCAAGCTGGCGGCCTGAGACTGATCAGCGTCCGGTTTCAAGCTCTGCGAGTTTGGAAAGCAGCAGGCTTTCCATGATCTCATAGCCGGCCGGGGTGGGATGGACTCCGTCACGAGAGTGCTCGGGGGACAGTCCGCCCCGGCCGTCGTTCATGGGTGTCCAGTAGTCCACTACCGGAAGTTTCTCCTGTTCTGCATAGGCGAGCAGAAGCTTGTTGAAAGCCATCACCTGCGTGGAAATCTGGCCTATCGCCGGGATCCAGTAGGCGTGGGTGGCGGGCAGGATGGTGCAGAGCACGGGCTTGATGCCGTGGGCGCGGGCGAGCTCCACCATCGAAGCTATGTTGCCGACGGCATTCTCCAGGTCGATGGCTCCGTTGTGCTCCGCCACGTCATTGACACCGTAGAGGATGAAGACGTACTCGGGGTGGAGATTGATGACGTCGTTGCGGAAACGCACGAGGCCTTCCGCCGTGGTCTGGGAGCTGATGCCGCGGCCTGCGAAATCATGGTCCTTGAAGAAATCCGGGCGCATCATGGGCCAGTTCTGGGTGATGGAGTCACCGAACAGGACGGCCTTGGGCGGCTTCTGGAGGGCGTTTGCGGCGGCATAGCGGCCCAGCCCGCCCCAGTCGCGGGAAGAGTGCGAGGGGAGTGTGATGTGCTGTCCCCGCATGGTCCTGCCGCTGCGGAGGAATTCGACCTGGAGGTCACGGATGGCCTCGTAGCCGGCTTCGCTCAGGTGCAGATTGTCCTTCTGGACGAACTGGGTGAAATTCCTCTCGTTGAAGGGGGCCAGGGTGAAAAGGTCGAGGTAGGGGACTCCGGCGAGCTGGCAGCAGAGTATCTGCTTGGCCACGAACTCGTTCATCCCGGTCTTGCCTGTGGTATCCTGGTAATTCACCGCGGTGCCGGCGCCGGGCGCGGTGAAGCATTTGGTGGAAGTCATGAACAGGATGCGGGCATCCGGGGCTTTCTCGCGTATGCGGCGTATGGCGTAGTTGATGCCTCCGCACTGCGTCTCCAGCTTGGCGGGGTCGTACCCGTCGGCTTCGCTGTAGTCCAGGGGCTCGCCGCTGAGCTCATTGACCTTGGTGAAATCATTGGTCGAAGCCCAGAGGACATAGGTGTCATAGACAGGGGCGTCTGGGGCGCAGGCGCTGTCTATCTGCCACTGGATGTGCTTGCCGCTGCCCTGGGTGCGGTTCGAGAAACCGGCGCCGCCGGCTCCGTACTTGACGACCTTGGCTCCCAGCTGCTCCTCCCACCACTGGGTGGCCACTTCGGAGGCGGGGATGACGCTGAAGGATCCGCCGAAGAGGGCGATGGTCTCTGGTTGCTTCTGGTGGGTGCATGCGCACAGCAGGACGGCCGCAGCGAGGGCCGCTGAAAGGATGCTTATTCTTTTCATATGTCCGGATTTTCTCCAAATTTACCGAAAGTTCCGTATATTTGAAATGGCTTTAAACATTTTCCAGATGAGGACAGAACATCCCGTACGTTTCCTGGCCCTGGCGGTGCTGATGATCGCATTGCTGCCGGCATGCAACCGCCCCTCCGGTGTGACCTTCCGGCGCGACGACGCCGCCCGCAAGGTGGAGGTGAACATCGGCGGGAGGTATTTCACCTCATTGTACTACCCTGAAGACGAGTGCAAGACCATACTTTGGCCCATCATGACCTCGTCGGGGATAGACATCACCCGAGGCTACCCCAGGGCTCCCAGGGCCTTCGAGAGCGTGGACCACATCCACCATTCGGGACTCTGGTTCAACCACGGTGCGGTCAACGGCCTGGATTTCTGGAACGCCAATTCCTCATTGCCCGAGGAGCGCCGCCGCCTTTTCGGCACCGTGGTGCTGCGCAGCATCGAATCCGCCGACCCTCCCCGCATCGTCACCCTGTCGGACTGGGTGGATTTCGACGGCAATGTCCTGCTGACCGAAAGGACCACCTATACCTTCGCCGGCGGCAGGCATGAGCGCTCCGTGGTCCGCACTGCCGAGCTGACGGCTGTGGATACCGTCTTCTTCGGCGAGGACAAGGAAGGGATGCTTGGGCTCAGGGTGGACCGTGCCTTCCAGCAGCCCTCGGACCAGCCGACGCTCTATCTGGATGCCGAAGGCAAGCCCTCCGGGCAGCGCACTGTCAATAAGGACGGCGTCACCGGCTTGTACACCAACAGCCTCGGTTTCACCGGGGACGACTGCTGGGGGACGCGGCCCGAGTGGACCCGGCTCGACGGCACCAAGCAGGGCGACGACATTTCCATCCTTATCATAGATTCCCGGGACAATGTGAATTTCCCCGCCTGGTCCCACGCCAGGGGCTACGGCCTCTTCGCTGTGAACAACCTAGGCGGCAAGGCCATCGAACCCGGTTTCAGCGGCGATGCTTCCTTCACCCTGCTGCCCGGGGAATCCAAGACCTTTTCCTACAAGATAATAATCAAAGACGGCGGGCACCTCGGTGGCGAGGAATCGGAAGCGTACGCCCGCGATTTCAACGGCAGATAATCTTTTAAACCATTCAAATATGAAATTTTCAGCTCTTTTCAGTGCAGCAGCAGCGCTGCTGATGTTCGCCGGATGCGCCGGCACCGCGGTCCAGTCCGCTCCCACCCTCGACGAAGTCTTCCAGACCCGCAGAAGTGTCCGTGCATATGAGGCCGGAAAGGTGGTCACCGAGGCCGAGGTGAGGGAAATCATCACCGCAGCCCAGAACGCCCCTTCATGGGCCAATCAGCAGCCCAGCAAGTACTATGTGGCCCTCAGTCCGGAAAAGACTGCGGCAGTCCTCGAAATGATTGGCGGAAACAAGGAGAAAGTGGCTAATGCATCCGCTCTCATCGTCTCCACCTATGAGAAAGGCAAGTCCGGCTTCAACCGCGGCCAGCAGGTCAATGAAGTGGGAGAGGCTTGGGGCGCCTATGACAACGGCCTGAGCAATGCCTATTTCATCCTCAAGGCTCGCGCCATGGGCTTCGACACCCTGATCATGGGCATGCGTTACTCCGACCAGCTCCGTCCTCTGTTCGGCATCCCCGACAATGAGGAAGTGATGGCTGTCATCGCCCTCGGCTACCGTGCCGCGGATCCCGCCATGCCTGTGCACAGACCTGTCGACGATATAGTGAAGTTCTTCTGATACGGAAGTGAGGAAGTATTTTCCATTACTGATCCTGCTGGTCCTCTCCTGCCGGGAGAGGACCTTCATCCCTCCGGCTCCCGACTACTCCGATCCGGTGATGTGGTACACCAGCATGCAGGACACCACATCCACCGGGGCGGACATTTTCTATGTGGTGTCCACCTGGGAGGCCGACTGGAAGGATGCTGAGGGCAGGCTGTGCCACTATGCCGACGTGTGGAAACGGGAACACCGGGACCGCATGGCCATAGAGATATCCAAGGTCGCCGGCTACATGGGGCCGGGTAACAATTTCTATTCGCCCTACTACCGGCACATGGCCATCGATACCTGGGTCACCGGCGACGAGGACCTCATCCATGAGCGCACCCGACTGTCGATGGACGACGTCAAGACCGCTTTCGACGAATTCCTGCGTGTCAGGGGTTCAGGGAGGCCCTTTGTGATCGCGGGCTTCAGCCAGGGCGGCCTGGCGGTGGTGGAGCTCCTCAAGCACATGGATGACGATACCTACCGCGACCTGGTGGCCGCCTATGTATTGGGCTACAAAGTGACTCCGGCGGACACCCTGGCCACCCGGCATATCCGTGCCGCGCAGGGAGCCGACGACCTGGGCGTGACCATATGCTACAACACCGTCAAGGATGTCAAGTACATCCAGCCCGTGGTGAGCGGGGACTGCGTGATGTGCATCAATCCCGTGAACTGGCGCACCGACGCCACTCCTGCGGTGCTCCATGACACCATCACGGTCAGCGTCTCGCCCGAGCACCATGTCCTGGTGGTCGAAGGCTACGACGGGGCCGAATACAAGCCCATACGCGGGGTGCTGAATGTCGGCGACATACACAGCTGCGAGCCCTGGCTCTACAGCGACCAACTGGCCGGGAACATCGCCCTGCGCATCAAAGAGTGGAGAAACAGACAACAGCCATGTTCTATGTAAGCGACCTGATGACGACCCCGCCGGCGGAATACGGCACCGAGCTTCGCCGGAGGGTGTATGAGACCTTCGAAGCGGAGGGTATCCCTTTCGAAAGGGTGGATACCGACCCCGGGATCACGATGGAGGATTGTCAGCACATCGACGCCCGTATCGGGGTGCGCATAGTGAAGACTATCTTCCTGTGCAACCGGCAGCAGACGGAGTTCTACCTATATGTCACGACGGACGACCGCCCCTTCGTGACCCGGGAATTCTGCGGCGCCCTCGGCATCCCGCGGGTGTCCTTCGCCTCGGCGGAGCTGCTCTGGGCGAAGACCGGAGTGCTGGTCGGTGCGACCACCATCCTCAGTGCCATATTGCCCCAGGCGGCGGGGATACACCTGGTGATGGACCGCAGCATCGCCGAAGGCGAATGGTTCGCCTGCACCGACGGCACCGCCACCTGTTTCGTGAAAATCCGCACCACGGACCTGCTGCAGAAATACCTCCGGGGCAGGGAAGTGAAGATAATATGAAAAGAATAATCGGTACAATCGTCCTCGCGGCGCTCCTGCTGTGCTCGTGCAAGGGGAGGGAACTGACCGCTGAACTGGCTTACCAGGGGGTGAGCAATTATTGCAAGAGTGAATTTGACTGGAGTTCCGCCGAAGACAATCCTTCGCTGATGTCGGTGGAAATGGGGGAGGAGACGGACAGCGAATGGGTCGTGGTGTTCCGCAGCTATACCGGCGCGCTTACGTATTTCCATGTCGACAAGGCCACCGGCTCCACCCGCATGGAGGAATATGTCCCCATACTCGGCCTCCGCAACGACGCCGGGACCATAGATCTGTTTGATTATATCCCCTGATACTCCAAGCCTTTCACCGCTATTCCTATATTGGCCGGGAAAGGCTCCATTTCTCCCAGGGCCGCGTTCCGGAGGTAACTGCTCTTTAGGAAAACGCCGAATTCCATCGTCATTTCCGGGGCAGGCTCATCACAACTGACGATCTGGAAGGCGATGAAGCATCTCCCGGGTTCCAGAAGAAGGGTCTCTTCGGGCTGGATATCGAAAGACTGCGGCTCGTCCGATACTGCGACATTGAAGTACATGGGCTTGTGGAGCAGTATATCCTTTATGAGAAAGGGCTCTGCGGGGTATGTAGCCATCAGTGTCGTTGCAGGTATAGCCCTGGTTGTATTGGGATATTATCTGGTGCGCTAAGAAAGCGCCATAGGCGCCTCCAAACGAAAACGTCCGCTCACTGGCGGACGCTTTTGTTTGGAGGTGCCAAGCGGAATCGAACCGCTGTACCAGGTTTTGCAGACCTGTGCCTAACCGCTCGGCCATAGCACCTTTTGGGAATGCAAATATACACTATTTTTCGGATTTCCAAAAATGGAGTTCCGTCTTATTTCAGTTCCAGTCCGAGATCTTCGACCAATGCTGCGATTTCAGTTTCCTGGAGTAATTTGAGAAGTTCTTGTGCGCTCATGACATTTCGTATTTGTTGATGCAAAGGTATGGCGCAAAATTGTCAACTTTTGACAACTTCAAAGATTTTACTGTTTTTCCGCCCCTTTCGCTCCGACCGTCCACAATCTATGGACGGTACACCGCAGGGCGTATCTTGCAGCGGTGGTGCCCTGGTGTAGCTCGCCGCCGCATCGCGCATACTGCGGCGGCGAGGGCCGATTATGAAATTCGTCAGCCCACTGACCATGCCTTCCAGGGCCCTCCAGAGGGGTTCCGGTGGGCTGACGCCCCCAGTTTGGCCTCGTCAGCCCAGTCACCCCTGCTTCCAGGCTCTTCTATTGGGGGTTCGCCGGGCTGACGAATGTCGAAATGTACGGCTGAGCACCGATAGCCGCTAACCCGATATTCAGAAGGACAGCCACCATGCCTCCCATGGCCCTCCAGGGGGTATAGGGTTGCTTTCCGCCACCATTTGGTCCTCGGAAGGCCAGCCGACCCCGCTTGCAAGGGCTTCTATTTGGGGTACGGCGATCCTCTGAATTTCGGGTTGATCCTTGATGTTCAAGTTAATCCTTAATGAACATCTCGGGAGCGCGGGGGTGCCACAGAGTGGCCTCCATGGGGTGGTAGCGCTCCAGGTCTCGGCTCCGACCCGACACCTGGAGCACTGGTATGCCCTACAGTGCACTCTGGGAGGGGGTCGTGCTCCCGGCGCGTTCATTAACGACCCGGGCCGGTACGAAATGGCTGCTACGGAGCCGCAGCGTTGCATAGTGGCTTTTCTGCTGCGGCTGTACCGGCCTGGGATGCTGCCTGGGCACGACGTAGGGCGCATTTCGGAGGAGGTCGCCGCCGCAATATACGCTCTGCGGCGGCGGGGGATGCAGCACCACCGCCGCGCGATGGCGAAGCGCGGCGGTTACGGGCGGGCTGCGGTGAGCTATGTTTGAGTGCTCTCCTCGCCCGCCCGTTGCTATCGGCTGCATGGATGCCCTGGCCCAAGTGCCCCGCTAACGGCGCAGCATGTCGGTGGTGATAGGCGGGTGCTCCTACCGTCCATAGATCGGGGACGGTGGGAGCGATAAGGGCTGTAAATGCGCCTTCTCCCGCAGGTTCGGGGACGGTGGGAGCGAGAATGGCCGGGGAGAACAGGAGGGGAAGAAAAACGGGGCCTGCGGGGGCGGCTGGAAAATCGATGGCGGAGCGTACCCCCGACAGACACGCATACAGGCGCGGTCAGCTCCGCCATCGACCCCTTTTGGGCCTCGATGGCGGGATTGACCTACCCCGGAGTGCCCTGGAAGGCCGATTCACTCAGCCACCGAATTTCACGTTCAAGCCACTGGCAGCAAGTTATCGCGCAGCGATGACGACGTTGACGGTGAGAGGCTCCGGGGAAGGCGGTAGCAGTGCTTA
>JAFTBU010000051.1 GCA_017455065.1 Bacteroidales bacterium
ATGATACAAATCTCATCGGAAACAATATGTCGTAAATCAGGATTTCGTGAATTATTACAAGATAGAATCAATGTTGAAAAAAAGCACACCATCAAAAGTATTTTGATAGCACTAAAAGGAAATGAGTCTTTCATAATCATTCACAGGGCAACTTGATTTAATAATGTCTCTTAATATAGTTTTCTTAATATACTATTGATTAACAAATAATTGTTTATAACAAACTAATATCCAAACGATACAAGCAGAGAGTCTGATTTTCTTCAACCTTGGAGAGGAACAATTCATCTGGTGTCGCACTACAAGAACGGTACAGCCCTTCAAGTTCACATTTTTTTAGGATTCTTCCATCCCAGTCCAACTTGTACAAAAAAGTATTTGCGGTTCCCGGCTGGTGTTCGCTTGTCGGACGCCCAAAATACAGAGCGTAAACGAAATCGCCCTGCGCGCAGATTCCAGTAAAAAACTGGTGCGGTTCATCTGCAGAGAACGTGGGTGCTCCCTTGATACGGAATCCCGTGACTTTTCCTGTCTGAATAACCAGGAACCCATATACTGGCATGCTGTTCATAGCAAAGCAGAGCGCCGTCCTCTGATTGTTCAAACAATCAAACAGCGCAAATGCATTCATTCGCGCCCACTCTATTTCTTTTTCCAATGGCGTTGTATCAAAAAGGACAAATGATTGTTTCTCCTCTCCGCTCGTCCAGTCATACACGGCATAATAAGGATTATCTATACTCACAAACTCCGCTGATCCCTGGATAGAGTTATAGGCAATCAGTTCCTTTTCTGAGACCTTGTAGGACGACATAATATTGGGATGCCCTTTCCCTGGCGCAGCCTCCAACCGTACCTGATGGATGGCACTTCCAGCTGCATCCCCGCTCAACAACACTTCGGATACTGTTCCGTTTGCCATGTCATAAACTATTACGCTTTCCTGTTCTATTGAAAAGAATGGGGATACAGCCAGGAACTCACCCGGCCCCCGGCCCTTTCGGCATAGCTGCCGAACAACCTCGCCGGATACCAAGTCCACAATATCTAGGCAATAATATCCATGAAGCCCGAGGTCACAACCAACTCGTTACGGAGAACCCCGAATCCGGTCAGATTCAACCCGTCGGCTACTTTCTCCGGAAGGACGGTGACGAGCGGCACATTATCGTTCATCTCATTGAGAGTAAACGTAAATAAGTCCTGCTCAGCAATACGCGAGCAGCCCGTAACCAACACGGCAATAACCGCAAAAAAACTTGCAAAGCTAGTAAACGCAAGTTGATGTAGCCGAAGAAACATATGCATAATAATCGTTAGTGTTTTTCGCAAAGCTAATATTTGTAATTGGACTATTTATAATTAAGAGCTAGAAAAAATCTTTCACCGCGCAACCATAAAACATTATTATTCAATGAATTACAAAAGCGCAAAATGGAAAAATCTTTCACTTCTTTAGGAACGCTGCCAGAACAAGCGTTACAAAAAGAAGGATTGATTTTTTCTGTCTCATAGTCCGAAAATCTTTTGGTTGTAACAAATATAAGGGCCTAACTATGAGAATTCCAAATTTCAGACAAAAACAAGTGTTACAGGCGCCTTTTCTAATAACTTAACTATCAGGTAATTATGCGGGCGCAACAATGGAGAATGTTACAAATCCCCCTAAAAGACACCCAATCGTTACACAAACGGTTGATTTACAATATATTACCCCCCCCGCCTATATTTATTCAAATGAGTCAATTTGTAACACTTTTATTTTTTATCCCGAATAGGGCATTGTAGTCTGGATTATTCAATTGCGCTATTTGTGCCCTGAGACGATATTTCTTTACACGAATATTGCCGGGAGTCAATTTAAACTTTGCCACCAACACATCTGACGGCAATTCAAGCAAACAGCAACAACAAAGGAAGAGTTTATCATCAGGTTTATCCTGCAGATTCAACTTCTCAAACAACGGCAATAGGATCCCATCCAACTCCTTGTCCAGCCGGCGAATCATCTTTTCTCCGGAATCATCCATATCATAAATATATGACAACTCATTTTTGATTTCCTTCATGTTACTGTCATTTTCAATCCATCCTATCGGTCCAAGGTGATCCAAACGCCAAATAGAACTACGAATTTTGCCAGCTTGTCGGAAACGTAGAATCCGTTCTTTTCCGACCTCATCCCGGAAACGGCTCAGCTGTTTCAGGAGAGATGCTGTCTGGGCCTCTTGTTCTGCTGCCTCCTTTTCCAGTTCAGCGCAAATATCCATGATTCTATCCCGCTCTGAAACTATCTTGTTCCTACGAAGAGCGGAAAGGGCTAGTGCCAAGGCCAAGAGTAAAAGGATAATAATGAATACGGCCAGATGGGTTTTGTATCTTTCACGCTGCCCTCTGGCAATATCTGCTTGATAATCAGAGATGGCTTCCGACACAGAATCAGATAACAGGCTGCGGATTTCAGACTCCTCCCATTGACGGCTTTTATTCATCAACTCATAAGCGCGCTTGTAATCACCCCCAGCATATGCGATCCGGCAAAGCCAGTACTCAACCTCAGGAGATTGCGACACCTGACTTCGCTCCAGCTGATTCGCGAGATCATTCGCCTCTTTTTCTTTCCCCGTGAGTAATAGCGCATAAGCATATGTCCCGGCTTCCATAGGGGTCAATCCCCCGGACAACGTCTGCTTTCTATTCAACAATGCAATTGTTCCTGCTGGATCAGCATTCGGTTGCAGGACCTTCATTCGCGCATAATTGGAAAGATAGATAGCCAACGAGTGTGGATATGCTTCAGACTGGGCTATTGCTTCCTGATAAAGGGAATCAGCCTTTTCCCATTCATGACGGGTTTGGTAAACAATAGCAAGATCTCCCAATGCTGATCCGTAAATCGGATCTTGTGCCTGCTTGTACACCGACAAGGCTTTCTCCACATATTCTTGCTCTTTGTCTGTATTATGGGTGGCGTTATAAACACTGGAGATCGCCTCGTATAACAAACCGACGGCATGTGCATCCTGGGCCTTTTCGGAGAACGCTTCGGCTTGTGAATAGAAGACAGCTGCACCGTTCCAGTCCTCATTTACCTGCGCAATGCGACCTTCGTGAAAAAAAGTTTTCAGTTTTTCGTCCGCCGTACCATGGCGTTCATACCACGTCACTGCAGGATCCAACAGCCCCGGGGCAGAGATGTCCTTGTAGCTTTTATCCAGAGCCATTACATGCAATAGGGAGTATTTGGCCCGCAGGGCGCGGGTTTTGAGAACGGTGGAATCGATGGCCTGCAGCACCGTCAGCGCGCTGTCCGGCCGCTCGCAAACATAACCCGCCACCTCATCCAGCGTCGCCGCCATGCGGCCGCGCGGCGCAGGGCTGCACGACAGAAATAAAGATAAAACCGCGATTGCAATACAAAACAGGCTTTTCATATCTTTGGGTGATACCATTTTTCTTGCCATGACGAAAAAAGGCCGCCCGATCGGGCGGCCTTGAAGATTCTGCTATTTCAAGTATTTGCGGACCGCGGCCAGGATGGCAGTGCGGTCGGCATCGACCTTGCCCTTGAGCTCACCTTCCGCGATCAAATAGACTGAAGGCAGCCCCTCGACGGCATAGGTGTAGATGGTCGGGGAAGAGGTGCCCAGACCGTCGTTGACATTGGTCCAGGGCAGTTTCTGCCCGAGCACAGTCGTGGCCCACTCGGCCTTGTTGGCGCTGATGCCTATGGAATAGATGTCGAGGCCACGGGCGTGGCAGGCATCCCATACGGGCATCAGGACTTCGGTGTTGATGAGCTTGCTCTCGGCATCGGCGGCATTCCAGAACACCACGAGCACCACAGGGGCGTCGAGCGAGCTGACCGAGACCCTGTTGCCTTTGATGGAAGGCATCTCGATGTCGGGATAACCGGCTTCGAAGGCGGCGCCCACCCTGTTGGAGAGCTCGAACTCGCGCTGACGGGCTTCGGCGACCTTGCCGAGGGCCTTGACATACCTGGAGTCGGGATAAACCGTCACGAGGGAATCGAAGGCGTTGCGGAAATGCAGGGCGTCGGTAGGCTGGGCGAAGACAGGGTTGTTGTCATCGACCTGCTCGTACAGCACGGGGATCACCGTCAGGGAACGGGGGTTGGCCATGATGTATTTCACGCACTCGCGGTAGTGGTCGATGTAAAGTTTGGCCGCTTCATTGCCCTTGTCGGCTGCGACCAGGGCGTCGAATCCGCTCTTGAAAGCAGCATACTTGTCACTGACTTCCTTGAGCTGGGAAGACTCCTGCGAACCGCTCACTTCATAGCGTCCGAGGGTGTCGCCGGTCACGGTGATATGGTCGCCCTTGCTGACCAGCAGGCTGGCCACGGGACGGCCCGAATAATAGAAATACACAAACTCGGGCTGGCCTTCCTCCAGGGAGAGGCTGTATTTGAAATGTCCGGATTTGTCAATCTTCACGGTATCCGAAGGGGTGATGGCGGATGCTCCGAGACTACGGACGGTCAGCACTCCGCCGGGAACCTGCCCGAAGGTGCCGGAGACGGTGGCGTTACGCCCGCAAGAGGCAAGTGCGATGAGGGCGGTGACGGCAAACAGTATCCTAAAGTTTTTCATATTCTCTCAGGATTGCGGCAGCGGTCGCGGCCTGCTGCTCAGGCGTGAATTCGGGTCTTTTCTTGCGGAAATCCATGTCCCCTTCCGAATTCAGGGGGATCAGATGGATGTGGGTGTGGGGGACTTCCATGCCGAGCACGGCGACTCCCACCCTCTGGCAGGGAACGGCCGCCTTGACGGCTATGGCCACCTTGCGGGCGAAAGCCCAGAGGCCCTCGTACACTTCGGGCTCCAGGTGGAAGATGTAGTCATCCTCGACATTCTTGGGGATGACGAGGGTATGGCCCTGGGAAAGAGGGCTGATGTCCAGGAATGCGTAGTAATCTTCGTTTTCAGCCACCTTCCAGGAAGGGATCTCGCCTTTGGCTATCTTTGTGAAAATCGTTGCCATATCAGAGGGAAATATCGAGAATCTTGAACTTGATGATGCCTGAAGGGACCTTCGCATCCACGATCTCGCCCTTGCCGTGACCCATGAGAGCCTTGGCTATGGGAGTGGTGGCGGCGAGCTTGCCATGGGCGAAATCCGCTTCGGTCTCCCCTACTATGGTGAACTCCATGACCTGATGGACGGAGACGTTCTCCACCTTCACGCGGGTCATCATCTGAACTTTGTCTGCATTGAGCTGGGAGCTGTCGAGCACCTTCGCGTTGGCCACCATGTTCTGGAGGTTGGCTATCTTGAGCTCCAACAATCCCTGGGCCTCCCTGGCCGACTCGTATTCGGCGTTTTCAGAGAGATCGCCCTTTTCCCTCGCCTCTGCTATGGCGGCGGAGATCACTGGTCTCTGCGCCAATGCTTCCGCCAAGTCTTTCTTGATTTTGTCCAGGCCTTCCTGGCTCATGTAATGAATATCTGCCATAATTCGTCAATAAAATAGAGTCCTGTCTCATGGACAGAACCCTCGTCTTTTGCAAATATAACAATTTTTCGGATTATTCGAGCCCTTCGTTAAATTTTGGCTTCATCAGTTCCGAATAAATTATAAGTTTTCTGGTATCTATCTTTTCTTTCTTTTCAGCCTTGGCGGCATCCGCCTTGCGGGCTGTATGCTTGATGGAGTGCTCGCCCTCGGTGAAGACTTCCGGAGCGGGTGCGGGTGCAGGAGCAGGCGCCGGTGCGACATACGGCACAGCCTCCGGCACTTCCGGCCCCTCGGACTCGTACTCCTCCTCGTCGTCTTCCTCGTCGTCTTCCAGGACAGTGAGCGGCTGGGTCGTCACAGTGAACTCCTTCAGCGCCTTTTTCTTCTTCTCGTTGGCCTTGGAAATGAGGGATGCGGCCAGCGGGACGCAGAACATCAGCACGGGAATCAGTATGTCGATCACTTTTTCCATGATGCTAATATACGCTTTTTACACTGTATTTCATCTTTTTCGAGCTGATTTTTAAGCTCCTCCACTGAACTGAAATGCAGCTCTCCCCTCAGGTGCTCAAGGAACGAAACATCTATGTCCAGCCCGTAGATATCTTCGGAGAAATCGAAGATGTGAGTCTCGGTCTTGCCGTCGGGGTCGATGTTGGTCATGGAGAAGAAATCCTCCCCCTGGACACGGGTCGAGGTGATGTATGCACCTACGGCCGGGAGCATCTTCAAAGGCTCGTAATGGCGTGTGTTGGCCGTGGCGAAGCCTATGGTATGTCCCAAGTGCTTGCCCCCGACCACCACGCCGCGCAGGGTGTAGTGGTAGCCGAGCATGGCATTGGCCGCTGCGATATCCCCTGCGGCGAGGGTGCTGCGTATCCTGGTGGAACTCACCGGGGCGCCGCCCATATCCACGGAGGGCACCGTCACCACTTCGAGCCCCAGGCTCCGGGCCAATCTTTCCGTCTCCTCCGGTCCGAGGGAGTCGCTGCCCACGCGATTGTCATACCCGAGGACAATGGTGCCGGCGCCGTAGCGGCCCTTGACCACGGTCTCGAGGTACTCCCGCGCCGTCATCGCGGCGAAATCCCTGGTGAACGGCAGCACCTCCACCCTGTCCGCACCCGCTTCCTTCAGAAGGGCCTCCTTCTCCGGAAGGGAGGTCAGAAGCCGCAGGGAACGGGCGTCCTGCTGGAGGACGGTGCGGGGATGGGGCCAGAGGGTAATGACAAGACTTTGCTCCCCGCGCCTTCGGGCTTCAGAGAGCAAAGTCTGCATGACGAGCCGGTGTCCCAGATGGACTCCGTCGAAAAATCCGGTCGCTACAACCATTTCACCAGAGGGAAGTCCTGCCTGTGGGGCAGCAGACTGTTTTTGGCATAGACCCTCGTGCTGACCTGATACATACCCGTCCTTTCGGGAAGGATGGAGACGTGGTACTTGGCGATGCCTTCCTCGAAGGAGACGAGGTCGTACTGCCAGGTCTCCCTGATATGGAGCTTGCCGTGCTTGTCGTACTCGGCAAGGATCATCTCTACGCCCAGATCCTCGGGCTTGAGATTTCCGATATAGAGCTCCACATCGCTCTTGAGCTTGTCTTCCATGGAGAGGATATAGGAAGGATCCGGCTGGGTGCAGGAAATCTCCTTGATATTGTTCCACTCGTCGGCGACGTTCTTCTTCCAGGCGGCGATTTCACGCACGCGGGAGTAGTCGTCGGTGACCAGGGAGTTGAACCTCTCTGCCTGAGGATAGTAGTACTGGTTGCAGTAGTCGGTGAGCATGCGGTTCGTGGTGAACTCGCAGGCCACCTGGGCTATGGTATTCTTGATCTGTGATATCCATCCTGCGGAACGTCCGGAGATCTTGTCCACATCGTAGTACAGGGGAGCTATCTCGTTCTCGAGGATGGTATAGATAGTAGCCGAGTCGAGCTCGTTCTGGTAATTCTGGTCGTCGTAGGTGCGCTCCTGGGGCAATGCCCAGCCGGCGCCCTTCTTGTAACCTTCCACCCACCAGCCGTCCAGGACGGAGAAGTGCATGACACCGTTCATGGCGGCCTTCTCTCCGGAGGTGCCGGAGGCTTCGAGAGGACGGGTAGGATTGTTCATCCACACATCCACTCCCTGCACCAGGCGCTTAGCCAGGGTGATGTCATATCCGGGCACGAAGATGATCTTGCCCAGGAACCTGTCCTGCTTGGAGATTTCCACGATCTGCTTGATCAGATCCTGGCCGGCTCCGTCGGCGGGATGGGCCTTGCCGGCGAAGATGAACTGGACGGGGCAGGCGGGATTGTTGACGATCGTGTCAAGCCTGTCCAGGTCGGAGAACAGCAGAGTCGCCCTCTTGTAGGTGGCGAAACGGCGTGCGAAACCTATGGTGAGCACATCGTCGCGGAGCCTCTTCTTGATGGTGACGACCTGGCTGGGGGAATAATGGCTGCACCTCGCGGGATCGGAAAGCCTCTCCTTGATGGTGGCTATCATATCCTTCTTCACCTGCTTGTGGGTGTTCCAAACCTCCTCGTCGGAGAGCCTGTATATCTCTTCGAAGCAGCGCTTGTCGTAGTGGTGGGTCTTGAACTCGGGGCCGAAGACCTTGGCGTGGAGGGCCTTCCATTCCTTGGAAGCCCAGGTGTCATAATGGACGCCGTTGGTCACATAACTGATATGGAGCTCCTCGGGGAGATAACCCGGGTACATGTTTGCGAAGATCTCCTGGCTGACCTTGCCGTGAAGCATGGACACGCCGTTGACGTTCTGGCAGGTGTTGGCCGCCAGGATGCTCATGGAGAAGCGTTCACCCGGATCGTGCAGGTGCACCTTGCCCAGGGACATCAGGGTGTCCCACTCTATGCCGAAACGGGCCGGATAGTGGCCGAGGTAGCGGCCGAGCATGCTCTCATCGAAAGCGTCGTGGCCGGCGGGCACGGGAGTGTGGGTGGTGAAGAGGCCGGAAGCCCTCACGAGTTCCAGGGCCTCGGTGAAATTGAGATTGCCCTGCTGCATATACTCGCGGAGCCTCTCGAGGCCGGCGAATGCAGCATGACCTTCGTTGCAATGGTAGATGGTGGCATTGATGCCGAGAGCCCTCAGGGCCCTGACACCGCCGATGCCGAGCAGTATCTCCTGCTTGAGACGGTTCTCCCAGTCGCCGCCGTAGAGCTGATGGGTCACCTGGCGGTCCTCAGGGATGTTCTCCTCATAGTCGGTATCGAGGAGGTAGAGGTCGGTGCGGCCCACAGCCACCTTCCAGATACGGGCGTGGAGGTCACGGCCGGGAAGGGCCATGGTGACGGTCTTCCAGAGGCCGTCCTCGCCGAGCACGGGCTCCGCGGGGATCTTCAGGAAGTCCTGGGGATTGTATGTGGCCACCTGGTTGCCCTGGGGCGTGAGTTTCTGGTCGAAATAACCATAGCGGTAAAGCAGGCCGACAGCCGTCATGTTGACATTCATGTCGCTGCTTTCCTTGAGATAGTCGCCGGCGAGGATACCCAGGCCGCCGGAATAAATCTTGAGGGAGGTGTCCAGACCGTATTCCATGCAGAAATACGCCACGGAGGGCTCAGTACGCTTGGCTTTGAGGGCCATGTACGAATTGAACTCGGCCATCACGTCACCGAGCTGGTCCAGGAAGGACTTGTCCTTGGCCAGGGCCATATAGCGTTTCAGATCCACGGTATCCAGGATGACCATGGGATTGTGGCCGGATGTATGCCACAGATCTGCGTCGATTCTCTTGAAAAGGGCCTTGGCACTGTCATTCCAGCACCACCACAGGTTCTTGCACAACTCTTCAAGGCCTGAAAGCTCTTCGGGCAGGTGACGCGTCACGCGTACGCTTTTCCAAAGGGGAGCGTCTACTTCGATTTTGTTTACTTGCATCTGTTTCTAAGGTTTTACAGCTATTGCTTCATTGACTCTTATGATATAGTCACTAAGTACGTTCATGTAGTTGATGAACGCTTCGAATGGGGTGTCGTAAGGATTGAAATACTTGTGCACCTCGCCGTCGGCGAAGAATTTGGTGCACATGTAATAAAGGTGGTCGCTTTCGGAGAGATGTCCGAAATCTTCCCACAGGGCGGCGTCGTCCAGGAGGGAGAGCTTCTCCCTGAGACCGTAGAGCTTGTTGAAGGCATCCTGCTGGAGTTCGTTTCCGAGCCATGCGGAGGTGTCCCTCTCCTCATCTGCCCAGGAGATGGGCTCAGGTACTGAAAGGCCGCCTACGCTCTTGTGCTTCTTGACAACCTCGGAAGGAGTGGCGAACTCCATGCTCCCGTCGGCGAGTACTGCATCGGGGAGATATTTCATGAAATCGATGATGCCGCTGTCGGCGGAGCGGTGCTCGCCGAAGGTCTCGTAATCCATGAAGAGGTTGACGATCTCACCGTCGGCCGCATTGAGCCAGCCGGCGTATTTCTCGGTGGTCAGAGGCCACTCGGACCAGCCCTTGTTGTCGAAACGGAAGGCTATGTCGTCGCTGAGAGTGTAGTTGCGCAGGAGCAGGTTGAGTTTGTCGCAGATATCGTCGGAATACACATAGTCGGGACTCCTCCAGCCCATGATGTGGCGTGCGCCTTCGGTGAGCATGGTCTTGAATCCGAGTTTGTACACCATGGCGCCTATGCCGTCGGAATAGATGAGCTCGGTGTTGCGGAAGGCCTTGGGGGTCACTCCGAAGTGCTCCTTGATGGCTTCCTTGTGCTTTTCCACCTGGAATTTGAATTCGCTTTCGGATACCAGCGAACTCAGCGAGTGGTTGTAGGTCTCGCAGAGTAATTCGACGCAGCCGGTCTCCACCAGCTCGCGGAAGCTGTCGATGACTTCCGGGGTGTAGCGGTCGAACTGCTCGAGTGCCGAACCGGAGATGGAGAAAGCCACGCGGAATTTTCCCTTGTGTTTCTTGATGGCTTCCAGAAGAGCTTCATTCATGGGAAGATAGCACTTCTCGACCACTCTCTTGAGGATGGTCCTGTTGGCGTAGTCGTCATAGTAATGGGAGTCCTTGCCTATATCGAAGAACCTGTACTGACGGAGCCTTGTGGGCTGATGCACCTGGAAATAAAGACAGATTGACTTTTTCATATCAGCGATTCGTAAACTTTTTTCAATTTGGCGGTAGCGTTGTTCCATTTGAGGTTGTTGACCTCGTCATAGCCCTCCTTCTCCGCGAAGGAAGCGAGGGCGGGATAAGTGATGAGGGCGTAGATGTCGTCCGCGAGGGCATCGACATCCCAGAAGTCCACCTTCAAGGCATACTTGAGCACTTCGGCGGCGCCGGACTGCTTGGAGATGATGGACGGGACGCCTGTGCGCATGGCCTCGAGAGGCGAGATGCCGAAAGGCTCCGAAACGGAAGGCATGATGTAGACGTCGGACAGGGCGAACATCTTCTGCACGTCCATTCCGCGGAGGAATCCGGTGAAATGGAAACGGTCGGAGATGCCCAGGCGCGCCACCTGGCGTATGGCCCTGTTCATCATATCTCCGCTTCCGGCCATCACGAAGCGGACATTCTTGGTACGCTTGAGAACCTTGGCGGCAGCCTCAATGAAGTATTCGGGGCCTTTCTGGAAGGTGATGCGTCCCAGGAAGGTCACGACCTTCTCCTTGACGCCCTTCTCCACTTCGATGTTTTCGCGGCCGCTGAAATCCACTGCATTGTGGACGGTGACGACCTTTGCGGGATCGATGCCGTAGCGGTTGATCACTATGTTCCTGGTGAGGTCGCTCACGGTGACCACCCTGTCGGCGGCCATCATTCCGCGGGTCTCGATCGCGAGCACGCGGGTGTCGATCATATCTTCGGATCCCCTGTCATAGGAAGTGGCGTGCACATGGACCACGAGGGGCTTGCCCGTGAGTTCCTTGGCGGCGATGCCGGCCAGGTAGGTCAGCCAGTCATGGGCGTGGATCACGTCGAAGCGGTCGGCGTACTGCATGGCGATGGTGCCGCCCACCTGGGCGTAACGGGACACCTCCTCAAGGAGGTTGGCGCCGTACTTGCCGGAGAATTTGAACTTCTGGCCGAAGCCGACGGTGGTCTGGTTGACCTGCTCGCGCTTCATTTTCTCTATGGCCTCGAAATACTCTTCGGGGTCCACATAGGGGACTATGTTGGAATCCACGGAAAGAAACTTCACCTTCCCGAGGAATTCATCCACTGTATTGCTTACATTGGCCACCGGCACATCGCTCGCATTGATGATGGTAGTGGCGCTCTGGTCCTCGTCTCCCGATGCATTGGGCATCACGAACAGGGTCTCCACACCGTTGTGGGCAAGACCTTTCACGATACCCTCGCAGGCGGTACCCAGACCGCCGGCGATATGAGGAGGGAATTCCCATCCGAACATCAAGACTCTCATAGACTATTTCTCCTTGTATTTTTCCATAAGATAATCCACCGTGAGCAGGGCGGCGGTGCTCAGGGCCGAAGAGATGGCTCCGTGCGGCTCGTGAGGGGGATCTCCGTCGTAGAGCTCGGAGAATGCGCCCACGCCATGCTTGTTAAGATCCTGGTAGAAGCCTTCGGTGAGCCATTCGGCCCTCTTCCAGAACGAGGGGCCCTTGACTTTGAAGGAGACTTCCACGTACGGAGCCAGCAGGGAAGGCCTCGTGGAGCCCTGGTGATAAGCCAGGTCCCTGTCCAGCTGGGTACCCTCGTACACTCCGCGGTATTTCACGTCACGCGGGGAAAGGGTGCGGATGCCGCGGGAAGTGACCAGTTCGTTGTCCACCACCCTGAGCACCGACGGGGCGAGGAGCTCGTCCACCGGCGAATGCTTGACCCAGATGGCGTAGAGCTGGTTGGGCCTGATATCCATGTTCTGTCCGTTGTTGTCCACGTAGTCTGCAAGGCAGCCCATGCGCTCGTTCCAGAAAATCTTCTGGAAATTCTCTTTCACCAGATCCAGGATCTCCTTCCAGCGGGCGGTGAACTCGCCGCTTCCGGCTCCGTAGAGGGACTCCATCTCGACTGCGAAGCTGATGGCATTGTACCAGAAGGCATTGGTCTCCACCTGGTATCCGGCCCTCTCGGTGACGGGACGGCCCTCGATATAAGCATTCATCCAAGACAGGGCGACGCCGTCCATCTGGGCCCAGAGCAGGCCGTTGGGCTGCATGGAAACTTCCTTCCTTTCACCGGGGAGGTAGCTCTCTATGATGCCGCGGATGATGATGCCGTATTTGTGCCAGACCTTGGCGGGGTCGGCGCCGAAATCTATATAAGCCTGAAGGGCGTCTGCCATGCGCAGGGGCGCCTCCACCTGGGTGGTGCGGCGGAACAGCCTCTCCTGCTCGTCGGCGATGAGATTGTCCAGGATGCTCTCGAAGAGCTTGGGGTCGCCGAGGCCGTAGAGGGCAAGTCCGGGAAGGGCCTGGAGGGTCTCACGCAGGAGCCCCGTGTACATCCAGGAGTAGCCGGCGTTTATCTTGTGACGCTGGTTGTGGCAGGTGACGAGGAGGTCGGCGCAGTGCACCAGCTGGTCGTGGTTGCTGGTGATTTCGTGCGCGTGTGCGAGGCCTGAAGAGTATTTGCGGGACAATCCGGCAGTCTTCTCCTCATGCAGCGACGCCGAAACTATGAAGCTGTCGCCTTCCTTCATCGTGGTCTCGAAATATCCGGGGACCATGAGGTCTTCGCGGCAGTCGAACCCGCGCCTGTACTCGTCCGAATAGGTGATCCCGTTGTACCAATGGGGGTCTGCGACGAACTTGGCGTCCGAGTCGGAAACCTGCAGCACGAGGTCGGGGAAGTTGGGATACATCTTGAAGGAAACTCCGTTCTGCACCGGGGTGCCCCAGGTGCGGGCGGAGGCGTTCTGTGAAGTCAGGTCGTGAATGTTCCTGAACGCCAGGAAAGGCTTGATCTGCACCGTAGCCTTCGCAGGTGATTCGAGCAGCTCGTATTTGACGAGGAGCTGGTCCTGGTCGCTGACCAGGAGCAGGCTCTTGCGGAACACGATCTCACCCACCTTATAGGTGATCTGAGGCACGGGGTCGGCGCTGAAATCGATCACGTACTTGTGGCCGCGCGGCTCATAGATGTCACCATAGCAGTGGATTCCGAGATTGAACTGCTTTCCGTTCACGGTAAGGCTCTCATCCAGGGCGGAAAGCAGCAGGAAGCGGTCGCCTCCGAAACGGTCCAGGGTCACTGCCAGCAGGCCGTGGTAACGGCGGGTGTTGCAGGTGACGATGGATGTGTTGCAATAAGCTCCGCTCTTGTTGGCGCAGAGGATCTCACGCTTGAGCGAGTACGCCAGGTTGACGAGTTCGGATTTGTTGAATTTCAAAAAAGCCATATCACTTAACTTTTTTCTTTAAGACGATTGCGCATCTGCTGGGCAGGTAAAGGCTCATCGTACAGTCATAGTTCTGGTTCCCGTTCGGGCATCTGCCTTTCAGCCCGTAATGAGTCTCCTCGGAAGAGAGCCTGCCAAAACCGCCGAAACGTGCTTCATCGGAATCGAAGACCTTGGTCCACTCTCCTTCCGGAGACGAGAAGCAATAATTGTCAAAAGAACCGACGGGATTCAAATTGAATGCAAAGATACTGTTTTCCCGTCTGAAAATCAATATTTTCTTCTCTTCATCGGCGACCAGCAGGTCGGGACGGGCGTCCAGGGTCTTTCCTTTGCGCAGGTAATGGATCATGACCTCGTCGAAAAGACGGAGGCCGCCGTAACGCAGCAGGCCGTTGTCCTCCAGGGACCACTGCCGGCGGGCATACTTGAACGACCAGCCATTGCCCTCCCTGGGGAAATCTATCCACTCCGGATGGCCCATCTCATTGCCCATGAAATTCAGGTAACCGCCTCCGCAGGTGGCGGCGGTCAGCAGTCGTATCATCTTGTGCAGGGCCACCCCCCTGTCCACGATGAAATTCTGCGACCCCTGGTTCATGCTGTAGTACATCTCCTTGTCCATCAGACGGAAGATGATGGTCTTGTCGCCCACCAGGGCCTGGTCGTGGCACTCGGCGTAGCTGACGGTGCTCTCGTCGGCGCGTTTGTTGGTGAGCTCATACCAGATTTCACCGGGGCTCCACTGCTCGTCGCTCCTTTCCTTGATCCATTTGATCCAATGGTCGGCTATACCCATGGCCATGCGGTAGTCGAAACCGACTCCGCCGGCCGCGAAAGGAGCAGCCAGGCCCGCCATGCCGCTGACGTCCTCTGCGATGGTGATGGCGTCGGGATCGATCTCGTGGATCAGCAGGTTGGCCAATCCCAGATAGCACACAGCGTTCTCGTCCACTCCCTGGTCGAAGTAGTAGCGGTAGTCGCCGAAGTCCTTCCCCAGACCGTGGTCCCAATAGATCATGCTGGTCACTCCGTCGAAACGGAAGCCGTCCAGATGGTATTCCTGCATCCAGTACTTGCAGTTGGACAGCAGGAAGAACTTGACCTCATCCTTGCCGTAGTCGAAGCAGCGGGAGCCCCATGCGGGATGGTAGCCCTGGGGACCCTGGTAGAAGTACAGGTCGTCCCGTCCGTCGAAGCGGCTCAGGCCTTCGGCCTCATTGCTTACCGCATGCGAATGTACTATGTCCATGATGACGCTGATGCCGTGGGCATGGGCTTCGTCCACCAGGGCCTTGAACTCCTCGGGTGTGCCGAAACGGGAACTCAGGGCGAAGAAATTGGACACCTGGTAGCCGAAAGAACCATAGTACGGATGCTCCTGGAGAGCCATTATCTGCAGGACGTTGTAGCCGAGCTTCTCCACGCGGGGCAGCACTTCCTTGCGGAAATCCTCGAAAGTGGCGACCTTCTCCTGCTCGGAACTCATGCCGATATGGCATTCGTATATGAGGGGATGCTTGGGTCTCTTGGGGGATTTTGACTGCCATTTGTAAGGCTTGGGCGGAGCCCACACCTGGGCGCAGAACACCTTGGTCTCCGGATCCTGCACGGCCCTGGTCACATAGGACGGAAGCCTCTCGCCTCCCCCGCCGGGCCATTCGATGAAGAGTTTGTACAAGGCTCCGTGGCCGAGGAACATCTCCGGAAGGCGTATCTCCCAGTTGCCCTGGCCGCTGGGCTTGAAGGCATAGGCTTCGGTCCGCTTCCAGTTGTTGAAATCGCCTATGAGATATATCCTGGTCGCGTTGGGAGCCCATTCGCGCATCACCCACATGCCATCCTCCAGGTGGAGGGGATAATAGATGTGATTGTTGACCGCATCAGCAAGGCACGTGCCTCCGGCCGCTGCTACGAGACGGTCACGCTCCGAAAGTATCCTGTCGTGGCGCGCATCGATTGCGCCTTTGAATGGCTCGAGCCATGGGTCTGTCTGGTATATCTTTTTCATAATCAAAGGTTATTGTCTGTCCAGTTCCTCCACCTTTTCACGGGCAGTGCGCAGATACTCCCGGCATCTGCCTATCAATTCGTCGGAGGTTTTGATGCATTTGTCTATCTCTTCCAGTCCGGTGGCGGGATCCTCCACCTTGGAAGCTATCCTTTCCAGCTCCTGCAAAGCTGCGGCATAATCAAATTTTTCCATAACGGTCAATCATTTTCCTTGCGGGCATTTTCCTTGCGGGCATTTTCCTTGCGGGCGCGGACCTCGGTCACCAGGGTCCCGTCGGCAAACATAACATCCAGGATATCCCCCGGGGCGACGGCGGCGGCCGACTTCAGCACGACTCCGCGGGAATCCGTCACCAGGGAATAACCCCGCGAAAGGAGGCTGCGCGGGTCGGCGGAGCGGATACGTGAGGCAAGCTGGTCCAGCCGGGATTCCATACGGGCTATCTTGTCCGAGAAAGCAAGCCTCAGGCGGGTGCCGAAAGCCGATATCCTTTCATCTTCGGATTTGAAACAATCGATGAATTCGTCCGCCAGGGCGGTCGGAGTCTTCACGAAGCTGAAGGCCACCATATCCGCGACATGGAAGTCCCGGTCGTGACCTATGGCCGTGAATACGGGTATGGAGCATTCTGCTATGGCAATGCAGAGGCCGTAGTCGTCGAAACAGGCGAGGTCGAGGGCGGAGCCGCCGCCTCGCATTATCAGCACCGCGTCATATGGCTCCGGAGCACTCTCCACCCGGCCCAATGCATCCACGATGGACTCCGGCGCCTCCTTCCCCTGCATCGTCGCCTCGAAGAGGTCCACCCGGAACACGAAGCCGTATTCATTGTCCTGCAGATGGCGGCAGAAATCCCCGTACCCGGCGGCGTCGCGGGCGGAAACCACGGCGAGCCGGTAGGGAAGCAGCGGCAGCTCAAGCTGCTTCTGACGGTCCATCAGGCCGTCTTCGGTGAGTCTGGCAATGGTCCGGCGGCGCTCCAGTTCGGCCTCTCCCAGGGTGAACTGGGGCTCCACCTCGTCTATCGTGAGAGTGAGGCCGTAGAGTTCGCTGTAGCTCACCTGCACCCGGGCCATGATCATCATCCCGGGCTGCATCGGGCTGCCTACCGCCGCCTCGAAATAAGATGCTATCTGCAGATAATGGCTGCGCCAGATCACGGCCTTGGCCTTGGCTATGACACCCTTTTCCCCGCTCTGAGAGAGGTCCAGGTAGCAGTGGCCGTTGGCCTTGGCCTGGATGGAAGCGATCTCAGCACGGACCCATATCCGTCCCGGGAAGAGTTCTTCGAGCCCGTCCCTGAGCTGCTGCTGCAGTTCATACAGATCTATGCAGTCCGCCGTCATACTTAACAAATTTAAGCAAAATGCGGCAGACCCGGAATAAAAAGCAGATTTATTTGTTTTTATTTCGTAAAATCATTTCTTGTTTCCAGACGGTAAAGGCAAAGGGTCTGGTTATCTTCGACCTTGGAAAGGTACAGTGCATCCGGAGTTGCATAGCAGGAACGGAACAACCCATCGAGTTCATATTTCCCAAGGATCCGGCCATTCCAATCGAACTTGTATAGATAAGTGTTTACCCCCGGCATATGCTCTTTTGCCGGACGACCAAAATACAAGGCATAAATACAGTCGTTCTGCGCACAAATACCGGTGAAGCACATCTGCAACTCGGTCGCGGAAAAAGAAGGCGCGCCTTTGATTCGGAATCCTTTGACTTTCCCAGTCCGGATATCCAGGAATCCATATACCGGCATACTGCTCACGGCGAAGCAAAGGCTTGTCTTTTGAGGGTTTATACAATCAACCAATGAAAAGGCATTCATTCTCACATCTTCCGAATAGTCATCCATAGGTGATGAAGCAAAAAGAGTGAATTGGCGTTTTTCAGCACCACTCTCGAGATCATACAGCGCATAATAAGGGGTATCTATGGAGACAAACTCCGCCGAGCCCTGAATGGAGTTGTAAGCCAACAACTGCGTATCAAAAACTTTATATGACGACAGGATGATCGGCTGTCCCCTTTTCGGCGTTGCTTCCAATTCGACCCGATGGATGGCACTACCTATAATTTCTCCACTCAAAGAAACATCGGACAATGTGCGTGAGGGGTAATCATACACGGTAACTGTTTCCGACTCTAAAGAGAAGAATGGGGAGATTGACAGGAACTCACCCGGGCCTCTTCCCTTTCGACACAGTTGACGGACAGTTTCTCCTGAGGTCAAATCAATGACATCCAGGCAGTAGTCAGCCATGAAATCCGAGGTTACAATCAGTTCGTTACCACGGACGGCAAAACCCAACAGGTTCAGCGCTCCTGTAATTTTTTCAGGAAAAACGACTTCTGCCTGACTTCTGTCGTTTTCTTCACTGACGGGAAACGACAGCAACTCCTACTCAGCGACATGAGAGCAACCTGAAACGATCGCACAGAGGACCGCAAGAAGACATGCAACTCTAGTAGGTGCAGGTCGATGTATACGAAGAGACATACGGTTACACTTTCATTTCACCGCTTACAGCGCCTTGATCTGTTCTTCGGACAGGCCAGAATACTTGGCGATGGTCTCCATGGGGACATGGTCCGCCAGCATCCGCCGGGCGGTGGCTTCGAGGGCCAATCTTTGCCCCTCTTCACGCCCTTCG
>JAFTBU010000052.1 GCA_017455065.1 Bacteroidales bacterium
AACTCTTCTTTGTATATTTTTTATACTTCTCAGCTTGTCCTGACGCTTCAAATTTCTAAAGAAATCAACGCTCTCGTTTATTGTTTCTCGGTACTTGCTTGTACTTTCGTTGTTTACAGTCTTTTCAAAGATCTTGTCAATTCAGGCGCTAAAAAAACCAGCCTTGCGGCTGATGCCTGCCCCGTTTCGTTTGGGGATTGCAAAGGTAGACACTTTTTTTTAATCCGCAAACTTTTTCGAAAAATTTTTCAACTTTTTTTTGCAGTTATTTTTTGCTACCTTTGATAAATTTCGTTTAACTGAATTATAATCACTCTATTAACCATATCAACCGATGAAACGTTTTTTACTCTTTGTTTCACTGCTCTCCGCTGCGTTTTTCAATGCACCCGCACAAGAAGAGGGCAGTTCCCTTCTTTTCTACCTGTCCGGCGAGAACCAGGTCAAGGCTGACTATGCCGCCGGCGCGGCCACTCCCAACTTCGCATCCAACGTCTCCATCATCGAAGACGGCTATGCGGGCAAAGGCATACGCTGCGCTCTCGGACAGAGATTCGCCTACAAGGCACCGGGCAACATCTACGCACAGAGAGGCACCTTGTCTTTCTATTGGCGCGGGCACGAACCCTTCGGCAAGACCGAGTTCCCCATCTTCCGCGTCGGATTCGCCGACCACAGCAGCTGGGACATGGTCTGGCTGCGCATAGACTGGAACGGCCACGGCCTGGACGCCTTCGTCACTGACAACAACCTGGTCCGGGTGAGGGTATCGACCGAGCTCGCCAGGAAGCCGGACCCCGACGAATGGTCGCACATCGCATTCAGCTGGGACGAGACCACAGGCATCAAGCTATATTATAATGGTGAGATGATTGCCAGGAAAGACACCTCGGTCGTGCTGAACACCGGCCTCGACCAGTTCGGCCCCCACTCCCGCATCATCTCCCCCTATCAGGTACAGAGCGCCTACAATATGCAGAGGGGCGGCGACATCGACGAGCTCCGCATATATTCCCAGGCTCTCACCGATGCACAGATAGCATCCCTCGCGGCCAATGCCGTACCCGAGGTGAAAACGGCGAAGCGCAGCATGGCAGACGCCGCCACCGCCAGGGAATGGAACCATTTCTACGGATTCGACACCGCCACCCCTCCCTACCTGGAGGACCAGGCCACGACGGTGCGCAAGGTCAGCCTCAACGAGAGCTACGACCTCGCCCGCTGGTGGTGGAAAGGCAATGACGGCATACGCGAGACCACCTGGCCCGGAGTGTACAACCGCTCCCGCATAGAGGGCCGCAACGATTATTTCCAGCTGCCCGACTGGGACTGCTACTCCACTTCCGGCATACAGGTGCGCTTCAACATGCCCCAGGAGCCCTGGAATTACGTGGAGATCAGCGGCGGTGCCTTCGGCAGGCTCGGCGTCACCCCCAACTCCGACGGCAGCGCCGACCGCGAATTCGACCGCAAGGGCCACGGCACCCAGCACACTTTCCATAAGCTCGCCGAACCTGTCACCGGCAATACCCTGGTATTTACAAATGAAGTGCAGGAGACTCCCATCCAGGAGATCGACGCATACTATGTGCACGAAGGCGACGCCCCCGCAGGAGTCACCCGCCTGAGCTACACCGTGGCACCCTTCCAGGACTACGGCTTCCCCCAGCTGGTGCAGACCCGCGAATTCATCGAAGGCCGCTACGATCCCCAGGAGAGGGAGATGTTGATCGGCACCGGCTCCGCACAACGCAATTCATTCAGGGCCCGCTCGGAAAGTGAGGCTTCAATGATAGAGAATCTCGCCCGCCAGCAGGCGGCCAACCGCATTGTCCCCACCCCCGACGCCCTCCCCATCGTCCACGTGGTCATCCCCAGCGACCTCCGCGACATCAATATCAACCAGGAAGTGACCCTCGCTCCCGCGGGGACTGACGACAGGGCCATGGGACGCATGATGGGCAGCATCACCTGGAGGAACATCCAGGGCGGTCTGGACGGTGTGCGCATCGAGCTCCCGGCCATGAACCTGAAGCCCGGAAAGGACGGGCTCATCCCCATGAACATCCAGGTCAAGGATCCTATATGGAAGATGCGCAACATGGCTGACTTCTCCTTCTCCGTCAAGCCCGGCGAGAGAAGGGTGATATGGCTGGACCTGCGCGACCGTATACTTCCCGACGACGAGCCCCTGTATCTCACCGTGGTGAGCGGCGCGGCCGACTTCAACGCCGCCGCTCTCAACGGGATGAACATCACCCTGGTCTTCAAGGACAGGGAGGAAGCCAAGAAGGAGCACACCGAGGACCGTTTCAACCAGGTCCGCGACGCCTATGCCATGCTCTGCGAGGAATCCGCTTCGAGCCGCAGGTACAACAAATTCGTCCAGGTCGAGAAAGACCTCAACGACCTCATCAAAGTGGATCCTGACAACATACTCTACAGGCGCTACTGGAACATCTACTACGGAGGACAGTCTCCCCTCGCCTACACTGAGCCCGTGGCTCCGAAGAACGTGCCCGAGTGGGCGTTCATCCAGCTCGAGGCCCTCAAGAAATGGCGCGAGATCATAGAGTGGTACATAGACGTGAGGCAGGTGGACTACGGCGAGTTCGGCGGAGGCATCTCCGATGACACCGACCTCACCAACCACTTCACAGGACTCTACTACGTGGGCGACATCCGTGAGAAGATAGGTGCTTCGCTCCATCTGTTCATGCATGCAATCGACCGCGAAGGCACGCTTACCAACGGCCTCAGCACCATCATGACCGACGGTCTGCACACCTATGAAGAAGGTGAGAACTCCCTTTGCCAGATCAACTATTCGGAAGCCGGCAACCCCCGCCAGGCCGAGCGCCTGATGGAGAGTTCCAAGTCGCTCCGCGAGCATGTGACCGGAATCAACGACGCCGGCCACCTGCACTTCCGCTCCGATTACTTCAGCGCCACCAAGATAGCCGAGGAATGGCCCTGGACCTGGTCATCCACCCGTGAGTATCTCCACACCGGCCCCTCGCTGATGCTCGGAGAGTTCTACGGCAACCCCGCCGCCAGGGAATACATGATCAAATTCGCCGACTCCATCCTCGCCCACAAGAGGTACGACCAGAACGGCCGCATGCAGGTACCCGCTGAGATCAACTTCACCACCGACGAGGTGCGCTCCTGGGGCTTCAGCTATCTGGGCGCCCTGTTCCACTATGTATATATGTGGACCGGCAAGGAAGAATACCGCGAAGCCGCCGAGTACACCGGATGGTGGCCGCGCGAAGTAAGCGCCGAAGCTTCGGTGATGCAGGGCCGCCAGGTGCTCCGCAGCTATTTCGCCAGGGATTACATCACCACCGAGGGAAGCATCTGGATCGACCGTCTGGCCTTCGACGTGGACTATGTGCAGAACATGCGCCTGGGCGGCATAGGTATGAACCGCAGCTCCAACATGGTGCCCGGCAACCTCGTCAGGTGGGAGTTCCCCGGAGGAAGGGATGCCGAGACCGTGGCCATCAATGTCACCGACCGCAGCCGCACCGGCTTCAAACTCACTTTCTTCAATACCGGCAGCAAGGCCATGAAGGTGGACATGATAGGTGTGGAGGTGCTGGGCGGCGACTGGCAGCTCAGCGACGGCAGGAAGACTTCCACCGTCAGGTTCGGCCGCGACCGCAGGGTCAGCTTCAACGTGCCCGCCGGCAAGGAATATACCGTCGAGATGCATCTGCAGGGTGAGGGCTTCGATTTCAACGCCCTGCCCGACCTGGGTATAGGCAGCGAGGACATCGCCGTGGCCGGCAATTCCGTGAAGGTGACCGTGCACAATATCTCCGGCGTCGACACTCCCGAGTCAGTGGCAGCCCTGGTCAATGCCAAGGGCAAGGTGGTCGCCAGCGTCAAGGTCCCGGCTCTCAAGGCCCCCGTGGACCTGCTGCCCAAGACGGCACAGGTCACCCTGACCGCACCTGCAGGAGTATCCCTGAGCGGCCTGCGGGTGGTCATCGACCCGGAGGATGCCATGGAAGAGATTTACGAAAGCAACAATAGCATCAAGCTTTAACCTGTCATAAAACCACAGAAATGAAAAGACTCTTAACCATCGCCGTATCTCTGTTGATGGCAGCCGGCCTCGCCTGGGCACAGGAGGAGGACGCCCTGCTCTTCTACCTTTCCGGAGACAAGGGCACTACTGCCGACATCTCCAAGGGCACACCTTATCCCAACTATGTCAGCCGCATATCCGTCATCGACTACGGAGCAGTGGGCAAAGGCATACGCTGCGACGACATCCAGCTGCTGTCCTACCGCGCGCCGGGCAACATCTACGCCAAGAGAGGCACCGTGTCATTTTTCTGGAGGTCCGCAAGGGAATTCCAGGGAGTCCCGTTCCCCATCTTCAGGGTAGGTTACGCCGACCACACCAGCTGGGACATGTGCTGGCTCAGGATGGATTACAACGGACACGGCTGGGACGCCTTCGTGACAGACAACAACCTCGTGAGGCTGCGCGTCTCCACCGACTCCCCCGCCCCCGACCCGGACAAATGGTCGCATTTCGCATTCAGCTGGGATGAGAACAGCGGCATCAAGCTCTACATCGACGGAGAGCTCGTCGCCAGGAGGGACACCACCCTCACCCTCGATGCAGGCCTCGACCAGTTCGGCCCCCACTCCCGCGTGATCTCCCCTTACCAGGTGCAGAGCGCCTACAATTTCCAGAGGGGCGGTGACATAGACGAGCTCCGCATCTATTCCCAGGCCCTCACCCAGGAGCAGGTGTCCGCTCTCTCAAAGGGCGGCGCCCCCGCAGTGGCCGCCAGCTCATTCCCCATGAGCGACAAGGACGTGGCGAAGGGATGGAAGCACGATTTCGGCTTCGACCTCGGCACTCCGGTGCGCCTCGTGGATGAGAACACCACGGTCCGCAAGATAGGCATACTCCAGGCCTACGACATCAAGAGATGGTTCTGGAAATCCAACGACGGCATACTCGAGACCACATGGCCGGGTGTGTACAACCGTTCCCGCATCGAAGGACGCAACGACTATTTCCAGCTCCCCGACTGGGACTGCTACTATGACTCCGGCTGGAGCATACGGTACAATATGCCAGAGGAGCCCTGGAACTACCTGGAAATCGCCGGCGGAGCCTATGGCGAGATCGGCATCACCGATGCCGCCGACGGCAGCGGCAGCAAAGCCATAGCCCACAAGGACCATGGCACCCAGCGCAGTTTCCACAAACTCGGAGAGCCTGTGACCGGAAAGACAGTCACTTTCACCAACGTGGAGCAGGAGACTCCCATCCAGGAGTTCAACGCCTACTATGTGCACGAAGGCGCCGCTCCCGCCGGGATTGCCCGCCTGAGCTATTCGCTCTCGGATTTCTATGACTTCGAGGAACCCGCCCTCGTGGAAGTGGAGAGGTTCGTCGCCGGAAGGTACGAGCCCCAGGCCCGCAGGATGCTCCTCGCCCTGCCCCAGCAGGGTGCCGCAGCATCGCGCACAGCGCCTTCCGCCTCCGATTCCGAGCTCCCCATCGTCCATATTGTCATACCCTCCGACACCAGGGACCTGGGCATCAACGTCCCCATCACCCTCGAAGGCAGGGCTCCGAACACCGCATCGGCTTCCTGGGAATTCATGCGCGGCGGCCTGGACGGCATACTGATCGAGCTCCCCGCCATGCAGTTCGCCGCTGAAGACGCCTCCGGACTCATCTCCTTCAACGTCAAGGTGAAGGATCCCATCTGGAAGCTCCGCGACATGGCCGACTTCTCCTTCAGCGTCAAGCCTTCGGAGAAGCGCAATCTCTGGCTGGACCTCCGCGACCGCATCCTGCCTGAAGGCAAGCCCATGTACATCACCCTCGCCAGCGACTGCGCCGCATTCAACGCCAAGGCCCTCGCAGGCGCCAGGATCAGCCTGATATTCAAGCCTTTGGAAGAAGCCAAGGCAGAGCACATCGCCGACCGTCTCACCATGGCCGTGGACAATCACGCCATGACCGTGGAGGAGCACCCGAGATCCAAGAGGCTGGACAAGTTCAACCAGATGGAAGCCGACCTCAGGGACCTCTTCAGGGTGGATCCTGAAAACAAGATAGGCCGCAGCTACTGGTACCTCAACCACGCCGAGCAGGTCCCGCCCGAGTATGAAGAGCCTGTGGCCCCCGCAGGCGTGCCCGAATGGGCTTTCACCCAGCTCGAGCTCCTCAAGGAATACCGCTACCTGATGTCCTGGTACATGGATGAGAGGGAGGTCGAGAACGGTGAGATAGGCGGCGGTCTGTCCGACGACTCCGACTATGCCAATTTCTATCCCGCCTTCCACGCCATAGGCCTGATGCCCGACAGGATGGCCAGCTCCGACCGCAGGATGCTCCAGGCCATCTACGACCAGGGCATGCTCACCCACGGCATGAGCACCATCATGACGGACGACCTCCACACCTATGAGGAGGGTGTCAACATGCTCACCCAGATCAATGTCATCGACCCGGGCAACCCCGTCAACGCCGAAAGGCTGATGGAGAGCGCCAAGACTTACAAGGAAAGGCTCTTCCAGGTCAATGACGCCGGCCACCTGCACATGAGGTCAGCCTTCTACAGCGCCACCCAGATGGCCATGTCCGGGGTTTGGAGCTGGCTCTCCTACAGGGCCTTCTACCACACCGCCCCCGCTTCCATACTCGGCGAGCTGTACTGCAACCCCACCGCACAGGAGTACATACTCCGCTTCATGGACGACATGTACGAGCATGTCAAGGTGGATGAGAGAGGCCGTATCCTCTTCCCGCAGGAGTACAATTTCAACACCGACGAGGTGAGGGAATGGGGACAGCACAACTACATCATGCCTCCTCTCTACTACTGCTGGCTCTGGACCGCCCGGCCCAAGTACATCGACATAGTCCGCCAGGCCGGCTGGTATCCCAGCCTCGGAGACAAGGCAGCCCAGGTACAGGGCTACCGCAGGATGCTCCGCACCCTCAAGATCAACGAGTGGATGTACACCGAAGGAAGCATGTGGACCGACCGCATCCAGTACTCGACCGACCTCATCCAGACCGCACGTCTGGGCAAGCCGGCGATGAACCGCGGCTCGTATTTCTTCCCCATCAACCCCATCGCATGGAAGTTCGACAATGACGATGATGTTACCGAGGTGGCCATCAGCGTCACCGACGCCGACAACAGCAAATTCCACATAGAGTTCTTCAACACCAAGTCCAAGCCTGTCAAAGTGACCCTCAAGGGCGCCCAGGCCCTCCTGGGAGACTGGACCCTGACCGTCGGCGGCAAGACCTCCACGGTGAGGTTCGGACGCGACCGCAGCATAGACCTGGTCATCCCCGCCCGCAAGGAGTACAGCCTCGACATGAAGCTCACTTCCGCCCCCACTCCTTTCTACGGCCTGCCCGACCTGGGTATAGGCAAGGAAGATGTCAAGGTGAACGGCAGCCAGGTGGAAGTCACCGTGCACAACCTCGCCGGCGTGACCGCAGCTCCTATGGACATCGCCCTGGTCAATGCCAAGGGCAAGGTGGTCGCACAAACAAAAACCCCGGCCGTCGCAGCACCTCTTGATCTGGTGCCCAAGACTGCCAGGGTCGTATTGGATATCCCGAAAGGCTGCGACGTCAAGTCCTGCAAGGTAGTGATCGATCCACAGAATGTCGTGGAAGAGAACTACGAGAGCAACAACTGCGTGAGCCTCGCGGATTAGGATTTTACATCATCCCGCCTGCAGGCATTGCAGGAGCGGCCGGTGCCGGCTCGGGGATATCGACGATGCCGCATTCAGTGGTGAGGAACATTCCTGCTACGGATGCGGCATTTTCGAGTGCCACCCTTGCCACCTTGGTCGGATCGATGATACCGGCCTCGTACATCTTGGCATATTCGCCGGTACGGGCGTTGTAACCGAAGTCAGCCTTGCCTTCCTTGATCTTCTGGATGATGACGCTGCCGTCCACGCCTGCGTTCTGGGCGATCTGGCGGAGCGGCTCCTCGATGGCCTTGGCCACGATGTGGATACCGGTGGTCTCGTCTTCGTTCTCACCCGTCAGCTTATCGAGGCACTGTGCGGCACGGATGTAGGCGACTCCGCCGCCGGGAAGATAACCTTCCTCGACTGCTGCCCTGGTGGCATTGAGAGCATCCTCCACCCTGTCTTTCTTCTCTTTCATCTCGACCTCGGTGGTAGCGCCCACATAGAGGACTGCCACGCCGCCGGCGAGCTTGCCGAGACGCTCTTTGAGCTTCTCCTTGTCATAGTCGGAGGTGCTGGTCTCGATCTGCCTGCGGATGGACTCCACCCTCTCGGCGATGGCCTTCTTGTCACCGGAACCGCCTACGATGGTGGTGTTCTCCTTGGTGATGGTGACCTTCTCGGCCTTTCCGAGCATGTCGAGGGTTGCGTTCTCGAGAGTGTAACCCCTTTCCTCGGAAACTACTGAAGCGCCGGTCAGGACAGCGATGTCCTGGAGCATCTCCTTGCGGCGGTCGCCGAAACCGGGAGCCTTGACGGCAGCGATCTTGAGGGTGCCGCGGAGTTTGTTCACGACGAGGGTGGTGAGAGCCTCACCGTCCACGTCCTCTGCGATGATGAGCAGCTCCTTGCCTTCACGGGCGATAGGCTCGAGCACGGGGAGAAGATCCTTCATCGTGGATATCTTCTTGTCGGTGAGGAGGATGTAAGGATTGTCCAAGACGGCCTCCATCTTGTCACCGTTGGTCATGAAATACGGAGAGATGTATCCGCGGTCGAACTGCATGCCCTCGACCACCTTGACCTCGGTCTCGGTGCCCTTGGCTTCCTCGACGGTGATGACACCGTCTTTCTTGACCTTGGACATGGCGTCGGCTATGAGCTTGCCTATCATGGAATCGTTGTTGGCTGAGACGGTACCGACCTGCTCCACCTTGGAGTAGTCGTCACCTACGGCCTGGCTGTTTTTCTGGAGCTCTGCCACCACTGCGGCGACAGCCTTGTCGATACCTCTCTTGAGGTCCATGGGGTTGGCACCTGCGGTGACATTCTTGATACCCACGTTGATGATGGCCTGGGCGAGGACGGTAGCGGTGGTGGTACCGTCACCTGCCTGCTCGTTGGTCTTGGAAGCGACTTCCTTCACCATCTGGGCACCCATATTCTCGAAGCGGTCCTCAAGCTCCACTTCCTTGGCGACGGTAACGCCGTCCTTGGTCACCTGGGGAGCACCGAATTTCTTATCAATTACCACGTTGCGGCCCTTGGGTCCGAGCGTGACCTTCACTGCGTTTGCGAGCGCGTCGGCGCCGTTCTTCATCTTTGAACGGACATCCACATCGAATTTAATTTCCTTTGCCATGATTACAGGATAGCTAAAATGTCAGACTGTTTGACGATAAGGTACTTTTTGTCACCGACGGTGACCTCGGTGCCGGCATATTTGCCATAGAGCACTTCGTCTCCGACTTTGACTTCCATGGGCTCGTCCTTCTTTCCGGGACCGGCGGCCACTATCACACCCTGCTGGGGTTTCTCTTTCGCTGTGTCAGGGATGTAGATTCCCGACGCTGTCTTGGTCTCAGCCTCCTTGGGCTCGATTACGACTCTGTCTGCTAAAGGTTTGATCATAATGCTATAGTTTGTTGTATATATACATTAAAAAGGCGTCCCGCCAGGGGACGCCTCTATCTGAATCAATGTCCATGCCATTGACAATTTGTCAGCGGACTATTTGCAAAGGGGCATGCCGGCCACCATGCGGTGGACCTTGCGTGCGACTGACTCGAGGACCTCTTCGTGGGCCTTGAGGGCGGCTTCCTGCTCCGGAGTCGGAGTGTCGGTGGGCTTGAGACTGAGGGCCTCGATGTTCTGGGCGCAGGAAGTGAGTACGGTGTCGATGAGTCCTACGATCTCTACCATGTCTTTCTCCACGAAGCCCCTGGAGGTGACTGCGGGGGTGCCGATACGGAAACCGGAGGTCTGGAACGGGCTGCGGTCGTCGAAGGGGACCATGTTTTTGTTGAGGGTGATGTCAGCCCTGACGAGCTGCTTCTCTGCGACCCTGCCGCTGACCTCGGGGAACTTGCCGCGCAAGTCGATGAGCATGAGGTGGTTGTCGGTGCCGCCGCTGACGACCTTGTAGCCGAGCTTGAGGAAAGCTGCACACATGGCCTGGGCATTGGCGACCACCTGCCTCTGGTAATCCTTGAACTCGGGCTGCATGGCCTCGTAGAAGGCGACGGCCTTGGCGGCGATGACATGCTCGAGGGGACCGCCCTGCACTCCGGGGAATACATAGCTGTCGAGCACCTGGCTCATCTTCTTGACAACGCCCTTCGGGGTGGTGCGGCCGCGGGGATCGTCGAAGTCCTTGCCGATGAGGATGACGCCTCCGCGGGGACCGCGAAGGGTCTTGTGGGTGGTGGAAGTGACAATATGTGCGTACTTCACAGGGTTCTTGAGCAGGCCTGCGGCGATGAGACCGGCGGTATGTGCCATGTCTATCCAGAGTATGGCGCCCACTTCGTCGGCTATCTTCCTCATCCTCTCATAGTCCCACTCGCGAGAATATGCGGAGGCGCCGCCGATGATGAGCTTGGGCTTGACCTCGAGGGCCTTGCGCTCCATCTCGTCGTAGTCCACGAATCCGGTCACGGGATCGAGTCCGTAGGGGACGGCATGGTAAAGCAGACCGGAAGCGTTCACGGGCGAGCCGTGGGTGAGGTGTCCGCCCTGGGAAAGGTCCAGACCCATGAAGGTGTCGCCGGGACTCAGGACGGCCATGATCACTGCCATGTTGGCCTGGGCTCCGGAGTGCGGCTGGACATTGGCCCACTCGGCTCCGTAGATCTCCTTGAGCCTGTCGATGGCGAGCTGCTCGATGCAGTCGACCACTTCGCAGCCTCCGTAATATCTCTTGCCGGGATAGCCTTCAGCGTATTTGTTGGTGCAGATGGACCCCATGGCCTTGAGGACTCCTTCACTGACATAGTTTTCGGATGCGATGAGTTCCAGGCCGGAACGCTGGCGAGCCTCTTCCTTGGCGATGAGTTCGATGATTTGTAAATCCTGTTTCATTTCAAGCTGTTTTGCATCCGCGAATATACTTATTTTTTCCGTACCTTTGAGAAATATGCGAAAACTTCTGAATATAGAGCTGGGGCGCATCCGCCCCGAGGAATATGCATCCCTGCCGCCCAGCGGAGTGGTGCTGGTGCTTGACAATATCCGCAGCGCCCACAATGTCGGGAGCATCTTCAGGACCGCCGACGCATTCAAGGTGGACAAGCTGTGGCTGTGCGGCATCTGCGCCTGCCCTCCTTCAGCCGAGATCCACAAATCCGCCCTCGGAGCCGAGGACAGCGTTCCCTGGGAGCACCGGGACGACAGTTTGGAGACCGTGGAACGGCTCAAGGCCGAAGGCTGGACCATCGTCAGCCTCGAGCAGACTGAAGGCGCCGTTCAGCTCCAGGACTTCCGTCCCGAGAAGGGCCGCAAGTACGCCCTCATACTCGGAAACGAAGTCGAAGGCGTACGACAGGATGTCGTAAACGCCTCCGACTTCGCATTGGAGATTCCTCAGTTCGGCACCAAGCACTCACTCAATGTGTCCGTGAGCGCCGGTGTCGCACTTTGGCAATTTATTTCGCATCGCCCTGAGTGATGGCTGCCTGTGCCGCTGCCAGTCTGGCGATAGGCACCCTGAAAGGAGAGCAGCTCACATAGTTCACGCCGATACGGTTGAAGAACGCGATGGATGCGGGGTCGCCGCCGTGCTCACCGCAGACACCGCAGGTGAGGTTGGGGCTGACGCTGCGACCGTTCTCGATACCGGTTTCGACGAGTTTGCCGACACCCTTGACATCGATGGTCTGGAAAGGATCGGCATCCAGGATCTTGTTGCCCAGATAGTCACCCATGAAGGTACCCACGTCGTCGCGGGAGAATCCGAAGGTCATCTGGGTGAGGTCGTTGGTACCGAAGGAGAAGAACTCGGCGGTACGTGCCATCCTGTCGGCGGTGAGAGCCGCACGGGGGATTTCGATCATGGTACCGAACTTATAGTCGAGGGACATCTGGAAGGTAGCCTCCACTTCGAGCTTGACCCTGTCGCAGATAGCCTTCTGGAAACGGAGCTCACGGCCGGATACGGTGACCGGGATCATGATCTCGGGCTGAGGGTGGAAGCCCTCCCTGATGAGCTCGGCGGTAGCGGTGAAGATGGCCCTGTACTGGGTCTCTGCGATGAGGGGATATGTGACGTGCAGACGCACTCCGCGGTGACCCATCATAGGGTTGATCTCGTGGAGATGCTCGCCGCGCTTGCTGATTTCCCTGACGGAAACACCCAGCTCCTCAGCGATCTCTTCCTTGTTCTTGGCGGTCTTGGGCACGAACTCGTGGAGAGGAGGATCGAGGAGACGGAAGACGACGGGCTTGCCGTCCATGATCTTCATAGTGCTCTTGACAGATGCCTTGATGAACGGCTCGAGCTCCTGGAGAGCGGCCTTGCGCTCCTCGTCGGTGGTGCTGAGTATCATCTTGCGGAGCTTGGAGAGAGGAGTCTCGGAGTGACGGCCGTAGAACATGTGCTCGATACGGAACAGACCGATACCCTCGGCGCCGAGGCTCAAAGCCCTCTGTGCATCCTCGGGAGTGTCGGCGTTGGTCCTGACACCCAGACGGCGGAAGTTGTCCACTATCTTCATGAACTCTACGAACAGAGGATTCTCGGAAGCGTCGATGGTGCCGATCTTGGCAGCATAGACTGCACCCTTGGAACCGTTGAGGCTGAGCCAGTCACCTTCCTTGTAAACCTTGTCGGAACCCGCGAAGCTGAGGCTGCGGGAAGTCAGGTTGACCTTCATGGTCTCGCAACCGACGATGCAGCACTTGCCCCAGCCGCGGGCCACGAGAGCCGCGTGGGAAGTCATACCTCCGCGGGTGGTGAGGATACCTGCAGAAGCCCTCATGCCCTCGATGTCCTCGGGGGAAGTCTCCTCCCTGATGAGGATGACGGGCTTGCCGGCTGCGGCTGCCTTCATGGCTGCCTCGGAAGAGAACACCACGGTACCTACGGCTCCGCCGGGAGATGCGGGCAGACCCATTGCCACGGGCTTGCAGGTGCTCTCGGATGCGGGATCGAGGATGGGGTGGAGTATTTCGTCAAGCTGTGAAGGGGAAACCCTCATCACTGCTTCCTTTTCGTCTATCATACCCTCGGAAAGCATATCCATGGCCATCTTGAGGGCGGCGATGCCGGTCCTCTTGCCTACACGGCACTGGAGCATGTAGAGCTTGCCTTCCTGGATGGTGAACTCGATGTCCTGCATGTCCTTGAAGTGGGACTCGAGTTTGGTACGGATGGCGTCGAGCTCTTTGTAGACCTCGGGCATGGCGACCTCCAGGGAGGTGAGATGCTTGTTGTATTCGGTCTTGGTGCTTTCGTTCAGGGGGTTGGGGGTACGGATACCGGCGACCACATCCTCGCCCTGGGCGTTGATGAGCCACTCGCCGTAGAATTTGTTGTCACCGTTGGCAGGGTTGCGGGAGAATGCCACACCGGTAGCGGAAGTGTCACCCATGTTTCCGAAGACCATGGACTGCACGTTGACTGCAGTGCCCCAGTCGTCGGGAATCTGCTCGATACGGCGGTAAGCGACAGCCCTCTTTCCGTTCCAGGACTTGAACACTCCTCCAATGGAGCCCCAGAGCTGGGCGGTGGCGGTGTCGGGGAATTCGACTCCGAGGACTTCCTTGACTTTCTTCTTGAAAGCCTCGCAGAGATCCTTGAGCTCGTCTGCGGTGAGTTCGGTGTCGGACTTGTATCCCTTGGCGGTCTTGACATCGTTCATCATGCGGTCGAGCTGCTGGCGTATGCCCTGGCCGTCCGCAGGCTCGATGCCTTCGGCTTTCTCCATGACGACGTCGGAGTACATCATGATCAGACGCCTGTATGCGTCATACACGAAACGGGGGTTGCCGGTCTTCTTGATAAGTCCGGGGATGGTCTCGGTGCAAAGTCCGATGTTGAGGATGGTATCCATCATACCGGGCATGGAACTCCTTGCGCCGCTGCGGCAGCTGACGAGAAGGGGATCCACAGGGTCGCCGAAGCGCTTGCCCATGACTTTTTCGGTATCTGAAAGTGCAGCTGAAACTTCGATGATGAGGTCTTCGGTGAATCCTCCACCGAGGCCGTAATATTCTGCACAACAATCAGTGGTAATGGTGAATCCGGCAGGTACCGGCATTCCGAGCTTGCTCATTTCTGCGAGGTTGGAACCTTTTCCTCCCAGAAGCTCTCTCATAGAGCCGTCACCTTCGGTGTTCTTGCCTCCGAAACGGTAGACTCTTTTCTTGCTAGTGATCATAACGTCTTTATTAAGTAATGTGTAAAAAATAAGTTGCATCAGTTGGCCGGTTTGACGAGGTAGTTCCACTTGCCGAGTTCCGGAGCGAAGACGACCTGCCTGGCAAGTCTCTTCTGGTACGATTCTTCAATCGGTCGCTTGATGTCA
>JAFTBU010000004.1 GCA_017455065.1 Bacteroidales bacterium
CTACCGAAGGGTAGGTCAGCCAGGGGTTCGGTCGCGAAATCGGGCCTTTTTGCTACCGAAGGGTAGGTCAGCCAGGGGTTCGGTCGCGAAATCGGGCCTTTTTGCTACCGAAGGGTAGGGCCGGCGGGGTGGTGGGGGTCGTCGCCGCAATATACGCCCTGCGGCGGCGGGGGTTGCGGCACCACCGCCGCGCGACACCGAGGCGCGGGAGGGGGTTCACGAACAAAAAAGGCCGAAATCGTACGCGAACCCGAGGCGCGGGAGGGGGTTCACGAACAAAAAGGGCCGAAATCGTACGCGAAGCAGATGGGTGATGATAAGAGTGAATAAAAGAGGCTGAGGGAGGATATGGGTATCGAAAGATTTGCTAAATTAGCCGGCCGGAAAGGGGTCGGGCGCATAATGACATGAGGCAGAAGGGCCGGGTGCCAAATGGCGCGGACCCGAACTTATTTTCTATGAACAAGAGACTTTTCTTCTTATCGGTTGCCGGACTTCTGTCGGGGCTGGTCGCCAGCGCCCAGACCGAAGCAAGCACCCAAACCGTCGCCAACGCCCAGACCGCAGCAAGCACCCAAACCACCGCCAACGCCCAGAATCAATCAGAAATGGTGTACAGCCTGGACAGCGTGTCGGTCAGCGGGAGCAGGATCCCCTTGTCGCTGAACACCAGCGCCCGCATTGTCACCATCATGGACAGCTATTCGATAGCCAACACCCCGGCGGACAATGTCAATGACCTGCTCAAGTATTCCATAGGCACGGATGTGCGCCAGAGGGGCGTGATGGGTATGCAGACGGATATAAGCATACGCGGGGGCAATTCCGACCAGATCGCAGTCCTGCTCAACGGCATCAACATCAGCGACCCCCAGACCGGGCACAACGCCGCGGATTTCCCGGTGAGCGCTGTCGACATTGACAGGATAGAGATACTCGAAGGCCCCGCTGCGAGGGTGTACGGCACTTCCTCGCTGGTGGGTGCGGTCAATGTGATCACCCGCGCGGAGCGGAGCAATTACGCCCGCGCCCAGGTGGAGGGGGGAAGTTTCGGCTATGTCAGCGCGGGCGCGGCGATGGGACTCTCCAGCGGCAGGCTGCAGAACCACTTGTCCCTTGGCTACAGCCGCTCTGACGGCTACACCCACAACGCCGCCGGGGGCCCCAACAGTGACTTCAGCAGCGCCAAACTCTTCTGGCACGGCGCCATTGCCCTGAAAGACGCCGACATCAACGCCCAGGCGGGCATGAGCGTCAGGGACTTCGGTGCCAATACCTTCTACAGTTCCCGCTTCGACGACCAGTTCGAGCACACCTTCAAGACCTTCGCCGCCGTCAAGGCGGACATCCGCGGTAAAGTCAACATCCACCCGTCCATCTATTGGAACCGCGCCGAGGACCGCTTCGAACTCTTCCGCGGCAGAGCTGACAAATATCCCTTCAACTACCACCGCACCAATGTGGCCGGAGCGGCGCTGAACGCCGACATCTCCACCGCCCTCGGGCGCACCACCGCCGGAGCGGAGTACAGATGGGAAGGGATTGTCAGCACCAATCTCGGCGAGCCCCTCCCCGGAGGCGGCACCTCCCCCTATGTCTGCGGCCTGGGGCGCAGCAATATCAGTCTCTACCTCGAGCACAACGTCATCCTGCAGCGCTTCACCGCCTCCGCAGGCCTGAGCGCGGTGCGCAACACCGGCAATGACGAGGGCTTCCGCCTGTATCCCGGCATGGACATGAGCCTGAGGCTCGGCAGCGCCTGGAAACTCTACGGCTCCTTCAATACCTCCTTCAGGATGCCCACCTTCACCGAACTGTACTACTCGGTCGGCGGCCACAAGGCCGACAAGAACCTCAAGGCCGAAAAGCTGATGGCCTTCGAGGGAGGCATAAAATTCGCCCCCAGCGGCTTCTCCGCCGTGCTGAGCGTCTATTATCACAAGGGATACGACATGATAGACTGGATCAGGGACAACTCCCTGGGCGAGGACGCTCCCTGGATGTCCGTCAACCACACTGTTCTCAACTCTCTGGGCGAAGAGATCACCATGAAGCTGGACTTCCCCACCCTGCTGGGCCGTCCCGGCTTCCCCGTGAGGTCTCTCGACCTGGGTTACAGCCACATCAGCCAGGACAAGAGCCTGGAGAGCCACCTGCAGTCCCTCTATGCCATGGAGTACCTGCGCCACAAGGTCGTGGCCAAGGCCGACCTGCAGCTGGCGCGCAACCTCCTCCTGGACATCTGCTACCGTTTCCAGGACAGGGAAGGCAATTCAGCGGTGTACAAGCCATATTCCATCGTGGACGCCAAACTGAAATGGCAGAGGCCGCGCACTGAGTTCTACATCAAGGCAAACAACCTCCTGAACGCCGAATGGTACGACTTCGGCGACATACCCCAGCCCGGAATCTGGGTGATGGGCGGCGTGGTGTTTAATCTTTAAAAGCGTCGGCGAGAGCCTCCAGGGCCGGGACATCAGCAGCTTTCATACGGCTGCGTATGGTCACCACCGGTCCCGCCACCTCGACTTCCTTCATCGAGGCGAGCATTTCCTTCATGACACGGCCCGCGGCGGGAGCCCAGGAACCGTTTTCGATGATGCCGACCTTGCGCTTGGAATAACCCTTGATCTGGAGACGGTGCAGGAACTCGTACATAGGAGTGAAGAGTCCGCCGTCGTAGGTCGAAGAAGCGACGATCATGCGGGGATAGCGGAATGCATCCTCCACGTTCTCGGCGATGTCGGAGCGGCTCAGGTCGCTCACCACCACCTTCTCCACGCCCTTCTCCCTGAGGATGGAAGCGAGTTTTTCAGCAGCGGCGAGAGTCCCGCCATAGACTGAAGCGGCGGCGATGAAGACACCCTCGGTCTCGGGGGCGTAGCGGCTCCAGGTATCGTAGAGACTGATATAATCGGAAAGATTGTCCTCGAGGATGGGACCGTGCAGGGGGCGGATGGTGCGGATGGGCAGCGCCGCCGCCTTGGCGAGCAGCTGCTGCACCTGGGCGCCGTACTTGCCGACGATATTGAAATAATAGCGTCGTGCCTCGCAGGACCAGTCATCGTCGTCGCGGCCGTAGAAGCCGCATTTGCCTATTGCACCGAATTTTCCGAAGGCGTCGGCGCTGTACAGGGCACCGTCGGTCTCATCGAAGGACATCATCACCTCAGGCCAATGGATCATCGGCGCGGCGATGAAACGGAGGCTGTGCCCGCCCAGCGGGAGGGTGTCCCCCTCCTTGACGGCGAGGGTGCGGCCTTCGAGGGAGATCCCTTCGAAGAACTGGGGCAGCATGCGCAGGGCCTGCTGGCTGGCGACCAATGTCAGGGTCGGATAGTGTTCCATGGCCCATGCCACCAGCGACGAATGGTCGGGCTCCATATGGTGGACGACGAGATAGTCAGGCTGGCGGCCGTCCAGGGCCTTGTCCAGGTTTTCTTTCCACTCTTCGCCTTTCCTGGCGTCGGAAGTGTCCATCACGGCGATCTTCTCGTCGCGGATGAGGTAAGAATTGTAGGACATGCCTTCGGGGACTATATACTGGCCTTCGAAGAGGTCGAGGTCAAGGTCGTCGGTACCTATATAGGAAACCTTTTCATTCAATTGTCTGCGCATACAGTTCATGGATTTGCGCAAAGATACTATATTTTTTCCTATTTTTGGGCATGAAAACGACTCATCTCCTTATGGCGGCAGCCTTGTCTGCCTGCCTGTGTTCATGCATGGTGGACAGGGAACTCGACCTGTCCAAGGAATACGAAGACAAAATGACCGTAATCCCCGGGCTCTCCGCCCCCGTCCGTGCCGAATCCAAGCTGTTTTCCATAGACGGCATCCTGGACCTGGCCTTCAAAGGACAGGACGCCATAAACGGATTTCTCCCCCTGGGCACATTCTTCGAGTATGACGACGAAGGCAATTTCAGCACCCCCTTCGGCAACGAAGTTTATGAAGTGTCCATCTTCCCGAACGGCACCTTCGGCTCGATTTCGGCATTCGGAAATCCGGTCGATACCCACATCGACCTGCCCTCCGGCTGGAGCAACGCCTCGTTCAAGCTCGCCTCCAACGACGTCTTGAACTTCAGCGGATCCCGCATAGGCACCGCCATCCAGAAGGTCAGGAACATCAAGATCAAGCCTTCCAAGTTCGATATAAGCTGGATGATCCTGGGCCAGCCTTTCACCAAGGCCACCGTCCGGGCAGGCTCCACCATCACCCTGCCCGAATGGATGCAGGTCAGCACCTCCGCAGCAGGAGTGATAGCAGGTGCCGACGGCCACACCCTCATCTTCACCGAGCCTATGGAGTTCTCCGGATCTTCATTCTCCATCCCCGTCACCCTGGAGTCGATACGTTCCTCCAATGATGAGTACAGCTGCACCCAAGGCTCCATGAGTTTCGACGCAGGCTCTGTCAGCTTCGAGCTCAACCTCAAATTCGACAAGACTGACTCCTCGCTCTCCGACGAGACGGAGACCGACTTCGCCTCCTGCATGTCCATCTCCAGTGCCAGCATCTATTCAAAAGAAGCCGACTGCCTGCTCGCTCCCGTGATTCCTTTCAGCAAGAGCAGCTTCGATCTCTCGACCGGTACCAGTTCCCTGCTCTCCTTTGCATTCATCCCTACGAGCATGATGATGGACGTCACCGTCACCAACGGCATGGAAGTGCCCATCTCCGTCACCGGCGAATTCAGCGCTTCAAACACTGACGGCGAGCCCATCGGAGCCCCCGTCACTATTGGCCCCGAGTCCGGATCCGTCCCCATGGAAATCGGCGCAGGAGCCAGCTCCAATATCAGATTCTCCGACTCCAGCGCCCCCGCAGGCAGCACCCGGGTCCCTGTCACTGAAATAAACAACGCACTTCAGAACGAGACCTTCGGTTCGGCATCCCTCAGCGACCTGAGCTTCAGCCCGGCTTCCCAGGACTGGATACACGTCGACGCCAGCAAGCCTGTAACCCTCGCCACGGCAGAGATCAACGCCCTCGGAGCATTCTCATTGAGCAGCTCCCTCGACACCCAGGCAGAGGTCACCATCGGTCATTTCGGAGTGGACACCACCTTCACCCTGGACAGCTACTCCCCCACCTTCATCGACCTCGTCGTGGACAGCTCCATCCCCATGGGCATAGACCTCAGATGCACCTTCGTGGACAAGGACGGAGTGCCCGTCCCCGAGTACGCACCGGTAGTGAGCACCAGCATAGCCCCCGGCACCTTCATGGCACCCCGCGAATCTGTGGTCACCATAGGATTCCAGGCTGACAAGATAGTCCCCTTCGAGTCCCTCAGACTCCAGCTTCTGCTCAATTTCAGCCAGTACAAGGCCTTCCCGCTCAACAAAGCCCAGGGCCTCACCTTCAAGCGCATCGTATTCAGGGCGCCTGACGGAGTCACCGTCGACCCCGACTGGTTGGAATACATAAAATACATCAATGCCATCCTGACCCTCTCCGACGGTGTGCAAAAACTTTTGAACTAATATGAAAAAGATAGCTATACTCGTGGCTTTGTTGACCGTTTCGGTCGCGATGTCAGCCCAGAACTTCCTCTCGGGATACTTCCTGGACGATTATGACCTCTCATACAGGGACAACCCCGCCTTCCGTCCGCAGGGAGAATTCAGGGGCGGAGTTTCATTGACCGCTTCCTCCAGGACCAACGTGGGACTCGACAAATTCCTCTTCCCCATCTCCGGGAACAGGCTTGCCAACGGTCTGAACCAGAATGTCGACGCCCGGAAGTTCCTGGACCCGCTCCCCGAGTTTGTCACCGTCAATGCCAATGTCGATGTTTTATTCTACACCCGCGGATTGGAACGTGACGGAGTGTACCATACCATAGACGTGAGCGTCCGCTCCGACAACGTCGGAAGAGTGCCCAAGAGCTTTTTCAGCTTCCTCAAGGAGGGCATGGCAAATGATGTCGTGTACGATTTCTCGGATCTCGGCATGCGCAGCTCCAACTACATGGAAATCGCCTACGGCCAGTCCCGCAGCATCACCGACCGTCTGGAACTGGGCTTCCGCATCAAGCCTCTCATCGGCGTCTCATACGCAAATCTGAATATAGATGAATTCAAGATGACGTCCGTCAGAAATTCGTGGATGATACAGTCCAAGGCAGACATCAACCTGGCCGGAAACCAGTTCCGCATCCCACAGAAGACCAAGGACGGGGCCACCCGACTCAAATTGGACGGTGCCAGCTTCAAGCTCCTCAGGCCGGCCATAGCCGGACTGGGTCTTGCCGCCGATCTAGGCGTGGCATGGCATGTCAGCGATGACCTCACCTTCTCGGCATCCGCCCTCGACCTCGGATTCATGGCATGGTTCGGAAAAGTCCATGCTGAGACTCCCAGTGTAGAATATGTGATGGATGAAGGCGACATGCTCGATGCCAGAGGAAACGCTGAAAGCTCCGCACTCGGAGATGTAGCCACTTTCTATGTCACGCAGACGCGCAACTACGTCAAGCGCCTCCAGTTCACCCTGCACGCCGCCGCCGAATATGTCCTCCCGGCCAACAGGGACCTCTCCTTCGGCGTCCTCGGCACCTACCGCAACTCTTCCCTCCTCTCATGGGGCGAGGGCCGTTTCATCACCAACTGGAAGCCCCTCTCCTGGCTCTCCGGCA
>JAFTBU010000005.1 GCA_017455065.1 Bacteroidales bacterium
CGCAGCTGAAGGGTGTTGTGATTGTTTCAAAGATAGAAAAAATGAGAGCCATTCACAACTATATGATTGCATGATAGTGCTTAGTGTGGGGTGTTGTGATTGTTTCAAAGATAGAAAAAATGAGAGCCATTCACAACGTCCCCATGATTTACCACCCGCAGCTGAAGGGTGTTGTGATTGTTTCAAAGATAGAAAAAATGAGAGCCATTCACAACTATATGATTGCATGATAGTGCTTAGTGTGGGGTGTTGTGATTGTTTCAAAGATAGAAAAAATAAGAGCCATTCACAATACGGGCAGTAAGTGAGGCCGGCGGGTGCCCGGGATGACGTCGTGGAAGGGCTGTTCCAGGGCAGCACATCACCGGACAACCACGGGCACACGCCCCCTCAGTTCCCTTCCCTGCCACTGCTCCTACCGTCCCCAAAACCCTGGGAGAAGGAGCATTCTACGCCCTTATCGCTCCCACCGTCCCCGATCCATGGACGGTAGAAGCATCCACCTATCCCCGCAGCCGACAGCAACGGGCGGGCGAGGAGGACCTTTCCCCAGAGTCCACCGCAGCCCGCCCGTAACCGCCGCAGGGCGTATATTGCGGCGGTGGTGCCCTGGCGTGACTCGCCGCCGCATCGCGTATACTGCGGCGGCGAGAGTCAGTTATGAAATTCGTCAGCCCGGCTACCCTTGCTTCCAGGCACTTCTGTTGGGGGGTCGCCGGGCTGACGAACGTCGAAAACGCCAACCCGAAATTCAGAAGGCGACGCGACCTGAATGTAAAATTCGATGGCTGGGTGGATCGGCCTTCCAGGGCACTCTGGGGCTGGTCGGTCCAGCCATCGAGGGCAAAAAGGGGGCGATGGCGGAGCTGACCGCGCTTGGACGCGTGTCTGTTGGGGGTGCGCTCCGCCATCGATTTTCTTGCTGCCCCAGCCGACTCGCAGTCCGCCTACCGCCGCAATATACGCCCTGCGGCGGTTCCAGGGCAGTCGTGGCCGGGACCCGTGCCACCCTCGGCAACGTAAGAGGGGGGACCGAGAGCGGAGCGAACGGTGGGGTCGAGCGTAGCGAGACGGTCCCCGGCCACGACTGCCCTGGAACCGGCGGCAAGGACCGGCTGCAAGAACCGGCGGCAAGGACCGGTGGCAAGGACCGGCTGCAAGAACCGGCGGCAAGGACCGGCTGCAAGAACCGGCAGCAAGAACCGGCGACAAGGACCGGCGGCAAGGACCGGCAGCAAGGACTGGACAGGCTGGCTGGCCCGGCGGGGAAAAGAAAAAGGCGACGGGCACGGGGCCTGTCGCCTTAGAGGGGTTGCTGTCTCGGCCTTTTCTATTTGAAGAGGCTGAAGATAGTGCTGAGGGAATTGACAGCGGTGGTGACACCGGAGACATTCTGCAGGGCGGTAGCGGCCTGGGCGGCGCCGGAGGCTACCTTGGTGGCAGCGGAGGTGATACCGGAGAGGTCGGTATTGGCAAGCGTGGCGAGAGAAGTCAGCACGCTGCTGGAATTGTTGGAATTGACCAGGCTGCCGGAACCGTTGATGAGTCCGGAAAGGAAGTCAGTGTAGAAGGTGGTCTTGTTGTTGCTGGACTTGAGACCCTGGACACCATTCACGAGAGTAGCGAGATTGGTGATGTTGGCGACATTGGTCAGATCCACCTTGCCATCTTTCTTGTACTGATTGTAAAGACTCTTGAGAGCCGCGCCGGAAGACTGGCCGCTGGAAGTAGCGGAAGCCAGGAGGCTGGTAGCAGCAGAAGCGAGGTTACCTACGGCTGAAGAGCCGGTAGCGGTGTTGCTCACACCACAGCTTGTAAGACCAAGCAGAAGAGCAGCGGAGGCTGCGATGATCAATAATTTCTTCATAATCGTTAAGCATTTGATTATCAGTTCAGTTCCTCAATAATGCTGATACGGATATTCCCCTCGGAAGCACTCACCTCGGCGGTGGAGCCGTTGCCCAGGGGCAGACGGACGGACTGCCCGGTCTGCTTCCCGCTGAAGTCCGCCTCCGCCTGGGAATACCAGTATAAAATCTGAGAAGCGTACCCTTTCATCCGCTTGCCCTCCTCAGTGAGCCGCACTTCCGTACGGGTCCTGTCGAAGAGCCGGACACCAAGGATCCGCTCCATCTCAGATATGTGCTGACTTACGGCCGGCTGGCTTATGCCGAGCGCACGCGCTGCGGCGGTGAAACTCTTTCTGGAAGCGACTTCCAGGAAGACCCGTAACCGAAAGTCTTCAAACATATGTCAATTATTCACCCGGGGAAATCGCACCCATCGGGCATGCGTCTGCGCAAGTACCGCAATCGATGCAGATATCGGGGTTGATGGAATAAACGTCGCCTTCGGTGATGGCGCCCTGAGGGCACTCACCCTGGCAGGTTCCACATGCTACGCATGTATCGGGAGAAATCTTGTAAGCCATGTTTTAAATAAATAAAATAGTTTAATGTGACAAGGCACAAATTTAGCAATAAAATTAAATAATCAATTCCTCTGAAGGAAAAATTATAGTAACTTTGCCATTGTGAAAACCATACTTATAATACTCATCGCAGCCCTGTTTGTACAGCAGAATCCCGGAGGTTCAGTGACCTTCGACAAGACCGTGCACGACTTCGGTGACATCAGCATCAAGGACGGTCCGGTGAGCTGCACCTTCACCATGACCAACACCGGTGCCGACACCGTCGCCATCTTCAGCGTATTCACTTCCTGCGGCTGCACTTCCGTGGACTGGACCAAGGAAAAGATAGCTCCCGGCGCGACCGGAAAGATAAGCGTCACCTATACCAACGACGAGGGTCCCCAAGCCTTCGACAAAGACGTGAAGGCCTACATCACGGGCGTCCGCAGACCTGTGGTCCTGCACATGAGAGGCGTAGTCCACAACAAGACCATAAAGAAGTGATATGGCAGAGCAGATTCAGAACTACACTGACGACAACATACGTACCCTGGAAGGCGTAATGCACATCAGGATGCGTCCGGGCATGTACATCGGAAGACTCGGTGACGGACGCAACCCCAACGACGGCATCTACGTCCTGCTGAAGGAAATCATCGACAACTCCATCGACGAGTATGCCATGGGCTTCGGCAAGCAGATCCAGATCGACATCGAGGACAACCACGTGCGGGTGCGCGACTTCGGACGAGGCATCCCCCTGGGCTCGGTGGTCAAGGCCGTGAGCATCCTCAACACCGGAGGCAAGTTCGACGACAAAGCCTTCAAGAAGGCCGTCGGCCTCAACGGTGTCGGTACCAAAGCCGTCAATGCCCTCTCCAAGGATTTCTACGTCTGCTCCTACAGGGACGGTGAGTGCTCCTGGGCCCGTTTCGAAAGCGGCGAGCTCAAGGAGGAAGGCACCGGGGAGACCAAGGAGAAGAACGGCACCCTCGTGGAATTCTTCCCCGACGCCGCCCTCTTCCGCGACTTCAACTACAACCTCGACTTCGTGGAGTCGATGGTCAAGAACTACTCCTACCTCAAGAAAGGCCTCACCCTGGTATTGAACGGCACTCCGTACAAATCAGCCAACGGCCTCCTGGACCTGGTGAACGAGAACCTCTCGGAGGAGCCCCTCTACACCCCCATCCACCTCGAGGGCGAGGACATCGAAGTGGTGCTCACCCACAGCAACAACATTGGCGAGAACATCAAATCCTTCGTCAACGGCCAGTACACCTCCGACGGCGGCACCCACCTCGCCGCCTACCGCGAAGCCATCGCCAAGACCCTCAAGGATTTCTTCAAGAAGAATTATGAGCCCCAGGATTGCCGCCAGGGCATCGTGGGCGCCATAAGCATACAGATCCAGGAGCCTACCTTCGAAGCTCAGACCAAGGTCAAGCTCGGTTCCACCTATGTCTGGGAAAAGCCGGACAAGGGCGAGCACGGGCAGACCATCCGCTCCTTCATCAACGACTTTCTCGCCAAGAACCTCGACGACTACCTCCACATGCACCCGGACATCATCCCGGTCATAGAGGAGAAGATCAAGGCCAACCAGCAGGAAAGGGAGGAGATCTCCGGCATACAGAAAAAGACCCGCGAGCGCAACAAGCGCACCAGCGTGTACAACCGCAAGCTGCGCGACTGCCGCTACCACTACAACGACAAGCTCACCGAGAAGACCCAGGACGACATAGAGCGCTCCAGCATCTTCATCACCGAGGGTGACTCCGCTAGCGGTACCATCACCAAGGCCCGCAATGCCAATTACCAGGCTGTGTTCAGCCTCAGGGGCAAGCCCATCAACTGCTACAAGGAAAGCCGCAAGAAAGTGGCCGAGAACGAGGAGCTGAACCTGCTGATTTCAGCCCTGGGCGTGGAGGACGACCTCGAGAACCTCCGCTACAACAGCATCATCGTCGCCACCGATGCCGATGACGACGGCATGCACATCCGTATGCTGGTGCTGACATTCTTCATGAAATACTACCCCGACCTCATCCGCCGCGGGCATGTCCACATACTCCAGACTCCCCTATTCCGCGTCCGCAACAAGAAGGAGAACCGCTACTGCTACTCCATAGAGGAGAAGGAAAAGGCCGTGGCCGCCCTGAAATCAGGCGTGGAGATCACCCGTTTCAAAGGTCTGGGAGAGATTTCTTCGGACGAATTCCGGGATTTCATAGGCGAGGCCATGAGACTCGACCTCGTAAAGCTCGCGGACGAAGAATCCATCGCCGACATCATGGCGTTCTACATGGGTGACAACACCCCCGACCGTCAGAAATTCATCCGCGAGAACCTCCGCAGCGAGGAGGAACTCGAGGACATAGACATCTAGTCGAACATTTTCCCGTCCCCGTCGGAATCCAGGGTCCTGGCCAGTTTCTCTATGTTCAGGCTCCTGGCTGAGGCGTCCACTATATCCTTGTACACGCCACCCTGGCGGTACACTTCGTCGGGATCGCCGCTCTGCTCCACCCGGCCTTTCTGCAGGGCGTAGATGATCTCGCTGTCTATGATCTGCGAGATGGAGTGGGAAATGATGATGACAGTGCGATTTTTCTTGATTTCGTCGATGCTGACCTTGATCTGCTCGGTCGCGATGGCATCCAGGGACGCTGTCGGTTCATCCAGGAAGATGATGGGAGGATTCTTCAGGAACATCCTGGCTATGGCTATCCTCTGCTGCTGGCCTCCGGAGAGCTCCGTCGCCTTGCTGGCGAAGCCCTTGGGCAGGGCGCTGACCTGGTCGTAGATGAATGCCTTGCGGGCGGCTTCCTCCACCTCCTCGAAAGTGGCGTCGGGACGGCCGTAGCGTATGTTTTCCTCGATGGTGCCGTCGAAGATATGGTTCTTCTGGAGCACCAGGCCGATATTCTCACGGAGATAATGGGTATCCCATTCCCTCAGGTCCACCCCGTCGAGCTTGATGGTGCCGCTGTCGGGGGCGTAGAATTTGTCCAGCAGGTTGATGACGGTGGATTTGCCGGCGCCGCTCAGACCCACCAGGGCCGTGATCTGGCCGGAGTGGATCTCCATATTGATATCGAAGAGGGCCTGGGTGCCGTTGGGATAGGTGAAATTGACATGGGAAAGCTCGAAATCGCCCTTGACCTTCTCCGGCCTGTAGCTGCCTGAAGGCTCGGTCTCGGAGTCGGCGTCGAGTATGTCGAAAAAGCCTTCTGCATAGATGAGGGCGTCGTTCATGTCGTCGAAGATGCGCTGCAGCTGGGTGATGGGCGCCGTGACATTGGCAAAGAGCATCACATGGTACATGATCTTTCCTATGGTCATGCCCGGGTAGCTGATCAGGACGAGGTAGGCTGTCAGGATGATGATGAGCACTGTGCCCACCTGACGGACGAAACTCTTGACGGCGTCATAGTAGAAAGAAGTCTGGCGCACGCTCATCTGATTGTCCGTGAACTTGGTCTGCAGGTCCCACTGCTTTTCGCTCTCTATCTTCTCGCGGTTGAAGGACTTGATGACGTTGATGCTTTCGATGATGTTCATCACCCCGTGGCTCTTCTGCTCGCGGTAGTTGCGCATATTGCGCCGCCATCCCTTGAGTTTGCGGGCCTGGCGGACGGTGATCCAGAAATAAATCGGGACAATGGCGAGAGCGGTGAGGCCGACATACACATTGGCAGCGAACATCAGCACGAGCGCCAGCACTGCGCTGGTGAACAGGGGCAGCAGGTCGATGAAGAAATTCTGCACCGTCCTCGAAAGGCTGCTCACCCCCTGGTCGATACGGGTCTGGAGCTGTCCGGTGGCGTTTTCACTGCGGGAAAAGAAGGCCATGCGGAAGGTCAGCATCTTGTCAATGACAGCCTGCGACATATCCTTCGAGACGAAGATGCGCATCCTCTCGCCGAAATAATGCTGGCAATAGGTCACCACGGCGGAGATGATTTCCTTGCCCAGCAGGACAATGCTGATGATGGTGAGTATCCGCGCCGCCCGTGCCCAGGTGAAATCGGCCGCCCCCACGAGGGCGTTGACGGCATCCACGGTGCGGTCGAGCACCACGGCATTGACCTGTGCTATGAGGGATCCGATGAGGGTGAGGATGAGGGTCACGAGCACCAGCCACCTGTACGGCCGGACGAAAGGACGGATATTTTTGAAGAGGGATATCAGGTTCATGGAAACAAAAGTAATAAAAAGTTGTAACTTTGTTCCTGTCATGAAACAATCGACTTATCAAAAGATTATGAAACTCATCGGGTGGAAAGCCGTCGGCGGCCCCGCCCCTGAGCAGAGATGCGTCATACTCGGCGTCCCTCACACCAGCATAGCCGATTTCTTCGTCGCCTACATCTTCTACCGCAGCCTCGGGCACAAGGCCCACATCATGATCAAGAAGGAGTTTTTCTTCTGGCCGGTCGGCCCTCTCCTCAGGGGACTCGGCTGCATACCGGTGGACCGCAGCAACGGCGCCACCGTGGTGCGCAGCGTCATTTCAGCGGCGGAAGAGAGCAAGGGCGAATTCCACATCTGCATTGCCCCGGAAGGCACCCGCAAGCCGGTGCGGAAATGGAAGATGGGCTACCACATGCTGGCCAGGGCCCTCAATTGTCCTGTGTACCTGGGGTACTTCGACTGGAAGCGGAAGGAGATCACCATCGGCGAGCCTTTCTGGTGCACCGAAAACGCCCGCGGCGACACGGACAAAATCCAGAAACACTACGAAGACCTGCACCTTACCGCCAAGTATCCGGAGAAGTTCCTTACGCATTGAACTTGCATAAATCGACACTTTTGACTATATTTGCAGCCCCTCGGAGAGCATTCCGATGGGGCTATTTTATTAATTAATTATAAATCAAGATGTTAAAACAGTACGAAACCGTTTTCATTGCAACTCCCGTTTTGTCTGAGACCCAGATGAAGGAAGCGGTTGCCAAGTACACTCAGCTCATCAAGGACAATGGTGGCGAGATCGTGTACGAAGAGGACTGGGGCCTGAAGCCTTTCGCTTACCCCATCCAGCACAAGACATCAGGATTCTACTACCTGATCGAGTTCAAGGCCGAGCCCACTTTCGTGGAAACCCTCGAGACCCAGTATCACCGTGACGAGAGGATCATCCGTTTCCTCACCGTCGCCCTGGACAAGAACGCTGTCGCATACGCACAGCACAGACGTGAGAACAAAGCTGCCAAGAAGGCTGCTCCCGCCCCCGAGGCCGAGGCACCTGCCGCAGAAGTAACCGCTAATGAGGAATAAGCTATGGCACAGATAGAAAACAACGAGATCCGTTATCTCAATCCTCCTACCGTAGAGGTTCGCAAGAAGAAATACTGCCGTTTCAAGAAGGCAGGTATCAAATATGTTGATTACAAGGATCCTGAGTTCCTCAAGAAGTTCCTCAATGAGCAGGGTAAGATACTTCCCCGCCGCATCACCGGTACTTCCCTCAAGTTCCAGCGCAAAGTCGCACAGGCTGTGAAGCGCGCCCGCTCACTCGCCCTGCTTCCTTACGTTACTGACCTCCTTAAATAATCCAGAGAGCCATGAAGATCATACTTAAGAAAGAAGTTGCCAATCTCGGCGAGGCCGGAGATGTGGTAGAAGTAAAGACCGGTTACGCTCTCAATTACCTGGTTCCTCAGGGATTCGCCACCATCGGCACCCCTTCCGCTCTCAAGCAGCATGAGGAGACCATACGCCAGAGGGCTCACAAAGAGGCCAAGCTCGTCGCTGACGCAGAGGCTCTCGCCGCAAAGATCGCAGCAGCTCCCGTGAAGGTCGCTGCCAAGGTCGGTGACGGCAAGCTCTACGGAGCTGTCACTTCCGCTCAGGTCGCCGACGCTCTCAAAGAGGCCGGATTCGACATTGACAAGAAGAACATCACCCTCCCTGAAATCAAGGAGCTCGGTGAGTTCAAGGCCAAGGTGAAATGCTACAAGGGTGTTTTCGCCGACCTCAAGCTCGAAGTCGTCGCCGCTGAGTAATCAGCTTCGCACACCATAAAAAGTGGCTGAAGGTCTAAGGACCGTTCAGCCACTTTTTTTGCCCTGCCGCCGGAGCGGGGGCGGGGCCGGTCGGGAGTGGCAGGGGGCCGGGGTGGCGGTGCCGGGCAGCTCGGGGCCAGGGACCGTCTCGCTCCGCTCGACCCCACCGTTCGCTTCGCTCACGGTCCCCCCTCTTACGTTGCCGAGGGTGGCACGGGTCCCGGCCCCGACTGCCCCGCCCCGCCTCAGCCTGCCTGCCCCGTCCCCGGCAACCTCTTCTCCGCCTGCCCCGTCCCAGCCACTCTAAGCGACGCAAACCTCTCGGCCCTCCCGTTTGCGTCAGCCCCTGTTTTAAGCTCTATTCTCGGTTTTTCGCCCTGCGACGCACACGAAACCGCCTTCCGGTGTGCGTCATGCACGCGTGTAATCTCTGCAGCCAGCGAATCGCAGGTTTTCCTCGCGGCCGACAGCGACGGGCGGGCGAGGATGACCTTTCCCCAGAGTCCACCGCAACTCGCCCGTAACCGCCGCGGCTGGCCGTCCCGCGGCGGTGGTGCTGCAACCCCCGCCGCCGCAGGGCGTATATTGCGGCGGCGGCCTCAATCAGCCACGTCTTTCCCGAAGGTAGCCTGAACGTGAAATTCGATGGCGGAGTGAATCGGCCTTCCAGGGCACTCTAGGGCAGGTCAATCCAGCCAGCGAGGCCAAAAAGGGGTCGATGGCGGAGCTAACCACGCTTATACGCGTGTCTGCTGGGGGTGCGCTCCGCCATCGATTTTCTAGCTTTTCAGGCCGGTACGGCCCTGCACCGGCGATTATGAAATTCGTCAGAATTCACCGGGGCGGCTCGGGGGAAAGCGATGCGGGGGCTGGGGGTGGGGCGTAATAGTATTTTTATTATATTTGGAGTTTGTAAAGGCTATGAATATGAAAACTATAGGCAAATATATGCTGTGCTGTCTGGTGGCAGCGGCTGTGGCGATTTCTTACACCTCATGCTCAAAGGATGATCTCCAGGTGGCTCTCGAGGAGATAGTCGAGGCCGCGGAGGGCCAGGGGAAGGATGCCGAGGAGGCAGCCCAGGGCGAGGGCGAGGCCGCGCCGGGAACCGAGTCCGCAGAGGAGGAAGCCCAGCAGGCGCCGGAAACCGAGCCCGGAACTGAGCCCGCAGCTGAGGAGCAGGCCGAAGAGGCTGCACCCGAGCAAGAGGCTGCACCCGAGCAGGAGCAGGCAGAGGAGGCGGATCCCCAGCAGGAGCCCGAGCTGGCGGAGGCCTCTCCCGAGCCGGAGCCTGAACCGGAGCCGGTGGCAGTGAGCCAGGTAGTTTTCAAGGATGGCACCAAGAAGGTCCACACCGGGACCACGGCCACCGTGGAAGTGGAAGTCTTCCCTGCCGACGCGACCGATGGCAGCCTCATCTGGACCTCATCCGACCCGGGCGTGGCCACAGTGGATGAGCTTACGGGAATGATCACAGGTGTCAGCGAGGGCATGGCCATCATCACGGCCACCGCCGCAGACGGCAGCGGAGTGTCCGACACCATCTACATCTACGTACTTGACTACGAGCACGATATGACCTTCCACCTCGAGAAGACCGAGAATGTCAGCGCAGCCAACGAAGTCACCGTGGAAGGACGCATAGTAGCCGGCAGCTACACCATCAAAGCCGCCTACCTCAAGAACTATCTCAAAGTCGTCTTCAACAAAAACGACGAACTCTGCACCGTCCAGAACCTGACCCTCAACACCACCATCAGTTACGAGGACTCAGCCCTGTTCGACAACGGCAGCACCACCGTCCTGGGCACCGCCATCACCAACGGTGACGTGCTCAGCAGTTCCACCCAGAGCATCTCCACGATCACCGACGGCCTCATCAGCGACAACTCCAACATCGATTGGTACAGCTACAAGGGCCGCCGCATCTTCGCCCATGTGGTGCTGATGGGAGGCACCCAGCCCCTGGATTCGGTCGACCTGACCCTGATCGCCGAGCAGCCCGTCACTGTCAGCGCCCCCGACATCACCCTCAACCGCCCCGTCGGCCAGGACACCACCATTGCCATCACCAAATCCATGGTGGTCAGCGGAGTGTGCGATCCCGGGGTCAATCTCATCAATCCCGCCACCGGAGCCCCCGTGGGCAATGACTACGGCATCTCCGTGACCTGCGACTGGGACAATGTGGAGGGCAGCGTGGACGGAGGAGCGCGCCGCCAGCTCAACAGCACCGAATTCAGCGGCACCGCCAACATGCTGACTATAAAGGGCGACAGCCACAACCCGACCATGGTCCTCTACGTACCGGTCATCATAAAATATCGCCTCGACTACAACACAGTCAAGGCGATAAAGACGGAGGTGAAAGTAACCGCCGGCGGAACCATCTAGCCCCGCGGCGGACTCTCGGTTATTTCTCAGGAACAGCCTCGAGGACAGCCTTGAGGAACTCCCACGTGGACTGCACGGAAGGGATGTAGCACTTCTCGTCCGGAGAGTGAGGGAACCTCACGGTAGGTCCGATGGACAGCATCTCCCAGTTGGGATACTTGGCACCCAGGATGGCGCACTCAAGTCCGCCGTGGGTGGCGGTGATATCCATCTTACGGCCGTACATGCGCTCGTAGGTATCATTCATTATCTTGATCATGGGCATATCCGGCTTGGGAACCCATCCGGGATAACCGCCGACCAGCTTGACCTTGGCACCCATGGCCTCGAAGATGAGCCTCACGCGGGTGGCGAGCTCGGCCTTGGAAGCGTTGATGGCGCTGCGCATGAGGGATGCGACAGTCACATGTCCGTTCTTGGTCCTTACGACTGCGAGGTTGATGGAAGTCTCGGTAAGACCCTGCATGGTCTGGCTCATGCGGATGACATTGGTCGGGCACATGATGATGGACTTGATGACATTCAGGCCCACCTTGTCATCGATGCCGGTCACAGGTTTCTTCACCTTCTCGTAAGTGAGCAGCATATCGGGATCGCTCTCTTTGAAACGGCTCTTGCACTCGTCGAAATACTTGTTGACCGAACGCTTGAAGCCCCTCTGGCCCTCTGCGGGAACGGCTACCACAGCCTCACCCTCGAAAGGAATGGCGTTGCGGAGGCTGCCGCCGTTGAACTCCACGAGCTTGACGCCGAACTTCTCCATACCCGGCAGGATGGCGTGGGCGAGGAGTTTGTTGGCATTGGCCCTGTAGAGGGAGATATCCATGCCGGAATGACCGCCTGAAAGGCCCTTCACTATGAGCTTGTAGCCTACGTACCCGGCGGGGATGCGGACCTTCTCATATTTGAAATCTGCGATGGCGTCCAGACCACCGGCGCAACCGATGCAGAGCTCGCCCTCGTCCTCGGAATCGAGGTTCAGGAGGATATCGCCCTTGAGCAGACCTGCGGGGAGGTTGCTGGCTCCGGTCATACCGGTCTCCTCGTCGTAGGTCACGAGCACCTCGATGGGACCGTGCTTGACATCCTTGGACTCGGCCACTGACATGGCGAGAGCCACACCCATACCGTTGTCGGCTCCGAGGGTGGTGCCATTGGCCTTCACCCAGTCACCGTCCACGATGGTCTCGATGGGATCCTTGAGGAAATCATGGGATGAAGAGGAAAGCTTCTGAGGCACCATGTCCATATGGCCCTGCAGGATCACACCCTTGCGGTTTTCGTATCCGGGAGTGGCGGGGACGCGCATGATGACATTGCCGGTAGGATCGGCGAAAGCTTCCACTTTATGTTCCTTGGCCCATTTGAGCAGATGCTCGCGGACCACTTCCTCGTGCTTTGAAGGACGGGGGCACTGAGTCAGACCGTAAAAGTTTTTCCAGACTACTTCTGGTTTGAGATCTTTGATTGTCATATCGTTATCGGTTATTACAAGTGATTATTTCCATCTTTTGTGAGTCCAGAGGTAATTCCAGGGCTGCTCCCTGACATCAGCCTCCAGCAGCTCGTAATATCTCTCCATGAGAGCCTCGTCGGTCCAGCCGGCGGCATCCTCGCAGACCGGGGTGAAAGTCCAGACGTAATTGCCGTCCCCGTCCACCTTCATGCCCAGGTAGACCACCGCCATGCCGAAAGTCCTCGCGAGCGAGGAAACCCCCTCCATGGTGCTGGTGGGCTGGTTCAGGAAAGGTTTGGACAGTTTGAGGACAGATTTCTGCGAATACGGATACTGGTCGGTGATGAACACGTACAGTTTGGCCTCATGCCTGTGGGTGAAGGCGTAGCGTATCACCGAGAAACTCTCCACCTCCCCGTCGTAATGCTCCTTGTCCTCGACAGGGGCCATGCGGTTGCGGTACATGAAACGGTCCCAGGCCTTGTTGGAAAGGCCGCGGTAGACCACGCAGACGTCATTCTCCGGGAAAGCGAGCGGGGTCATCCCCTCGCCGAGGGTGCACTGCTTGATGCCGCCGAAGAGCTCCCAGTTGCCGCAGTGGGAGCCCATCACGAAGACGCTCTTTCCCTTGGCATAGAGCTCATTGACCACTTCGACATTGGCAATCCTGACAATGCCGGAGCGCCGCAGCCTCTCGGCACGGGTGCAGCCGCCGAACCATATCGCCTCGCTGAAGACGGTGCCGAAATAGCGGTAGAATCTCTTGCTGATGTCCCGGAGCTCCCCGTACTTCTTCTCCGGGAAACTCTTGGCAAGGTTGATCATCACCACGTCGGTGCGGTAATGGAGCAGGCTGCGGCAGACCCATCCCGCGAACCTTCCGAAAGCGCGGTGGAAGCCCAGGGGCAATGCCGCCAGGGGCCGGGTCAATATATAGAGCAGTGCTGCGCCTAATTTACCTTTTGAGTTCATCTTTACAAATATACCTTTTTTTCTTATATTTGTGAATCTTGATCCGACACGAAAAGATTAATTGTAAAAGATATGTTCAAGAACCAGCCCAAAGGCTTATTTGCTCTCGCACTCGCCAACACTGGCGAGCGATTCGGTTACTACACCATGCTTGCCATCTTCATGCTCTTCCTCCAGGCCAAATTCGGCTGGGAGCAGGCCACGGCAAGCCAAGTTTATTCCATTTTCCTGGCAGCTGTCTATTTCATGCCGGTAGTCGGCGGATGGCTCGCTGACAAGATCGGCTACGGCAAATGCGTCGTCACCGGAATCAGCGTCATGTTCCTGGGCTACCTCGCCCTGGCAGTCCCCACCCCCGCCAATACCTTCGGCATCGCCCTCATGCTCGGCGCCCTGCTCCTGATCGCAGTCGGTACCGGTCTCTTCAAGGGCAATCTGCAGGTCCTCGTCGGCAATCTCTACGACGACCCCAAATATGCCGCCAAGCGTGACTCAGCGTTCAGCCTCTTCTACATGGCCATCAACATCGGCGCCATGTTCGCTCCCGCTGCCGCCACCGCCATTACCAACAGGTTCCTCGCCAAGTCCGGCCTCATCTACAAGGCTGACATCCCCGCCCTCGCCCACCAGCTCCTGGACGGCACCATCAGCGCCGACAACGCAGTGAAACTCGCAGGACTCCAGGCACAGATGCCCGACTCCAGCGTCGCCACCATGCTGCCCGAGTCCTTCAGCTCCTACTATATCGAGCACCTGAGCTCTTCCTACAACATGGGCTTCGCAGTCGCCTGCGTCTCCCTGATCGTCTCCGTGCTCATCTACTTCGGCTGCCGCAGCTGGTTCAGACATGCTGACGTCAATGCCAAGCAGGCTGCCTCCAAGGCCGCTGCCGCCGGCACCAAGGTCGAAGAGCTCACCCCGAAGCAGACCAAGGACCGCGTGGTCGCCCTCTGCCTCGTGTTCGCAGTCGTGATCTTCTTCTGGATGGCCTTCCACCAGAACGGCCAGTCCCTCACCTGGTTCGCCCGTGACTACACCCAGTCCTTCGCCACCGGTTGGTCCAAGGCCGGATTCAACATCTGGATACTCGCCCTGCTGGCCGTCTCCATCTACACCCTCTTCGGAGTCTTCCAGTCCGAGAGCGGCCGCGCCAAGATCACCTGCGGTGCCGTCACAGCCCTGCTTTGGGGCGGCGCCTACTGGATTTACACAGGCCTGGCAGATCCCCTCGAGATCCAGCCCCAGCTCTTCCAGCAGTTCAACCCCTTCTATGTAGTGTTCCTCACCCCCATCTCCATGGCGATATTCTCCGCCCTTGCCAACAAGAAGAGCGACAAATATCCCAAGGGCATGGAGCCTTCGGCACCCAAGAAGATCGGTATAGGCATGTTCGTGGCCGCACTCGGCTACCTCATCATGATAATGGCATCCCTGGGACAGCAGTCCCCCGCCGAGCTCCAGGGCACCGTCTCCCCCGACCCCGTCATTCCCCAGTACCTGATGGCCACCTACCTGGTGCTCACCTTCGCCGAGCTTCTGCTCAGCCCCATGGGCATCTCCTTCGTGTCCAAGGTTGCCCCTCCCAAGTTCAAGGGACTCATGATGGGACTCTGGTTCGCCGCCACCGCAGTGGGCAACTACCTCAGCTCCATCCCCGGACTCCTCTGGATGAACGTTCCCCTGTGGGCCAACTGGGCCATCCTCATGGGACTCTGCATCGTGGCCGGCGGCATCATGTTCGCCATGCTCAGGAAGATCGAAGCAGCCACCGCAGACTAAATGACAGAGCAGACCAGACAGAAACTCATGGACTGGGCCGTTACCTACAACGACCCGGTCTATTTCGAGGAAGACCCCATAGCCTTCCCCAGGAAGTTCATGCATGACGGCGCCAGCCTCCAGGACATCGAGGTGGCCGCCGTGTTCGCAGCGCATTTCGCCTGGGGCCGCAGGGCCATGATAGTGCGTGACTGCACCCGCCTTTTCGACGAGATGCAATGGCACCCCTACGACTATGTGATGGCAGGCGGATGGAGGGATGATGACACCAGCATCCACCGCACCGTCAAATGGTCCGAGGTGGCAGTCATCTGCCGAAACCTCCGCGAATGGTACCGCTGGCACGACAGCCTCGAGAGTCTGGATCCCTCCAAGATGCGCCTGACGGTCTACAACCGCAAGGAAGACCCCCGCGCAGCCAACAAAAAGATCAACATGATGCGCCGCTGGATGGTCCGGGACGACGGAAAAGTCGACCTGGGTCTCTGGAAACACACGGACAAGAAAGACCTGGTCATACCTCTGGACGTCCACGTACACAGGCAGGCCGTGGAGCTGGGACTCACCAAGCGCCGCCAGAAAGACATAGTCACGGCCATGGAGATCACCGACGCTTTCAGGGAGATCTTCCCGGACGATCCCGTCCTGGGAGATTTCGCCCTGTTCGGTTATGGAGTGACCCGCTGATGCCCAGGATGTTCATCATATCCGGCTGCAACGGCTCGGGAAAGACCACGGCATCATACACCCTGCTGCCGGAATTCCTGGATTGCCGGGATTTCGTGAATTCGGACGAATTCGCCAAGAGTCTCTCCCCCTTCGACCCCTCGGCGGCATCCGTGTCCGCCAGCCGCTACATGCTGATGAAGATCCAGTACCTGATGGAGCGCAACCAGGACTTCTGCGTGGAGACCACCCTCGCCACCAGGTCCCTGAGGACCCTCATCCGTGAAGCCCGCAAAAAAGACTATTTCATCACCGTACTGTATTTCTGGCTCGACTCCCCCGACCTCGCTGTGGAGAGGGTCAAGGCCAGGGTCAAGGCCGGCGGGCACAGCATCCCCGAGGATGTGGTGCGGAGGCGCTACTTCATGGGCTTGGACTATCTGTTCAACGACTACATGGGCCTGTGCGACCACTGGGTGGTGGCGGACAATTCCAACCCTCCCTTCATCGTGGTGGCCGAAGGGCTCAAAGGATTCGTGGACGTCAAAGACAAGGAAAAATTCGAGCGCATCCGCAGCCTGGCAGGCCTGGGTGCCTCATCCGATCAATGAAAGACCTCAATTATTATCTGGATAAATTCGGCGTCACCCTCGCCCTCATGCAGTCCCTCGTCTCGGAAGGACTGGGATGCGGCGGTTCCTGGTGCGACCTCTATTTCGAGGACAGTTCCTTCGCGGACCTGCTGCTCAGGGATTCCAAGGTCAGCGCCGGCGGCCGCCACACCGACTACGGCTGCGGCATCAGGGTACTCAACGGCGACAAGACGGGCTACGCCTATTGCGAAAGCACCGACGCCAAGGCATTGTCCTCGGCGGCAAGGGCTGCGGCAGGGATAGCCGCCGGCCCCGCCGCAGGCTTTCCCCGGGACACCCGGGTGCTTCAAGTCCCCGACCGTTACCCCATGCGCCGGGACTGGAGAGGCTGCGACATGGCGGGATTCGTCCCCCTGCTCGAAGACATCGAGAAGAGGATACGCAGCAAGGAAAGCAGCGTCTTCAAAGTAGTCGCCATGCTCTCCTGGCAGGTGAGCGACATACTCATGTTCAATTCCCTCGGAGAAGTCAGCTTCGACACCCGCCCCATGGGCAGCATCACCGTCTCAGTGGTCTTCCGCCGCGGGGACCTCACTGAAAACAAGACGGCCTCGCGCAGTTTCCGCTGCGGCGTAGAGATGCTCGGGCCGGAGCTGGTGGAAGAACTCTCCAGCATGGCCGTGGACGGGATAGACGCCCGTTTCGAGGCCAGGCGCCCCAAAGGCGGCAAGATGAAGGTGGTAATGGGCGCCGGAGCCTCCGGCATCCTGCTCCACGAAGCCATGGGACATGCTTTCGAAGCCGATTTCAACCGCAAGGGCCAGTCCATATTCGCCGACAAGATGGGCCGGAAGGTCTGCCGTCCGGGCATAAACATCATAGACGACGGCACCATCGACGGCAACCGCGGAGCCTGCAATTTCGATGACGAAGGCGTACCCGGACAGAAGACCTACATGGTCACCGACGGCATACTCACGAGCTACCTCCACGACAGGATCAGCGCCACCCATTACGGAGTGGCCCCCACGGGAAACGGCCGCAGGGAATCCTTCCGCTACAACCCCATACCCCGCATGAGGGCGACCTACATGGACAGCGGCGGTGACGGGACCCTCGAGGACCTGCTCAAGCTCGCCGGCGACGGCATCTACGTGGACCAGTTCGCCAACGGCGAAGTCAAGATAGGCGAAGGGGATTTCACCTTCTTCGTCAAGAGCGGCTACCTCATCGAAGGCGGCCGCCTCACCATGCCCGTCAAGGACATCAACATCATAGGCAACGGTCCCAAGGCCCTTGCCGACATCGAAGCCGTCGCGGGCGACCTAAAGATAGACGACGGCACCTGGACCTGCGGCAAGGAGCAGAGCGCCTATGTGTCCTGCGGCATCCCCAGCGTCCTGGTCAACAATCTAACGGTAGGAGGAGGAGAATGATAAGCGAAACTGAAAAAGCCCTGGTGCAGGACAGCATCGCCCTGGCACTGGAAAAAGGCGCGGAGCACGTCCGCATCACATTCAACAGGAACACCGAAGACCTGATAGGGACCCTCAACGGCGAGGTGGACAAGATCACCCGCTGCGAAGACAGGTCCATGAGCATCACGCTCTTCGTGGACGGCCGCTACGGGGCCTTTTCCACCAACAAACTCGACAAGGCTTCGCTCGGAGCCTTCATCGCCGATGCCATCGCCACGGTCAGGATGTTCGCTCCGGACCCGCTGAGACGCCTGCCCGACACGGCATTGACCTGCAAGGACGCCAAGACAGGAGACGAGCTCGGCCTCTGCGACCCCGCCCACGAAGGGATGACACCCGCCCGGCGGAGGGAGACGGCGCTCAGAGCCTGCATCTTCCCCGGCACCTCCGGCGACCCCCGCTACACCATGATCTCCGAAGAGGGCGAATACTCCGATTCAGCCTTCGACTCATACATGGCCGACTCCGACGGGCTCAGCTGCTGCCACTCCGAGACCTCTTTCGACTATTGGGTCGAAATCACCATAGAAGACCCCGAGGGTATGAAATACAGCGGCTCCTGGTGGGATTCTTCGACCCGCCTCGAGGGCTTCGACCCCGCATCCTGCGCCCGCAAGGCTTTCGCCCAGGCCATAGCCCAGATAGGCGCCCAGCCCGCCCCGGGAGGGAAATACAGCATGGTCGTCTCCAGTGAAGTGGCCTCCCGCCTCGTCTCTCCCCTGCTCTCCTCGATGAGCGGCTACTCCATCCAGCAGGGCAACTCCTTCCTCACCGGGAAACTCGGGGAGAAGGTGTTCGGCGAAGGCCTGACCATCATGGACCTCCCCCACATCAAGGGAGAATCCGGCAGCCGCCTCTTCGATTCCGAAGGCCTCGCCACCCGGGAAGCCCCGCTGATCGAAGGCGGAGTGGTGAAGGAGTATTTCCTGTCCACCTACACCGCCGGTAAGCTAGGCATGGAGCCCACCGTGGACAATGCCTCCAGGCCCCGCGTCATGCCCTGGCCGCGCCCGGGCATGGACAGGGAGGACCTGATGCGACTGTGCGGCGACGGTATCCTCGTCACCGAATTCAACGGAGGCAATTTCAATCCCGCGACCGGGGACTTTTCCTACGGCATCGCCGGCACCCTTTTCCATGACGGAAAGGCCGTGCGTCCGGTCGACGGCATGCTCATCACGGGCAATTTCGTCAGCCTCTGGAACAACTTCGTCGCAGCCGCCGACGACGCCAGGCGGTGCATGTCGAAACTTATTCCTACCTTAGCGTTTTCAAATGTAGATTTCAGTGGATAGATTATGAAGATAACAAAGAACTCAGTGGTAGCCGTCAGCTACGAATTGGAAGTGGAAGGCAAGGTCGCCGACAAGGCCGGAGCGGAAAACCCTCTCGAATACATACACGGGACCGGCATGCTCATCCCCGGCTTCGAGGCGGCTCTCGATGGCAAGGAGCCCTCGGACAGCTTCGATTTCATACTCCAGCCTGCCGAAGGCTACGGCGAGCACAACCCCAAATACAAATTCGACATCCCCAAGAGTTCCTTCGAAGTGGAAGGCAAGCTCCGCGAAGACCTGCTCCAGGTCGGCCGCCTCATCCCCATGCTGAATTCAGCGGGACAGGTGGTCCAGGGCACGATTGCAGCCATTGGCGAAGACAAGGTGACCATGGATTTCAACCATCCCATGGCCGGCAAGGTCCTGCACTTCAGCGGCAAGGTGGAAAGCGTCCGCGAAGCCACCGCGAAAGAGCTTGAAGAAGGCCTCCACGGCGAATACCTCCCCCAGGAGGAAGAGCACCACTGCTGCCATCACGGGGAAGGACACGAGTGCCACAAGGGTGAAGGCGAAGGCTGCTGCCACCATGGCGAAGGCCACGGCTGCCACGGTGAAGGGCACGGCTGCCACGGTGAAGGGCACGGCGAGGGCCACTGCTGCCACGAGAAATAAGATATGCGCACCGCAGTCGTCATATTGAACTGGAACACCCGGGAATACCTCCGCAAGTTCCTCCCCGCCCTGCTCAAAAGCGTGGCGGGCATGGGCGAAGTGGTGGTGGCCGACAGCGCATCCACGGACGGTTCCATGGAGATGCTCGCCGCCGAATTCCCTTCGGTACGCCGCATCCCTCTTGACGCAAATTACGGATTCACAGGAGGATACAACAGGGCCTTGGCCCAGCTGGACTCCGAATACTTCATCCTCATCAACTCCGACATTGAGGTGACCGAAGGCTGGCTCGCCCCGCTCGTCGAATGGATGGACAGCCATCCCGACTGCGGCGCCTGCGGCCCCAAGCTCCTCTCCTACTACGACCACCGCAGCTTCGAGTACGCCGGGGCGGCGGGAGGCTTCCTGGACCGCTACGGCTATCCTTTCTGCCGCGGACGGGTGCTCAAACGGGTCTGCGAGGACCGTGGGCAGTATGACAATCCTTGCAATGTGGCATGGGTGAGCGGCGCCTGCCTGATGACCCGCAGCTCCCTCTGGAAAGAGATGGGAGGCCTGGACGACAGGTTCTTCGCGCACCAGGAAGAGATAGATTACTGCTGGAGGCTGCAGCTCGCCGGCTTCGACGTGTCGGTGGTCCCCCAATCCGTGGTATACCACCTCGGAGGCGGCACCCTGCCCCAGGATTCCCCCTGGAAGCTGGAGCTGAACTACCGCAACAACCTCCTGCTGCTCGAAAACAACCTCGCCGCCACCATCGGTTCCGGCCCGGCCCGCCGCAGGATCGCCTTCCGCAAACTGCTCGACTTCGGCTCCGCCCTGGTCTATCTGCTGACATTGAAACCCTCCTATGCCGCCGCTGTGTTCAAGGGGCACGCCGGCTACCGCAAACTCCGCTCTCAGGGCCGCAAGAGTCCCGTCACCCGTGACAAGCGCACAGCTGCCCTTACGGCCTACGACAGGTTCCTGCTGATCCCCACGGCCGCATTGAAGGGAAAAGGCATATTTGATTATCTCGACCATTATGAAAATAGTAATTGAAGGCGCCGGTGAGGTGGGTTCCCACCTGGCCAAGATGCTCTGCGCCGAAGGCAACCAGGTAACAGTCATCGACAACGACAAGGAAAGGCTCGACCACCTGAGCAGCTACGCCGATGTCGAGACCGTCAATGGAAACCCCTCTTCCATCAAGATACAGAAGGAGGCGGGAGTGTCCAAGGCCGACCTGTACATAGCGGTCTATCCTTTCACCACCCAGGAAGTCAACATCGTGGGCGCCCTGCTCGCCAAGCATCTGGGGGCGTCGAAAGTCATCGCCCGTATCAACGACGAGGACTTCCTGACCGCAGAGAACAAGCTGCTGTTCAAGGAGATGGGCATCGAGCTGATGTTCTATCCCGAGAAGATCGCAGCCGATGAGATAGTCGAGGCCCTCAAGCACGGCTCCTCCGAGGAGACCATGGATTTCGCTCACGGCAAGCTTCAGATCGCAGTCTTCAAGCTCGACGAGGAATCCCCCCTGATCGACCTCAGCCTCATAGACTTCACCAAGATGATGACAGCCGAGGAGCAGCTCAATTTCCGCGTCATCGCCATCTCCCGCTCCGGCAAGACCATCATCCCCAAGGTGGACACCAAGTTCAACTACAACGACCTCGTGTTCACCATATCGACCCGCGACGGCCTGCCCCTGCTCATCAAATATTTCGGACGCAAGAACATCGAGATCCGCAGCGTCATGATCCTGGGCGGAAGCCCCATCGGGGAAATGGTGGCCCGCAGTCTGTCAGCCCAGGGCTTCGATGTCAAGATCATAGACAAGAGCAAGGAAAGGTGCCTGGAGCTCTCCGGAAGGCTTTCCGACAAAGTCCTGATAGTCAACGGCGACGGCCGCAACTCCGACGTCCTCCTCGAGGAATCCATCAAGGACTACGACGCCTTCGTGGCCCTGACGGGCAATGACGAGGCCAATGTCCTCGCCTGCGTGGTGGCCAAGAAATTCGGCCTCGCCCGCACCATCGCCGAAGTCGAGAACATCGAATATATGAGCCTCGCCGAAGAGATGGGCGTGGACAGCGTCATCAACAAGAAACTCATCACCGCCGCCAGGATCTTCAAGTTCACCCTGAGCGGCAAGGCCCGCTTCGTCAAATACATGGCCGGCACCGACGCCGAGCTCATCGAGTACACAGTGGCACCCGGCAGCGCCATCACCAAGGGCGCCCTCAAGGACATCAACTTCCCCCGCAACGCCATCATCGGCGGCGTGGTCCGCGGCAACGAGTCATTCATCGCCGTCGGCGACACCGTGGTGGAGCCTTATGACAGGGTGGCCATATTCGCACTGCCTGAGACCATACGGGAGACGGACAAATTCTTCAAATAGGGACAAAGTGTCAGCGCAGGCGCTTTGGCAGGCCATTTGATATGTACCGGGTAAAACTTCATGACTATGGCAAAAGAAGAGAAGACCAAAAAGACAAATAAGACAGAGAAGACTGAGAAAGCTGAAAAAGCTGAAAAGAAAGTTTCGAAGCAGGCAGAGCTGGAGACGAAAGTGACAGAGCTCAGTGACAAATTGTCCAAGGAGCACGACGACTACGTGCGCCTGATGGCAGAGTTCGAGACCTTCCGCCGCCGCAGCTCCGAGGAGAAGCTCAAACTCGTGGCATCGGCCGCCTCTGACACCATAAAGGGCATACTTCCGGTGCTCGACGACTGCGAAAGGGCCATGGCGATGCTCGCCAGCTCATCCGACGAAGCCGCCAAGGAAGGCACCTCGCTCATATACACCAAACTCATGGACTACCTGAAGACCTGCGGACTTACTGTCATCGAGGCCAAGGGAGCCAAGTTCGACACCGACTTCCACGAAGCCGTCACCCAGTTCCCCGCTCCTTCACCCGAGCTCAAGGGCATGGTGATCGACGTCGTGCAGACCGGATACCTGCTCAACGGCAAGGTCCTCCGCTATGCCAAGGTCGTGGTAGGAGCTTAACAGTTTCAGGAAATGGCAGAGAAAAGAGATTACTACGAGGTCCTGGGGCTCGACAAGAGCGCCTCGGCCGACGACATAAAGGGAGCGTACCGCAAGGCTGCGCTCAAATGGCATCCGGACCGCTGGGTAAGCGGCACGGACGCTGAGAAGAAGACCGCCGAGGAGAAGTTCAAGGAAGCCTCGGAGGCGTATTCCGTGCTCAGCGACCCTGACAAGAAGGCCAAGTACGACCAGTTCGGCTTCGCCGGAGTCGAGGGTGCGGGCGGACAGGACTGGAGCCAGGGATTCGGCAGCCTCAACGACCTGCTGAACAATCTGTTCGGCGGGGCTTTCGGAGGTTTCGGCGGGTTTGGCGGCTTCGGAGGTTTCGGAGGTTTCGGCGGCGAGCAGTCCGGCGGCGCCCGGACCTTGCGCGGCCGCGACATCCGCACCCGCATCAAACTCACCCTCGAAGATATCAACTCCGGCTGCACCAAGGAAGTCAGCATAGAGCGCAACTGCCCCTGCCCCGATTGCGACGGCAAGGGAGCCAGGAATTCCTCCGACATCAAGACCTGCCCGACCTGCAAAGGCCGCGGACAGGTGCAGCACGTGACCAATTCCCTCTTCGGCAGGACCATGACCTATTCGACCTGCCCCCAGTGCCAGGGCGAAGGCAAGGTCGTCTCCAACCCCTGCCGCACTTGCAACGGCACCGGGCTCGTCCGCAAGAGAGTCTCCGTCCAGGTCAAGGTCCCCGCAGGCGTGGAGAACGGCATGCAGCTCACCCTCAAGGGCGAAGGCCATGCAGCGCCCCACGGCGGCATCAACGGAGACCTGCTCGTGATCGTGGAGGAGCAGCCGCACGCCCAGTTCAAGCGCGACGGCGTCAACCTCTTCTACACAAGGGTCATCAGCGTCGCCGACGCCATACTCGGCACAGAGATCACCATCCCTGCCCTCGGCGGCAGCGAAAAACTCCGCATCGACCCCGGCACCCAGTCCGGCACCGTGCAGAGGCTCAGGGGCAAGGGTCTGCCCGCAGTCAGCGGCTACGGCACCGGCCGGGGCGACCTGTATGTGAAGATACTTGTCTGGATACCCCGCAAACTCAGCCGCAGCGAGAAGGAAGCCATAGAGAGCCTCAGGGCCGGCGGAAACGTCACTCCGGATCCCAACCGCGACGACAAGGCTCTGTTTGAAAAGGAAAGCAAGTATTTTTAGACGAATTATTTGACGGGACAAAAAATATTCCTATATTTGCAGTCCCAAAAAGCAGCCTCTCTTCAGACGGTTTGATGACGCTGCGATTTACTACATAGATTTATTATGGATTTAATCAAGATTGTCGAGGATTCATTCTCGCAGAACAAAACCGCTACCTATCCTGAGTTCAAGGCTGGTGACACCATCACCGTTACCTACAGGATCAAAGAAGGTGACAAGGACAGGCTCCAGAACTTCCGCGGCGTGGTGATCCAGATTTGCGGCGCCACCCCTTACACCAAGACTTTCACCATCCGTAAAGTCTCCAACGGAGTCGGAGTTGAGAGGATTTTCCCTTACGAGTCCCCCTTCATTGACAAGATTGAAGTGAACAAAGTCGGTAAAGTACGCCGTGCACGCATATTCTACCTCCGCAACCTCTCTGGTAAGAAGGCTCGCATCAAGGAAGCTAAGCGCGCAATCGCCAAAACCGAAGAGTAGCAAAATACCGGTCCCGTACCGGTTGTACATGGCTCCATAGCTCAATTGAATAGAGCATTTGACTACGGATCAAAAGGTTACAGGTTTGAGTCCTGTTGGAGTCACTTCAAAACCCCGTCTGACGTGTGTCAGGCGGGGTTTTTCTTTAAAATTGTACCTTCTCGCCATCAAAAAGCGGGGCTACAAACTGCCGGGCAATATGCTCATTGATCGGCTTGTGGCTGCGCTCTTCGTTTGTAATGCCGGTAATGCGCCAGGAAAAGCCCAGGTCCCATTCTGGGACGCCATATCTGCAGCAAAGCCCGGTGTAAATAATTTCGCCAGCCGTTTCTCCTGCTTGTGAGTGTACGTTAGCGCAGTTCCGCCTGCTCCCGAAAGAGAGTATTCGTCAAGGTTGATTTGCTGATAATTCATAACACAACCCTGATTCTTATAAACTCACATCGTATGCATTAATCGCTTCGGCGAATCTATTCTCGACGTCGGACAGGAGGTAAAGCCCATCAGCATTTTCCATAAGACCTTCCAGTTGCAGGCGCACTGCGACTGGAGGCTGGGAATAAGACATCGCGCTCTCGCTGCGGATTTGGCTGGTCGAAGCATAGATAATCCAGATATCCGCATACTCCTTCCCGTCTTTGGCTTTGAATTTTTCGATGACTACTTTAGATCCGATGGGAGTATGCTTTTCTATCGTTTCCGGCAAATCGTATGCTCTTGTATCAAGGGCGGCCAGCACACTGCCGATATTCGAGTCGTGCCCGCAAAGGAATGTAAAAATGCGATTATCCTGCTGCAATTCCGAGAGCATGGTCTGCAACAGAGGATGTGCAACGTTGACGGCGACGGAAGGGGCGGTGAACAGAACATCCCCGTACCATTCCTTGACCAGAGCGACATTCACCCAATCATCGGCGCCC
>JAFTBU010000053.1 GCA_017455065.1 Bacteroidales bacterium
GTTAGTGAACCCCCTCCGCGACACCGGGTTCGCGTACGAAAACCGCCTTTTTTGTTCGTGAACCCCTTCCGTGACCCCGGGTTCGCGTACGAAAACCGCCTTTTTTGTTAGTGAACCCCTTCCGCGACCCTGGGTTCGCGTACGAAAACCGCCTTTTTTGTTCGTGAACCCCTTCCGTGACCCCGGGTTCGCGTACGAAAACCGGCCTTTTTGTTCGTGAACCCTACTTATTAACTTGGCGGAGGTACCCTTCGGTAGCAAAAAGGGCTGTTTTTGCTACTGAACCCCTGCCCGACTTGACCTTCGGTAGCAAAAAGGGCTGTTTTTGCTACTGAACCCCTGCCCGACTTGACCTTCGGTAGCAAAAAGGGCTGTTTTTGCGACTGAACCCCCTGGCGGACCTACCCTTCGGTAGCAAAAAAGCCCGATTTCGCGACCGAACCCCCTAGCCGGGCCCACCGAACCCTGGCGGCCCGCCCTATTCCTCCATGAACAGCTCGCCCTTGAGGTAGGCGACGCTCTTGGTGGCGAATTCGTAGCCGTCGGAGCCGGGGCGGGCGACGGCGAGGTAGCGCTCATACCATTGGAGCGCCTGGCGGTAGTCTTTCTTCTGCTCGTAGCAGTAGGCGATGGTGGAGAGGGCAGAGATGAAATTGGGATTGTACCGGTAGGCTTCCTTGTAGTGCTCGATGGCCTGGTCCCAGGAGTTCTGCCTCCCGTAGTAGGCCAATCCGTATTGCTGGTGCAGGCGGGACATTAGCGCGGGGTCGGGCTGTATCATTGCCATGGCCTTTTCCAGCCAGGGACGGACTTCCCCCTCAAAGGAGCGGTAGTTTTCTCTCTTCACGGCGGCGATGGAGTATGCCAGATTGACGTCGCTCGAGTCGATCTGCCAGGCGGCGACGAGCTCTTCCTCGGCCCGCCAGACCCTCTTGGTGCGCCAATACCCTTGGCCCAGGTAGTAATGGATGGCGTAGGAGTCATTGCCAATATCCTGCTGCCGCTGGAACACTTCCACGGCGGCGTCGTAGTCGCCCCGGCGGTACAGCGCCAGTCCCTTCAGCGGGGCAATGGTGGTATTGTCCGGGTCCTCGGCGAGGAAGGGCTCGGTGATGGCGATGGCGCCGTCGTAGTCCTCGCCGGTGATGAGGATATTGAAGGCCTTGGCCACCACGGACTCATTCATTGGCCTCAGGGCAATGGAGCGGCGGTAGTACCATAGCGCGGAGTCGGGCTGCTCGATCTGGCGGAAGCCGTCGCCGATGTAGCTCACCACCGCGGGGATGGAGTCGAGTTTGAGGACCTCCCGGCCCGCCTCGATGCTCTGGGGGTAGTCCTTGAGGCGGAAGTACGCCTGCATCAGCCGTATCCGGTAGAGGATGTTCTCCGGCGCACGCGCGGTCAGCATGAAGTAGGTGCCGGCGGCGCTCTCGTAGTCGCCGCTCTGGAAATGGCAATCCGCCAGCTCCCCCAGCACCGCTTCATCCATTGCCCCCGGCTGCACCAGCTCCGACAGCATCTCAATGGCATCGTCGGTGCGGTAGATGCTCTTCAGGTACCGCGCCCGCGCCAGCACCGAGTCCCGCTGGGGCGCCTGGGCGGACGGCGCGGGCGGCTGGATGCCTTGCGCCCCCAGCTGCGCGGCTGTCGCCAGCCACAAAACCAGTAATATCGCTTTTCTCATGGTAACTGTTTGTTGGTCGGTGTGAAGATAGGTATTTTTTAACAAATATCATTTTCCTCTCGAAGGAGAGATTTTCAAATTTGGATACCAAAATGGTATTCATTATATTTGCAAAAAAGATATAATTATGACTGTTGTTAGTATTCGTGATTTCAGGGCAAATCAAAGCAAATACCTTGGACTGGCGGCCAGAGGGGAAAGCGTAATCTTGACTTCCCGTACTGGTAGCTTCAAGATTGTGCCAATAACTGACGATGATAGCCTTGTCAGTAAGAAAGAATTCCTTGCTCGCATTGACGCTGCGCGCAAGAGCATTGCCGAAGGTTATGGCACTTCGGTCTCGGGGAAAGAGGAGTTGGATTCTTTGCTGGCCAATCTATAGATGTATTCACTAGTATTTGCCCCTCAGGCTTTGGAGGATTTGTCAAAGCTTAAAAGATCAGAACCGGCTGCATTTAAGAAAGCATCAAAATTGCTGGTGGAACTGCAGGAACATCCCAAGACAGGAACGGGCAAGCCAGAACCGCTCTCCAGTGACAGAACGGGGCAGTGGTCCAGGCGAATATCCCAAAAGCACCGATTGATCTACGAAATAGAAGAGACTGTTGTGAAGGTGGATGTGCTCTCTGCCTATGGTCATTACGACGATAAATGACCTGTCGGAGGGTATCCGCTTCCCGGCCAGCTCGAACAGCCGGTAAGTCTCGACTTCGACGTCCCCACCGGCGGACAATGCCCCTTCGGCGAATTTCTTCAGCATGGAGGCCGTGTTCATCGTTTTCCTCGGCCCTCCGTCAATGATGATTTTTTTCATTTTTCCCTTGAGTGAAAAAGCGTATATTTGTTAAGAAACAATAAACTTGTTGCTTATGAAAAGATTTCTTTACATCGCTTTTATCCTTCTTGGAGTAGGACTCCTGTCATCTTGTGAGAAAAATGGTGGAAGCCGTCTTTCCTTTGAGGGGACGTGGGATGTTGTTAAAACTGAAATGGAAACAGTTCAAGGGGATCGTACACCCTGTTGGAATGAGTATGATAAGTTTTTGTTTTCTGATTCAGCCCTTAGTATTTACACAGAAGACCAAGTCTATACATTGGGATATACATACGATAGGGAGAACGAGACGCTTAATTGGGGGGCGAAATCATTCATCGTTGAAAAACATACATCAAAAGAACTTGTCCTTATTGATGATGCATCCATTTATCACATATGGGACTATTGGTATGTGGTGACCTTAAAAAAGAGGTAGCTTTCTTTTCCTGATCTTATCTATCTGAATAATAACCGATTCGCTAGGTGGTCAAGACATTTGCCGACAATAGGCCGATTAGCTTTTCTAAAAGTGCCGTTGTGGCTACAATTCACTTTTTCAAAAGTGTTTTTTCTTAATAATTTCGCTTTTCAAAAAGTGTTTTGTATATTTGCGCCTAGAAAGATACTAATATGGAACTGACAGATATTCGCCCCATTGTTGAGTTTTACCATAGTAAACTCGCCCAGGTTACGCTGGATTTCAAGCGCTACCTTTATCCCCGGATTAACTGGGACTCCCGCGTCATTGGTATCAAGGGAGAGCGTGGCGTAGGTAAAACCACCATGCTTCTGCAGCGGATCAAGGAGAAATACAGCAATCCGGATGATACTTTCTACATCTCCCTGGACCATTACTGGTTCGGGACTCATCCGTTGCAGGATCTGATTGAATTCCTTTACAAGAGGGGGATAACGGAGTTTTACATTGACGAAGTCCACAAGTATAAAGGGTGGAGCACCATCCTCAAAAACCTCGTTGACCAGTATAAGGATCTCCGGATAGTTTATACGGGATCCTCCTTGCTGGAGATCGATAATGCCAAGGTGGATATGTCCCGCCGTCAAACATCTTATACGCTTAAGGGAATGTCTTTCCGGGAATACCTGGCCTATGAGGACATCCTTCACGTGGATGCGATCTCTTTGGAGAACCTCCTGAAGAATCATATTACCATCTCCATGGAGATTACCTCCAAAACCAAGATTCTGGTGGCATTCGAGGCCTATTTGCGCTCGGGTGTATATCCTTTCTACAAAGAAGCAGGCTTGGATTTCTTAGTTCGCCTGAAGGCGGTCGTAGATACCGTGATTGAAAGCGACCTTCCCGCGGTGGAGAAGATCACCTACGATACCATCGAGAAGTGCAAGAAACTGCTGATGATCATAGCGGAGAATGTTCCCCTGCAGCCCAATGTGACTCGGTTATCCACCTCTCTCGGTACGACTCGGGATTCCCTGTTGAAACTCCTTTACAATTTGGATAAGGCCGAGATTCTGGAGCTTCTTACCGTAGAACTCAAGAGCTATAAAAAATTGGTGAATCCAAAGAAGATTTACCTTGGCAACACCAATCTTATGTATGCCCTTTCGCCCAAGATCGACGTCGGCACACTCCGGGAGACTTTCTTCATCGACCAGCTTTCCGCCGTCGGTACAGTTCAGATGCCACTTAAGGGTGATTTCCTGGTGAATGGGAAATACCTGTTCGAGGTTGGCGGCGAAAGCAAGGAATTCGATCAGATCGCCGGCATCCCCGACAGCTATCTGGCCATTGCCGGCATCGAAACCGGTTATAGCGCACGCATCCCTCTGTGGATGTTCGGACTCCTTTATTAACGAAATGTTAGTATACAAGGACTTCCTCTCCCTCAGAAACGGTCCGGGGGAGTTCTAGAGAATTTCTCTCAGAATACCGTCATATTCCACGCCGCGTTCTGCGCCCTTGAGCTGTGGGCCGCATTCATCTTGCCGAAGTTCCACTTCACCCCAAAGAGGACGTACCGGCCCATGATGAGGCGGTAGCTGTCTTCCACGTAGTTGTCCGTGACCGTATGCGTGAGATTGCGCGTCTGGTTCAAGATGTCGTGAACTGTGACACTCAGGTTGAAAGCGCCGATACTCTTGTTGATTTCTATATTCCACTGCCATTCCGGCTGTCCGTAGCCTTCTGCGTAGCCTTTGTAGAAGAAATAGGAAAGGTCCGTATTGAACTCATACTCGTGCTTGGTGGTGTAAGAGCCTCTTGCGCCCAATCTGGTATCCAGGGTTTTCATATTGGTGCTCGGATCGAGCGAATACCGTGAGATGCGGCCGGTGGTTCTGGCTATCATGCTGAACGAATAATGGTCCTGGTTGAATCTTACGCTGATACTTCCCGTGGGAGAAAAGACCTGGGTGTTGCTTTCTGCAAACCCGCTCTGGCCGCCGTAGAAGCGGCCTCCGTCCGAATCTCCCCAGAATTCGGCCATAAAGCTTGCGTAATCAAATGTATCTTTGTCCATTCCGGGGAGGGTCGCCCTGGCTTGATAGCTGACAGACGAATTGATCGTTGCGGAACCGGTGAGGGTAAGTGACCATAACTTCTTGCTGTCAAGCGGGGTTGTATAGTTCGCAACAAGATTGCCTGTCAAGCGCGGTTTCCGGGAATTCACCGGGACGGAATACAGGATACCGTCCTTATCGTACCAGGTTGCATTGACAAGGGGGTTCGTATTCATGGAGCCGTAGAGATACACCATCATATTGGAGAAACGCTCCCTGTTATTTCGCGTCCATTCGGCATTGAAGGACATCTGCGATGAAGGCTTCAAATAGACATTACCAACGCTCAGACGGGAAGGGTTTGTAATGCTCAGGGCCGGCAACATCCTGGACTGGGACTGACGGTAGCTGTTACCGGAAGCCGACAGGGACAAGCGGTCCATATCCTTGCTATAAATGAAACGCAGGGTTGGTACGACATACCAGTTCCATTCGTCTTTTCCGCTTATAGCCTCTATGCCGTAACTCTTCGAGTAAGTCTCGTTCAAAGAACCATATACGCGACCGCCAAGGGTAACATAACTCTGCTGACCAAACTTATACTGGGCGGTGAGGTCGTAGCGCTGCTCAACATAATCCGTGCGGCTTTCGGAAGAGTAGTAATCGTTTCTCCCGGCGGCGTCAAAGGCGTTGCGCACATTGCCCTGACTGCCCGCAACACAATAGGCCGATGCAGACAGCGTCCACTTTTCTCCGAAGGACTCCGTAAAGCGCAAGGAACCGCTTATGTGTTTGGAGTTGCCGTCCGAGTCGTAGCGCATGCTACGGGTGTCTGTTCCGGCAGCGGTTGTGAGTACGGACAATTCTTCGCGCGTTCCGTCATTTGCGCCATATCCGACATCACTGCTTATACTGATGGAGCGCTGTTTTTTGCCCCAAAGCTCGCGGAAGGTAACATCGGCGTCCAAATCCACCCGATTATTGGAGTTGATTCCGTGAGACGTATTTTCCGACCTGTTTATCAAAGTGCCGTCCCTGGCTATTTCCGACTGCCCGTTACTTCGTGAATCCGATTTGTTGTAGCTGAAGGCAGGGCGCACGTGAAACCAAACTTTGCCTTTCTCCTTCTGGAACTCCATGTTGGCATTGGCCGAATGGGCATATTGCTTGCCGCTGTCCTGCGTGGACGAAGAAAGGTCTCCGTCTTCCTGGAAGGTGGTTCTGTCGGCCTTTGTCCCGGAATCCGTGTCCGAATACTTGTAGTTTACGCTCACCGTTGTCTCCGCATCCTTGATTCGGGAAGTATAGGCATTGACACCAACCTGTCCGGCCGTAGAGAGTCCTTGGTTCAGATTGGTGCGCTGGTCTCCGCTCTCATCAATGATGACAACCACGGCATTCGAGTCGTTGATGTTCTGGCCGTTTGTAATGAGCGTAACCTGATCCTTTTCGGTGTAGGCCGATACCAGCGAATTCCCGCTCCAGAGGAGTCCCCGGTCGTCCCGGAGAGGATTGTCCTCCCCTTCCTTGGCGAGCGTAGTTCCGCCGTTCAGCCCCACGTTGCCGAACCAGCCCTGCTCGTATTCCTTCTTCAAGGCCACGTCCAGCACCTTTTCCCTGTTCCCATCCTGGATGCCGGAGGCGCGGGTTTCCTCCGATTCCCGGTCGATGACGCGGATCTTGTCCACCACTGCGGCCGGAAGGTTGTTCAGCGCCGTACTCTGATCGTTGAAGAAGAAGGTACGCCCACCCACGGTGAGCTTGTCGATCGCCTGGCCGTTGAACTTCACTTTGCCGTCATCGGTGATTTCCATGCCCGGCATTCGCTGGAGCAGATCCTTGAGCATGGCATTGGCTCCCACCCGGAACGATGAGGCATTGAATTCCAACGTGTCTTTTTTGAGGACGATGGGATTGCCCACGTCGGTCACCGTCGCCGCCTGGAGGAACTGTTCGTCCACCTGCAGCCGGATCGTACCCATATCCACACGCTGTTCCCGGAAGTAGCGTTCTTTTACAAACGGCTTGTAGCCCATCATCTCCACATGGAAGACGTAACTCCCGTAGGGAACTTCGTCCAGCTTGGCTTCGCCCTTGGCGTCCGTGATCGTAAAATTGGTGATGGTGGTATCCTTGGACGGAATCACATATACCGAGGCAAAGCCCACCGGCTCATTCGTGAGCGAATCCAGGACCGTGGTCTTGATCTCGCTCATCCGGCTGGTCATCACATTGTCGTTGAGGATGATTACCTGGGCCTGGGAGGAGATGCCAAGGCACATGAAAACAATTGCGAGAAACCGTTTCATTTTATCTCATCTTGAATGCAATAGGAATGGAAAGACACTGCACGACAGGGTCCCCATTGACGGTGGCGGGCTCCCATTTCGGAGACTGCTCGATGATTGAGGTGACCATGGCGTCCAGTGATTCGCAGACGCTCTGCGTGACCTTGACGTCACGGACCTTGCCGTCGGTGCCGACTACGAACGATACCTTCATTTCTCCTTCGTGGGTACACCCCTTGGGCCGACGGATCCGGACGTTCAGCCAGCGGGAGAACGTGTCCATCCCTTCCCCCTGGAACAGGGGCATTGTGTCGGGATTCGCCAGGAAGAACGGAATCGGTCCGTCATCCTCTTCTGCATAACTGATTACGACGATTTCATCCAATTCCTGGGGGCGTTTCATGATATAGATGACGGCGCCGTTCACACCTTTTTCGCCATACTTTTCCCTGGCTTCGACAGCGTTCAGACACTCCACTCCGCGCAAACGGCTGTGGGGGATTCTATAGGTCTCTTCAAAAGAGACCTCCTTCTCCTTCCCCCATTCATCTCGCAGAATGTACAGCGGCTGGTTGCTCACGTCCACCATTTGAGCCATGGCGGGCACTTGTATCCTGAAAACCCCGGCTTGCCGGAGCAAGATTCCCACGTCATTGATGACTGTCAGTTCTTCTCTCGGCGTATTTTGATCGTAATGCAATTGAACGATAATATCTTCCGGATGGGTATCCATGGAACGGAAATACGACACAAGGTCCTTCTTTTCGACTTCCTTTCCTTCGACTGTGACGTTCCCTGCCGTATCGATGCTCAGATTCACGATTTTCTTCGGATTGTCCGGATTTACTTCGCCGACAGCGAGATTATTGCTATCTTTGTCCGACGGGACATAGACCGTCCGGGCCTGCAGGCCGATGGCCAGGCAGACGAGCGGGAGCGCCCAGAGCACCCGCAGCCCTCTCGCAAGAGGGGATTTGGATTTTGACATCATAGTAATACGATTTTTAAGGATACTGTGATTAAAGCTGTTGGCAACTGAGTAGCCGCTCTTGCCGACAGCTTTTCTTATAAGTAAATATTGATACTCTTTGATATCGACACCACTGCGGAGTACGGCATCATCGGCCTCATACTCATGGAGTTCCCGCAGGTCGGAGCGAAGCATCCAGATGGCCGGATTGAACCACTGGAGGGCAGAGAAAATGTCCACCAGCAGCAATTCCACGGAATGCCGGTAGCCGACGTGCGCTTTCTCATGGGCAATGATGGTTTCGTGCGGACCCTCCCAATCCTTCCGGGGCAGGACGACGTACCGCATCCAACTGAAAGGGGCGATGTCGTGGTCCGTGACGACGACCTTGCAGCCGTCATCCTCCCGGACCAGTTCCCCCTGACGGATGATTTTCAAGATGGACAGAATCAACGCAATTACGCGCACAAGCACGAAAGCCGCGCCGGCCCAGAACAACAGGATGACCAATAGAACCGGCCAAGACGGAAACGTTTTCCCGACCACCGGCGCAAGTTCCCGCATCTGTGCCGTCATTTCCATGACCATCACCCCCGGTTCGGCAGGTTTACGGATTGTGATGACGCAGAGTGGCAGCAGGAACGACAGGATGGCCGTTCCCACCAGGACGATCCGATTGAACCGATGGAATGTCTCCTTTCTCAAAAGAAAACGATAGAACAGGTAGAAGACCAGCAGCACCACCGCCACCTTGCCTTCGTAGATAAGGAAGTCCATCATTTCTCCTGACCCTTTTCAACCATGTTTATCAGTTCCTTGAGCTCTTCCACCGTGATTTTCTCCTCCTCCACGAAGGCGGAGACGACCGCCCGGTAGGAGTTCCCGAAGTACTTGTCCACCAGGTTCGCCAACGATCCGCGGTGGTACTGCTCCTTCGTGATGAGCGGGTAATACTGGAAACTGTTTCCGTATGCCGTATGGCCCAGGAATCCCTCGCTTTCGAGGATCCGCACCATCGTGCTCAACGTGTTGAAATGGGGTTTCGGGTCGTTGTACCGTTCCCGCAGTTCCCGCACGAACATGGGCCCGTTCTCCCAGAACAGGTCCATGATCTCTTCTTCCTTTCTTGTCAACCGTTTCATGATTGCTATCCTTTATCCTGCCGGCAAATATAACTAATAATTTTCGTTACAACAACTAAAAATATTAGTTTTTATTTCTGACATCAAATAATAACGAAAAATCCCTCACAGAACGCTCTGTAAGGGATTTATGCGGAGAGGACGAGATTCGAACTCGTGGTACGCCGTGAAGCGTACGTCGGTTTAGCAAACCGGTGGTTTCAGCCACTCACCCACCTCTCCTGAAACCAGGTCCGTCAAACGGACGGGACTGCAAATATACGAATTTTCTTGGTTTCCCAGCAAAACCGGATTCTTTTTTGGTGGACTATAGCAAATATCGCAATATCAAGATCAAAGAATTGACGCCCGCATCTCGTCCATAAAGGGCTCGATGTGCCGGAAGAAGGCGCGCAGGCCATCGCAGAGGCGGTTCCGTCCGTCGGGGCCGCGTTGGGCGGGGCAGCCGCCGCGGCAGGCCCGCAGGTACTGGCAGCGAAGGCACTCTCCCGGCAGGGTGTTCCTTTTGACCAATGCAAACCGCAGCCTCTCCGGGGAGTCGTAGATCTCTCCGAGGGGGGTGCGGGTGATGTTTCCCAGCAGATTTTCCGGAGCGACGAAGTGGTCGCAGGGATAGACGTCGCCGTTGTGCTCGACGGCGAGGGAGTCGCCGCAGGTTTCATTGAAAGTGCAGATCCCGGGCTTGAGGCCGCACCAGCCGGCGACGGCGGCGTCGAAGCTGAGGACGAAACATCTGCCGATGTCGCCCTTTGACCATTCGTCGAAAACGTCGCAGAGCAGCTGTCCGTAGCCTTCGGGGCTGATGTTCCAGGGGGCGGGGCTGCCGTCGGGGAGGGTGTCCGAGGCGGGGAGGAACTGCATGTAGCGGCTGCCTACATTGTCCCTAAAGAAGCGGTAGATCTCGGCACCGCGACCTTCTGAGCGGGTCGTCAGCACGCTCAGGGTATTGAACTCCACCCCGTGCCGCCGCAGCATCGCCGCCGCCTCCATGACCCGCCCGAAGCTCGCCCGGCCTCCTTTATTGACCCGGTAGGCATCGTGGATGTCCTCGGGCCCGTCGAAGGACAGCCCCACGAGGAAGTGGTTGCGGGCGAAGAAACGGCACCATTCGTCCGTCAGCAAGGTGCCGTTGGTCTCCAGCGAATTGCGTATCTCCCGGCCTCCGGCGTACTTGCGCTGCAGCTCGAGGGCCTTTTTGAAAAAGCCGGTGCCGAGCAGCAGGGGCTCTCCACCGTGCCAGCAGAAATCCACCGGCCCGGTCTGCACGGCGTCTATGAATTGTCTTATGTAGGTCTCCAGCAGCTCCTCTGACATCACCGGCTCCCGGCCTCCGTAGAGCCCGGCCTTTTCCAGATAGTAGCAGTAGCCGCAGGCGAGGTTGCACGCGGAGCCACCGGGCTTGACCAGGGTCGAGAAGGCCCTGGGACCCAGGCGCCGCGCGGCGTCCTGCAGCGAAAATGTCTCGGTTTTATTCACCGGGCAGGAGGGGGAAGGTGTGGTTGGCGACGTGCTCCCTCTCCATGATGGCCTTGAGCTCCGCGACTTTTGCGGAGTGCAGCTCGGAGATGTCGTTCTCCTCGCCCAGGTCGGCCTCGAGATTGTACAGCTCGTAGCGCTCCTCGTCCGTGCCAATGCCGAGGTGAAGGAGCTTCCAGGGGCCCTTGCGCACTGCCTGGGCCTTGCTTTCCGCGAGCTCGAAGTAGATGAAGTCATGCTGTTTCTGCTCCTTGGGACGGCCGTCCAGCACCGGTGTGAGGTCGATGCCGTCGAGGCCCTCCGTGCCCCTCTCGCTGCCCATCAGGGTGCGGAAGGTGGGCATCATGTCCCAGAAGGTGCAGACCAGGTCGGTCTTGATCCCGGCAGGGACGTGCCCGGGCCACTGCACTATGAAGGGCTCGCGCATGCCGCCTTCGTAGAGGTCGCGCTTGATGCCGCGCAGGGGTCCGTTGCTGTCGAAGAATTCCGGGTCGGCGCCGCCTTCCTTGTGGGGGCCGTTGTCGCTGGTGAAGATGACGATGGTGTTGTCATAGACGCCCAGTTCCTTGAGTTTGTCGATGATCTCACCGACGTAGCGGTCGAGCCGGCTTACCATCGCGGCGAAGGTGGCGTGGGGGTACTCCTGCGAGCAGTAGCCGCCGGTGCGGAAGCGCGGCATCCCCTGGTCGACTCCGGCGAAAGGCTCCTCGGGGAATTTCCCGCGGTATTTTTGTATGAGGTCGTCTTCGGGGACAATGAGTTCGGCGTGCGGGATGGTGGTGGGGTACCACATGAAGAAGGGTTTCCCCTGAGCCACAGCGTCCTCGAGGAATTCCAGGGATTTGCGGTGTATCAGGTCGGCCGAATAGGTGCCCTGGCCGTAAGGAATCTCATCGACGTTGTCCTCGAGTATGACTTTGTCGTCATTGTCCCAGAGGTGGTCGGGATAATAGCTGTGGGCGAGGGTCTGGCAATTGTAACCGTAGAAGCGGTCCACGCCCTGCTGCAGGGGGTCGCCGGTGGAGCCGATGGGACCGAGGCCCCATTTGCCGAAGGCTCCGGTCATGTAGCCGGCGTCCTGGAAGTCGTGGAATATGGTGCTGGCGCCTTCCGGGAGGGGAAGCTGCCCCTCGGGGGGTACTTTGTGATTGCCCCGCACCCAGGAGTGACCCGTGTGGGTGCCGGTGATGAGGCAGCAGCGTGACGGGGCGCTCACCGCGGTGCCGGAGTAGGCCTGGGTGAAGAGCATGCCCCTGCGTGCCAATGCGTCGATGTTGGGGGTCTCGATGTACTGCTGCCCGTAGCAGCCGAGGTCTCCGTAGCCGAGGTCGTCGGCGAGGATGAAGACAATGTTGGGCCGGGCGGGTGCCTTCTGCCCGGAGCAGCCTGCCAAGGCGGCGCCGGCGGCCACGAGGGCCCCTAGCTTGATGATTCCGTCTTTTTCCATAGTTTGTGTTTATTGTTTCTGCTCGAGCACCTTGCCGTGGTCAGCTGCCACGGAGGCTTTCCAGCGGTCGGTGTATCCGGGCTGGGTGAGGCCTTCGGGGATGCCGGGGGAGTACTGCGAGTGCTTGAAACTGCCGTCGGGGTTCTGGGCTTTGACATTGCCGTCGATGAATTTGACGAGCAGCAGCTCTTCGAGCTTGGTCCATTCGGTGAACTGCTTCTGGGCGGTGTTGACGCTGTATTTGGTCATGAGGCGGCGGGCCCTGCGAAGGCGGCCTTTCTCCACCAGGCGGGCGAGTTTCTTGTCCATCTTGGGGATGCCGTCGTTCATCTGGGATTTCTCGAAGGCGTCGGCTGCCGCACGGGCCACCGGGGCCATCTGGTTGTACATGCGGTAGCAGGAGTTGGTCACCCTGTTGCACATCCAGAACTGGGAGGTGGGGCTGTAGTGGAGCATGTCGCCGTTGCCGACCTTGAGGCATTCGGGGACTGCCGTGATATTGGCATAGATGGGGGTGAGGTAGGAGGTGGCGGCGTCGTCGCAGCCAAACCAGATCAGGGCTCCGACCTCGTCGGGCAGGTAGCCGCGGGCCTGGGCCACGAACCAGAAGCCGGTCTGCTGGGTGGCGATGGCCCTCTCATTGACATAGGTCTTGCCTTCCCATTCGAAGGACATGGGCCTCCAGCGGTACGGGAGGGCGTTTCCGCCGGCTCCGATATCAGTGGTCATGTCCATGGGGGTGCCCTCGTAGTGGTCGCGCATCACGTCGGCGACGTCCTTGACGCTGATCTTGCGGGAGGGCTTCACGAACAGGGGCATCTCGCCGTCGAGCTTGTAGCCCATGGCGTACTCGAGCCAGGCGTAGGCGGGGTTGGAGACCTCGCGGCCGTCCTGCTCGTAGGTGAACACTCCGTCGCAGAGTATGTTGAAAGCGCTCCAGGCGCGGGCGTCGCAGGCGCGGGCTCCGCCGAAGTCGAGGGGATTGTAGGCGTCGCGGAAGCTGAAGTCCTCGTCGCTGCCGTTGTACCAGCCCTTGGAACGGGCGTAGCTGATGACGTCGGAGGAGAAAATGCAGTTTTCAGGGTCGTTCTGGGGGAAGCGGGTGATCCTCGCCTGGTTGGCGTGGGCGCAGATGTATCCGTCGGGGATGCGGCGTGCCACCCAGACTATGCCTTTCTCGTCGGTGCCTTTGCCCACCAGGTCCATGATCCAGGCTTCCTTGGGGTCGGCGATGGAGAAGGTCTCTCCCTCGGAGGGGTAGCCGTATTCATTGGCCAGCTCCACGATGGTGGCAATGGCTTCGCGGGCGGTGCGGGCCCTCTGCAGGGTGATGTAGATCAGGGAGCCGTAGTCCATGATGCCGGCGGGGTCGGCCTGCTCTTCGCGGCCTCCCCAGGTGGTCTCGCCGATGATCAGCTGGTACTGATTCATATTGCCAACGGTCTGGAAGGTCTGCGGAACCTGGTTGATGTAGCCCAGGGGACGGTTGGTGTCCCACTCGAAGATAGGCAGGCGCGTGCCTTTCTTCCAGTTCGCCGCCGGATGGAAGTACAGCTCTCCGAAGAGCATGTGCGAGTCGGCGGCGTAGGAGACGATGCTCGAGCCGTCTGCGCTGGCTCCGGGGGTGATTATGATGTTGGTGCAGGCGTCCGTGGGGGCCGTGGCGAGCAGGCCGCAGATGCTCAGTGCGGTAAATATCAGCTTTCTCATTTTGCCTTTTGTCTTTAAATGTGTAATTTTGCCAAGTTTGGCATACAAATCTATGAAGAAATATTTAATTATCGTCATATTGGGCATGCTTCTACCGGTGGCTCTGAGGGCGCAGCAGCGGCCTCCCGAGGATCCTGAAAAGGCGGCTCAGGAGCTGTATGAAAACATACAGATCCAGGTGGAGAAATTCATAGAGCTGTACAAGCTCGACGACGTCCAGGCTTTCTACCTGGATTCCATCTTTGTTTACAATTACACCCACATGCAGGATGAGCTGAATGCCATGTCAAAGGCCAAGGTGTCCAACACCGACCTTTACATCAGCGTGCAGGATGCATGGGAGGAGAAGAATTACCAGGCCGTGTGCGCCATCCTGGATGACAACCAGAGGGCGAAGTACCTCAAGCAGGGTGCTGCCCGCGACAAGAAGGCCCGCGACAAGCGCATGGGCAAAACCAAATAAGAGATATGAAAAGGGAAGATATAGACAGGCTGCTGGCCGAGGTGCGTGACCTCAAATGCAAGAGCCAGAAGGAAGTGGAAGCCGCCAGGGTACGCCTGCTCGGCAAGAAAGGTGAGATCACTGCTCTGTTCGAGGAGTTCCGTACCGTGGCTCCCGAGCTCAAGAAGGAGTTCGGACGTCCTCTCAACGAGCTGAAACAGGCCGCCCAGGCCCGCATAGATGAATTGAAGGATTCCGTGGTCGAAGAGGCCTCCGACGGACCCGTCAACGACCTCTCCATGCCCGGCGAGCCCTTTGTGCTGGGTTCCCGCCATCCTGTGTCGATAGTCCGCCAGGAGATCGTGGATATTTTCCGCAAGTTCGGTTACGATGTGGCCGAGGGTCCGGAGATCGAGGACGACTACCATGTGTTCGAGGCTCTGAATTTCCCTCCCAACCATCCCGCCCGTGACATGCAGGACACCTTCTTCGTGTCCGCCGGCCATCTGAACCCCATCCTCCTGCGCACCCATACTTCCAGCGTGCAGGTGAGGTCCATGGAGACCATGGATCTGCCCATCAGGGTCATCTGCCCCGGCCGTGTGTTCCGCAATGAGGCCATCAGCGCCCGTGCGCACTGCATCTTCCATCAGGTGGAGGGTCTCTACATCGATGAAAACGTGACTTTCGCCGACCTCAAGCAGGCCATCCTCCTCTTCGCCCGCGAGATGTTCGGTCCCGACACCCAGATCCGCATGCGTCCTTCGTACTTCCCCTTCACGGAGCCTTCCGCCGAGGTGGACGTCAGCTGCAACATCTGCCATGGCAAGGGTTGCAACATCTGCAAGGGCACCGGCTGGCTCGAGATCCTCGGCTGCGGCATGGTGGATCCCAACGTCCTGGAGGCCAGCGGCATCGACTCGAAGAAGTATTCGGGATTCGCGTTCGGCATGGGTCTGGAGCGTATCGCGATGCTCAAGTGGAGGGTCAACGACCTGCGCCACTATTTCGAGAACGACATGCGTTTCCTGCACGAATTCGAGACGGCGACAGAGGTTTAATGAAAAATATTTTGCAGAATTAAAAATTCCGCTTATATTTGCAGTCCCGATTTGCGGAAATAGCTCAGTTGGTAGAGCGTAACCTTGCCAAGGTTAAGGTCGCGGGTCCGAGCCCCGTTTTCCGCTCCAAAGCGCTTCAGATCCTGAAGCGTTTTTTTTGTTTTCCCTTCGCCCGTCGCGGCTCCTTTGCGCCCGGCCTTCCCGGCCCCGAGCTGCCCCGGTACCGCCATTGCTTCGCGGAATAGCCACCACCCCGCAGGAGAGCCACCACCCCGCAGAACTGCAGGCACCCCACAAAAATGTATGCGGCGGGCGGGGAAAGCGGCGCGATTTTTGTAAGAAAACAGCGGAACAAATATCAATTGCAGATGAAGAAAATAGCACCTCTACTACTGGCGCTACTGCTATTTGCCCCGATGGCAAGCGCCCAGCAGCGTAACTCTCGCGGCGGTCAGACCGGCACGATCACCGGCACCGTCAGCCTGATCCCCGAAACTGAAGACGAAGAAGAAGCCCCCGGCGTGGGAGCTGCGGTCATTGCCGTCACCCCTGCCAAAGACACCCTCTTCGCCGTCGTCGGAGACAAAGGCACCTTCACCATCCGAAATGTCCCCACCGGCAATGTCGACGTCACCATCAGCCTCCTAGGCTACGAAGAGATGCGCCGCACGATGTCCGTGAAGACAGGTGAAAACAAAGTCATTGTCCAATTGAACCCCTCCAACATCATGCTTGCGGAGGCTATCCTGCGCGAGACTGCCACTGCAATGGCGATCAAGGAGGACACCATCATATTCAACCCCAACGCCGTCAAATTTAACAAAGGCGAAATGGCCATAGACCTGCTGGAGCAGATGCCCGGCGTCAAGGTCAGCGACAACAGCGTCTCCATCCTCGACGAGCAGCTCGCGACGGTCTATATCGACGGTGCCCTGCTCTTCAGCAACGACCCCATGAGGGCCCTGGAGCAGCTCCCCGCGGAGGAAGTCTCAGGCATCAAGTCCTTTACCGAGTACGCCAACAAGGACCCCAACCACGTCATCAGCCTCAATGAAGAGAAGCAGCGCGTGATCGACATCGAGACCAAGAGCAAGCCCCGCATGGTCGTCAACGGCAACTTCCTCGCCGGCGCCGGCTTCGACACCGACAGCGTGTACCATAAGTTCCGCTACACCGCCGGCGGCACCGTGAACCTCTCCTCCGAGAGCCTCCAGGTGGACTTCAGCGCCAATGTCAATAACATCAACAACGCTGCCTCCCGTATGCGTGGCAATGCCTTCCGCACCGCGGGCAGCGGCGGCGCAGCCGACCTCAGGGCCATCAGCATCAGCGCTGGCTTGACCCGCCGCTGGATGAGCAAGGAAGCCCGCAACTTCGTGCTCGGAAGCATCGGTGGATCGTACTCGTATTCAAACAATTACACCGTCAACGAATCCCGCTCCGAGCAGACCTACTTCCCCACCTCCGCCTACGACTTCCGCCAGTCGGTCAGCTCCTCTCACTCCGACCAGACCCAGGGCGTGCACCGCTTCGAGCTGAACGGCCGCAAGAGCCTCAAGGACGGAAACATCCGCCTGAGCGCCAACTACAGCATCACCGACGGACACACCAACTCATTGAACAGCAACTACAACTATCAGGATGCGCTGCCCCGCCAGGGTACTTCGTCGAGCAATGTCTCCGACAACCACAACAGCTCATTCTCATCAAATTTCAATATAAACAAAGGCTTCGGCGGCAAGGTCTACCTCGGCCTCGGGGCCAATTACAACATGGGTGATTCGGACGGTCTCTCCGCCAAGGTGGACACCACCACTTCGAACCTGGGCATCACGGTCCTCGACATCGACTCTGACGGCAGGAACCGCAGCTACGGATTCTCCCCCAGCATCACCTACCGGTTCTCCAACCGCAGCAGCATCGAACTCGGGTACAATCTCACCGACACCTACCGTGTCACCGACAGGGTGGCAATGGATGTGACCGACCCCCTGAACCCCGTGCTCGACACCGTCAACACCGAGAGACTCACCAATGACAACCTCGTGCAGCGCGGTACCATCCGATACAACCAGTATTTCGAGAAGCTCCAGGCCAATCTCCGCGTCACCGTGGGATACGGCTCCACCAGGCTCGGCCGCACCGACCGTTTCCCCGAGGAGGACAGCTACAGCCGTCCTTTCAACGCCTGGACCGGCCAGGTCACCTTCGGTACCGACAAGATGATCAACGACTGGATGTTCAACTACAACCTCTCCAACAACACCCCGTCGCTGGAGCAGGTGCGCCCGAGGCTGGACAATTCCAACCTCTACTCCGTCTCCGCCGGTAACCCTTCGCTGGGACAGAGCACCTCGCACAGCTTCAGGATGAACTACAGCACCGTCCTCGGAAAGGAGGCCCGCGAGACCCTCGCCAATGCCGGGAACAACCGCTGGAGGGCCGCCAACAACTTCTCCTCATTCTCCTTCTCGGCCGACTTCACGATGAACAACGACGTGATCGTGAGCCGCAGGACCTACTTCGCGGCGGACACTTACCTGCCCGAGTACGACTACACCATGCCTGCCCAGTCCACCCTGACCTCCTACGAAAACGTGGACCACAGCTACAGCGCCTCCGCGAGCGCCGAGCTGGAGACACAGCTGAAGAAGATTAACAGCGTCCTGCGCACTTCGGTGTCGATGAGATGGGACAATTCCCCCTCGTACGTCAACTACAAGCTGACCACCACCGAGAACTACAGACCCACCGTGGCCCTCGGACTCAACAGCAACTTCTCCCGCAACTTCCGTTTCAACGTGCGCGCCACAGGCTCCTACATCTACTCCACCAACTCCGAGAAGGATGACGTCAAGTACTTCACCGAGCGCCTGACCGTGGGCTTCGAGCTGAACAACATACTCAAGCACCTCTACGCCGGCGGAAACTACAACAAAGTCTTCACCCAGGGCCTCTCGTACTCCCAGATCAACGACAACATCCTCAATCTGAACATCGGCGCCCGCTTCGGCCCGCGCAACAACATAGACATCTCCATCAGCGCCAACGACATCTTCAACAAGAACACCGGATTCTCCACCTCGATGGGCTCCGACTTCGTGCGCTACGCCTGGACCCACAACTTCGGGCGCCACATACTCTTCACCTTCGCCTACAGGTTCAACTCCATGAGCGGCCGTAGCGGCGGTGGCAATCAGGGCGGCGGCAACCAGCGAGGCGGCGGCTTCCAGGGCGGCGGTGGCTTCCAGGGAGGTGGAATGCAGGGCGGTGGCTTCCAGAGGGGCGGCCGGTAGTTTGAATTGACGGAATTATTGCATATATTAGCGACCTCAAGGTTAGTTAGTTATGCTTAGTAAGAAAGTCAAGGATGCTCTCAAGGGACTTGAGACACCGTTTTATCTCTATGACATGGACCTGCTGCGGGTGACCGTGGAGAGCGCTGCCACGATGGCTGCCCGCTACGGTTTCGTGCTCCATTATGCAGTAAAGGCCAATGTCGACCCCCGCGTGCTCGCTCTGATCCAGAGCTACGGATTCGGCGCCGACTGCGCCAGCGGCAATGAGGTGCGCTGCGCCATTGAGGCCGGTTTCGACCCCGCCAAGATAGTCTATGCCGGCGTCGGCAAGCGCGACCATGAGATCCGTTATGCCATCGAGCAGGGTATCTTCGCCATCAACTGCGAGTCCCTCGAGGAGATGCAGGTGATAAACGACATCGCCGGCGAGCTCGGCAAGAAGGCCACCGTCGGCCTCAGGATCAATCCCGACATCGATCCCAAGACCAACAGCTGCATCGATACGGGCCAGGCGGACTGCAAGTTCGGTATCTCCTACGAGGAGGTGCTGCGCAGCGCCGACCAGATCAAGGCGATGAAGAACATCATCGTCAAGGGCATGCACCTGCACATCGGTTCCCAGATCAGGGAACTCCATGTGTTCGAGTATCTCTGCGAAAAGGTCAACACCATAGTCGCCAACCTCGAATCCCTGGGATTCAAGCTGGATTTCGTGGACGTCGGCGGCGGTCTCGGCATCAATTACGACGTGCCCGAGAATGAGCCCGTGCCCAATTTCGCATCGGTTTTCGCCATCATCAATTCGCATCTGAAGGTGGGCGGCAAGGAAGTGCACTTCGAGTTCGGCCGCGCCATCGTGGGCGAATGCGGCGAGCTCATCACCCGTGTCCTCTTCAACAAGACCACGGCCACCGGGCGCAAGCTCGTCATCGTGGACAGCAGCATGACCGAGCTCATCAGGCCCGCCCTGTACGGCTCCTATCACAATATCGAGAACATCACCTCGGAGGAAACCCGCCAGGAGCGCTACACCATCGTGGGCACCGCCTGCGAGTCCACCGATGTGTTCGACGAAAACATCACCCTGCCTCTCACCTCGCGCGGCGACCTGCTGACCATCAAGTCCGCCGGCGCCTACGGGCAGTCCATGGCATCGCGCTACAACCTGCACGACCTGCCCCGCTCGGTGTACAGCGACGAACTTTAACTTAACCATATAGCCACATGAAAAGAACACAGATTCTGGCGACACTCGTCGCCCTCGTCCTTCCGGTCATGACGGCCGGCGCCCAGGGCTTCAATGCCACCAATCCTTCCGCCCACGATCCCGTGATGGCCAAGGAAGGGGACACATGGTATGTATTCACCACCGGAATGGGAATCAGCTGCATGACTTCCCAGGACCTCAAGACATGGACTCCGGCCTATTCGATCTTCGACAAGGCCCCGACCTGGGTCACCGACCTGATGCCCGATTTCCGCAATCACATGTGGGCCCCTGATGTGTTCTTCTACAAAGGCGAGTGGCATGTGTTCTACTCCTGCTCACGTTTCGGACGCAACACTTCAGTCATAGGACATGTCTCCAGCCCCAGCCTGGATCCCAAGAATCCCGCCTACAAGTGGACAGACCACGGCATGGTGGTCCAGTCTGTGCCCAACCGTGACATGTGGAACGCCATCGACCCCAACTTCGTGCTCGACGAGGATGGCAATCCCTGGATGGACTTCGGTTCTTTCTGGAACGGCATCATGATGGTCCGTCTGGATGAAAATCTCAAGGTGGCCGAGCCCCAGGAGTGGATCAATATCTGCCGTAGGGAGCGCAGCTTCGACCTCGACCCGGCCAATGCCGGCGACGGTGCCGTGGAGGCGCCCTTCATCTACAAGAAGGGGGACTGGTACTATCTCTTCGCATCATTCGATTATTGCTGCCGCGGTGCTAACAGCACCTACAAGGTCGTCATCGGCCGCTCCAAGAGTGCCAAGGGTCCTTTCCTGGACAAGGAAGGCAAGGATATGGCCAAGGGCGGCGGCACCACCCTCATCGAGGGCAACAAGACCGACTATGTGGCCATAGGCCATTGCGCAGCCTACACCATCGAGGGCAAGGACATCTTCGTCTCGCACATCTACATGGCGGGAAGGGGAGATTCGAGGCTTTTCGTGAGGGAGATGAGCTGGGAAGACGGCTGGCCCGTCGTCAAGTTTTGACGATCAGGATTGACAATTCGTAGAGGCCGTACAACGGCAGGAATACAATCATCAGCGAGAACGGATCCCCGGTAGGGGTGATGACCGCAGCAAGGACAAGCAGCACCACCGCGGCGTATTTGCGCCAGGCCCGGAGCTGCTTTTTATTTATTATCCCCAGGGCTGAAAGCAGCCAGGCGAGCACGGGGAGCTCGAACACCAGGCCCATCACGAAGATGATGGACAGGAAGTTGGATACGTAGGAGTTGAGGGAGATCTGGTTGGTGATCAGTTCACCTATCCTGTAGCCGGCGAGAAAACGGAAAATCACCGGGAAGACTACGCAGTAGCCGACGGCGCAGCCGGTGTAGAACAGCAGCGAGCCGCCCAGGAAGGCTCCCGCCACGCCTTTCTTTTCGTTAGGGTACAGAGCGGGGCTCAGGAATCTCCAGAGCTCGTACATCAGGTAGGGGAAGGCGAGCAGCAGAGCGAACCACAGCGAGAAGCTGAAGTGGGTGAGGAACTGGCTGGCGACGTTGATGTTGATGATGTCCGCCTGGAAATCAGTGGCTCCCAGCAGCTTGTAGGCGAAGAAATCGCCTCTGGTGGGGCCGAGCACGACCGGGTCGAAGATGTAGGGCATGGCTATGAAGCAGCCCACGATGAAGACCACCAGTACGATCAGTACACGAAAAATCGACCACCTGAACACCTCCAGGTGGTCCCAGAAAGTCATTTCCTGGGGATCGGCAGACATTATTCCTTGGGAGTGTCGGGCTTGTCTGCGGAGTTGATTTCGTCTTCAACTCCCTTGATGCCGTCCTTGAACTCCTTCACGCCCTTGCCGAGGCCTCTCATAAGCTCGGGTATCTTCTTGCCGCCGAAGATGAGCAGCACTACGAGGGCGATGATCAGGATTTCCCAGATGCCTATATTCTGGAGGAACAGAATGCTTTTCATGACAGAGTGTGTTAGTTTATGCAAATATAAAAAAATAATTACGAAGTGGTGACGAATGCGAGGGTCGCCGCGCTGATGCGGACTTCCTCCCCGAAGGCGCTGCGCAGTGCCCTGTGGCAGGCGGCGAGGGTCGCACCGGTGGTGCAGACGTCATCGACCAGCAGGATGTGCTTGCAGGAGGGTTTTCCGACCACCCTGAAGGCGTCGCGGACGTTGCGCGACTTGCCCTCGACGCTCAGCCGCGTCTGCGTGCGTGTGCGCCGCGAGCGGCGCAGGACGCGGGCGTCCAGTCGCGCCCCCTCGAGCTCCCCCGCCACCTGCTCCCCGAGGATTTCGGCCTGATTGTACCCCCTCTGAATCTTTCTGGTCCAGTGCAGCGGCACCGGCACCACCAGGTCCACATCGGCGTACAGGGGCGATGCCGCGAGGGCCTTCCCCAGCAGCCTCCCGAAGAACTTGCCGTCCCCGAAGCGGCGGGAATACTTGAGCGCCTGCGGGATGCGCCGGTAGGGCGATTCGGAATTGTAAAAGAACAGCGCGCAGGCCCTCATATATGGCGTCCAGGCCTCCAGGCCCCGCTCTATGACGGCATTGATGCGCTCGGACATGGGATTGCGCTCCAGGGTCTGGAAATAGGTCAGGGGCAGGTCGGCGAGGCATCCGGTGCAGATGTGCTCCTCGTCCCTTATCAGCCTGCGCCCGCACACAACGCAGGACCGCGGCATGGCCAGATCTGCTACTGACCTTGCCGCGGTCTTCAGTGTGAGATGCTGCAGGCGGGGGTCCATGTCAGCACGCCATGGCGCCGCAGCACTGGATCACCTGGCCGCTGACATAGGAAGACAGCTCGCTGCCGAGGAACAGGGCCACTCCGGCCACTTCCTCGGGGGTGCCTCCGCGCCTCAGGGGTATGCTCTTGACCCATTGGGCCCGCACCTCCTCGCTCATGGCGGCGGTCATGTCTGAGATGATGAATCCGGGGGCGATGCAGTTGGCCCTGATGCCGCGGGGACCCATCTCCTTGGCTATGGACTTCGTCAGTCCGATCAGGCCCGCTTTCGATGCGGAGTAGTTGCACTGCCCGGCATTGCCCTGCACACCCACCACCGAGCTCATGCTGATGATGCTGCCGCCCCGCTGGCGGGACATGACGGGCACCACGGCGTGGATGTAGTTGAATGCAGACTTGAGATTGACCGTCAGCACGGCGTCCCACTGGGCCTCCTCCATGCGGAGCATCAGGCCGTCGCGGGTGATGCCGGCGTTGTTGACCAGGATGTCGATGCGGCCGAAGTCGGCGAGCACCTGCTCCACCGTGGCCTGGGTCTGGGCGAAATCGGCGGCGTTGGACTGGTAGGCCTTGACCCTGTGTCCGAACGCTGCGATCTCTGCGGTCGTCTCCTCATTTATAACTATGTCGGTGAAGGCCACGTCGGCGCCTTCGCTCGCGTATTTCAGGGCTATCGCCTTTCCGATGCCCTTGGATGCTCCCGTGATGAGAGCCACCTTTCCTTCCAAAAGTCCCATATGCTATGCAGCCATTGCTTCTTCAACCTCGTCGGGGGAGGCGGGCAGCCTCTTGTCGCCCAGGCGGCGGGCGCCATCGGGAGTCACGAGCACGTCGTCCTCGATGCGTATGCCTCCGAAGTCGAAATATGTTTCCAGTTTAGAATAATTGACGCAGCCTCCGTCCTTGGCTTCCTTCTTCCACTGCCCGATGAGGGCGGGGATGAAGTAGATGCCGGGCTCGTCGGTGACGACGTTGCCGGGGACGAGGCGGCGGGCCATCCTGAGGCTGCGCAGACCCAGCTGCGTGGAGCGCTTCTGGTCGTCGTCGTAGCCCACCAGGTCTTCGCCCAGATCCTCCATGTCATGCACGTCCAGACCCATGTTGTGGCCGAGTCCGTGGGGCATGAAGAGGCCTGCGATGCCGTCAGCGACCATGCTGTCCACGTCTCCGCGGACGATGTCCAGGGCTTTCAGCCCCTCGAGCATCCTGGCAGCCACGGCGAGGTGCACCTCCCTGTAGGTGATGCCGGGACGGGTGAGGGAGAAGGCCAGCTCGTTGCAGTCATAGACCAGCTGGTAGATGTCCCTCTGGCGGGCACTGTAGCGGCCCGAGGTGGGGTAGGTCCTGGTGAAGTCGGAGGCGTAGTGGCTGTTGCTTTCGGCGCCGGCGTCGATCACCATCAGTTTGCCGGGCTCTATGATGCATTCGTGCGTGTGGCAGTGGAAGATCTCTCCGTGCTGGGTCAGGATGGTGGGGAAGCTGGGGCCCCAGCCCTTGGCCAGGGTGACGGCTTCCATCTCGCCCACGATTTCCTGCTCTATGCGGCCGACCCGTATCCCGTTGCGGGCGGCGGTGTGCATCTCGTAGCCGAGATTGCAGGCTTTGTCTATCTCAGCGATCTCCAGGGCGTCTTTTACGAGCCTCTGGGAGACTATGGCGCGGATGAGCGGCTCGGAGGCCTGGTCTATGCCCAGGGAGCGCTGCTTCATCTCGTTGTAGTATCTCGCGGCGGGGATGGCGTGTATCTGGCGGCCTTTGGCCTTGGCTTCGGACACTGCCTGGTCCAGCGCGGCGTAGGGGGCGCTGTGGCTCACTCCCACGCTCTCGGCGAGCGACTTCACCGAAGGCATCGGTCCCATCCAGATGATGTCGTCGATGGTGAAATCGTCGGCGTAGATGGTCTCTTCACCGCTCTCGAGGTCGACGGTGGCGGCGAAACGGGGCTCGTCTATTCCGAAATAATACAGCCAGGTGCTGTTCTGGCGCCATTTGTAGCAATTGTCACGGTACTGCGCGGGAGCATCGACGTTGCCTATGAACACAGCTATCCCGCTCTGGCCTTTGAGACGGGCGAGCAGCTCCGCGCGCCTTTTCAGATACACACTCTTTTCGAACATTTTTCAGAGATAAATTATGGTATAGTAACACATTATGCCGGATGCGACCAGCTTCATACCGGTGGTCAGGATGAAGCCGAGGAAGGCTCCCATCGAGGCTTTCATGGAGTCCCAGACGCCCCTCTGCTCCACCAGGAATTCAGCCAGGAAAGCTCCGAGCAGGGATCCGGCGAGTATACCTATGGGCGGGATGATCATGCCGGCGAACAGGCCTATGATGGCTCCTGTCGAGGCTGCCTTGTGCCCTCCTGTGGCCCTGGTGAACCATGCGGGCATGATGTAATCCAGCACGGTCACGATCACGGTGATCGCGAGCCAGATGAAGAGGAAGGTGGAGGTCATGGGTTCTCCGCCGCCGTCCACGCCTTTGGAGAGGTAGGCGAACAGCAGGCCAATCCAACTGATAGGAGGTCCCGGGATGCCCGGGACCACGCTACCTATGATTCCTATGATGGCGGCTATGACCGCCAGTACTGCCCAGACTGTCATCGGCTAAGGTTTCCAGGTGTTTTTGGGCTGGTTGAACACATTCTCGATGGTCACCTTGGCGGCTTCCCTCTTGCTGAGCTCATGTGTCCAAGGAGCGCGGGCCGAACGGTCGGCGCCCTTGCCGGTGCATTTGTATTCGTAGTACCTCGCGGTGGCCTCCCTGGCGGGGTCGCCCCAGTTGTTCCAGCCGGCGGGGTTGAGGTCCACATCGATCTCGCACTCCTTCCAGAGCACATAGGCGTAGTTCCTCCAGGGGCGTCCGAGCCACTGGTTGGTCAGGCCTTCGGCTGCGGTCAGCTTGCATTTGTTGAACACGTAGCCGTAGGGATGGTCCTTGGGGGTGGAGGCGGCGGTGAAGTAGCCGGGCAGGATGAGGTGCACGTGGCACTGCTCAAACCACACGGTGGCGGGGCCGAACATGAAGTCCACCGCACCCTCGATGTAGCAGTTTTCGAAGTACTCGCGTCCGTCGTTGTTGCCGGTGAACAGGGTGTCCTGGAAGCCTTTGATCTTGCAGTTGCGGAAGATGACGCGGTCACCTTCGATGTGCAGGGCTACGGCCTGGCCGACGTGGGCGTTGTTCCTGTGGTCCTTGACCCACTCGGGGTTGTGGTAGGTCATGGCGTCGTTGATGATGGTGAAGTTCTCGCAGATGAAGTCCGGGGCGTCCACCTTCATCGTCCAGCTGTAGAATGTGCCTATGGTGCCGCCGCGGCCCAGCTCACTGGGGAGGTTGGCATGGTCGTGCCAGATGATGACGGTCTCGTCGCGGTCTTCGCCTATGAGGCTGACCTCGGTCTTGTAGGCGGGGATCAGGAGTTTCTCTTCATAGACGCCTTTCTTGACATATACCCATGCGCGGCCTTCGGGTTTGTAGTCTCTCAGGGAGAAGATGGCCTGCTGTATGGTGGTGAACTGACCGCTGCCGTCCTTGGCCACGATCACGGCTCCTTCAGGGATTCCGGCGGGAGCTGATGAAGCAACGGCACTGGCCGGGGTCAGACCCAGTATCAGTGCCGCTGCTGCCAGGATATGGAAAATCTGCTTTCCCATATCGGTTATTTTGCTTTTGCCTCAGGCTCCCAGGTGTAGGGTTTGCCGTTGACGGTGACGTTCTTGAAGACGACGTTCTCTGCGCCTACGATGTGGCTGAGTTCAGGCTCGGTGACACCGTCGATGTTGCAGTTGCGGAAGGTGATGTTATGTACTCCGATGGCGTCGTCGGTGCCGTCCACATGGACCACGTAGCGGCTCTTCTGGCTGGTGACGTTCTCGATGGTGATATCTCTGAAGTCAAGAGGGAAGGGTCCTTCGGGAGTACGGCCGTAGCGGAGCTCGATGCCGAGGATGGCGAGGTCGCACTCACCCACGGTGATGTTGCGGGCGTTGATGTTCTGCACGGTGCCGCCTCTCTGAGGGTTGGACTTCACGCGGATGATACGCTGGAGGTGAGGGGAGTTCATGTTGCAGTTTTCGACCCAGAGGTTCTTGAAACCGCCGCTGATCTCACTTCCGATGGCGACTCCGGCGTGGCCGTCGCGCATGGTGCAGTTGCGTACGATGATGTTGCTTGAAGGGATGTTCCAGCGGCGTCCGTCGGCGTCACGGCCGGACTTGATGGCGATGCAGTCGTCACCGGTGTCGAAGACGCAGTCCTCGAAGAGCATGTCGGTGCAGGACTCGGGGTCGCAGCCGTCGTTGTTGCCCATGTGGCTGTCCATGGTCACGCGGCGAAGGGTGATGTTGGTGCAGAGCACGGGGTGGATGTCCCAGAACGGTGAGCGGTGGATGGTGATGTCCTCGAGCAGCACGTTCTTGCAGGTCATGAAGTTGATGGACTGGGGACGTGCGGGGCACTCCTTGGTGAGGTGACGCTCGGAGACAGGGGTCTCAGCGGCCACCCACTGGTACAGGAGGGACCTTCCGTTGATGAACCTGCCGTCCTCACCCATGTAACCGCGGGTGAGAGGGCCGTACCAGTTCTCGCGGCTGGCCTGTCCGTCGATGATGCCCTTGCCGGTCACGGCGATGTTCTCGCAGTCCTCGGCGTAGATGAGGGGCTGGACGTTGTAGCACTCGATGCCTTCCCAGCGGGTGTGGACGATGGGGAACAGGTTCACGTCATCGGAGAAGAGCAGGGTGGCGCCGTCCTCGAGGTGGAGGTTGACATTGGACTGGAGACGGATGGGACCGGTCTTCCAGGTGCCGGTGGGGATGATTACGCGGCCGCCGCCGTTTTCGGTGCAGGCCTTGATGGCAGCGTGGATGGCCGCCGTGTAGAGGGTGTCGGTGCCGTTGTAGTAGTCAGTGATGTCATAATCCTTGTCGGCGAAGACAGGATCTGAAATCCTGGCGAGGACGACTTCCATCTCTTTCCAGGGATTCTTGGTGCATGAGGAGCATACGACCAGAAGGGCCGCGGCTACCATTAAACAGTTGGTGAACAGTCTTTTCATATAGTGGTTATTGAATGGGTTTGCGTATTTTACAAATATAGTGAATAACTATTTCTCGCACAATAGGCGGCATATCCACATCATAGGCGCCTGGCCGTGGGAATCGCCGTTGTAGCGGGGCCTGTTGATGTAGTAGTCGTGGTCGTTGAAACGGCCGGTGCCGACGCAGACTTCGGAGAGGTTTGCGTGGTCGTCGAGCCTGCCGCAGAGGGCGATCCAGGCTTTGCGGGCTGCGGGGCCGTAGGTCTTGGCATCCAGCCAGCCGTTCTTGACGCCCTCGAGGAAGCCGTAGGCGAACATGGCGGAGCAGGAGGACTCGTCCCAGCTCTCGGGATCGTCCACCAGCTGGCCCCAGAGGCCGCTCTCGTGCTGGTATCCGAGCAGGGCGGACATCATCTTGCGGTAGCCTTCCATGATGACATCGTAGTATTCGTTGTCCTTGGGGAGGTATTTCAGGATGGTGGGCATGCCGGCGGCCATCCAGCCGTCACCGCGGCCCCAGATGAAGTGGGCGTCGGTGGAGTGGTAGAAGAGTCCGTCGGGGTTCTGGATGTTGTCCAGGTAGAGGACCATCTCCTTGGCGGCCCTTTCCATGTATTTGAGGTCGCCGGTAGCCCTGTAGGCCTGGGTCTGGAGGAGGTTGATCATGTACATGTCATCGATCCAGAGCCTGGTCTGGGGAGTGTAGCCCTCTTCCCAGTATTTCATCTGGGCTTTGTAGATGGGGCTCTCCGCTCCTCCGAGCTCGGTGGAGTCGGGCTCTGCCCACTGGTGGTCGGCGTACTTGAGGCCGAGCTCCAGGCAGCGCTTGTCGCCGTTGAGGATGTAGATTTCCAGGGGGACGGAGCCGAATATCGAGTGGTCCACATGGTTGTCGCGGTTTCTGAGGCCCTGCTTCTCGCCGAAGAAGGGTTCGAAGGTGTCGATGAGTCTCTTTTCGAGGGATTCGTTGCCGGTGAGGCGGGCGAATTCGAGGGAGTTGGTCCAGAGGCTGGTGACGGAGTAATGTACGTATTGGCCGTGTCCGTACTCGGATTCAAATCCTACGGGGCTGTATCTTTCGGGTACTGTGCTGAGGAATTGCTCGGTGACGCGGTTACCGATGGTTACGGGGTCCATGCCTTCAGGGAGATTCTTGAAATCCCTGAGAGGATCTCTGTTGCATGCAACGATGGCCGAAGCGGCCAGAATCAAAAGAAAAATTCTTTTCATGGCATATTAAGTGGTTTAAGGCAAAGATAAGAAAAAATGCATAACTTGCGGCATGAAACTTCGCGTACTGACAGTCATCGCGCTTTCCGCGCTTTTCGCCGCCTCTTGCGGCACTCCCCTCAAAGTTGTGTTCGACCCCACCCAGGTGCCCCTTCCGAGCGCCCCGCAGGCTGATTCCATCGCCGCCGCCCTCATTGTCCCCGCTCCCGCGGGCACCGTCTCCCATATGACGGAAAAGGGCCCCGAGCTGCTGTGCTTCGCCATGGCGGACTCCGGCTATGTGCGGGTGAGCACTGTCACCCCCGTCTCCGGGGGCTGGGAAGTTTCGTCCGACGCCTCATTCCCCTGCTTCTCCGAGCTGGGTGAGGTGCCCCTGAAATTCGCCTCCTTCACCGAGGCGCCCAATATCCGCCAGTTCGGCGGCAGGGATTTCGTGGTAATGGGGACTCTGCGTACCCCTGACGGCAGCGATTCGCACGCTCCCGGCACCGCCGCTGCCCGTGATTTCGTCTTCTACTGCTTGGGCACCGGGCTCCTTGAGCACCTGAGTTTCGAAGGGAAATACCTCGCGGACGGCCGTCTGGAGGGTGTCAATGACCGCAATCTCGTCTCCGACCCCAATTCCGCGCAGATGCGCTGGGCGGTGGCCTCTTTCGCCGCCGACGAGACCCTGCTGGAGCTTTCCCAAGCCGACCTGCTGACCGACCAGGCCGTCCAGTGGTGGCTGCAGCGCAATCCGGATGTCTTCACCAGCGCCTCCCGAGTCACTTTCGGGGCGCTTTCTGCCGAGAGTTCGCTGGTGGGCAAGTTCAAATCTGCTGGGAAGGAGGACGGCAACGGCTACAGGGCCGCCATGTTCGACTACCGCGGCTACACCGTGATCGTGGCGCAGCGCAAGTCCGGCGGGGACTATCTGCTGGCCTGGGCCGAGCCGGTGTGCGTCAACAAGAACCGCGACCGTCTGCTGAACAATATCTATTTCGAGAGCGGATCCAATCTGGTGCTCTTCTACTATCACGGTCGCAGGACCTACAAGTACCGCCTGAACCTCGCCCACACGAGGCTTACGCGCTGAGTACTATCTCCGCGAGTTTGGAAAAATCGTCTATGAGGTAATCCGGCCCGGCTGTCTCGAGCATGCTGCGGCTGTGGTTGCCGTAGGTGACTCCGCAGGTGCTGCATCCTGCCGATTTGCCCATCTGCAGGTCGAAAGTGGTGTCTCCCACCACCAGGGTCCGCTTCGGCGCCATCCCGGCTTCGGAGAGCACCAGCAGGGCCATGTCGGGTGCGGGCTTGTGCCTTTTCACGCTCTCCGCCGTGTACACTCCTTCGAAATAGCCGTCGATGCCGAGGGACTGGCAGAGCATGCCCACGGAACGGTTGCTGCGGGAGGTGGCGATGTACATCCGCACGCCGGCGCGGTGGAGGGCTTCCAGTGTCTCATTGACCCCGGGGAAACCGGTGATGACCGGCAGGGCGGTGCTGTTGAAAAGCTCCCTGTACTTGACCACGCACTCGTCGGCGAGGCTTTCCTCTATCCCCGGCAGGGCGACGAGGAAGTTCTGCTTCAGGGGGAGGCCTATGGTGGCTTTTATCTCCTGGTCGGTGGGCCTGGGGATGCCCATCACGTCCAAAGTTTTGCGGAAAGTGGCGAGGATGCCCTCGGTGGTATCAGCCAGCGTGCCGTCGAAATCGAGGATCACGCAATCGAATTTCTTGTTCATGCTGCAAAGTTATTAAAATAAAAGTTGTATATTCGCGGCCCGAACTAGCTTACAGTTTTTTTGAACACACCTAATAATTCATTATTATTTTAAAATTTAACCATGAAAACAAAAAGAATCAGTAGCTTCCTGCTGATGGTTGCCGTTTTCATGTGCTTCGGCGTTTCCGCCCTTGCACAGGAGAGGCACATCAGCGGTAAAGTTGTCGACAGCAATGGCGATCCCATCGCCGGTGCAGTCGTGATTGCCAGAGAAGGAGCTTTCACCGTGGGTCAGAGCACAGACCTCGACGGTAATTACTCCATCGACGTCCCCGCATCGGTCAGGACTCTGACCTTCTCCATGCTCAGCTATGAGGACGTGACTGAGACCATCGGCGGCCGCAGCGTCATCAACGTGGTCATGCCCGATGCCTCCCTCTATCTCGAGGAGGCCGTCTCCATCGGTTACGCCAAGGTCAAGAGGAAGGACCTCACCGGATCCTCCGTTTCCGTGGCCGGAAGCGAGATCGCCCAGGTCCCTGTGACCACCGCCGCCCAGGCCCTCACCGGTAAGGCTGCAGGTGTCAACATCACCACCCAGAGCGGCGCCCCCGGTGCCAGCGTCAACATCACCGTCCGCGGCGGTACCTCCATCACCCAGTCCACCTCTCCTCTTTATATCGTGGACGGATTTGCCATGGAGAACGGTCTGCAGAATGTCGACATCAATGATATCGAGAGCATCGACGTCCTCAAGGACGCTTCCGCCACCGCTATCTACGGTGCCCAGGGTTCCAATGGTGTAATCCTCATCACCACCAAGTCCGGCAAGGCCGGCAAGACCCAGGTCACCTACAACGGTTACGTGGAATTTGAGAAACTCGGCAAGAAGCTCGCCCTCCTCGGAGTCGAGGACTATGTCAAGTACCAGTATGAGTTCATGGAGATGGCCGGCAAGATGTCCAGCTGGATCAACATGTTCGGCGATTTCGGCGCTCCCAGCAACGCCTACAGCTACATTTCCAGCAAGTACGGCAACGCCACTCCCATCGACTGGCAGGACGCTGTCTTCGGAGGCAATGCCATGACCCAGGCTCACAACGTGAACATCACCGGTGGCAACGAGCAGACCCGTTTCATGGTTTCCTACAACCATATGGGCCAGAACGGTATCATGGAGAAGCACGGTTACACCAAGAACTCCATCCGCGCCAAGATCAACCACGAGCTCTTCAAGGGTGTCCGCATGGACTTCAACATCAACTTCAGCGACACTGACGTGGAAGGTGGCGGCTCCCTCGGCGGAACCCTCAAGAAGACCATCCTCCAGCCTGTCACTGGCGGCGTCCGCTACACCAACGAGCAGATGCTTACCACCGACCTCGGCGACGAGATGCTCGCAATCGACTCCCAGTACGACCTGAACAACCCCATCCTTGAGAACAGGGCTGTGGACCAGCACAACTACACCCGTCAGTTCGGTGCCAACGGAGGAATCGAGTTCGACTTCCTCAAGCACTTTACCTGGCGTACCGCCGGCAGCTATTCCTGGTATTCCACCCGCAATACCTACTGGGACAACGGTACCACCCGCAGTGCCCAGAACTACAAGACTGACACCCAGACCACAGGAGTCCATCCTTGGGGCCGTCTGAACCATGGCGAACGTCATTCTTACCAGATAACCAACACACTGAATTACGCCCAGCAGTTTGACAAGCACTCCCTCAACGTCCTCCTCGGACAGGAGACTCTGTTCAACAACTCCATCAGCGACAACAATACCTACTACGGCTTCGCCGAGAACAACTTCGGCCTGAACGACATCAGCATGGCTCAGTCCTACAACCGTTCTTCCGGCTACAGCAGCAGCGCCCTGGTGTCCTTCTTCGGCCGCGTTATGTACAACTACGCCGACCGTTACCTGCTGACCGTCTCTCTCCGTGCCGATGGTTCCTCCAAGTTCGCCAAGGGCAACAAGTGGGGCTTCTTCCCCTCTGCTTCCGCAGCGTGGAGGATCTCCGAAGAGGATTTCTACAAGGACAGCGGCATCAAGAACGTCATGAACCGCGCCAAGCTCCGTATCGGTTACGGTACCTCCGGTAACTGCAACGTGGACAACAACATGTACGCCACCGACTACGGTTCCGGCCACTACGCCATCAACAAGACCGACGTCTCCACCCTCAAGCCCGGCAACACCGTGGGCAACCCCAAGCTCAAGTGGGAGACCACCACTTCCTTCAACGTGGGTCTCGACCTCGGCTTTGCCCGCGACAGGGTCAACCTCAGCGTGGACTGGTACAACAATGAGTCCCAGGACCTGATCATCCGTAACAACATCCCCACCTCCACCGGTTACAGCTACCAGTACCAGAACATCGGCGCCATCCGCAACCGCGGTGTCGAGCTCGTGCTCAACACTGTCAACGTCGAGACCCGCGACTTCCGCTGGACCACCGATTTCAACATTTCCTTCAACCGTTCGAAGGTGCTCGCCATTTACGGCGAGGGTGACAACGACTACTTCACCCGTTCCGAGGACGAGGGTCACTGCAACTACATGATCCGCGTCAATGAGCCCATCGGCCAGTTCTACGGATATCAGTACGACGGTATCTACACCACCGACATGTTCGACCAGCTCGCCGACGGCTCCTACCTCCTCAAGGACGGTATCGCTTATGACAAGAACCGCAAGCGCGCCGACATCAAGCCCGGTGACTTCAAGATCAAGCGTCAGAGCGAGCTCGTGGATGCCGACGGCAATCCTCAGTTCAGCACCACCGGCAACGACGACCGCGTCGTCCTCGGCAACGCAATGCCTCTGTTCACCGGCGGTCTCACCAACACCATCACCTGGAAGGGCTTCGACCTGAACGTGTTCATGAACTTCAGCTACGGCAACAAGATCTTCAACATGTCCACCCAGCGCTTCATCGGTCCCTACCTCCCCAACCAGACCATGGTGGCCGAGATGGGCAACCGTTTCACTCTCATCGACCCTGCTACCGGCAAGGAGACCAAGGACCTCGCCCGTCTGGCTGCCCTCAACCCCAACCAGAAGGATGCGAACATGATGTGGAGCATCAACTCCGACAACAAGCTCGCCATCACCTGCCCTATGGACAAGTACATGGAGGATGGTTCTTTCCTGCGTCTGAACACCATCACCCTCGGCTACACCCTGCCCAAGCAGCTCACCAGCAAGTGCCACATCGACATGCTGCGCATCTATGCTACCCTGAGCAACATCCACACCTTCACGAAGTACAGCGGATATGACCCTGAGGTCTCCAACTCCAGCAGCATCCTCGCCGCCGGTATGGACAACTCCGCATATCCCCGTGCCAAAGGTTGTGTCATAGGTCTCAATATCACTTTCTAATCAACATGGCCATGAAAAAGATAATTAACATACTTTCTGTCGCCATCCTGGGTCTCGGCCTTGTGGCCTGCAACGATTTCCTTGAAATCCCTTCCCAGACCAAGTTCGACAGCGGCTCCATCTTCCAGACTGAGGGCCGTGCTGAAATGGCTGTCCTCGCCGCTTACCCGGCCGGATACAACCGTGAGATGTGGTACCAGCTCGGTATGGGCACCGACGAGGTGATCTCCACCGAAGGTCTCACCAACTCCAAGAACCAGATCGGCAACTACCTGCTTTCAGGTTCCGTCACCGGTACTTCCACCTACACCTCAGCATATTCCGCCATCGAGTACTCCAACGTGTGCATCGCCGGTCTCCAGGGCATGGAGCAGACTGACAATGTCCGCAGGATGCTGGGCGAGAGCTATTGCATCCGTGCCATGGCTTACCTGAACCTGGTCCGCTACTGGGGCGACGTGCCTTACACCCGCGACCCTGTGGCCACCCAGACCACTTTCGCTTCTTCCCGCGTGAGCCGAGACGTCATCCTCGACGACATGGTGGCCGACCTCCAGGAAGCAGTCGAACTGCTGCCTTGGAAGAGCGACATCATCAACTTCACCCCTGAGCGCTACTGCAAGGAGTCCGCTTACGCCCTGCTTGCAAGGGTTGCCCTGTACAATGCAGGCTATTCCCTCCGTTGGGACCTGAACACCTATGCGGAGTCTTCCCTCAAGGTCGCCAGGCGTGACGATGCCGCCAAGGTGAAAGAGATGAACAAGATCGCCATGGATGCCTGCCAGGCTGTCATCAGCAGGGGTTCTTTCTCCCTGAGCCCTGACTACAAGCAGATCTTCCTCGATCTCGTGAACGGTGCATACAACCAGGAGTCCATCCTCGAGCAGGGCCAGTACGGCACCAACTGCAACGTGGAGACCGGTTACACCAACGGCGCTTTCAGCCACACCAGCTCGCTGTACGGCAAGAGCCAGCCGGCCATGAAGATCAACCCCGCCCTGTATTTCAACTACGGTGACGGTGACACCCGCCGCGACGTGGCCATCTGCACCTATGCAGTGGACAACAACGGTGACATCCACCTCCACCCTTACGGCGGATTCTACATCGGCAAGTTCCGTCCCAGCTGGAAGACCGCCATCGGCACCGCTGCCAACAAGCGCGACATCAACTGGCCTTGGTTCCGCTACAGTCACATCCTGCTGATGTACGCTGAGGCTGCCAATGAGTACTACGGTGCTCCTACCGCCGAGGCAATCGACGCTCTGAAGGCTATCCGCACCCGTGCATACGGCGGCGACGCCTCCAAGATCGGCACCATTCCCACCGACCACGACGACTTCCGCAGTGCTATCATCCTCGAGAACAAGCTCGAGTTTGCCGGAGAGGCATGGCGTCGCACCGAGCTCTGCCGCTGGGGTATCCTCCGCGAGACCCTCCTCGAGAACAAGCAGCAGATCCTCGACATTGTCTCCCACAGCGGAGCATATGCAAACTACGACCGCTACCGCATCTATACCCCCGTCGCCGGTTACTTCGGATTCAAGGATGCCACCATCCCTTACGAGTCCGTCACCAAGACCCAGCTGACCGCAGAGGAAATCGCCGCCTACACCGCTCAGGGCAAGATTGTGCTTGACATGAACGGCAAGGACGTCGCCAAGAACACCGACAGCGCCAACCTCATGGGTATGTTTGAGAAGGCTGCCGACGGCACCATGATCTTCAAGGGCGCCGAAGGATTCGCTACTTCCAGCGATGCTTCCTGGTACTCCAGCCTTTTCCGCGGCCTGCGTACCATCGGTTCCGAGCTCTGCCCTCTGAACCAGACCAGCGTGATCGACATCAACCCCGGCTTGGAAGGACAGCAGCTGCCCGGATATTAGCAGTTGACTTCCTGAAAGGGATAATATGAAAGAGGCTGACCAGACCGGTCAGCCTCTTTTTTTATTGGGTACGGCGCATTAAATATGTCCGCCGCCTTCTGCTTTGAGCTGCTCGTCCACTTTCTTCTTTTCGTCCATCAGCAGGACCAGCAGCCAGTCTTTCTGCTCTTCGCTCAGGCCCAGGTCGCGGCAGGCGCTCTCGTAGCGGTTGATGACCGCCTCCTGGTAGCGGTGGTACACCATCGATTTGCGGATTTCATCCTCGATGGCGTCGTGCTCGATCTCGTAACTGTCCTTGTAATAGTCTTTATAGGCCTTTTCAGAGGAATAGTTGAGGCAGAAGTAGAACATGCCCGTGGCCAGGATTATGATGCCTATGACGCCCAATACGAAGGGTACTCTCTCTATCAGGGCCAGCATGCCCAGGGTGCCGCCGACGAAGAACAGCAGGAGGGCCAGCAATTCGTTCCGGTGGTATTTGAATATGTTCTTGGGATTCAGTTTCATAACTTGATAGTGTTCGATTTGCGGTTCTGGAGTATCTTGATCTTCATGTCATTCTCGGCTTCCTTGGCGTCCAGGGCTTTCTGGTAGGCCTGGCGTGCCAGCAGGCTGTGGCCGTTCTGTTTCCTGAGGGTTTCGAGGTTTTCGCGCAGCTGCCACTGGGAGACCAGGATGGAGAAGAAGGCGATGGCAAACATCACCAGGAAGCCCAGCAGGATCGTGTTCTCGTTCTGGTGGCGCAGCCTTTCGGCGTCGGCGCGGAGCTGGGCGTTGTTCATCTCGGCATCGAGTATGGCCATGTCTTCGTTCTGCACTTTGATGTAGATCGAGTCTTTCACGTCCATGAGGCGGCTGAGCTCGCCGTAGGCGTCCGGAAAGGCGTTGAGGTCGGCGTAGATGCCGTGCTTGAGGGTGTGCCGGGCCTTGTCGGTCGACAGCGAATCGGCCACCGTCAGGGCTTCCCTGAAGAGGCGGCGCGAGCGCAGGTAGCACACGTCCATTTCGTAGCGGTCGTCGGCTTCAGCCTGCACTTTGTACAGGGGGTCGGCCACGAGCTTGTCGTAATTTTCCCAGAGACGGTCCCATTCGTTCTCGGCGTAATACAGGAAGCAGCGCGTCATCAGGACTTTTATGCGCAGAGTGGGGAAATAGTCCTGGTAGTACTCAGCGCCGTTGCAGAATTCCACGGCCTTCCCGAATTCGCCCTGGCGTATGTATTCCTGGGCGATGAGGATGTAGAGGTTGGGCAGTTCCTGCTCCGCACGGGCTTCCTTGCAGAATTCGGCGGCTTTGGTGAAGTTTTCGACCGCCAGGTGGGGATTGGTCCTGTAGCTCTGTATGAGGCCCACTATGCGGTGGGAATACATCTTTCCGAGGGCGTTCTGCGCCTCTGTGGCGTCGCGCATCAGCTCCCGCGCTTCCAGCATGGCTTCGGACACCCTGCCGTCGTGGATCAGGAATTGGCAATACTCATGTACGGCCGAGTACAGGAAGGCCCTGTATTCCTTGTGGTCCTCGAGGGTGGACTTGATTTCCGCCATCACTGCGTCCATGCGGGCGGTGTCCCCCTGGGCGAAGCGCACGGGCATCTCCAGGGACAGCGCAAGGCACTTGAAGCGGTAGTCCAGCCTGGCCTCACCGACCCGGTACAGCGAGTCCGCGAGGGGCAGATTGTCAGGATTGTACATCTGCATCCTGCCGTAGGCATAGCGCTCGAAGCTGTCGTGGTCCACCCGGAGGCGGTTCACGATCTGCGCCGTTCCGGTCAATGCCGGCAGGAGTGCCAATGCTGCGGCGAGGGCCGCTCTGAGCAAGGGACGGAGTGTCATTTTCCGGCTTTTGCCTCGATCAGCTGCATCTGGGTGTTGACGCAACTGAGCAGTTTTTCCATGATTATGGGCTTCATGATGAAGTCGTTGGCTCCCAGGTTGAAGCCCTTCACCACGTCATCGTTGGAGTTGAGGGCGGAGAGTATCACGATCTGTATGTCGGCAGTCTCGGGGTCCGCGCGGAGCCTGCGTATGACTTCGAAGCCGTCGATGCCGGGCATCATGATGTCGAGCAGGATCAGGTCGGGTTTCTGCTCTGCGACAGCTTCCAGGGCCTGCTGGCCGTTGGCTGCGGTGCGGAGCTTGAAATTGAATTTGGAAAGCATCTTCTGGACCAGCAGGAGGTTCAGGGGAATGTCGTCCACTGCCAGCACGTTGAATCTGGAGTAGTCGTGGTCTTGTGCGTAGAATGGTACCATTGGTTATGCGGTTTTTTCGTTTTTGTTCTCAGTCTTGGGGGTTACGGGGACGCTGAAAATGAATCTGGCGCCTGGCCCCTGCCATGTAGTGTCGAGATACACCTTGGCATCCATCCTGGAGGCGATGTCGCGGCATATGCTCAGTCCGAGGCCTGTGCCCTGGACGAATTCATTGAGCTTGGTGAAGCGGTTGAAGATGGCTTCGGCCTGGTCGGCGGGCACTCCCGTACCGGTGTCGGTGACGGATAAAGTGACGTAGCCGGGTTCTTTGGTGAGCGAGCTCCTCAGTACGATGGAGCCCTTCTGGGTGTGCTTGCAGGCGTTTGTGAGCAGGTTTATCAGGATCTGCTGCACGCGCCTGGGATCGGTCGTGAAATTGAACGGCTCGGGAGACTCGGGCTCGTAGCTCATGGTCACTCCGGGCTGGAGGCGGTGCTCGGTGCTGGAGATGGCGGCGTTGCAGATGAAGTGCAGCTCGCTGGGCTCGTAGGTGATGCGGTATTCTCCTGAATCCATCGCGGAGGCGTTCAGGATGTCATCCAGGAGCATCGTGAGCATCTTGGAGTTGTTGATGATGTGCCCTGCGAATTGTTCTTTCTCTTCTTCGGGGAAGGTGCCGTCGGGGAGGCTGAGGAGCTGGGAGAAGCCCACGATGGCGTTCAGCGGAGTGCGGACTTCATGGCTCATGTTCTGCACGAAGCGGGTCTTGGCGGCATTGGCCAGGGTCACCTTTTCATTGGCTTCCGCGAGCTGTTTGTTATGTCTCACCAGGGACATCTGGTGCATGGCCAGGAAGGTGATTACGGCCAGCAGGATGATGAAGAGCAGGATGACGATCGTGCGGCTGTTGCGCTGCACCTGTTCCGCCTTGCTGTCCAGCTCTGCGTGGAGGAGCTGGTTGCCTATCCTGGCGTCCATTTCGGCAGCCCTTGAATTGGCTTTGGCCGAAAGGAGCTGTTCCTGTCTCCGGACCAGGACCTTTTCGAGGTTGAAAGCTTCGTCCTTGTATCCGAAAGCTTCGGCTATATTGGCTACGAATTTGAATTCTCTCACGCTGGAGAAATCGTTCGGGGTGATCTTGGAGGCGTCGAAAGAGCCGTCGATGATGGCGTCCAAGGTCTGGAACAGCTGCACCGCGCTCTTGCTTATGGTTGTAAGGCCGGGGTCTGCCAGGCAGTATTCCTTATGTTTCTTGTAGGCTTCCTGGTCTCTTTCGAAGGCTGACAGCTTGGCCATGTAGTACTCACAGCGCAGTGTGTCCATATGCAATTTCGAAGTGGCATAGGCCTTCTCCACGTTGATCCTGAGCGAATCATTACCGATGGTATAGGTGTCTGCGAGGTCACAGTACAGCCTGGTGGGGCTCTGCCGCCTGATGACCGAGTCTTTGCTGGTGTTGTAAATATCCAGGGCTTTCAGGATGTAGTCTTTGGCGGATATATAGTCGTTTTCTGCCACATAGGCCGAGATCATGAATCTGTAGCCCTGCCACATCCCGTACTCGTCCTTCCGGCTCTGGGCTGTGTGCAGCATTTCATCGACCAGCTCCACAGACCTCATCCTCTGGTTGTGGTTGTAGAAATAATTCTTGGTGACTTCGTAGGCGTAGTAATAATACTGGTAGAAGCCATTTTCTTTGGCGATTCCCTTGAGGTCCTCGAACATCTTGAGTATTACCTCATCCTGCGAAGGAGTGGTAGAGACTCCTGTGGGGATGGCCCGGGAGGCGTTTTTCAGGATTTCGACGTAGTAGATGGTCAGGGCCTTCTTGTCTTTCCTCTCCACCGCCATCTTGTACAGCATGTCGGCGTTTTCCTGGAATTGCGGCTTGCCGATGTACTGTTCGCATCTGTTTAAATAGAAATAGCACGAGTCGTCTATGTCATAAGCGTTGTTCTGCGCCCGGGTGCCGACGGCCGCAAACAAGGTCAGGAATATGGCCAGAAGTGTTTTTTTCATCTTCTTATTTGTGAAGGGCATCCCAGTTGGTAACCCATTGCTTGGGGGGCATGCCGGTGATGTTCTTGAAAGTATTGTTGAATGTCGATGCGCTGAGGAAGCCGCATTCGCGGGCGATCTCTTCCTGTCTTGCGTCCCTGTGGCTCAGGATGTATTCCTCTGCGTAGTCTATCCTGAGGGTGTTTATGAGCTCTGGGAAGCCGACTTTGTAGTTTTCGTTGACCATCTTGGAGACGTAGGTCTTGTTTGAATGGAGCTTCTCGGCCACTTCGGTGAGGGTGATGCCCGGCTGGAGGAAGATTCTCTCTTCGAGCAGCAGATGCTGGAATCTCGAGAGCAGGCTGTTCTCGTCGCCGTCTTCCAGCAGAGGGACGCTCATCACCGGGGTTTCCGCCACCTCCGGCTCCTCTTCGGCCTCCGGGGCGGCCTCTACCTCGGGTTCCTCCTCCTGCTCTTCGACGACAGATGCCGCCTCCGGGGCGGCATTGTACCTCATCACGGCTCCGAGGTCCTTCCAGCCGAGCGGCTCATCCGTGCTGAACAGCAGGAAGAAGCCCAATATGAGCAGCAAGGGGCACATGGCCCATGAGGCCCCGGGCCATTTCAGGGACAATAGCGCCAGCAGTGCCAGCGTCAGCCATCCCACGATGATGCCGGAGCGGTTTCTCTTTTTGCCGTCGGCTTTTGCCTGGTAAATCAGCAGGAATACCGCCAGCGCTCCGCCGGTGGCATACAGCATGATGGGGTAGAGCTCGATGTACAAGAAATACTGCAGCAGGACGAATGCCGCGGGGATGATCAGCCAGGTGATCTGGAGAAGCAACGGTGCCCGCCCGTTTCTGAGGCGGAGCATCAGGAGTACGGCCAGCGGGGCGATGCAGATGGCGGCGGTTTCCCTGAGGAGGGTGGAGTTTTCAGCCAGGAAGTAAACCCCGATGGCGATCATCAGGGCCAAAGCCTGCCTGAAACTTTTCGCACGAAAGGCTGTCATCACTAGGATGGCAGCCCATGTAAGGCATATCGCAGCCGGCAAGGATATTGTCGGTAGTGGATTCATCAGAAGTCTTCGTTATCTTCGTAAATCTTTGTTTCCCAGTCGCTTACTGAGGCCGTGAAAGTGATCTCCTGGTACACTGAGCTGAGGTCCAGGCCGATGTGGAAGGTGTACTGCTTGCCGTTGGCGAAGACATTGCCGGGCAGCAGGCCGTAGAGCGCGTATTTGGCTACCTGGTTCTTGAGAGGCGGATAGGGGAATCCGTTCAGGGTGAAGCCCTCCACGTCGTAGATGACTTCCACGTACTGCTTGCCGAGCTTGATCTCGTCGGGGATGGAGTAGTAGCGGGAACTTGCGCTCATTTCATCCACGAGGGTCTCGGTGCCCACGAATTTCTCATTGGCAGAACCCACTCCCACCTTGGCGTCTCCCTCGAACACCACAACGTCGCGGTAGTAGCCGACATGGTGCCAGAAGCCCCTGGGGGCGTTGAGGTCGTTGACGAAGGTGCCGGCGGAAGCGACGTTGTACACAGTCATCTTGCGCAGGTGGATGAGGCCCTGGAGCACATCGGTGGGGGTCACGTCGCAGACTTTGTAGCCTATGTCGTTGGTGATGTGCTGGAACTCGAGGGGTATCATGTTCAGCTGGTCCACAGCCCTCTGCATGGTCTTGGACACCAGGGGACCGGCCTCGGTCTCATCGGTGCTGAAGGGGATGGAGTAGCCTGTATTGTCCTTTTCGTAGGAGACCTTGGTCACGTAAGGGTAGTAGGCGCTCAGGGTCACGTTGGACTGTGCCTTCCAGAGGTCGCCGCCGAACCAGCCGCTGTAGGAGCTGCCGTTGTTGAACACCTGCTGGTTGTCCAGGAGCAGGGTGTTGGTCTCGCTGTCGATGCCGATCAGGCCGAAAGGCTTGTCGGGATCCATGGTGGCGAGCTTGTCGGAGGTGTTGACTTCTGCCTTGGTCTTGGTGCCCGGGCCGGAAGAAAGGGTCTTTCCGTCCCTGGTCACGGTGATGTCGAAGTCGATCTTCTTGGGTGCGGAATCTTCGACGGGTTTGGGCATGGAATTATCTTCGAGCACGGTGCAACCGGTGGCGAGGATGGCTAGGATGGCTCCTGTCAGGAAGAATGATTTTCGGTTCATCATAAGGCTTCAAGTCTTTTTGCTATTGCAAAGATAGCTATTTTTTTTGATTTCAAAAATTTTTTTGAAGAAATCGAATAAATTTTTTATTCGTCAAAAAACTGCGCCCCACACCTATATAATATGATAAAACAGGCAAATCAAAAAAGTGAAAAATAATTTGGTTTATAAAATAAACTTGTTTATATTTGCGATGTGCTTCGGTCAGACTGCGCAGCTGAACCGTACCGCAAAGATTATTTAATTATTAGCAAAAATGGAACAGAACAAAGAAATGACGGCTCAGCAGAGCCTTCAGCTCATCACCGAAACCTTCAACAAAAGCCGCAAGGGCATCCTCCGCAACAGCGCAAAGTACTTCATGCTCTGGGGTGTGCTCCTCACCGTGACTTCCCTTGCCATCTATCTGCTGTGGCATTGCACCGGAAAGCCCCAGTGGAATTTCCTGTGGTTCGCCATGCCCCTGCTCGGCTATCCGCTTGCCGCCGTGCTCGGTAAGTACAATGTGGCCGTCCCTCAAAATGAGGTGAGCAAGATGCTCAGCGGCGTTTGGTCCGTCTTCGGCGCTTTCGCCATCACCCTCAGTGCCGTCGCGGTAACCTTGGTCCCCATGAACGTGACCCTCATCATTGTCATCATCATGGGTCTGGCCGAGTGCATGTCCGGCGTTCTCCTGAAAAACTGGCCCATCATCATCGGGGGCTTCCTCCTCGGAGTCGGCGGCGCCGTATTCGCCATGCTGGTGAAAAGTGATGCGCAGCTGCTCATATTCACGCTCGGCGGAGTCCTGCTGCTCCTCACCGGCATTGTCATGAAACTTCAGTACAAGTAGCCTATGTTTCCCAAATTAGACCCGCTCCTCCATTCGGAGCTCCGGCTCGCCGTGATGTCCATACTGGCCGGGGTCGATGAGGCCGACTTCACTTTCATCAAAAATGAAACAGGAGCCACCTCCGGGAACCTCAGCGTCCAGATCGACAAACTGACCGCCGCCGGATATATCACGGTCGAGAAGGGCTTCAAAGGCAAGATGCCACGTACCGTCTGCCGTATCACCCCAGCCGGCCAGGAGGCCTTCTCCAACTATGTGGGGGCCCTGAAAGAATACCTTTCGGCTGGTAAATAATGAAGCTATACCCAGTCAAGGCAAGCGAATGAAAATCCGGAAGAATACCTCAAACGGAACGCAAAGTTTCACAAGTGGTGCTTATGACTGTTTCCATTTTAGAAACAGTCGCCCAGAAATATATACTTTTCGTTTAACGCGGGGCTTTTACAAGGGGATCAGAGTATCTCTTTGAACTCCATGATATCCAGCATCGAGAATAGGATGCCGTCTATCTCGGAATTCCAACACTGGTGGAAGTGACCGTAATACCAGTGGGACACTGGATGCCCGGCTGATTTGAGATAATTGTGGATACGGTCCATCGTCTCGCGCTCTTTTGCGCAGTCGGAAGGGATATCAGGATCCAAAGTTGCCCATTCAGTCAAGCCACCTTTGGAGATCAACTCGCAAAAGGATGGTGCCGTGTGAGTGATGACCGTGTCGATCTTGAGTTCTTGGCAGATGCTGTCCAGCTTTTCCTTGTCATAGACGGGCATTTCATCGGTCCAGTATGATGCGACACCGGAGCGCAGATGCCGGGAATCATGCTTCTTCCGGTAATCCCGGTCTATGCTGACAGCTCCACCGACGCATAGGATGTTGTGTCCGCAAGTTTGGATGACACTGTAATCTGGAATGCAGCGGAATCGCTCGTGATGAATGCGTTCCTCCTGAAAATACGCTGGATCATCGTGGTTCCCCCGGCTTATCGAACCCAAAACCGCAGTCCCCAGCGATAATAAGCACGGTATCAGTCATCTGGTACTGGACACATAGCTTGTATATCACGACGTTGAATTCGCCGTGAATATCTCCACATACAACAACGTTCTTTGCGTTAGGAAATGAGTATGTGTGAAATGAATTCATTTATTCAGCGATAGCCAATATGGGGACAGTTTCTCCGTGATATAATTAACGACCTCATTCAGAGGTAAAATTCCCTTGTATTTCATCTTTTTCAAAAATGCGTTCCATTGAGTCTGCTTGATAGGATCATTCTTGAATTCGCCATTGAAAAGCGGATGATTTTCAGTATAGGTTGTCCCCCTATTGCTGAAAACTGAGGCAATTGCTTCAGTGAGAATTTCCTCGTTCACCTTGAGGTTTTCAGATTCTGACGAAAGAATGGAGTATA
>JAFTBU010000054.1 GCA_017455065.1 Bacteroidales bacterium
CTATGACTTCATCATCGCAGACCTCGAGAGGGTCATCCCTCACATGATGCGCTCCGGCTCCGTCCCCGGCTACGGCGACGACAAGAACGTATTCTCGAGGACCTTCGCTGAGGCTTCCCTCGGCGCCATCTGCCTCGATGCAGCAGGTTACCAGACCCGCCGCTCCGATATGAAGTACCTCGACGGTACCGGTAAGGAGATTACCCTCGAGACCATCGGCCAGCCCAATGCCAACGCTGACAATGCGATCTATGCACGCCGCAGCGACTACAAGAAGTACTATGAGAAGGCCCGCGACGCTTTCAAGGCTGTCATCGACAACCCTGGCAACGTCAAGTTCCATGAGACCGATCCCCGCGGAGAGGTCGCAGCTGACGGACGCAGGTACGGCAATCCTTTCCAGTACTTCTTCCAGCAGACCCTCGATGACGATATCGGCTACGCTGACGAGTCCATCTTCGAGTATCCTCTGACCTGGAACGTCTCCAACGGTGAGCGTCCCTACTCCAACGGCCGTGTTTCCAACGGTGGCGGTTCCAACGCTTTCCCTTGCAAGGCTTACGGTCAGGGCCGTATCAACCCGGCCTGGTACTGGGGCGTGTTCGATCCCAAGGATATGAGGCGTGATGTCACCGCTTGCGTTACCGGTCACTCCGGTGGCGGCGCAGAGGTGCTCATCCCCTTCGTTCCCAACTCCAAGGCCAATGGCGGCGGACTCACCAACAACAAGTGGGATGAAGGCCGTCAGATCAAGGGTAACGTCCTGAAACAGCGTCGTTCCGGTATCAACGGACCTTGGATGCGTATGTCCGAAGTTCTCCTCGGCTATGCAGAGGCCTGCGCCGTCCTCGGTGACAATGCCAATGCCAAGACCTACCTCGCAAAGGTCCGCGAGCGCTCATTCCCCAAGGGTGAGGCCAAGACCGACGAGTTCATCGCCAAGAGCGGTTCCATGTTTAAGGCTGTCATCGCTGAGCGCGGCTTCGAGTTCTCCGGGGAAGGCGACCGCCGCTGGACCCTCATCCGCACCGGTCTCCTCCCTGAGAGCGTGAAGAAGGTGAAAGAAATGCAGGCTGCCATGATCGACGGCGTAGTGGCCAACGGTTACTACAAGTTCGAGAACGGCAACGAGTTCCCCGCATACGTCTGGACCAAGACCGTGGATGCCAAGTCCATGTACGGCTACCGTCTGACCACCCAGTGCCCCGACGAGAACGATCCCGTCCTCTATCCTGGCTGGAGAGGTGAGAACGACGACTGGCTCGCAGTGGCCAATGCCGCAGGTTGCACCAACACCAAGAACCTCAAGGCCGGTGACATGACCAACCTGGCCATCAAGGGCCTGTTCAAGCACATCGATCCGGATTCAGAAGAGGCCAAGGCTCTCGAGGCTGACGGTTACAAGAAGGTGGAATACGGTCTCGAGCTCGCGAAGAGCCGCGCCGAGTATGTCGACAACTTCTTCAAGGACTACGACTACACCAGCGCTCCTATCTACCTCCTCGGCTTCAACCTCAACGCCCGCAAGACCATCAACGGTCTGACCAACGGCTACGGTTTCCCGAACACCACTGAGTAATCACTCTGTAACTTGATAATCAACCCGCGACTCATCCGAGCCGCGGGTTTTTTATTTCTCCACGATTCTTCTTACCTTTAAAGGAAATATAATCCGACCCCATGAAAAAAAGCATCCTGATTCCTGTACTCCTGCTCAGTTTTGCATTATCCCTCCAGGCGGCGGCCCCCAACCGTAAAACCGTCCTCTCCACCATGAAAAAGGCGACCGTATTCATGGTCGAGAAAGTCTCCAACCACGGAGGGTATCTCTGGAATTACTCCCCTGACATGTCCAGGGTGTGGGGCGAGCTGGAATGCAAGCCCACGATGATGTGGATTGAGAGAGGGACTCCGGCCATGGGCGACGTGTTCCTGGATGCCTACCACGCTACGGGTGATACTTACTATCTGGAGGCAGCCAAGGCTGCGGCGAACGCCATCATCTGGGCCCAGCTCTCCTGCGGAGGCTGGAACTACATGGCGGATTTCGCAGGTGAGGAATCCCTGAAAGACTGGTACGAGAGAGTGGCCAAAGGCTATACCTACTGCGCCCAGGAGCATCTGCATTACTCCGGCAACGCCACTTTCGACGACGGCACCATAGATGCCGCCAATTTCCTGCTGCGCATGTACATGGAGGATATGGACCCCCTGTACCGCCCCGCCATCGACAAGGCCATAGACTTCATGCTCGAGAGCCAGTACCCGGTCGGCGGATGGCCCCAGAGATATCCCCTCAGGTATGATTTCGTGCACAACGGAAACAGCGACTACAGCTCTTTCATCACCATAAACGACGGCGTGCACACCAACAATATCCGTTTCCTGCTGCGCTGCTACAAACTCCTCGGCGACAAGCGCCTTTGGGAGCCCATCAGCAGGGCGATGTCCTGCGTGCAGGTGCTCCAGGGCGGCAAGCCCCAGGCCGGATGGGCCATGCAGCACCAGCTCGACCTCACTTATTCGCCCGGCCATGCCCGTGATTTCGAGCCCCGCGGGTACGCTTCCACCGCCACTGCCGAGATGATCGGAAATCTGATGATGTTCTACCGCTGGACCGGAAACAGCAAGTTCCTCGCCCGCATACCCGATGCCTTCGAGTTCCTGGAGAGCATCAAATACGGCCCCGAAGAAGTGGCCTACTTCAAGCAGAACCTCCGCGATGGCCAGATACTCTGCCCCACCTTCGTGGAAGTGGGCACCGGGAAACCCTTATACCTGCACCGTGGGGACGGTCGCTACTGGGTGGATTACGATCCCGAGAACATCATCACCCATTACCGCTCCTACCGCACCATCAACATAGGCCCTCTGCGCGCCGAATATGCCCGTCTGACTTCCATACCCGTGGAAGAGGCCACCAAGGGCTCGCCCCTGCTGACCAATGACGCCGGCGAAGCCGCTTTCGGACGCTACAATGTCGCAGTTTCCGGAAGGAAGGAAGCCCCGGAGCGCATCTCACAGATCATAGATGCACTCTCAGCCAAGCCCTACTGGCCCGGCCGCCTGCCCGGAGTCTCAGGAGAAAATCCCGGATTCTCGGACGCCCCGCTTCCCGAGGAAGTGATCTCCACCCAGGCGTACATGCAGAACATGACAGCACTTATCAACTACCTGATCAATAACCAATAATCAATAAGCCATATGAAAAAGACCTTGATCACATTGGCCCTCCTGCTGGCCGCAACCGTATGGGCCGGAGCCCAGCTTCCCAAACCTGCCGAGCAGGACGCCGCCCCTATCACCGTATTCATGATGGGAGATTCCACCATGGCGGAGAAAGACCTCACCAAAGGCACCCCCGAGAGAGGCTGGGGAACCATGCTCCAGAACTTCTTCGACCACGAAGTGCGCGTCGCCAACTATGCCCTCAACGGCCGCAGTACCACCAGCTTCATCCACGAAGGCCGTTGGAATATAGTCAGGGACAATATCAAACCCGGCGACTATGTGGTGATACAGTTCGGCCACAATGACTCCAAGGCCGGCGAGCACCGCTTCGCAGGGGCGTTCGAGCTCTATCAGCAGAACCTCGCCCGCTTCATCGACACCGTCCGTGTCAAGGGAGGCATCCCCATCATCCTGAGCCCCGTCACCCGCCGCACCTACAACGACGGAGTCCTTGCCCTGAACACCGTCCAGGACTACCCCGCCGCGGCCAAGGATATCGCCGAAAAGAAAGACGCCATATTCATTGACATGTACAGCGCCACCTACAACTGGATAAAGGCCCTGGGAGACGAGGCGTCCAAGCCCTATTACATGTGGCTCGATCCCGGGAAATACGACTCCCACCCCAACGGCAGCAAGGACAACACCCACACTCCCGCTGTCGGCGCCCTGCGCATCTGCACCTTCTTCGTGGATTCGCTGAAAGTCAAGGTGCCGGAGCTCGGCAGGCACATCGCCCACGAGGATTTCGAGCTCTTCCACAACCCCATCATCAACGCCGATTATTCTGATCCCGACGTGATCGCGGTGGACGGCGAATACTGGATGACTTCATCTTCATTCGACCAGATCCCCGGACTCCAGATACTCCACTCTTACGACCTGGTCAACTGGGAGATAGTCGGAGCGGCTCTGCGCAAGCAGGTACCCGAGGAGACCTTCAACTCCGTCCAACACGGAAACGGCGTCTGGGCGCCCTGCATACGCTACCATGACGGCATGTTCTACATCTTCTGGGGTGACCCCGATTTCGGTATCTACCAGGTGCACACCACCGATCCCCGCGGGCAGTGGAGCGACCCTGTGCTGGTCCTCGCCGGCAAGGGCTTGATCGACACCAGCCCCCTTTGGGATGACGACGGCAGGGTGTATCTCGTGCACGGTTGGGCCAACAGCCGCGCCGGATTCAACGGCGTGCTGGATGTCTGCGAGCTCAACGAGGACTGCACCGCCGTAATCGGCGAGCAGGTCAGTGTCTTCAATGGCAATGAGACCGGGAACCGCACCCTCGAGGGACCCAAGTTCTACAAGCGCAACGGCTGGTACTACATCATGGCCCCCGCAGGCGGAGTCTCCACCGGCTGGCAGCTGGTGATGCGCTCCCGCAATGTCTACGGCCCCTACGAGTGCCGCAGGGTGCTCCAGCAGGGCAACGGCTACACCAAGGCTCCCCACCAGGGAGGTTGGGTGACCGACGCAGCCGGGGACGACTGGTTCATACATTTCGAGGACAGGGGCCCCTACGGAAGGGTCGTGCATCTGCAGCCCGTATGGTGGGGACCTGACGACTGGTGCTATTTCGGCCGCGACACCAATCTGGACGGTGTCGGTGAGCCCGTGAGCGAGTACCGCTACCCCGCCGTAGCCTCCAGGGAGCTCGAAGGCATCCCGGCAGCCAGCATGAGGACCGATTTCACCCATCCCTACATCCCCCTGAACTGGCAGTGGCAAGCCAATCCCCAGATCAACTGGGCCATGCCCAATCCCGGCAAGGGTTGCCTCAGGCTCAACTGCGTGGGCCGTCCCGAAGGCTGGCACAGCCTCTGGCAGTCTCCCAATGTCCTTTCCACCAAGGCCGGCGACACTGAATTCACTTTCGACACCAAGATGGAATACCGCCCTGGAGGAGAAGGTGAAAGGGTCGGTCTGATAGTGCTGGGACAGAACTACGGCACCATCGAAATGGAATTCCACGAAGGTGCGGTGAAACTGGTCCGCCGCAGCGGCAACGCCCGCGGAGAGACCCTCCTCGAAGAGACTGCAGCCCTTGAGAGGGCTATGTCATACCCCGTGCATTTCCGCGTGGTGATGCGCAAGGGTGCACTGTGCAATTTCTACTACAGTCTCGACGGAGAGGAATACAAAGAATTTGGCCCCGAATTCGCCGCCTCGAAAGGACAGTGGATCGGAGCCAAAGTCGGATTCTTCGCCATATCCGCAACCCAGCGTGTGAGTTCCGGATATGTGGAAGTCTATTAAGCTACCTTCACTTTGAAGATAGCTTTGTGGATGGTACCTTCGCCGATGAGAGGTGCGTGAGCAGTCTCAGGAGCGAAGACCACCTGCTCGCCCGGCTGGGCGCTGACAGTCTTCTCGAACCTGTCGTTGAAGAACTGGATATCTTTTACAGGATCGAAGTCCGCGGCGGGGCTCAGGCACTCGCTGCGGTCTTTTATTCCGTAAGTCTCAGCCTTTGACAGGGGGATCTGGATGTCAATATAGGTGTTGTGCACCTCCAGGCGTGCCTGCTCGGGGGTCTTCATCTGTGAATCCACGATGTTCACCCAGAGGTTGTCGCCGTCGATGACATGTTTTCCGTTTTCGAGGGCGGAGAGGTCATGAGTTTTGATAAACTCCTGAGCCATCTTGAAATAGGGATTGTTCTCGAGACTCATATTCTAGAAATTGAAATAGTTCTTGGCGTTGTTGTAGGAGATGTCTTCGACCATCTTGCCGATCTGCTCAAGCTCTGAAGCGGGGAGCTTGCCGTTCTCGACATCCGTTCCGATCACGTCGCAGAGTATCCTGCGGAAGTACTCATGGCGGGGATAGCTGATGAAGCTGCGGGAGTCGGTGAGCATACCCACGAAGCGGCTGAGCAGACCCAGTACGCTGAGGGCGTCCATCTGACGGCGCATACCCACTTCCTGATCGAGGAACCACCAGCCGGAGCCGAACTGCATCTTGCCGGGGAATGTACCGTCGTTGAAAGTATAAGCCATGGTCATCATGACCTCGTTGTCCTTGGGATTGAGGCAGTAGAGTATGGTCTTGGCAAGCTTGTCGGCTGCGGTGAGGCGGTCGAAGAACTTGTTGCCCGCTGCTGCGATCTCCAGGTCGTGGATGGAATCGTATCCGGTGTCGGGGCCTACGAGCTTGAACATCTTGGAGTTGTTGCTGCGGAGTGCGCCGATGTGGAACTGCTGTGCCCAGCCGGCCTCGGCGTCCATGACTGCCTGGTCGAAGAGGAAGGCGCTGCGGAATTTCTCGAGTTCCTTGTCAGTAGGCTTCTTGCCGAGGAGGACCTGCTTGAAGATAAGCTCGATCTCCAGAGGCTTGTAGTCAGCGGCGTAGAAGTTCTCGATACCGTGGTCGGAGAGCTTGCAACCCATGGAAGCGAAGAAATCGTGACGCTTCTTGAGAGCTTCCTGAAGGTCTGCATAGGAATCGATCTCCATGTCTGCAGCTTCACCGAGCTTCTTGAGGTACTCCTTGTAGGTCTTGGGATCCTCGATGGCCATAGCCTTGTCGGGCCTCCATGCAGGGATGACCTTGGTGCCGAAAGGATGCTCGGCTATCATCTTGTGCCAGCGGAGGTCGTCTGCGGGATCGTCGGTGGTGCAGACGGTCTCGACGTTGAATTTACGGATGAGAGCCTGGCCGCGGAATTCCTCGCGTCCGAGCTTCTCGTTGCACTCTTCGAAGATCTCGCGTGCTGTCTTGGGGCTGAGGAGCTTGTCGATGCCGAACACCCTGCTGAGCTCCAGGTGGGTCCAGTGGTAGAGAGGGTTGCGCATCGTGTAGGGGACAGTCTCCGCCCATTTCTCGAAGGTCTCCCAAGCAGTATGCTTGCCGCCGGTGATGTAGTCTTCACTCACACCGTTGGCCCTCATAGCGCGCCATTTGTAGTGGTCGCCGTAGTGGCCGTCCACGAGCCAGAGCTGGGTGATGTCACGGAAACGGATGTTTTCCGCTATCTGCTGGGGCACGAGATGGCAGTGGTAGTCGATGATGGGCATCTTAGCCGCATGTTCGTGATACAGCATCCTGGCCGTATCGTTGGAAAGCATGAAATCTTTGTTGATGAATGACATATCAGTAAAGTGTTAGTCTGTAAATATAACAATTATTTTCCTACCATAGGAGGGGGCTGCCGCCAAATACTGCTTCTATGCTGTATCCGGCCGCCTCTTCTGCGGACATTTCGCGTATTCCGACCCATTTCGTGCGGGTGGACATGTCGGCGCGTGCGCCTTTGTTCCCGTACTCGTAGAGATGGAGCTCAGGGCTGTCCACGGCGTAAGGCATGCCCCAGACCGTAGGCCAGCCGAGGGGATCCATCATGTCGCAGTACTCGGAGTTCAGGACCGCTACTTTGGGATAGTTGTGCCACGGGCGGCCGATGGCGATGGTCTTGCCATTGTCTTCAGCCTTGGGGCTGTTTCCGTCATAGGTGAAACGGCAGCCATTGAACACGATGCCGTACTTCTGGTGCAGAGGGGTGGAAGCGGCGGTGACCCAGCCACCTCCCCAGCTGCGTATCTCGCAGCCTTCGAAATAGCCTATGCCGGCGCCGTAGATATAGTCGGTGCGTCCTACGATGAGGCAGTGGTCGAACCAGGTCCTCTTGCCCAGGGTCCAGAGATAGACCGTATCCTGGTAACCCTTGATGGCGCAGCGGCGGAAAGTGGTCTTATCCGCGCAGATGGTGATGGCCTGGCTCATATAACCGTCCCTGGAGGCGGTGTTCTCTATCGTCAGGTTCTCTGCTATGAAGCCTTCTCCCAGCACTGTCAGGACAGCGGTGGTGCGTCCTACGTCGAAGCCGTTGCCTCGGGTCTGGGTGACGACGGGCATGTTGGATCCGGCTCCGTAGGTGGCGCTGTGGCTGTTGTAAACGAGTTTCACTCCGTCGCAGCTTTCGCCGAGCAGGGTGATGTTGGTCTTGGAAGCGGGCACGAGGAGCTTCTGCTCGTACTCACCGTCCTTGATGAAGATCACATAGCGTTCGGTGCCGAAGTCAGGTGCGGCATAGATGGCCTCCTGGACTGTGGTATAGTCTCCGCTGCCGTCCGCTGCCACCACCTTGTCATAGCTCTTCTGAGTGGCGGCGTAGCTGACCTTCACCACCTCTCCCGCCACGGTCTGGCGGTCATAGACCCAGGTCTTGCGGGGAGTGCTGCCTGCGAGGCGAGCCTTCTCGCTCACCAGGGGTCTGAGCACCTGCTGCACGGGGAAGAGAGGGTTGGGGTTGGGAGTGTCTCCCTTGACCTCTACCAGTCCTTCTCCTTCGAGAGGCCAATAGGAACGTATCCTCAGGTTTCCGCCGACGGTGGAGAGTATTTGGGCGCTGACAATGTGGCCCTCGTCCCACTCGAGATCCTCGACGGTGAAACCGCCGCGGGCACGGAGTCCCTTGACGGAGCCCCAGGTCCAGGCGTCGGGGATGGCGGGCAGCAGATGCACCGCGCCGTCATGGCTCTGGAGCATCATCTCGGCTATGCCGGCGGTGCATCCGAAGTTGCCGTCGATCTGGAAAGGCGGATGGGCGTCGAAGAGATTGGGATAGGTACCGCCGCCCTGGCCCTTCTGGTTGGCGGGATCCAGGTACATCAGCTGGTTCTTGATGAGCTCGTAGGCGTGGTTGCCGTCGAGCATCCTGGCCCAGCAATTGACTTTCCAGCCCATGGACCATCCGGTGGAAGGGTCACCCCTCTGGATGAGGGTGTTGCGCACTGCGTCGAAGAGTATGGGGGTACGGTAGGGAGATATCTGGGCTCCGGGGTACAGTCCCCAAAGATGCGAGATATGGCGGTGCTTGTCATTGGGATTGTCCCAGTCGTAGAGCCACTCCTGGAGCTGGCCGTGCTGGCCGACCTGAAGCGGCGGGAGTTTGGCGCGCATGTGGTCCAGGGTGTCGCAGAACTCTTTGTCCACATCCAGCAGGGCGGCTGCGAAGCAGGTGTTCCAGAAGAGGTCGGTCACCAGTTCATTGTCCATGGTGATACCTTCATCGGTGCTGGTCTCGCGGCCGGTGGGACGGTTTTCAGGAGAATTGGAAGGTGCCACTACGAGGTAGCCCGTGTTGGGATCCTCCACGAGGAAATCCACGAAGAATTCGGCGGCTCCCTTCATGATGGGATAGACCTCGGCGAGATAGGACATGTCGCCGCTGAACAGGAACCTCTCCCAGAGGTGGCTGCACATCCAGGCTGCGCCTGAGAGCCACAGACCGCTGTAGGCGTAGTCGAAAGCTCCGGTGGCGTGCCAGAGGTCGGAATTGTGATGGAGCACCCATCCCCTGCAGCCGTACTGCTTGGATGCGGTCTCGGCACCGGACACCGCCCATTCCTTGATCGTGTTGATCAGAGGAGTGTGGAGCTCGGAGAGGTTGGTCAGCTCGGCGGGCCAGTAATTCATCTCCGTGTTGATGTTGGTGGTGTAGTTGCAGCACCAGCTGGGATCGGGACTGGCGTTCCAGATGCCCTGGAGGTTGGCGGGCTGGCAGCCCGGCTGCGAGCAGCTGATCAGCAGGTACCTGCCGAACTGGAAATACAGGGCCACGAAATCCGGGTCCGGAGACAGATGGAAGTCGCGCAGACGCTTGTCGGTGTTGGCGGAGCTGTCGTCCAGGTTGCCCAGGTCCAGCTGCACCCTGTCGTACTGCGATTTGTAGTAGGCGATGTGGGCTGCGAGGGCTTTGTCGTAATTTTTGGAGGCGTTCTTGAGGTAAGCCTTGTTGCGGGCGTACGGGTCGCCGGAGACGTCCTTGTAGTTGACGAAGTTGGTGGCCATGGAGATGTACAGGGTGAGTTCATCGGCCTTGTCCACCTTGATGGACTGCTCACGGGCAGTCACCTTGCCGCCTTTGTTGACGACCTTGGTGTCGGCGCAGTAGCGTATCACGTCGGGCACCTCACCCGTGCCGTGGCACATGCCTTCCTCGCGCAGGATCTTGTCCTTGGTCACGCTGAAAGTCACATCCTGCATGGGGGTGGTGTAGGAGAGCTCGCAGTTGATGCTTCCGCGCTTGGAAGCCTTGATCTTCACGATGATCAGCTGGTCTGTGAAGGATGCGAAAGCCTCCTGGGTGAAAGTCACGTCGCCGACGTTGTAGCGCACCGTGGTCACCGCGCGCTCCAGGTCCAGCTCGCGGCTGTAGCCCCTTACCCTTTCATGGTCGTCCCATGCGATGTTCAGGGATCCCAGGGTCTGGTATTTCTGCTCACGGCCGGTCGTGGACATGAAATGTGCGTCTCCCAGGGCCTGGGCCTCGGGGTACTTGCCTTCGAAGAGCAGCTGTCGCATCAGGGGCAGATACTCCTTGGCCTCGGGATTGAAGTTGTTGTAAGGACCTCCGGTGGACACGGTCTCCTCGTTGAGCTGTATCTGCTCGGTGGCGGAGCCTCCGTAGATCATTGCACCGATGCGGCCGTTGCCTATGGGAAGGGCCTCCTCCCAATAGGTGGCGGGGGTGCCGAAACGCAGGACCTTGCGGGTATGGTCCCTGTCCGTCCCCTGGGCGGACAGCAGCGGAGCGGCGAGCAGCAGCGCTCCGATCAGGGTCAATGTCAGTTTCTTCATTATTCTATGGGCAATTTGAGCATGTTCAGGAGCAGACGCTGTCCTACCACGTTGGCACCGTTGTCGCCGCTGAGGTCGAACGTACGCATGGATTCGTTGACTCCGTCGATGTCGGCGGACTGGGATGCCTGGTCGGCGGCGGCGCCTTCGAAGGCAGCCAGGTCACCCAGGCATCCGGGGATGTCGAGGGTGGTGATGATCACCTGACCGCGGCCGGCCCTTATGCGGGTGAGGGCGGAATAGACTTCCTTCTTGTGGTCTGCGACCACGGCGGCTATGGTCTCGCCGTTGAAGGTCCTCAGGCCTATGCGGCGGCGGTTGTATGCGGCGAAGCACTGGTATTCCCAGTTGAAGGCGGTGCCGGCGGGCAGTCCGTCGAACAAGGGATGGGTGCGGTTGAAGAAATTGCCGCCGTACCAGGTGGTGCCTATGGCCTTGCTTCCGCGGTAGTCGAGCACTTCCTTGTCGGCCAGGAAGTCGGCCCATCTTTCGGGATTGTCCACGATGATGAGGGTGTGTCCCTTGTACACCCACTCCATGATGTCACTCATGTTGCTGCCGAACTGGGTGGGCTGGAAGTCGCCTATGAGCAGGTAGTCTCCGGTCGGGGTGCCTCTCTCATAGCTGTCGGGATGGATGCCGAATTTGCCGAGGAAATTCTGGAGCTTCCCGCTGCGGTCGCCCACGCAGCCCTTTTCGGGGATGCCGCTCGGATCGAGCTCGACGGCGAAGATGTCATCGGAGCCCGACAGGACAGTCTTTCCGCTGCGCACGAGCCTGGCTTCCACGGTGCTGTAGCCGGCCTGCTCCACGGGGAACTCAAAGCCTTCGGCAAGGCACTCTCCGTAGGTGGAGCCTCCGGTGACCTTGACCTTGCGGCTGAAGGAAGAGATCACTTTGTCTCCGGCTTTGTAATCGACTTCGAGGGTGTAGCTGCCTTTGAGGCCGGTTTCATTGATGATGAAGATGTCGGCCCTGGTGCTGCGTCCTACGGGCAGGACCTTGTATTTGAGCTTGACGCTCAGCACAGTGGGCTGGTTGTAGCGGGAGATCAGGGTCGGGTCGCCTTTGAGATGGCGGTAATTGTCCACCATACCTGAGTGGTTTTCGAGTTTCATGCTCTCCCAGCCATTGATGGCGTATCCGTCCACGGTGTTGTTCATGCGTATGTTCTCGAAAATGCGTCCCTGATAGTAGTAGGCCACATTGCCCATGGAGGTCGTGAGGGCGTCCACATTGGGGAAATCCTTGCTGAAGCCTTTTTCCTTGAGGAAAGTGTCATAGGCGTCGTACCAGTTCAGATAATCCTGGGCCTCCCAGCTGGAAGTCTTGCCGGAAGCGAGGATCTCATCGCGTATGAGCTGGAGCCTGGGAGGGGTGCCGATGGCTCCTTCCTCGCCCCAGAAGACGATCTCAGCCTTGTTGGTGGAACCTCTCAGGTAATTGTCCTTGTCCACATAGAGGGCGTCGTGATAGACGCCGGGGCCGCCGGCGTGATGGTTGTCCCACCAGCCCACATTGCGGAAAGTGGTGTCATAGGGCATCAGGTGGGTCTTGAAATGATCGTCGGGCACGCCTTCGGGATTCTGTCCGTTGCAGGAGTTGTACACCATGATTCGGGTGGGGTCGAGCTTGTGGCCCATGGCCATCTCCTCGTAGTCCTGCCTCTGGGGGGAAGCTCCGCGCTCATTGTGCATGTTGTAGATGACCACGCTCGGATGGCTGCGGTCACGGCGTATCATTCGGGCGAGTTTCTCGTTCCTGTAGGCCATGTAGAATGCGGTCTGGGGCGTACCGTCATTGAAGCGCTGTGCAGTGTACTGGTTTCCGCCGGGCTCCTCCCAATAGAGCAGTCCCATCTCGTCGGCGCAGTCCATCACCTTCTTCTGGCCTATGGTGCGGTGGAAATTGAGGCAGTTCAGACCAAGGGCTTTGGCATCCTCGATCTGGCGGCGTGCCAGTTTTTCCGAAGGCATGATACCGTTGTCCGGCCAGAAGCTCCAGGAAATCGAAGTGCGGAGGGTGAGGCGCTTACCGTTCAGGTAGAACTGGCGGTCGCCGGCCACGTCCCTGACTTCAAACCACCGGAAGCCGAAACGGCGGCCGTCGCTGTCGGAGCCGAGGGTGACTTTGAGGTCGTACAGGTTCGGTTCGTCGGGACTCCAGAGCTTGGCCTTGGGCAGCGTCGCCTCATATTCCAGCAGATTCTCTCCCTTGGCCAGGGAGGCGCTGTATTTCTTGGAATATACCACCGTCCCGGCTTTGTCGCTGATTCTGACTTCCACGGGGACGGTCCCCTCGGAAGCAGCGACAGCAGTGACCTGCAGGCCTATGCTGCGGGGATTGGGACGGTTCATCACGAAGATGTCGTCGATGTAGGTGTGGTCGGTTGCAGTCAGTTTCACGTCGCCGGTGATGCCGCCGAAGCCGTGGGTCGGGTTGGTGAGGTAATCTCCCCAGCTGTACACCTGGGAGTCCTTCCAGTTGAAGTTGCCGTTGGGATCGGTGATACGCACGCTGATGACATTCTCCTTGCCGGGCTGCACGAAGTCGGTGATGTCGAAGGAGAAGGGGGTGCTGTTGACCAGGTCATAGCCGGCCAGGCGGTGGTTGACGAAAACCTCCGCACGGAAACGCACGGCTTCGAAGTCGATAGCCACGCGGCGTCCGGCCCAATCGGCGGGTACGAAGACCCGGGTCTCGAACCATGACACGCCGACATAGTTGCCGGTGACTCCGAAGGTCTCTCCGTTCCAGCCCCAGAGATATTCCTCGACGGTGGCGGGGAGGGTCACTCCCTTGACCTGGGGATTATCCAGCAGGCTCCAGCCTCCTGAAGGGATGTTGACGGGGACCTTGGCGATGTCCACGGGAGGCAGATAGAGTTGTTCGTACTCCCAGGACGCGTCTTTGTCCAGGGTGATGTTCCATCCTGACTTGCTCAGGTCGATGGTCTGGCGCTGCACAGGACCTGCCAGTGCGAGCAGCATCAATAAAAGGCTCAGTAGTTTCATATGGTCGGTGCTTTATTTTCCGAGTGGATTCCACACTGCGAATTCGCCGGGAGCCGCCATGATCTTTTCGAACGTATATTCGGCCGCCTCTTCGTCGGTCAGCTGGTGAGACCAGCTCACACGGCTTTCGGGCTTGGCGCCGGGACCGAAGTTCTTGTACTCGGCATAGTAGGCCGTCTTTTCCTTGGCAGCGGAGCCCCAGTTGTCCCAGCCGGTCGGACGGATGTGCTCTCCGAGCTCGCACTCGAGGTACACTACGCGGGCGTAGTCCTTCCAGGGGCGTCCCAGGGATACATTGTCCACGCCTTCATCGGCGATGAACTTGCAATGGCGGAAGACGTAGCCGTATTTCTGCCCCTGCAGGGTGGAAGCCGCGGTGACGTGGCTGTTCTTCCTGGAGCGGATGAGGCAGTCTTCGAAGAGACCTGTGCCCTGTCCGAAGATGAAGTCGGTGGTGCCTTCGATATAGCAGTCGAGGAAATAGTAGCGGCAGGCGTTGCCGTTGTAGCCGTAGTGGCCGTGGGTGTAGATGGTGTCCTGGAATCCGAGTATCCTGCACCTGTGGAAGAACACGCGGTCGCCGTTGACTGTCATCGCGAGGGCCTGTCCCACCACTTCTCCACGTCCGGAGGCGTTCTGGATGGTGATGTCCTGGAAGGTGACGTCGTTGGCGTCGATGTAGATGGTGGACGAGCCGAAGGTGCCCATCTGGTCCTTGGTGTCGGGATAGAGCTTGAGGGCGTAATTGTCATAGGTGAGGACGGTGTTGTCCGCGCCGCTGCCTATGATCTTGAGATTGGCCTTGCTGGCAGGGATCTGCACCCTTTCGTGATAGACGCCCGGTTTCACCAGGATGGTGTTCTGCTTGCGGGTGAGATAGTCGGGCATGGCGTCGATGGCCTCCTGGATGGTGAGATAGTCACCGCGTCCCTGCTGGTCCACGACGGCGTCGTAGCGCACCAGATGCTCTGCGATGGCAGGAATCTCAGCGCGGATGGAGTCGCAGACTATGTCGCAGTTCTTGCGGGCGCCCCTGGGGGAGGAATGGGTGTTGTCACCCCTCGACCACATGAAATAGGGCCTGGAGGCGGCATCCCCCGCCTTGGAGATCCAGTCGTTGGTGGCGGCGGTCATGTCAATGAGGACGACTCCCGTCTCTTCTGCCACAGCGCGCATGGCAGCGGGATAGTCTCCGTGGCTCTCGCCGTTGAAAGCGCCTCGGCTGAAGTCGCGGCGTGCCACGGGGGTAAGCAGCACCGGGGTGGCGCCGGCTTCGCGGGTCTCGCGTATGAATTTGCGGAGATTGTCCTGGAAAGCGCCCCAGGGAGCGGCATAACGCTCCGGAGAGTTTTCCTTCTCGTCATTGTGGGCGAACTGCACGAACACATAGTCACCGGCGTTGAGATTGGCCTTGAGATGGTCCCAGATGCCCTCGTCGATGGCGCTCTTGGTGCTGCGGCCGTTCTTGGCATAGTTGATCACCCTCACGCGGGAATCTACGAAATTCTCGAATACCATACCCCAGCCGCGCTCGAGGTTGCCGCCGCGGATGTCCTTGTCGGCCATGGTGGAATCACCGATCAGATGGATGGTGAAATCGACCGAAGACTCGGGAGCGGTCAGCTTGAGGGTGGGACCGGACTGCTTGGTGAGGTTGGGGATGCGGGATGCGGGCACAGAAGTGTACTTGTAAGGGAAAGGATTGACGGTGCCGCCGTCCTCGGGAGTGAATTTCTCACGGAAGATATTGTTCTTGAAGGCATAGCCCTTGGCTCCGTGGGTGGAGAAGATGTTCTTCACTCCCTTGGCGAAGTAGCAGCCTTCGACCAGGACCTCGGAGCCGGCGCGGGGATTGACGCAGGTGCCGGAGCCGGGGCAGTTGTAATAGTCGTTCAGCAGGTGGATGTTGCCCTGGCGCACCATGGGCATGCGGCCCTGGCAGCCGTTGCCCCAGATGCAGTAGGCGAAGGTCACGTTGAGGTTGTCCACGCCCTGCGAAGGGGAGTCGTTGCTGCCGATGAGGTTGGTGAGGCAATGGTCATACGCCTTTTCCGTGTACTGGAACACGCACCAGCTCACTGTGATGAAATCTGCACGGGAGTTGATGTCGAAGTTGCCGTCCATGCCGTCGGTGAAGCTGCAGTGGTCCACCCAGATGTGGGTGGAGCCGTTGGAGACGGTCAGCAGGTCGTCGCCTCCTACGTCAATGGGGCCGGGGCCTTCGAAGGCGATGTTGCGGATGATGAAGTTTTCGCAGGCGCTGAGCTGGAAAAGGCCTGAATGACGGTAAGCCTCCGTCTGGTCGCCTGTATGGTCGATGATGGCCTGGCGGGTGTGGGTCTCCCTCTCTTCACCGACACGCACGCCGTTGGAGAGCACTCCGCCGCCGCCACCTGTGCTGAGGCCTTTGACTCCGGCGTCGTCGAGGAGTTTCTTAAGTTCCGGGGTCACCTGGAACTGAGTGCGGATACGGGCATTGTTCACGCCCATCAGGGTCTTGCAGCGGAGCTGGCTGAGGACAATCTGGCTGGAGACGATGAAATCTCCCTTGCTGCCGTCGAATACGATCACATCGTAGTCCTTGAGGCTCTTGATGATGTCTTCGCGCATGTCAAGCCCGTTGCTCCGGAGGATGACGGTACGGGCGGGGTCGCCGCCTGTAAGATCGTAGCTGTCCCCGCTGGTGAGCGAGGTGCTGGTGGCCCAGCCGAAGGGACCGTCCGGCATCACTTGGGCGCCGGCGATGGCCGCTGAGGAAACCACAGCGACTACAAAGGTTAACAGATGGATTTTCATATTAAAGGGGTATTAGTTCACATTATCCCTTAAAGTTAACAATAATCCTGAACAATAAAAAAAACCCGCGGCTCGGATGAGTCGCGGGTTGATTATCAAGTTACAGAGTGATTACTCGACGGTGTTCGGGAAACCGTAGCCGTTGGTCAGACCGCTGATGGTCTTAAGGGCGTTGCGGTTGAAGCCGAGGAGGTAGATAGGAGCGCTGGTGTAGTCGTAGTCCTTGAAGAAGTTGTCGACATACTCGGCGCGGCTCTTTGCGAGCTCGAGACCGTATTCCACCTTCTTGTAACCGTCAGCCTCGAGGGCCTTGGCCTCTGCTGAATCCGGATCGATGTGCTTGAACAGACCCTTGATAGCCAGGTTGGTCATGTTACCGGCCTTGAGGGCGCTGGTGTTGGTGCATCCAGCTTCAGCAGCCACTGCGAGCCAGTCGTCGTTCTCACCTCTCCAGCCCGGATAGAGGACGGGATCGTTCTCGTCGGGGCACTGGGTGGTCAGACGGTAGCCGTACATGGACTTGGCATCCACGGTCTTGGTCCAGACGTATGCGGGGAACTCGTTGCCGTTCTCGAACTCGTAGTAACCTTTGGCCACTACGCCGTCGATCATGGCAGCCTGCATCTCTTTCACCTTCTTCACGTTCTCTGCGAGGAGACCGGTGCGGATGAGGGTCCAGCGGCGGTCGCCTTCTCCGGAGAACTCGAAGCCGCGCTCAGCGATGACAGCCTTGAACATGGAACCGCTCTTGGCGATGAACTCGTCGGTCTTGGCTTCACCCTTGGGGAATGAGCGCTCGCGGACCTTTGCGAGGTAGGTCTTTGCGTTGGCATCTTCACCGAGAACGGCGCAAGCCTCTGCATAGCCGAGGAGAACTTCGGACATACGCATCCAAGGTCCGTTGATACCGGAACGGCGCTGCTTCAGCACGTTGCCGAGCACCTGACGGCCTTCATCCCACTTGTTGTTGGTGATACCGCCGCCCTGGGCTTTGGAGTTGGGAACGAAGGGGATGAGCACCTCTGCGCCGCCACCGGTGTGACCGGTAACGCAGCAGGACACGTCACGCCTCATGTCCTTGGGATCGAACACGCCCCAGTACCAGGCCGGGTTGATACGGCCCTGACCGTAAGCCTTGCAAGGGAAAGCGTTGGAACCGCCGCCGTTGGAAACACGGCCGTTGGAGTAGGGACGCTCACCGTTGGAGACGTTCCAGGTCAGAGGGTACTCGAAGATGGACTCATCGGCGTAGCCTATGTCGTTGTCGAGGGTCTGCTGGAAGAAGTACTGGAAAGGATTGCCGAACTGCTGGCCGGCTGCGGTGGCAGGACGGGGATCGGTCTCGTGGAACTTGACGTTGCCGGGGTTGTCGATGACAGCCTTGAAAGCGTCACGGGCCTTCTCATAGAGCTTCTTGTAATCGCTGCGGCGTGCATAGATCGCATTGTCAGCGCTGGCGTTGGGCTGGCCGAGGGTCTCGAGGGTGATCTCCTTGCCGGTACCGTCGAGGTACTTCATATCGGAACGGCGGGTCTGGTAACCTGCAGCATCGAGGCAGATGGCGCCGAGGGAAGCCTCAGCGAAGGTCCTCGAGAATACGTTCTTGTCGTCGCCGTAGCCGGGGACGGAGCCGGAGCGCATCATGTGAGGGATGACCCTCTCGAGGTCTGCGATGATGAAGTCATAG
>JAFTBU010000055.1 GCA_017455065.1 Bacteroidales bacterium
GGCATGGCTGCACGGATACGGGTGTCATCCGTGATCTCGAATTTCTCATTTAGAGGGACGTTGAAATCCACTCTGACGATGGCTTTCTTGCCAGCGAAATCATAATTGTCGATGTGCTTTTGCATAAATATATGAAGCTTAATATGTTTTCGGAATGGCAAATTTAGTAATTTTCTCCATATCTTTGCAATGTTATGGTCGAATATCCCGGAACACAGTGGAAAGATTATGAGCTGATTGACAGCGGAAAAGGCGAGAAGCTCGAGCGCTTCGGCCGTTTCTGCCTCGCACGTCCCGAGCCCAAGGCTCTTTGGGACAAAACCATGAGCGAGCCGGACTGGAACAGGATGGCTCACACCCGGTTCAAGCCGGGCGCCGGATTCGGAAAGGCCGGCAAGGAAGACAGCGGCACCTGGACCATGCTCAAGCCCATGGACGACCAGTGGTATATCCGCTACCCCGGCGTCGCCGACGGACTCCGGCTCGACCTGCGCCTCGGCCTCACTTCTTTCAAGCACGTAGGCGTCTTCCCCGAGCAGGCCCCCAACTGGGAATTCATCTTCGGCCAGGTCTCCAGACTCAAGGCCGCGGGGAAAGAAAAGCCCCGGGTCCTCAACCTTTTCGCCTACACCGGAGCAGCATCCCTCGCCGCCAAGGCGGCGGGTGCGGATGTGACGCATCTCGATTCGGTCCGGCAGGTGGTGACCTGGGCCCGTGGCAATATGGAAAGCTCCGGCATGGACGGCATCCGCTGGGTGGTGGAGGATGCCATGAAATTTGCCCGCAGGGAGCTCAAGAGGGGCAATCTGTACGACGGCATCATCCTCGACCCTCCCGCCTACGGGCACGGTCCCGACGGGGAGAAATGGAAACTCGACGAATGCCTTTTCGACATGATGAAGACCGTCGCGTCCATACTCGCCCCCAAGGACAGTTTCCTCGTTCTCAACCTCTACTCCAACGGCTATTCAGCCCTGCTCGGCGAGACCGTGGTGCGCCAAGCCTTCGGCCTGGCACCTTCGCAGCAGGGTATTACGAGCGGAGAGCTTTCCCTGTGCGACCGCTTCGGAAAAGCCCTCCCTCTGAGTATCTATGTAAGGCTGGTCAGATAGACTAGCTGTCCTGGATCGTCACTCCCGCCGAGGTCACCAGATTGTTGAACTGGTTCCTCAAGTTCTCAGAGCCTTCAGCATCCCCTCCGAGCTTCATGATGTCGGTGAGGAAATATATGTAGCTTCCACAGAGCTCGAAATCGGTCTGCGCCACCTGGTAGAAGTCCAGATAGTACTTGGCAGTGACGAGAAGCTCCTCTCCGAGCTGGGCAGCGAGCGCGGCAGCCTTTTCCTTCTTGCCCAGTTTGTAGTACAGGTCCACCATGCTGCAGACCATGTAGTCATTGGACGAGAAGCCCACGCAGATGGATTCGAGAGGATAGTGCTTCATGATGGCCAGACCCTTGTCCACGAGGGCTTCCGCCTCGTCGTTGTAACCCAGGTCATAGAAAGTCTTGGCGGCCGAGTAGAACAGGCCCCTGACGGACATCACGCCCAGGTGGGAATAGAGGTTCTGGTGGTCGATGAAATAGTCTCCCCTGGCCAGGGCGTCCCATTTGTACTCCTCGGTGAAGAGGCGGTGCAGTTCGTTGGGATCGCAGAGACCGACACTGCTGTTTGAAGAACCGGTCTTGATGGGCACGAACTTGTGGGAATAGCCCTCGAACATGAGATAATCCTTGATGCCGATGTTGATGTTGATGTCGCCGCCGCCGCTCAGGAAATGGAGAGGACGGTCCCACTGGTAATTGGCCAGCAGGTCGAGAAAGAACAGCTCGGGCTTGGTGATGAAGTCCTTGGAATCGGGGATGGTGAGGATGATCTCATCGGGTATCACCTCCTCGAAATCGCTGCTGAGTATGCCGTACTTGATCACGTTCTCCTTGTTGACAGGGACGGATATCTGCCTGGAGGCGATGTAGTCCACCCTCTTGCCGTTGGTGAGAGGCACCTTGAGCTCGGGATGGCGGAAGATGGCCACTACGTCGGATATGGACATCACCCCGCCGCGGGTGTCGTTGATGGGCACATATTCATTGGAACCGTAGAGATACATTTCGTGGGGGATGCTGAGTTTCAGCGGGGCGGACTCGTTGCAGGCCCAGGTCATCTGGTCGATGTGCCAGTCGGTGCCGAGCAGGGAAGTGTTGCAGATACGCACGTCGGTGCGGACATTCTCCACCTCCTGGGCGTACCAGAGAGGGAAGGTGTCATTGTCCCCGTGGGTGACGAGTATGCCGTCGGGGCCGCAGGAATTGAGATAATTGGCTGCAAGCTCGGGGGCCGTGGCGCGGTTGGAGCGGTCGTGGTCATCCCAGTTCTGGGCGGCCATGAGGGCGGGTACGCCGAGGAAGAGCACGGTCACCAGGCCGGCGATGAGCACCGAATCACGCTTGGTGGCTTCCTTGATCCAGGTATATACGGCCGCTACGGCCAGACCTATCCACACGCAGAAGAAGTAGAAGGAGCCCGCATAGGCGTAGTCCCTCTCCCTGACCTGCAGAGGCGGCTGGTTGAGATATATCACGATGGCTATACCTGTCATGAAGAACATCAGGAAGGTCAGCCAGAATCCCCTCTTGTCCCTGAAGAACTGGAAGAAGAGGCCCAGCAGGCCGAGTATCAGGGGCAGGAAGAAATAGTGGTTCTTGCCCTTGTTGTCCTTGAGAGCCTCGGGAGCGTCGTCATGGCTGCCCAGGCGTATCTCGTCGAGGAAGTCGATGCCGCTCTCCCAGTTTCCGAAGAATACGTCGCCGGGAGTGGGGCTGTGGATGTCGTTCTGGCGTCCCACGAAATTCCACATGAAGTACCTCCAGTACATCCAGTTCAGCTGGTAGTCGAAGAAGTACAGCAGGTTGGCGCCCATCGTAGGCTTGCGATAGGTGGCGCCGGGGACTGAATGGCCCTTGCCCTGGGTGTAGACGGAGTAGAATTCCTCATACTTGCCGTTGCCGAGAGACTGCCACATACGGGGGAAGAGCATCTTTCCGGAAGAACGGTACTTGGGGGTGAGGGGGCCTTGCACTTTCTTGTATTTTCCGTCGAGCGGGGCCCAGTAAGTGGTGTTCTTCAGATCGTACGGAGCGTCGAAATACTGACCGTAGACTATGGGGGAACTGCCGTACTGCTCGCGGGAAAGGTATCTCACGAGGGTGAAGGCGTTGTCCGGCTGGTACTCGTTGGTCGGAGTCTTGGCGCAGGAACGGATGATATCGATGGAAAATACCGAGAATCCTATGATGATGGAGGTAAGGCAGAGCAGGGCCGTGTTCAGGAAGACCCTTTCCTGGCGAAGGGTGACGAAGAGTCCCCAGAAGCAGGCAGCGAACACCAGCAGCATGAACACTGCGGCTCCGGTGTTGTACGGGAGGCCGAGGGTGTTGACGAAGAACAGGTCCACGTAGGCCGCCAGCTTGGGCAGGATGGGGATCACCACAAAGAGTATGAGTCCCAGGATGACCACGCCGATGGCGAAGATCTTCACCACTTCCCAGAGGGTGAAACGGGTGTTCTCCCTCTTCTTGAAAAAGTACATGAAGACCAGGGCCGGGATGGCCAGGAGGTTCAGCAGGTGGACGCCTATGGACAGACCCATCAGGAAGGCTATCAGCACTATCCAGCGGTTGGCATGGGGCTCGTCGGCATGGTCGTACCACATGGTCATGGCCCAGAATACGGCTGCCGTGAAGAGCGAGGACATAGCATACACCTCTCCCTCGACTGCGGAGAACCAGAAAGTGTCGGAGAAGCAGTAGGCGAGGGCGCCCACGAGGCCGGAGCCTATGATGGCAACGGCCTGGCCGGGGGTGTAGTCCCCGTCAGGGTCTTTCTTGACGAGCCTTTTCACCAGGAAGACAATGGTCAGGTACAGGAAGAATATCGTCAGTGCCGAGCAGATGGCGCTCAGGGCGTTGACGAGGACTGCCGCATGCATATTGTCCCCGAACAAGGTGAAAAAGCGGGCGAAGAGCTGGAACACGGGGTTTCCCGGGGGATGTCCCACTTCGAGCTTGTAGGATGAGGCAATGAACTCGCCGCAGTCCCAGAAGGATGCGGTGGGCTCTATCGTGGCCAAATAAGTGACGGCGGAAATGACGAGCGCTGCCACAGCGCTGATCCGGTGCCACAGGTTGAATGTTTTCTGGTTCATCATAACTTGCAAAGATACAAAAGGAATCCTTATCTTTGCAAAAATCATCCCTAAGATGAGCGAAAACGACTGGAAGAAAAGACTTGGCGTGGTTTATTCCACCAATCCCGATTTCAATTACGTCAGCGACGATGCCGCCGTAGAGGCTGAGACGCTGCCGCCGCAGAAGCAGAGGCTCACGGTCTGCATCGACCGCAGGGCCCGCGCCGGCAAGCAGGTGACCCTGGTCAAGGGTTTCACCGGCACCGCCGCGGATCTCGCAGCCCTAGGAAAGACGCTGAAGGTCAAGTGCGGGGTCGGGGGTACCGCCAAGGACGGGGAGATCACCATCCAGGGCGACCTCCGCGACAAAGTCACCGCCCTGCTCTGCGAGATGGGGTACAATGCCAAAAGAGGTAACTGATGCTGCAGGATTCCGCATTCACCGGCGGCCGCATAGTGATGCCGCAGACTCCCGGAGACCTCCTGCCGGCGGCCGCCTGGAGCGACAGCCCGCTGGTGAGGGTGCTGATTGCCATATCCGTCTTCCTGCTCCTGATCGCCCTGCTGGACATCATCCGCCTGCTCCCCGACATCTTCGAGGCCGTCTCCCGCTGGAAGGGCAATGTCAACCTGGAGCACAACCTCAGCATAGCCCGCAACCGCGACCGCATCGCCTACGCCTTCTTCCTCCCGTTCTGCCTGATCTGCGACCGCTTCGGATTTTACACCCCCCGTTTCCTGGCTTTCATTCCAGAAGGATACACCGTGCTGGGGGTGCTCGGAGCCTGGCTCGTCTTCCTGATGCTGCGGTGGCTGCTGTTCTTTTTCTGGCACCCTTCGGGCGTGGATCACGACCACAGGATGGCCGCCCACAGGAACCTTTTCAACAAATTCATATTCTTCACCATGCTGATGCTCCTGACGGTGGGCATATTCGCCCTCACAGGCACTTCAGAAGGCACTTTCAGATTGATACTGCTCGCTGAAACGGGCCTCATGTTCCTCCTCTCCTGGATACACACGGTTCAAATTTTAAATACCCGATGTGCGGGATTAAGCACTTTTTTGTATCTTTGCGCCCTGGAATTCGCACCGGCGGCATTGCTTGTGATTAGTGCATTGCTTTTATGAAGATACTTATATCCCAACAGACGCCATCAAACATGGCTCAGTATTCAGTACTGAAAGAGCATTTCGGAGTCGAACCGGAGTTTCACCCTTTTTACCGAATCGAACCACTCACAGCCAAGGAATTCAGGGCACAGAGGATCAATTTCCAGGACTACACCGCTGTGGTATTTTCGTCCAGGATCGCCATCGACGCCTATTTCAAACTTTGTGAGGAATTCCGTTTCAAGGTGCCCGAGACCATGAAGTATTTCTGCACCACCGAGATGGTGGCCATGTATCTCCAGAAGCACATCGTGTTCCGCAAGAGGAAGATCTTCTCCGGGAACGGCACTCCCGAATCCATAATCTCCATCATAGGTTCCAAGCACAAGGCTGAGAAATTCCTCATCGCCACTTCGGACAACTCCCACTCGGATGTCATCACCAGCCTCTTCGACAAGAACAAGCTGGACTACTCGACCGCCGTGCTGGTGAAGTCCGTCAACCAGGACCTCCACGGACTGGATCTGGCTTCCTACGACATCGTGGTGCTCTGCAATTCCAACGATGTCAAGTCCCTCTATGAAAACTACCCCGATTTCCAGCAGGGTAATATCAAGTTCATCTCCTATGGCAAGGGAATAGTCAGGGCGATGGACGAGGCAGGTCTGACCATCGAAGTCAAGGCTCCCACCCCGGAGGCCCCTTCAGTGGCAAAGGCCATCGAAATGTACCTCGAGAAGCATTCATAATGGTAAGTGCGGGTCCCGCTACCCTTTCCAAGGAACAGATAGTCCGTGGCAAGACAAGTATCGACCGCCTGGTATCCGGTGGCAGATGGATCACTGGCTCCCGCATCAAATGCTGCTATCTCCACCCCGGCGGAGCTGAAGTCAGCCGCATCCTGGTTTCCGTACCCAAGAAATTTTTCAAGCGCGCGGTCAAGCGCAACCTCCTGAAGCGCCGCATGCGCGAGAGCTACCGCCTGCAGAAATCCCTGCTCGCCGGCTGCGAAGGCTGCCTGGACCTGATGTTCGTGTACAACAGCGCCGAATGCGCATCTTTCGATGAAATCAAGGAGGATGTGCGCATGATCATGGAAGGCATAGCTGAAAAACTGGCGGAGAAATGAAAAATGTCCTCAAGACCATATTCACGGCACCTTTCATACTGCTGATCAAGTTTTATCAGCTGTGCATCTCGCCGCTCACCCCGCCCTCCTGCCGCTTCACCCCCACCTGCTCGCAGTACGCCCTGGAGGCTTTCCGCAAATACGGCCCCTTCAAAGGTTTCTGGCTGAGTCTGAAAAGGATTTTGCGCTGCCATCCCTGGGGAGGCAGCGGCTACGATCCCGTCCCCTAGGAATCGAGTTTGAGGACGGCCATGAAGGCGCTCTGGGGCACCTGGACCGTACCGATCTGGCGCATGCGCTTCTTTCCCTCTTTCTGCTTTTCGAGCAGTTTGCGCTTGCGGGTCACATCACCTCCGTAACATTTCGCAGTCACATCCTTGCGGACCTGCTTGACGGTCTCGCGGGCTATGATCTTGGCGCCGATGGCAGCCTGGATGGGGATGTCGAACTGCTGGCGGGGGATGAGGTCCTTGAGCTTGACGCACATCTTGCGGCCGAAATCGTAGGCATTGTCCTCATGGATGAGGGTGGAAAGGGCGTCGGCGGGCTCTCCGTTCAGCAGGATGTCCAGCTTCACCAGACGCGCCGGACGGTATCCCACGATGTGATAGTCGAATGAGGCGTATCCCCTGGAGATGGTCTTCAGCTTGTCATAGAAATCGAAGACGATCTCGGAGAGGGGCATGTCGTAATTGAGCTCCACCCTGTCGGCGGTGATGTAGTGCTGTCCGACGAGGGTGCCCCTGCGGTCCAGGCAGAGCTTCATGATGGGGCCGAAGTAGTCGGCCTTGCTGATGATCTGGGCGCGGATGTACGGCTCCTCGATGTGGTCGATGAGGGTGGGCGCCGGGAGGCCGGAGGGGTTGTGGACGTCGAGCACTTCCCCCTGCATGGTGTACACCTTGTAGGAGACGTTGGGCACGGTGGTGATGACGTCCATGTCGAATTCGCGGAAAAGTCTTTCCTGGACAATCTCGAGATGCAGCAGCCCGAGGAAGCCGCAGCGGAAGCCGGAACCCAGGGCGAGGGAACTCTCCGGCTCATAGACGAATGAGGCGTCGTTGAGCTGGAACTTCTCGAGCACCGCCCGGAGCTCTTCGAACTTGCTGGCATCAACGGGGTACATGCCGGCGAAGACCATGGGCTTGACCTCCTCGAATCCGGCGATAGCGGTGGAGCAGGGCTCCGCCACATGGGTGATAGTGTCGCCGACCTTGACCTCGGTGGCACTCTTGATACCGGTGATGATGTAGCCCACATCGCCGCAGCCCACTTCGGCCGAAGGGATGAGCTTCATCTTCAACGCCCCCACTTCCTCGGCCTCGTACTCCATCCCGGTATTGAAGAACTTCACCTTGTCGCCCTTGCGGACGCTGCCGTTCTTGACTTTGAAATAGGCGATGACGCCCCGGAAGGAATTGAACACAGAGTCGAAGATGAGGGCCTGGAAACGTCCGTCGGGATCTCCCTGCGGGGCGGGGATGCGGTCCACGATGGCATCCAGGATAGGCGGCACGCCCTCACCGGTGCGGGCGGACACCTTGAAGACATCGGAAGGGTCGCAGCCGAGCAGGTCGCAGATCTCGTCCGTGACCACGTCCACCTGGGCCGATTCCATGTCTATCTTGTTCAGCACAGGGATGATCTCCAACCCGTGGTCTATGGCCATGTAGAGGTTGGAGATCGTCTGCGCCTGAATGCCCTGGGAGGCGTCCACCACCAGGAGGGCGCCTTCGCAGGACGCAATGCTTCTCGAAACTTCATAGGAGAAATCCACATGCCCCGGAGTGTCGATGAGGTTCAGTTTGTACTGCTCCCCGTCTTTCTTGTAGAGCATCTGGATGGCGTGGCTCTTGATGGTGATGCCTTTCTCCTTCTCCAGGTCCATATCGTCCAACACCTGGTTTTCCATCTCCCGGGCGGCCAGGGTGCCGGTAAGCTCCAGCAGACGGTCGGCCAGGGTGCTCTTGCCATGGTCGATATGGGCTATGATGCAGAAGTTCCGGATGTTTTTCATCTGCCTAGAACAGCTTGTTTACCTGCTCGTACACATTCTCGGCGGTGTAGCCGAGTTTCTCGTCGAGTACCTTGTAGGGAGCGGAGAAACCGAAGGATTCAAGTCCCCAGATGGTACCCTCGGACTCGGGAACGAGGCCCTGGAGGGTGACAGGCAGACCTGCGGTCATACCGAACTTCTTCACGCCTGCGGGCAGCACGCTCTGCTGGTAAGCCTTGGGCTGCTGGCGGAAGAGACCCTCTGAAGGCACGCTCACGACGCGGACCTTCTTGCCGTCTGCACGGAGGAGCTTGGCACCGGCCTCCAGGGTGGAGACTTCGGAACCGGAAGCCACGAGGATCACGTCGGGATCGGGGTCGGAGCCGGCCACGATGTAGCCGCCCTTGGCCACCTGGCTGTAGTCATTGCCCTCGGGGAGGTTGGCGATGTTCTGGCGGGAGAAGATGAGAGCGGTGGGAGTCTGGGTGTTCTCCATGGCGAGAGCCCAGGCCTCGGTGGTCTCCTTGGCGTCAGCGGGACGGAGCACCAGGACGGAGTTGCGTCCGTGATGGTTCTTGAGTTTCTCCATCAGGCGGATCTGGGCCTCCTGCTCCACGGGCTCGTGGGTAGGACCGTCCTCACCTACGCGGAATGCGTCATGGGTCCAGATGAACTTGACGGGAAGCTCCATCAGGGCAGCCATACGTACGGCGGGTTTCATGTAGTCGGAGAACACGAAGAAAGTACCGCAGGCGGGGATGACGCCTCCGTGCAGGGCCATGCCCATGCAGCAGCAAGCCATGGTGAGCTCGGCGACACCAGCCTGGAAGAAGGCGCCGGAGAAGTCACCGGACTTGAAAGCGGTGGTCTTCTTGAGGAATCCGTCGGTCTTGTCGGAGTTGGAAAGGTCGGCGGAAGCGCAGATCATGTTGGGCACCTGCTCGGCAAGGACCGACAGGCAGGCTGCGGAGGCGGAACGGGTGGAATCGTTGTCCTTCTGGGTCACCTTGCTCCAGTCGATCTTCGGAGCCTTGCCGCTGAACCAGTCTGCGAGCTGGGCTGCCTTCTCGGGGTTGGCTGCCGCCCAGGCCTTCTCCTCAGCCTTGCGCTCTGCTGCGATGGCCTCGAGCTCTGCCGCCCTCTTGGCATACAGATCCTTCACGTCATCGAAGATGGCGAAGGGGTTCTCGGGATCGCCGCCGAGATTCTTGACGGTATTTACGAATGCGCCGCCTCCGAGAGGAGCGCCGTGGGTCTTGCAGTTGCGCTCGTAGGAAGAACCGTCCTCCTTGAGTGCGCCCTTGCCCATGATGCACTTGCCGATGATGAGGGTCGGCTTGCCCTGGGCCTTCTGGGCTGCGTCGAGAGCCTTGCGGATCTGCTCGACGTCATTGCCGTTGATCTCGATGACGTCCCAGCCGAAAGCACGGTACTTGGCAGCGGTGTCCTCGTTCATCACGACGTCGGTCGTGGATGAGAGCTGGATGTCGTTGGAGTCGTAGAACATGATGAGGTTGTCCAGACCCAGGATGGAAGCGATGCGGGCGCCGCCCTGGCTGATCTCCTCCTCGATGCCGCCGTCGGAGATGTAAGCGTAGATCTTCTCCTTGGAGAAGGTGGGGTTGCCGGTGCGGGCTGCAAGGAACTTGGCTGCGATGGCAGCGCCGATGGCGAGCACATGTCCCTGTCCGAGAGGGCCGGAGGTGTTCTCGATGCCCCTTTCGAGGTTCAGTTCGGGATGTCCGGTGGTGGGAGAGCCCCACTGGCGGAGATTGGCGAGTTCGTCGAGCGTGAATTTACCGGCCAGGCAGAGCTGTCCGTAAAGCATGGGTGCCATGTGGCCCGGATCCAGGAAGAAGCGGTCGCGTCCTGCCCAGCGGGGGTCCTTGGGATCATACTTGAGATACTCGGAATAGAGCACGTTGATGAAATCTGCTCCACCCATAGCGCCGCCGGGATGGCCGGACTTGGCCTTCTCGACTGATGCGGCGGCCAGAATGCGGATGTTGTCCGCTGCGTGATTCAGCACGCTGATTGAATTTGCCATATCTGTATCGTTTATCAATTATTGTTTCGCGTTATTTCGAATCTTACAAATTTAATAATAATTTTCGATACTCCCTTAGAGATAGAAATCCTTTGTGAGCGCGGCGAATTCCGCCGTCCTCGCAGGCCCCTCCTGGAGCACCAGGGTCTCTTCCCTCAACTCCTCCCTTCGGCGGGAGAATTCCGCCAGCAGCCTCGAAGGAGCCTTCGCCGCCGTCGAGCGTACCCGCAGCAGCCTGAAGGGGTACAGCCCGAACGAAGCGGCGGTGCGCCGCAGCGGGGTTTCGCACTCTGCGGGCAATATCAGCGCCAGCCGCCCCTCCGGGGTCAGGTGCTCAGCCGCGAAGGCGCAGATTTCCCGCCAGGAAAGGCTGTCAGTATGCCTGGCGGCACTTTCCCTCCGGTCGGGATTGCGCAGGGAATTGTCGAAATACGGCGGGTTGGAGAATATCAGGTCAATGCTCCCGACGGGGGTGTATCCGGAGAGGGGACAATGCCGGGCCGACAGCCACCCCGGCCAGGGGGACGCGGCGAAATTGGCCTCCGCCTCCGCTGCGGAAGCGGCGTCTATGTCGATGGCGTCGATCTTGGGGAGCTGGGTGCAGGACGGGGGAAGAAGGTCCGAGAGCCGCTGCGCAGCCATCAGGGCGATCACACCGGTGCCGGTGCCGATGTCCAGCAGGGTGCGGTCCCCGGGCAGCAGGGTCATGGCGGCGCCGAGCAGCACTCCGTCGGTATTGACTTTCATCGCCGAGGAGTCGTTGGACACGCTGAATCGCCGGAAACGGAAGACGGACATCGCTCAGACGAAAAGGCCGTCCTTCATATGGCAGGTGCGGTCGCACATGTCCGCGAGGCCGGGGTCATGGGTGACGATCACGATGGTCTGCCCGAGCGAAGCCCTCAGGTCGAAGAAAAGTTTGTGGATCTCCTCCTTGGTGTGGCTGTCCAGGTTGCCGGTGGGCTCATCGGCCAGGAGCACCGCGGGTTCGTTCACCAGGGCCCTGGCTATGGCCACCCTCTGCTGCTCGCCTCCGGAGAGCTCCGAGGGCTTGTGCGAGGCGCGGTCCGAAAGGCCCACCCTTTCCAGCAAGGCCTGAGCCTCGGCACGGGCCTGCTTTTCGGGCTTCCCTGCTATCAGGGCGGGGATCATGACATTTTCCAAGGAGTTGAATTCCGGAAGGAGATGATGGAACTGGAAGACGAAACCCAGCCTGCGGCCCCTGAATGAGGACAGGGCCTTGCCGCTCAGGGAGAGCACATCGGTGCCGTCTATCTCCAGACTGCCGGAGTCCGGGGTGGAGAGGGTGCCGAGGATTTCGAGGAAAGTGGTCTTGCCGGCGCCGGATGCGCCCATGATGGCGATGACCTCGCCTTTGTCCACACTGAAATCGAGTCCCTTGAGGACTTCCAGGTTCCCGAAGGATTTCCTTATCTGTTCCGCTTTGATGATCATATCCATCAAAGATAGGGATTTTTAAAGACAGAACAATTTTCCTTCCGAGACACCGACACAATCTATCACCTTACCCTCGGACAGCAGAAATCCCTGACCGCCTTCCGGAAGGCTCGTACAGATAAAGAAGAAATCCAGATCATAATGTCTCTGCCGTTTTGACGGATCTGTCTCCATGCAGGGTCACATCCGCAAAAAACGATGAAGGACAACAGCAACCCACCGATTGCCAAAGCTATTTGATATAGTGGCTTAACTTCCATAATACCACATTATTATCTACATCATATCCCTGGCCGTATATAATGCCGTCTGAAGCGATGGAAAAAGAACTGATGAAAACAGGAGAACAGTAGGCTTTCAACAGGACGCCATCTAAATCCATCTCGAGAATGGTGCTTTTAAGCGCAGAATAATTATTGTCGAAATAATCTCCTATATAATTCATATACACTCTTTCATCGTATGAACACGCATACACAAAAGCATAGGGTATCTTTCCCTTAAACAATACCTGTTCTCCACTCAAGCCATATTCCACTGACAGTTTTCCCGGACCGGAAAGACGTTTGAGTTTTTTGCCGGAAGAATCATATATCTCTATGAGCGGTTCCCCGGAAGAAACATAAAAAATGCGGTCGCTACTGTCAAAAGGAACTATGAAACCTTGAGAAACATTGTATGTATCATAACGCGGGTTACCTGTTTTCACGTTGCCATGATGCCCGGGAGATGTGAAAATGATACGTTCCTGGCCATTATTGACAAAGCCGGAGTGCTTATCTGCGAAACAATATGCATTCTCATAGAGCATGGTATTTTCATTCAGTTTGGTTGCAAATGTTGAACGGATATCTGAGTAATCGTCCAAAACCGTTGGAAAGTAAGAAGATGGGGCGTTCAACAATGCCGCGACATCCACTAATAAAACCCTTCGCCTCACTACATCTCTCAGATAAAGAGCGTCCGAATCCATATGAGGTATCGGCAACAGAGCTTCAAGAGGTCCGTTTCCATACATCAAAGTACTGGCCAGGACTTTTCCTGTTCCCAAATCCGCCAATTCTACTAAATAACTGCCTTCCTGTGGTTTATTGACTACCACCAGTACACTGTCAGCATAGACGAAGAATCGTGATGCCCGTGGAAAGAGACGGGAACTCTCGACAAGTTCCGCGCGTAACGGTTCTTTCTGTTCCTCCCCGGCAGAGAAATCATACTCCGCAGGCCATTCTTCACTTACTGCAGTCCTGCATCCATGAAATGAGAATAAACAGATTAATAGTATTAACAAATGATTAGTTTTCATTTGGTACTGGGATTTTTTGCTTTCCAGAGCATGACAAAGTGTTTCCTAAATAAGTAATAGAACATTCACCCTCATTCCCTTCACAATCCTCACAAGAAGATAAAGCTTCTGCATCTTGTGATGTAATATCAGCCACACAGTTACGAGATAAAAGGAAAAGCCCAATACAAAGATATCAAAATGATACTAAAAACCAAATATATGTAAAACTTTTATGCGATTTGCACACATAGCAATAAAAGAGAAACCGTGAACAAGTCACCGTAGGTAGTATCATTATTTTTGTATCTTTACGAAGAAAAGCCAACGTCATGAAACGATTGATTCTCTCGGTCCTCCTGCTGTTTGCGGCTGTGGCCTCCTACGCCTGCACCAACCTTATCGTGGGCAAGAAAGCTTCCGCTGACGGAAGCGTAATGTGCACCTACAACTGCGACGGTTTCGGATTTGCATCCCCGCTGTCCTACTACGCCCCCGGACGCCATGCTCCGGGCGAGCTGATAGCCCTCCGCGGCGAGGGCCGTTACGTGGCCCAGGCGGACTACACCTACGGGGTGGTCGGCTTGATGAATGAAAACCAGGTCACGATAGTCGAGACCACCTGGGACGGACGCGAGGAGCTCCGCAACAGGGAAGGCTGGCTGGATTATTTCACCCTGATGCGCCTGACCCTCCAGAGGGCCACTTCGGCACGCGAGGCGATCGCCATCATGGACGCACTCATCAAAGAATACGGATACAACAGCACCGGCGAGTCCTTCGCCATCTGCGACCCCGAGGAAGCCTGGATCATGGAGCTCATAGGCAAGGGTCCCGAGCGCAAGGGCGGAGTCTGGGTGGCCCTGAGGGTGCCCGACGACTGCATCTGCGCCTATGCCAATTCAAGCCGCATACGCCAGTTCCCCCAGGCCCGCCGGGTGGACAAGAAGCTCGGTTTCTACGTGGTCGAAGGCGAGTGCATGTACTCCGCGGATGTGATTTCCTTCGCCCGTGAGATGGGATATTTTCAGGGTGCGGACGCCGATTTCAGCTTCCGCGAAGCCTACGGTCCCCTCAACTGGAGCGCGGTGCGCTACTGCGAAGCCAGGGTGTGGAGTTTCTTCCGCCATCACTTCGACGCTGCCGAGATGGACAAATACCTGCCTTTCATCAACTATCAGCTGGACGTCTGCGACGCCCTGCCCCTCTGGATCAAGCCGGATGCTCCCGTGTCCGTGAGGGACCTGATGAACGATATGCGCGACCACTACGAGGGCACCGCCCTGGATATGACCGTGGACGTCAGCGCCGGCCCCTGGGCTTCCCCCTACCGCAACCAGGCTGTCAATTTCGAGGACAGCGAAGGCACTCCCATGTTCCGCGAGAGGCCGATAGGCTGCCAGCAGAGCGGCATGACCATGGTCTGCCAGATGCGCAGCTGGCTTCCCGACGCAGTGGGCGGAGTGACTTATTTCAATATGGATGATGCCAGCATGGTGGCCTACGTGCCCGTCTATTGCGGCATCAACAGGGTCCCCGACCCCTTCAGGGCGGAGAACAACAACATCGGCGAGTTCAGCACGGAGAGCGCTTTCTGGATGAACAATTTCGTGGCCAATATGGTCTATCCCCGCTACAGCACCATGATAGCCGACCTCAAGGAGGCGCAGAAAGAGCTCGAGGACTATTACGCAGAGGACCAGGCTGAAGTGGAGGAGCGAGCCGCCCGGCTCACCCCTGCCGAGCGCACGGACTATCTCACCCGCAAGACCATTGCCTACACCGACCGGATGATGACCCGCTGGGACAAGCTCGCCAGGCACCTGATCGTCAGATACAACGACCAGAACCGCCAGAGTTCACCCTCCTACGCCCCTGCCTTCATCAACGCCGTCCACGCCCAGACCGGCGACCGCTACGTCCGCCCTGCGGAGTAGCATCTCCCATATAGCCAGCCATTCAGCGGCTACTGTCCCCCCATGAAGCCATCTCCCATATAGCATAACTAGTTTAGCGGATACTGCCCCCCGGGAAGCCATCTCCCATACAATCAGGCTTCCCGGGGGGCAGTATCTGCTAAGAAATTAATTGCTATATTTGCAGGCCCGTGAGGGCTATCGGGGTGTGGCGCAGTTGGTAGCGCATCTGGTTTGGGACCAGAGGGTCGCAAGTTCGAGTCTTGTCACCCCGACTTTTCTTATTTCTGGAACCTCACATTGACCTTGATATCCGCCTTGTTGTCACCGGAAGTACGTACCCAGAGGCGCTTGGCCTGTGCGTCGTAGAACCATCCGGCATTGTCATGGACAGCCTCGGCTGAATCGAGATTGGACAGCACCTTGCCGTTCTCGGCGACACTGTCGGGCTCGGTGGCGAGGAAGGCCTTGAGGATGTAGTTGCGGGTCTCAGGGACATACTTTCCGGTAGTCTTACCCATTTCCATCGTCCACTCGCCCTCGGAGAGCTTGCTCTTGAACTCGGTGAAAGCATTGACACCCTTCTGGTAATCCATGCTCATACCGTCATCCTCGTAGAGGGTGTAGGAGCTCTCGCCGGCGGGATAGACGTCGAGGGTTATGAGATTGCGGGGGAACTCGTTGTAGTACTGCCTCTCTTCCTGCATGGGGATGATGGCACCTGCCTTGATGAAGATGGGCATGATCTCCCAAGGGGTGAGGAAGGACTTGTACTGACGGCCGGAGATCACCTCACCGGTCCAGTAGTCGATCCAGTCGCCGCCGGGGAAGTACACGGGACGGCTGAGGGCGTTCTTGGTCACCACGGGGCAGACCATCATGTTCTCACCGTACATGTACTGGTCGCAGATGTTGTAGGTATTCTCATCCTGGGGATAATCCATCACCAGAGGGGTCATGATAGGACGTGCGCTCTTCCAGAGGTCGTAGGAAGCGGAATACACGTAAGGGATCAGACGGTAGCGAAGGTTGTCGTACTGGCGGAAGATGGCCATGGCTTCCTCGCCGTAGGTCCAAGGCTCATGGTAGCGGGGATGGTCCATACCGAAGAGGGTGGCCATGGGGGTGAAGAGACCGAACTCGCACCAACGTACGTACAGCTCGGTGTCATAGGCTGAATACTGCTCGAATCCACCCATGTTGTGGGCCCAGTAGGTAACTCCGGACAGGGCGAGGTTCAGACCGCCGCGCACGACGGGCTCGAACCACTGCCACTCGCTGCCCCAGTCACCTGCCCAGATGTAGGGATAGCGCTGGATGCCGGCGTAACCTTCACGGGTCTGGTTGAATCCGCGGGAGTTGTTGTGCTTGGCGAATTTCTCGTAAGGTGCCTTGGCGTAGGCGATGGGGAAGACATTGTGCAGGCGCTCGGGCTCCTCGCCAACCTTGAACTGGGTGTCGCCGGTGGCGCCGAACCTGCGGAAGCCGAAGGCGCTTCCTACGTCAGTCTTGAAGAACATGCAGCCCTTGTCCACCACGAGCTTGGCGGCATTGTCCCACCACCAATCGACGGCTTTCTGGTCGAAGAAATTGACGATACCGCTGCTTTCCATGCCGGGATAGATCACACCGCCGTGGGCGAGGGCCTTGTCGAGGATCTTGAGCTCGGGGCCGTTGTCCAGGATGGAGCGGATGTGCAGACCGAAGGCGGCGACATTGTAGCCGTAGACGCGGTCGAACATGTATTTGGGATCCTTGAAGGTAGGTCTCCACTCGAAGGTGGCACCGCCGTTGCCGAAGCCGCCGGGCTGGCCGGGCACGCGCTCGGTGTTGAAGAAACGCCAGGTGGAGTCGAGCCAGAGCACGTCGAAAGGTATCTTGTTGTCACGCATCTGCTTGGCAAGCTGGACGGGATACAAGTCGGAGGTGTACTGCTCGTTGTTCCAGGTACCGCCGGAGTAGGATCCGAGGTGCAGACCGAATGCGTATTCGGGCATCATCGGGGACTTGCCGGTGAGGTCGGTGTAGAGGTCGAGGATCTTGTAGAAGTCGCCTTTGAAGAAATAGTAGTCCATCTCTCCGCCGGTGGCCTCGAAGCTGTACTGCTCAGTGTCAGTCCAGCCCATGTCCCAGGTGTTGGGGAAGGCGTTGTGGAAGAAGATACCGTAGCCCTTGGTGCTCATGAAGAAGGGGACGGGGCAATAGTTGGCGCGGAGGATATCCTTGCCGCCGACAGCCGGCTTGGGACCGTAGCCCAGTCCAACATTGAGGCTGACCCTCTTGCCGCGCTGATCCAGGAAGTCCATCCTTTCGCCGAAGCCGAAGAAATGCTCGCGGGGATCCAGCACCACATGGTTGATGATGGCCTTGGGGTCGGAGAAATGGGCTGCGCCGGTCTCCTTGTACAGGCTCTTCCCGTCGAGGTCGAACACCTCCACTGCGTAGTTGCTCTCCTTGTCCAGTTCGATGCGGAGAGCCGAAGTGGTGAGGACGATCTTGCCGTCGGCCTGGGTCTCTTTCACCTGGACATTGTTCCAGTTGTACTTGACCACCATCCACGGTTCATTGGCTTCGAAAGAGTTGTCGCGGCTGCGACGCACTCTGAACATCTCCGGGGTGCAGAATTCAATCTTGACCGTGCCTTCCGGAGCTTTGTAAGTCATGGTTTTGGGGGCTGCAGACGCGCTGCCTCCCATGATGCCCGCCGCGAGGAATACCACTGCAGCGACAATTGCAAAATGGAGAAAACGTCTCATATCTGGTTAAATTGGTTGTAGTTTAGTTGACCATTCCCTCAAAGATAGGAATTATTTCTTTACGTTGACCTGGTCCGATTTGACCTGTTCGAAGATCAGCTGGCTGGTCGAAGGGACCGGGTCTACAAGCCGGCCGTCTTCGTAGACATAGGTCTGGGTGGTCCCGTCTTCCATCTTGAGGGTGAGCGTTTTGCCGCGCAGCCGCCAGGTCCCGCGGAAAGTGCTCTCCGAACTGCTCCCGGGGATGGTGCCGACTTTGCCGTCAGGGCCGATAAACGTCGCGGGATGGGACGGCAGAGACCACTTGTAGGTGTAGATACACTCCTTGGCCGAGATGAAATCCAGGGTGTAAGTCTCGGTCATGGTCCCGGCGTCCAGGACGAGGACTTTGTTTATGCATATCCACTGGGTGTTCTTGAGCGCAGGCCTCTTGGCTTCCGCGCGCAATGAAGGGACCAGCAGCGACAGGATCGCTCCTATGAAGGCGAAACGGTATTTGGAATGGCTCATGGTTTTTGGTGGTTTTGTTAGTGGTTATCTGTAAGTGGTTATTATGGAAATGCTCTGTGGTTGCTAAATACCTGTGATTGCTGAAATTCACGGAGTTTTCTGTAAATATAGCGATAATTGGAAAGATTTGAAACTACTGAGCGTACGACTGGCGTTTTAAAAAGGCTGTGGCAGCGAGAGCTGTTTTTGAAACTACCTGACCAGACGATAGCAACGGGCGGGCGAGGAGGACCTTTCCCCAGAGTCCACCGCAGCCCGCCCGTAACCGCCGCAGGGCGTATATTGCGGCGGTGGTGCCCTGGCGTGACTCGCCGCCGCATCGCGCATACTGCGGTGGCGAGGGCCCTCGATTATGTGTCCCGGCTGCAGCCTGCCGGCCCTTCAGGCCGGTACGGCCCTGCACCGCTTTCCCGAGAACGGCTCCGGCCGATTATGAAATTCGTCAGCCCGGCGACCATGCCTTCTACGGGCCTCCAGGGGGTATAGGGTTGCCTTCTGCCACCATTTGGTCCTCGGAAGGCAAGCCGACCCCGCTTGCAGAGGCTTCTATTGGGTGTCCGGTGTGCCTCTGTATTTCGGGTTGATCCTTGATGTTCGGGTTGATCCTTGATGTTCGGGTTGAACCTTAATGAACATCACGGGAGCAGGGGGATGCCACTGAGTGCACTCCAGGGGGTGGTAGCGCTCCAGGTCTGGGCTCGGAGCCGAGACCTGGAGCACGGTGGTGCCCTACAGTGCACTCTGGGAGGGGATCGTGCTCCCGCCCCGTTCATTAACGGCCGTACCGGTATAGCAGCGCCCTTAAGGTGATGGCCGCGGCCGTACCGGCCTGAAAAGCTAGAAAATCGATGGCGGAGCGTACCCCCAACAGACACGCGTATAAGCACGGTTAGCTCCGCCATCGACCCCTTTTGGGCCTCGCTGGCTGGATTGACCTACTCCAGAGTGCCCTGGAAGGCCGATTCACTCTGCCATCGAATTTCACGTTCTGGCTTCAGGCGGGAAAGGAGTGGCTGATTGAGGCCGCCGCCGCAATATACGCCCTGCGGCGGCGGGGGGATGCGGCACCACCGCCGCGGGACGGCTAACCGCGGCGGTTACGGGCAGGCTGCGGCGAGCTATGTTTGAGTGCTCTCCTCGCCCGCCCGTTGCTCCCGGCTGCCGGGATGGTCCAGGCTCATGGAGCGTGGCAGCTCGGGACCGGGGAAAGCGATGTCAGCGCCAGGGGGTTATTCCAGGATATTGCGGCGGTCGAGGAAGCGGAAGGAGGCGGCTTCGATCAGGTGTTCGCGCCGGATCTGCGGGGCGCCTTCGATGTCGGCGATGGTGCGGGCGACTTTGATGATGCGGTAGTACGCCCGCATTGACAGACCCATCTTTTCCATGAGGGTGGCCATGGTCGCGGTGCAGGTTTCGTCCAGGGGGCAGTAGTGTTCGACTTGCTTGTTGTTCATCTCGGCGTTGGTGGCAATGTCTTCGTCCCGGAAGCGGCGCTGCTGTATTTTGCGGGCGGCGGCGACGCGGGCGGCGACTGCGGAGCTGGGTTCCCTGGCGGCGACCATAGCGCTGGATTCTCTGCCAGCCCCGGAGCCCCCAAAAGCACCGCCGCCCGAGGCAGAGGCGCGACCAGGAGCCGTTCCGCTGCCAGAAAAGGCCCCGGCGCCGCCCGAAGCAGAGGAGCGACCCGGAGCAGCCCCGGCGCCTCCCGAGGCATCGCCGCTGCCGGGGGCGCCTTTGGCGGCGGCGATGCTGGAGGCGGGGACGGGGCGGACCCAGAGGTGAAGGTCGATGCGGTCGAGGATGGGGCCGCTGAGTTTGGAGAGGTAGGCGGCGCGCTGGGCGGGGGTGCAGGTGCAGCGGTCGCCTTCGCCCCAATAGCCGCAGGGGCAGGGGTTCGAGGCGGCGGCGAGCATGAAGGAGCAGGGGAATTCGATTTTGCTGCGGAGCCTGGAAATCACGACTTTCCGGTCTTCGATGGGGGCGCGGAGAGCCTCAATCACCGATTTCGGCATTTGCCCGAGCTCGTCCAGAAAGAGCACCCCGTTGTGCGCGAGGCTCACTTCCCCGGGAATCAGGCGGTCGGCCCCGCCCCCGATTATAGCCGGCAGCGAGGCGCTGTAGTGGGGAGCGCGGAAGGGGCGGCGCCGCATCAGCGAGTATTGCTCCCTGCCGTGCCCGGATACCGAGTATATCTTGCTGGTAATCAGGGATTCTTCTAATGTCATCTCCGGCAGTATCCCCGCCATTGCCCGGGCCAATGAACTCTTCCCAGCCCCGGGAGGGCCGACCATGACCAGGTTGTGCCCTCCGGCGGCGGCGATTTCGACTCCCCGCTTGGCCCCTTCCTGGCCGATGATGTCCGCAAAGTCCAGCTCGGGGCCGGAGCTCCCGCCTGCCGGCCGCCGCCGGCTGCAGAGTTCGCGGAAGGCGGCGCTGTGGCGTATCAGCAGGTCGGAGCAGTCCTCCTCACCCGACAGTATCCTCACCACTTCTTCGAAATTGCCCACGCCGTACACCTCGATCCCGGGGTATTCCACCGCCTCGAGGGCGGAGCGGAGCGGGAGTATGCAACCGGCGAAACCCTCCTTGGCGGCGAGCTCGGCGCAGGGAAGGCCGCCCGGGATGTCGCGCACGGACCCGTCCAGGCCGAGCTCGCCCAGGACCAGGTACTTCTCCAGCAGAGGCAGCTCCCGCCGACCCGACGCTGCCACTATCCCCAGGGCAATGGGGAGGTCGTACCCGCTGCCGCTTTTGTGCAGGTCCGCCGGGGCCAGGTTTATGACTATCTTCTTGCCGGGGATCTGGTACCCCAGCGAAGCGAGCGCCGTCGTAGTACGGAGCAGGCTTTCCTTCACCGCGATGTCGGCCAGGCCCACGAGATGTATCCCTATCCCGCGGTCTATGTCCGTCTCCACCGTCACTTTCACCGCATCTATACCGATGCATTTTGCACTGTTTACATGTATAAGCATATTTCAAATTGTTTTAACTTTGTGCCAGCTATGCAGCACGAATTGACCATAAAGGATCTCGGATCCATAGACAGCGCGGCCCGCAGTTTCCTGGAGCAGACCGCCGGACACAGCATCATCGCCCTCTACGGAGAGATGGGCGCCGGCAAGACCACCTTCACCACGGCCGTCTGCCGCGCCCTGGGAGTGAGGGAAGACGCCGTCAGCTCCCCCACCTTCTCCATTGTCAACGAGTACCGCCAAGCCGACGGACAGCCTCTGTACCACTTCGATTTCTACCGCATCGAAAAGCTCGGGGAGGCCCTGGACATTGGTTTCTACGACTATGTGGACAGCGGGTGCCTCTGCGTGATGGAGTGGCCCGAAAACATCGAAGAGCTGCTCCCCGACGACACCCTGCGCGTAAGGATCAAAGTCGCCCCAGACGGCACCAGGACCCTGAGCTGGGAAGACTGAGCTCCGTTCACTGCGGCACCACCGCCACATCTATCCCTGTAAGGAACCCGTTGATTTCCAATTCGGTATCGCGGGGGCCCAGCCGCAGCTTCAGCTTTTTCCCTTTCGCCCGGGGCGTGAGGGCCTGGTACAATTCTCCCCCGAAAAGACAAGCGCAGCGGGAGCTGAAGAAATAATAATCCTGGGTTTCCTGCCGGCTACGGGGGAGCGCCACGACAGCATCCCCTTCCCGGTAAAGGCGGGAGCCGGCATGCCCGAGGCGGGTGCCCCGGAATGCCTGAAGTCGCCCGTTATGAACCATTCCCCGCCGGAGCGCTTCCCCAGGCCGGCCCAGTCCCACTCCAGGGCCCGGCTCTTCCCAACATCCACCGCCGCGGAGTCGATATGGAGGGTGGTGGTGGCGGCATCCCTGACCAGGTAGGACAATTTCCCGTCCATGCAGCGGGCGTCGAGCACCTCGTCGGCAAATTCCAGGTCAGCCCCTGCGGCGGCCACCCCGTCGCGGCAGACATAGACCCTCCGGCTGAACTCATATCCGTCCAGGAAGCAGAAACAGGGCTCTTCCCCGTCCAGATACAGGGCCCCGGTCGGAGGATAAGCCGTGTCGAAGAGGTCCCCGAAGACTTTCCCGGTCTCGCTCCCGTAGACCAGCACCCCGTCCTTGCGGAAAGCAAAACCTGCCCCGGAACGGCGCCGGGTCAGGGTATAGACCCCGCCCGGCAGGTCGAGTATCCCGAGCAGGTATTCCCTCCCCTCGAAATCCACCAGGATGCTCTCGTCCCGCCAGATCACCGTCCTGTCCCCCACCGACCCCTCGGCGTACAGATGCCCGCCTATCAGATGGTGCATGTCCGGGTCGGGGCTCACGCCGGAAGCCGTGCTCAGCGCAAACTGCCTCTCCATGTCTTTATATAGGACAATCTCGCATGACACCGCCCCGCAGGCGGTGTCCCTGCGCCAGTCATAGTCCTGCGGGACAGCCACCGCCGACACCAGCAGGAAGGTATCCAGCACCGGAGGCGGGGCCGGCTGCTCCGGTTCCGGACCGGGAACGGTCCCCGGCTCCGCGTCCGGGCGGAAATCGAGGACTTCACACGCGACCGCCAGCAGGACGGCCGATACAAATGCAGCTGTGTTTTTCATCTTTTTTTCCGGCAAAGGAAAAGAAAAACGGAAAAGCCGGGAAATCGTTCACCACGAATTCCCGGCTTTCACCACATATGTATCTTTCTTAGCTAACTATTTATTATTTATGTCGAATTTGATACCTGCCTCGAAGTTAAGCATGAGAGGATGGTCTGTCCTGATGCTCCTGGGCTGGTTGGACTTGAAATAGTAGCGGACAGCCGGATCGATGTAGATACCCACGTTGCGCGACAGCTTGAACTCCACGCCGAAACCAAGGCCCGCAGAGAACTGGAAGCCGCTGGCAGGCTCGCTGACCGACTTGTGCAGAGGGTCGTCCCTGAGGGAGAACTTGTTGGACAAGCAATACTCGGCTGCACCTCCGGCGAAGGTATAGAAACGGAACACATCCGTATTGAAGAAGTCGTAGTAAAGGTTTACAGGCACACCCAGGTACTGCTGCACATTGCTCACGTCCCCGGTGTAGCTTCCGTAGGAGCCCAGGAACGAGCGGCTCAGGAGGGTATAGTTCACACCTGCGCCGACGGAGAACCTGGGGCTGAGTCCGAAACGGATGCCGAGGCCGAAGGAGACGGGGACGCCGTAGGTGGACGCGGAATTCTCCGTGACCATGCTGCTGGCGGAACCCTCTCCGGGGGCGCCGTATCCGCGGCGGGAGAAAGTGCGGCCGGCGTCATTGCCACCGATCATACCGTCTGCGACAAGCGAGATGACGGTGCGGCCGGACGCCTCCCTGTCCTCAAAAGCCATGAGGGCGAAAGGATCGGCGTCCGGGACCGTCGTCGCCGGAGTGGAATGCTCCGGGGTGACCTCAGGAGCCTGTGCGGTCACAGGGCCGGAAGTCGTATTTGTTTTAGTAGGTGTGTCAGTCACGGTGGCCGTCGTAACGGCGGCAGGGGTCTTGGAAGTGCGTGCAAAAGCACGGAGCCTCTCCGGTGCGGGGATGTCCGCAGGGATTTCAAGCTGCGCGGGAGAAGAAAGCTGGGCGAACATATCGCCGGTGGAATGGATGCGGCTTTCAGACCGGCCGGGCAGGAAGATCACTGCGGCGAGGGCGGCAACGGATGCAAGGGCAGGGACGGCCCACCTCAGCCATGCGGCCGGGGCGGCGGCGGTGCCCGATGCTATCCTGGAAGATACGGCACGCCAGACCCGCGAGGGTGCTTTCACCTCCGCGTTCTCTATCATGGATCTCACTTGGAGATCGAAATCGTCGAATTCTGTCTGTCGCATCTCAATGCTTTTTGATCCTGCTCTGCAACAACGCCCGGGCCCTGAGGAGCTGCGAGCGCGATGTAGTCTCGGAAATACCCAATTCTTCAGCTATCTCCTTGTGGGAGTAACCTTCTATCACATACATATTGAAGACCGTCCTGAAGCCTGCCGGTAACTCTGATATATAGGTCAACAATTCGTTGTAGCCTAAGTTCTGTACGGGAGTCGGCTCATCGCTCAATATGCTCCAAGCGGCATCCACGTCTTCGCTCTGCTTCAGTACGTCCTTTTTCCTGAGACTCATCAGTGCAGTGTTGACAAAGATCTTGCGGGCCCAGCCTTCGAAGGATCCCTCCCCCAAATAGCTGCCAAGCTTGGAAAACAGGGTCACAAACCCATCCTGAAGTACATCTTCCGCAGATTCCCTGTCTCCCATATAGCGCAGGCAAATGGCAAACATTTTGCGGGACAGCATGTCGTAGATGGCCTTCTGGGACCTGGGGTCGCCTTCCTTGGCGCCCTGAATCCAATCTGATTCCCGTGTATTAAGATGCTCCTTGGATTTAAAAAGTTGCATCGGCCAATTTAATATGGCACGAAAATAGCCAAAAAATCTCTCAAAAAAGTAGTATTTTTGTATTTGTTATGCGCAAAGTTTTTTTAATCATGGGCATCCTGCTGTGCTCCCTCACAGCCCTGGCACAGACTCCTCTGCAGAAAAATGTGGACGGGGCCATACTGGACGCGGTGAAGGACTTCGAGTCCGGAAACCGGGACTCAGCCCTCAAGAAACTTTCCGCCATCCTGGAGATCATCCCCGACAGCGACGCAGCACATTACTATTTCGGAGCCTACAGCTACTCCGCCGGTGACATCGATGCCGCAGAGAAGCATTTCATGAGGGCAGCCGAGCTGGACAGCACCAACCTCTGGTACCAGGACGCCCTGGCCACCCTGTACACCGACACCGGCCGGCCCGGGGCTGCCGCGGAGATCTACGCCCGCCTGCTGGAGAAAAGCCCTTCGCAGTATCACAATTATTTCATACTGACCCTGTTGGGAGACAGGGCGGGGACCCTCGGAAAGCTGGACGAAGCGATGGACTGGTACGAAAAGGCCTTGGAGATGGAACCGGAATATACTCCGGCGAAGCTCGGGAAAGCCGAAATCTTCCGCATCCGCAGGGACTTCCCCGCATATTTCGGGATACTGCGCTCCGTGGCGGCAGACCCCATGATTGCACCGGAGCCCAAGACCCAGTTTTTCGCCACTACCTTCTCGGCATATTCCCAGATGCTCTTCCCCGCTTTCCCGGCGGACATCCGCGCCATCATGGACGCGATGGTGGAGGCCCATCCTGACAATGACGCCGTCCACACCCTCAATCTCGAAGTGCTGCTGGCGCTCCAGGACATGGAAGGGGTCATCCGCGAGTGCGAAGTCATCATCGGCATGGACCCCGCCGACAGCGCCGCGCTGCTGCAGTGCTACAGCCTCATGGGAGACTGCCATTATTCCCTCGGAGAGCACCAGAAGGCCTTCGATTCGTACGAAAAGGCCCTGAAGGTCAATCCCGGGTACTGCCCCGTGCTGAACAACTACGCCTACTACCTCAGCCAGCAGGGCAAGAAACTGCGCAAAGCGCTGAAGATGAGCAAGTACACCATCGAGCAGGAACCCGACAACCCCACCTACCTCGACACCTACGGCTGGCTGCTGCACCTGCTCGGCAGGGACAAGGACGCCAAGCCCGTCTTCAAGCATGCGATGATCTACGGAGGCAAGGACAGCGCCGTGGTCACAGCCCACTACGCGGAAGTGCTGCGCAAGCTCGGGGAGAATGACGTAGCCGACTATTACCAGAGACTTTCCGAAAGCAAATGAGACCACTCTACCGCATACTCCTGACCGCACTGCTCTGCCTGACCGGCACCGGGCTGGCGGCACAGAACGTTTCCGACAAGGAAGCGGAGCGTGACCGTCTCCAGAAAGAAATCTCCATACTCGAAAAGCAGATCAAGGACAACCAGAAGCAGAGCAACAGCGCCCTGTCCTCCCTCTCGCTGGTGCGCAAGAAAGTCGAGACCCGCCGCAAGCTTCTCAACCGGAGCGAGCACGAGATACGGGTGCTCGACGATTCCATCTACGCCCGCCAGCGCGAGATCAACAGGATCACCGAGCGGCTGGACACCATGACCTATTATTATGGCAAGCTGGTCAAGAACGCCTACAAAAACCGCGACGCCCGCATCTGGTACATGTACATACTCGCCAGCGACAACCTCAACCAGGCCAGCCGCCGCTACGGCTACCTGCGCAACCTCTCCGGGGAGATGAACTCCCAGGCCGCCAGGATCAAGGAGTCCAGGGCGGAGCTGGAGCAAAAGGTGGAGTCTCTGAAAGAGACCAGGGCGGAGGCGGAGGTCATGCGGCGCGAGCACAAGGCGGGATTGGATTCGCTGCGCCGGGAAGAGGCCGACGCCCAGAAGCTGGTCAAGCAGCTGAACACCTACAAGACCCGCTACCAGTCCCAGCTGAACACCAAGAAAAAGCAGGTGGATGCCCTCGACCGCCAGATACGCGACATGATCAACAAGGCCATGGCCGCCTCATCCAAGAGCAGCGGCAAGGCCGGGAGCGCCAAGACCAGCACCGCCGTAGACACCAAGCTGGCGGGGCAGTTCGAAGCCAACAAGGGCAAGCTCCCCTGGCCGGTGGAAGGTGTGATAATGGAAAGTTTCGGCCAGCACTACCATCCGGTGTACAAGACCGTCAAGCTGCCGTTCAACAACGGAGTCAATGTGGCCGTGGATCCCGGTTCCGAGGTGAAAGCAGTGTTCGACGGTGAAGTGCGCCAGGTCATCGTGATGCCCGGATACAACAAATGCGTGCTCGTCCAGCACGGCAACTACTTCACCTTCTACTGCAAACTCGCCTCAGTCAATGTCAAGGCGGGACAAAAAATCACGACCGGGCAAGTGCTCGGCCGTGTAGATACAATTTCGGGGGAAACCCAGGTCCATTTCCAACTCTGGAAAGACAGGACCCCCCAGAATCCTGAAAACTGGTTGAAGCCTAGAGGTTAGGGTTCATCTTGCTCCAGTCGGCGATGGCGGGGATGATGCCGAGTTCGATGATTTCGTCACGCATCCTGCACAGATGCTCGTAAGAAGCAGTCAGGTCTCCCATTTCTTTCTTGGTACCGACGGGCTTGGTGAAGTGCACGCCGTCAGCGTCGATGAATGAAGGCATAGCCATCATCACATGCTCGTATCCGAGTTCAGGAGAATTGACATAGCAACCGGAAGGAAGGACGAACTTGCGTCCTCCCATGGCAGCCTCAATCATCTTCACAGCGTTGTAGGCAGGGCTCTGGAAAGAGCTGCGGCCACGGAGCTTGATGATGTTGGAACCGCCGGAAACCGTGGTCTTGCGGATGGCCGCCCATTTCTCTTCGGAAAGATTGAACTCGGAGATGGGCTTGCCGTCGATCTTGGCGTTGCTGGCAAAAACTGCCATGGACTCACCGTGTCCGCCATAAGTGTAGGCGTCGGTGACTTTGTACTGGAGCACTCCGAATTCGGCTGCGAGAGCCTCCTGGAGACGGGTGGTATCGAGAGCTGCAAGGGTCGTGACCTGCTCGGGCTTGAGTCCGGAATGCAGGAGGACCACCAGACCGGTAAGGTCTGCAGGGTTGAAAATCACCACGATATGTTTCACGTCAGGGCAATATTTCCTGACATCTTCGCCGAAGTCCTCGGCAATCTTACAGTTTCCTTTCAGAAGGTCTTCACGGGTCATACCCTCTTTACGGGGAGCACCGCCTGAAGAAAGGATGTACTTAGCGTCTTTGTATGCAACTGCGGGGTCCGTTGTCCAGGTGACGTTTGCACCAGGGAAGGCGCAATGGTCGATTTCTGCCGCTACGCCGCGGACACCGGGCTCGTAAACATCATAAAGACAGATGTTCGGAGTAAGTCCGAGCATCAAAGCTGACTGTGCCATGTTGGAACCGATCATACCACCTGCACCTACGATCGTCAGCTTCTCATTTGTCAAAAAATCCATGTCGTTATCTATAAAAATACCTGTCTTTTTCAAAAGCGGCACAAATATACAAAAAATCATTATCTTTGTGGTGTTATAAAACATTTATGGCACTATATCTTATTAAAGATCTTGACGATGACTACCACTCGCGACTAGGTGTTTGGAAAGTCGAAGAGTCAGAAGCGGAGCTCAGAGCTCTCACATCCATTCCGACAGACGAGCTGGAGGAAATTTCTTATATCAAGAGTGAATCCCTTCGCAGGCAGAAGCTTGCAGTCCGGGCATTGTTGGACGCACTTTTCGAGGAAAAGGTTTATCTCAGTCACCATGACAACGGCAAACCGTACCTGGAAAACAACGCTATCAACATCAGTATCACCCACACAGACAAATACGTCGCTGTCATATTGAATGACAACGACGAAGTGGGCATTGACTGCGAATCGCTGGACCGCGATTTCTCGGCAGTCGAGAAAAAGGCTCTCTCAGAAGACGAGATCGACGATCTCGACGACGAGAAGCGCAACGAGCAGCTGGCCATCTACTGGTGCGCCAAGGAAGCTGTCTACAAGAAGCTCTCCCAATACAACGTGGACTTCGCCGAGCAGATTGAAATCTCAGAGTTCAGGATGCGCAGTGAAGGAGAACTCGAGGCCACATTCATAAACAAAGATGGTTATGAAGAGAACCTCGAGCTCCAATACATCACTTTCGACCGCCACGTACTCGTCTGGGTCGTCAGCTGATTCCTACAGGTGTTTCTTTATGAACTCAAGATAGTAAGTCCAGTCTTGAGGCATCACACCGTGTCCACCCTCGTGGATCACGTAACCGAGCGTACTGTACACAGGATGGTCGGCTGCGGGGACTTCGTCCACCTTGGCGCCGGGGTACAGGGCATCCTTTCCGAAGAGTTCATACACCTTGGCGGCTTCGACGGCAGCCACCCATTCGCCCTTGGAGTCTGACCAAGTGTCGGTGGTACCGGTCTGGAGCAGCAGCGGACGGGGTGCGATCAGGGCGACCAGCAGGTTGGCGTCCACGGGCAGCTCGTTCACGCGGTCTGCGTAGGTGGAATAATTGTAGCAGAACTGATACCTGTAACGGCTCTCGGCGGTGATGTGGGCCACATTCTCGCCGTAGTTGCGGCGGCTGATGGCGGCACCGCCCTCACCGGAGCAGCTGGGGATGACCACGGCGAAGCGGGGATCCCTGGCGGCGGTCCAGATGGTGGTCTTGCCGAGGCGTGAGCAGCCCGTCAGGGCTATCCTCTTGGCATCGATGTCCTTGTCCTTCTCGAAATAGTCCATGACGGTGCTGATGCCCCATGCCCATGCGGAGATGGTGCCCCACTCGTCATTGGCAGGCTGGGTCTGGCCGTCTTTGAAGAAGAGTCCGCGCACTCCGACTTTCCATCCGTCCTTGTTGTCCGGCTCGATGTCGGTGTAGCACAGGGTGGCGAAGCCGTAGCCGGCTTCCAGGAAGGTCTTGATGGTCTCATCCATGCCGAATCTCGGACGGGCGGGAGCCCCTGCGGGCATGGGAGGCATTTCCACTTTGACCCTCTGGCCGGTGGCGGGATCCCATCTGGTGCCAGGCTTCACTCCGGGATCGGAGACTGCCAGATTGTTCTGCGAGAAGCTGAGGTTCAGCAGCAGCGGGGCAGGGCCTTTCACATTCTTGGGAAGATAGATCAGCACATCGACGCTGGGTCCGTCAGGCTTGTCTGAGAGATACACCGTGACCTGCTTGCGATTGGCGAGTCCGCCGAATCCCTGGTCTTCGATCACGTCATAGCGAAGCTTAGGTTTGGGAGCGGCCCACTTTCCGTACTCGTAAGTCTCGAAGAGCTTGACGATTTCGGGGCGGCGCTTCTTCATCCACTGGCGGGCGTTCTTGACCTTCTTGCCATTGTTCATGACCAGGGGGTCGGGAAGCCCGAGTTTGTAATCACCCACTTTGGATTCATCGTAGTTGACGGGGATGCCCGCAACCACGTCGTTCTGGGCTGACACCGACGCCGTAGCGAACACGGCGAGTGCCAGTGACAGGAATAATGCTTTTCCGTTCATGATGATATAAGGTTAACGTTAGTGTCTTTGCGCAATTATAGCTATTTTCAGACACAATCAGAAGGAATTTTTCTAAATTTACGGCATCGTTTTTGATAATACACTTCATCACTAACCAATATTATCTATTATGAAAGCGATTAAAATCATTGCTGCAAGCATCATGCTTCTTTGCGGAGCATTGTTTGCAAACGCCCAGCCCGGCGGCGCACGCGGACAGCGTGGCGGCGGCCAGCAGTTCGATCCCGAGCAGATGGTCCAGATGAGGGTTGACTACATGAAGGAGTCCCTGAAACTCACCGCAGACCAGGTTACCAAGCTCACCGCAGTCTTCAAGAAACAGAATGAAGAGATGGGCAAGCTGATGCAGGGTGGCGGCCAGCCCGACATGGAAGCTTTCCAGAAACTCCGTGAGGCTGAGAACGCAGAGCTCAAGAAGATCCTCACCGCTGAGCAGTTCAAGACTTATGAGGAGTCCATGCAGCGCGGCTTCGGCGGCGGACGCGGACAGCGCGGCCCCGGTGGCGGACGTGAGGGCATCCAGATGAGGGAAAGACAGTAATATCCTTCATGAAAAAGTATGCTTTGATTTATGCCATCGCTTGCTTTGCGGCGATGGCTTTGTTTTGCTCCTGCAAGGGCGGAAAGGCCGCAGACGGGCCCCGTTTCAAGATTTCAGTCTGCGACTGGATGATGATCAAACGCCAGCAGGACGGCGCCATAGAGCTGGCGGCAGAGCTCGGCTACGACGGTCTGGAAGCGGACATGAACACGCTTTCCGACTACCCTACTTTCCAGAGCCGTTTCAAAAACAATCCTGAAGAGCTTCAGAGGTACAAGGCCCTCGCCGAGGAAAAGGGCATAGAGATTTCTTCCGTGGCCATGTCCGGCTTCTACGGACAGCCCTTCGGCAAGCGCGACAGCTACATCGAGCCCGTGGCCGACTGCATCGAAGTGATGAAGGGGCTCGGAGTCAAGGTGTGCTTCCTGCCCTTGGGCATATATTCCGACATCCAGGCCGAGCCGGAGCTGCGTCCCATCGTGGTGGAGAGGCTGCGCACGGTAGGAAAGATGGCCCGCGAAGCCGGAGTCATCATCGGCCTGGAGACCTCCCTGGACGCCGAAGGGGATCTCGCCCTGCTGAAGGAGATAGGCTGCGACGCGATCAAGATTTACTTCAAGTTCCAGAATCCTTTGGATAACGGCCGGGACATCCACAAAGAATTGCGCACCCTCGGTGCGGACAACATCTGCATGATCCATTGCACCAACACGGACGGCTTCCTCCTGAGAGACGACCCCGAGCTGGACATGCCCGCCATCAAATCCACCCTCGAGGAGATAGGCTACAGCGGCTGGCTCGTCGTGGAGCGCTCCCGCGACGCCTCCCGCGTCCACGAGGTACCCTACAACTACGGCGAAAACTGCCGCTATCTTAAAGAAATATTCTCCTAGGAAACAAAAAAAATCAAGCACCGTGTAAGTGCTTGATTTTTTGGTGGAGATAAGGAGATTCGAACTCCTGACCCCCTGCTTGCAAAGCAGGTGCTCTACCAACTGAGCTATACCCCCGTGCTGAAAGCGGCTGCAAATATATGAATAAAATCAGAATTTGCAAAAATTAAGAGGCCTAAAAAATTCGGGACGGTGAAAATCCGGCTTTTCCGTATCTATCGGAAAGAGACTCACATAGTGCTTGTACTCCCCTTTGCCCCCGCATTTGTAGAAATTGCCCTGGCATGAGGCTCCCTCGAGGCTGCGGATATCGTGTATGTACAGGGCTGTGAAGGGGATGAACAGGGCGGTCTCCCAGGCGGTACGCTCCAGCCTCTCCGGGAAGACGCTGCCGCCGAGGCTCGCCCAGCGGTCGATCGAAGCGAGCACCTCCGGGGCGGCGAGCTGCCTGTCGGCACGGCCGGAGCCGGCGCCGAGGTAGAGCTTCCCTATGCAGTTGCACTCGAAATTGTAATAGAACCCATCGCCCGCGGGAGCGAAGAAAAACTCCACGCAAGAGTCCTCCCAGATGTGTCCGAGATCCTCGCCGACACCGGCCAGCACATCGTCCTCCGTCACCTTCCAATGCAGCATCAGGCCGTCGCAGCACCAGGCCAGGGCGAAAGATGTCGCAGGAAGATAGGGGAAGCGGTCCTTCCAATTGAGGGTCTCCACGGAGCGGTACTCCAGGCCCGCCTGGGCAAACAGCGCCGGAATGGCGGCGGCCTTCACGGCGGGGGTATCTATAAATCTGAATTCCATGGCTCAAAGGTAAAGCTTTTTTTATACTTTTGTAAAAATCCATGACAATGAAAAAGCTTGCCCTGACCGCCCTGGCGGCGACCCTCCTGCTCTCCGCCTGCTCCCCGAAATATGATCTGTCCATCCAGGAAGGCCCCTTCGAGCCGAGCTGGGAGTCCCTCGAGCAGGGCTACCGGACCCCTGAGTGGTTCCGCGACGCCAAACTCGGACTCTGGTCCCACTGGGGGCTGCAGTGCGTCCCCGGCTGGGGCGACTGGTACGCCCGCAAGATGTATGTGCAGGGGGACCCCTTCTACGAATACCATCTGAAGACCTACGGCCATCCGTCGGAGTACGGCTTCATGGAGTTCATCCCGCAGTGGACGGCCGAGAACTGGCATCCCGACAGCCTGGTGGCCCTGTACAAGGAAGCCGGGGCGAAGTATGTGGTGGTGATGGCCAACCATCATGACAATTTCGACAACTTCGACTCCCGCTACCAGGAGTGGAACTCCGTCAACATGGGCCCGCACAAGGATATCGTCGCCCTCTTCGAGCAGGAAGCCCGCAAGCAGGGCCTCCGCTTCGGCATCAGCAACCACGCCTCGCACGCCTGGCACTGGTTCCAGGTGGCCTACGGCTTCGATCCCGAGGGTCCCAGGGCCGGAGAGCGCTACGATGCCTGGGGCCTCACCAAGAAGGACGGCAAAGGCAAATGGTGGGAGGGCTACGACCCTCAGGATTTCTATGGCAAGCCCTATTTCGTTGCCCCCGACAGCCTCAAGACCATAAGGGAGATGAACCGCTGGCACGCCGCCAACGACAGGAAATGGTGGGAGGATGTGCCCGAGGAACTCCACGATTTCGCGGTCAACTGGTTCCTGCGCTCCAAGCAGCTGGTGGACGACTACGATCCTGACCTGTACTACCTCGACGACGAGACCGACCTGCCCATGGGCCAGTTCGGACTGGACCTCGCCGCCCATTACTACAACACCAGCGTAGCCCGCCGCGGGTCCAACGAAGTGGTGCTCACCGCCAAGAAACTCTCCCCCGACAAACAGAAAGGCGTCACCTTCGACTGCGAGCGCTCCTCCATCCCCGAGATCAATCCCAATCCCTGGCAGACCTGCCAGTGCATAGGCCAGTGGCACTACGACTACAAACTCTACGAGAACGACGGCTACAAGAAGGCCCCCGAGATGATAGATTCGTTCATCGACATCATCAGCAAAAACGGCAACCTGCTCCTGAACATCCCCCTGCGCGGCGACGGCAGCCTGGATGACAAGGAGATAGAGTTCCTGCACGAATTCGGCGGCTGGGTCCGCACCAACGCCGAAGGCATCTACGCCTCGAGGCCCTGGAAAATCTTCGGCGAAAAGCTGGAGGAAGGGGGCGAGGTGAGGTTCACCACCCGCGAGGGGCGCCTGTACACTTTCACCCAGGGCTTCCCCAAGACCCGCACTATAAAAGTCCGCGCCCTCGGCAAGGACTCCGCCCATGTGGAAGGCAATGTGAGCGGAGTATCCCTGATCGGCAGCGAGGCCCCCGTGAAATGGCGCCAGACAGGAGCCTTCCTCGAGATCACGGTGCCCGCCATGACGGACGACGGCAAAGCACTGTGCTTCGCCGTCGACGGGGTGATCAAGTAAAATACCTGGATTCTATTTCTTGCGCATCTTCACCGTGTAAGATTTGCCGGCGGGGATGCGTATTTCTACTTCTTTGTCCCGGCCGAATGAGACTTCTCCGCTCTTGCGGCCGTCGCTCATCTCCCAGGTGCCGTCCGCAGCCCTGCGGCCTATCATCCTGGCCTTGACGGTGCGGCCGGTGGTGTTGAAGAATTCGACGTCGAACCAGTCGTCCTGAAGGTTGAAATCCACTTTGATGGCCACCTTCTCGGCGTCGTCATCCTTGTCGAAATCCCAGGCTATGAGGTTCCAGGGCACGTAATTGGTGACGCAGGAGCCGCCCAGGCGGACATAGTTCATCGAAGTGAAATAATTCCTCACCCTGTCGATGTACGGGGCGCCGTAGGTGTTGTAATACTCGCGGTAGTCATTGTTCCTGAGGGCCTGGCGGTATTCCCGCACCAACTGGTCTTCAGACAGGGACACGAAGGGGGCCACGGAGACATTGGCGGCTTTGAGATACTTCTCGTCGCCGGTCCATTTCCAGAGATGGGCCATCATCACCCCGTAATACTTGGTGGGGATACGGTCCTCGTCGGTGATGAAATTGATCTCGCTGGGGAGGGTGATGCCTCCGTCGGCGGCTACGCGGGCGTGCTCGAAGAGCGAATTGAAGTACTGCAGCACGTAATTCTTGGAGAATTCGTCACCGTAGAGCTCCGCCGCCACGATGGGCGAGGCGAGGTGGAAATTGCCCCTCATAGAGTTCCAGACCCAGCGGCCGGCGGTGGCGGCCTTGGTGGCGCTCATGTAATCGCTCTTCAGGTGGAGGTGGCCCTTGGAGTTGACGTCCAGGTAGGCCTCCCTCACTCCATGGGCCGTACGCAGCAGCCTTTCCTTCACCAGAGGGTTGTACCTGTCCACGATAGCCGCCTGGCAGGTGGAGTTCTCACCCTCCTCGAAGGTGTGCAGGCCGTCGGTCTGTATGGTGCTGACGCCGTTGGTGAGCATATTGTCGTCGTAGATGGCCTGGAGAGAGCGCAGCACAGCATCGCGGCTCTTCTCTTTCATGATGTCCATCTCCACGAGAGGTACATAGATGTTGGTGAAATCGGAATCGTCAGAGAGGCCGCCGCCGAATTCTCCGTTGGGAGCCTGGCGATTGTCCAGATACCACTGGGCCAGATACTTCCACCTGTCAATGTGGCGGAGCTGCAGGAAGGCCCATTCGGGCATGCCCTTCGGGGCCACCGGCTCCTCATAAGGCACAATGGTGGTGGCGGGATAATACTGCTGGCGGTAGCGGAGTCCCTGCGGGTGGTCCGGATCGACCTTGAGCAGGTCGGTGAGGTCGTTCTCGAAACGGCGGAACTTCAGGAAACGGCGGCTGGCCGTAGCCTCTTCCGCAAGGGTGCCGTAGTTGTCGCGCACCTGGTTGAAACGGTCGGTGACATGCTCCGCGGCGGCTAGCTGGTAGTCTTTGAATATCAGGTCAATGCGGGTGCCCTGGAGCTTGGAGGCGGTGAAGTCCTCGCAGCCGGAGCTGATCCTCAGGTACATGGGTTTGTCTTCGGGGAGTATGCGGTCGCGCAGGTCCAGCCAGAGGGTCCTGGCCTCGCCGGGCTTGACGCTGAAAGAGAAATCCATCATGTAGCGCAGCGGGTCGATGGGATCCATCACTGCGATGTTCAGGGGGATGAGGCCGCCTTCCATAGGAGCCACATCCAGGGCGGGTATGCTCAGGCGTATGCCGTCGAGGCCAACGTGGAGCATGCGCCAGGAACTGATGTTGTTGTTGGTGTTCCAGGTGCTGCCGGCGCCGAATTCGCTCGCAGTCTCATCGATAGGAGCGGGCACGGGCGGGACATTGATGTCCAGTTCCTTGCAGTCTGAGGGGATGATGATGTGAGCTACGGGAGAGCCGCCCTTCACCTCGGAAAGCTTCGCGTTGCGGGCTGCGGCCCAGGTGTTGGCGAGGAGCTTGGTCCTCTCGCCGGCACGGAAACGGCCGTCGATATAGCCCTCGATGTCGGTGAGCATGGGGTTGGAGAAGTCTTCGAAGTCCTGAAGGCCATAGCTCAGGGTGAGCACGGCGGGGATGTCTCCGGCCTTCTCCACCTTGAAGGCGTTGAATTCCTGGATGGGGGTCTCCTGGATGACGTTGGTGAAGGTGATTTCACCGGGCTCGTGCATGGAACTGCTATGGAAAGTCTTCTGGGTGCCCTGAGCCTTGGATGCGCTGAATCCGGGGCCGCTCATGCTGCCGAAAGCGCCGCCGGTGATCTCGAGATAGTTCCATTGCTCGGGTATGACGAAGCGGACGTCGGTGCCGGAGAATGAGTAGCAGTCCCAGTCGGGGAGCTGGAAGTAGTCGCTGCGGCCTTCGATGCGGGAGCGGTTGTACACGCCCGGCCAGGTGGTCTCGCGGAGGCCGTCGCAGGCCTTCCAGTACCATTTCTTATAATCGTAAGCCTCGGTGATCTCGATCTTGCGGACGGCGGTCACGGGGTTTTCCAGGTAGGGCGGGAGGGCTTTGTCGAAGCCCAGGAACCTGCGCCAGCCCGCAGCATGGAAGGAGCCGTCGTCGGCGGGGACGGCGGAGTAGTCGTGCGCGGCGACGAGGGCGACCTGCGCGTCGGTGAGCTGGTGGTCGTAGATGCGGACTTCGTCGATGTCACCGCCTCTCTGGACAATGTAGGCACTCTGCACCTGATAGGGGGAGATGATGCGCGAATGGGGGCCGAACTGGTCCAGGCCGGTGTTCAGGCACACGGCGGTGTCCCTCTGGGCGACTTTCTCGCCATTGAGGTAGAGGCGCACGCCCTTTTCCTCATCCCAGCTGAAGGCAATATGTATCCACTCGTCGGGCGAAGGGGTCGGGGCGGTGGTGCTCAGACGCACGCGTACCAGGTTGTTGTCGGTGACGAAGGCGTCGTAGCCGTGACCGTTCCAGTCTATGCGCAGCCAGACCATGTCCCAGCTGCTGTGGTCGGCGAAGGAGACCCTCCAGAGGGGGAACTCCGTCTCCGTCATCTCTTCGCCGGAGCGCCAGTTGAAAGCGATGGTGCCCCTCTCGGAGTAGATGTTGCCCGGGGCGAGATAGGCGTAGGTATTGCGATAATGGGCACGGATGCCGCTGCCCAGGGCACCGTCCCCGATGACGCTGACGCGGTCGAGGAAATTGGGAGTCGCCGTACCCTTGGCGATATCAGCGTTCACGCTCTCGCCGGAAAGGTAGAAAAGGGTGGCATCACCCGATTGTGCGGAAAGGCCCAGAGTCAGGCCGGTGAGGATAAGGGACAAAAAAAAGTGCCTTTTCATTGGTTATCTGGTTATTTGAACCAAAGATAACAAAAAAAGCACAAGAAAAATTAGTAGGCCCTGGCAGAGTTGAACTGCCGACCTCTACATTATCAGTGTAGCGCTCTAACCAACTGAGCTAAGAGCCTATATATAAATAGGAAGATAAGTACAAGGACGAGTGCCTTGTTACTTAACCGCGAGCTTGCGTCTCGGACTTGCTCCAAAAAGGAGGTGTTCCAGCCACACCTTCCGGTACGGCTACC
>JAFTBU010000056.1 GCA_017455065.1 Bacteroidales bacterium
AAATCAATTATTTATCGCTTTTTCGGAGACCCGCGCCGTGGTGGATATTCTTCCGCTCGGGCCGGTTCTATGGGCTTACCGATAGCCGCATAGATGAGCCTCCAAAATGAAGCAGGTTATTTTTTTACGTTTACTAAATAGAGAAACGCTCCCCAGAAACAACAATCTGTCAATTTGTACTCCTCAGAAGTCGAAAGGGCAGAAATATTGTCTTCGAATAATACATCTTTTGTACTGCTTCTTCCAATTATGTATATCGACAATAACACGGAAATTCCTGCAGCTAGGATAATAGATATAACTTTCATAATTGTGTGAATTTGTATCACAAAAATAAGCATTAAAAGCTACGCACACAAATAAAAGAAGCTATCATGAATCCTTGTAAAATATTGGTTATATGATTATTAACAAAACACGAACCTATCAGAAATAATAAGCGGCCTTTGGTTATGAATCTTCCAACAGTATCCCCTGCTATAATATTGTTACAACATATATGCAGAATCAGGAGCATGTATTTTCGGACCCCCATCACATGGCCTTCGAGAGGGCCGAAGGAGATAATAGGAATCAGTATACCGGAAGGCTCGACGTCATCAAACCAAGCGACAGACCTATCATCATGGCTTCCTGGTCAAAAATGAAAGGAAATAGTCCTTATGCGCGGCATCGCTTTCTTTTATCACACTGCGAAGTCTGCTAACCCTTGCATAGGTGCTGGCCATCGTCTTATCCTTAGGGAATGCGGCGTTGATAACACTGTAAGGAACACCCAAAGCCAAATAGGAAAACAGCCTGATCTGATCTTCAATCAGCGAGGGCAATTCTTTTTTCAGAGAGCTCATCACTCCGTCATGGATTACATCAAGATTCGTCTCAATCAGGGCCCCCAGGCGGGTGTTAGAAGAGACTCCGCCGTAGTAAGAATCCATGGCTTTTCCGTAATTGACAGGTTTGTCCAAATTAGGATGATAATGGATCTGGGCTATCATTGACTGTGCACCGAATCCAAAATCCAGGACTTCTTTGACCGTCTCACTGTAAAGCTGCATCTTATGTGACAAATCTTTGCGGGACGCCTCTGCCTGACGGGCTCTGAATTTTTCGTTTGACACTTTGACATAAAGAATTAATGCGGCGAGAATCAATATAAGAATTATTATTACCGCCAGCAACACTAACCTGACTGTATGAGCCAAAAAAACATTAGAGCGGCTTTTGTTCTGTACTATATACGCCTGCAGCAACTTGTATCCAAAAGTATCCGACTCAGGCCGGGCAATCGACGGCCCGACACTTTCAGCATTTGACAGTTTCAGCCTTTCCGCTGCGCTTCGCTCATAGGCATCATTCCCGGCCTTGGCGAAATAGTCCACGGCCTCGTTGCCATAACGGATGGCAGTGAACGCTTCTTTTTGTTCCAAGAATGCGTCGTGAAGGCGGAGACTCGCCAAGCCGGCAAAGAAGTGATCATCCAAGGATATCGCTTCATTACGTGCACACATAAAATTAACTATAGCTGCCGCTTTGTCCAGGGCATCATACTGCTGGTCGGCCAGGTAAAAGGTGGCAAGCATCCTGCTCCGAGCATCCAGTCTCATATAATAGAGTTGATAGATTGACTCGAATTCAGCAAGGAGACAGCCGTCATCGATGCCATTCCGGTCAAGTGCCATAGCCTTGAGGATAAAATACCGTGCATACAAGGACTTATTCCAGTCTTTCTGCGGATGGATATAGTCAATTATCCTCATAGCCCTGGCAGGATTATCCCACATCAGGGATTCGGCCTCGTCGAGTTTTGAGGCTAGATCGCCGCTTCATGACGCCAGCAGAGGCGCCAACAAGAGAAACAACGCGGTCCTGAGTCTCATTTCACATAAAAATCTATCATCTCTTCGATGCTGCGCCGGCAGACAGGGCAGAACTCCGGAGCGGTATTGTTGAGCATACGGCATTCGTAGTAGGGACGGTAGCAGCCTTTGGTCATATAGCCTCCGCCTTCGAAGACTCCGACTTTGTCTCCGTAGGCATCCGGATCGTTGGGCGTGGGGACCGGAGTGCCTTTCTCGACCAGGTCGGCCCACTTGGCCTTGAAATCAGTCAGGGTGGTGAGATTGGGCTCCCAAGGCTCGACCCCCGCAGGATAGAGATCTTCATCGTAGGCGGAGGAGCCTTCGTCGTAGTACTCATCGCCCAGGCCGGCGAAGCTGTGCCCGAATTCGTGGATGAACACCTCAGGAGAGAGACGGTTGCCCGCCGTACCCAGTGCGTAGGAATTGTAGATGCCCCCGCCCCCGTACTTGGAATCATTGGCAATGATGAATACGGCATCGAAGGGGACTCCGGACAAGACCGAAGCTATTTTCCGATGGTCGGTGACGGTGAGGTAACGGTCCACATAGAAGGTGTCGAAGCCGGAATCCATGGCGGTATTCCGCCATCTGCCTTCCTGCGGCACATCTACGCCGCTGGAAGATGAAGTGCTCTCGACCAGCACCACGTTGAAGTCGTCCCTGCGGCTCTTGTAGGGCTCCATGGAGAAGAGATACTCCATGAGCTGCACTGCGTCTTCCCTGAGTTTCGGCAGCTGCGCGGAGGTATAGCCCTCCCCTGCCAGCACCAGGTCCACCTTGTGGGCATAGTCACCCCTGATCTGGAGGTGCTTGAGGCTGTAATAGCGCTCGGGTCCGGGGATGATGTGGCGGTCGGAAGGATCGACGGCGCACTCGTAAAATTTGCGGAATTTTCCAGTGGAGCGCACTCTTTCATAAAGCACGACCTTGACCGGCTGCTTGGGGAAAGGCATCCAAAGCGTCTGGTTCATAGCCATTTCCTGTTTCCCGGCCTGGTCGGTGGAACGCCATTCCTCGAAAAGCGCTGAAAAGCCATGGGAGTATATCAGCTTTTCCCCTGCGAACACTTCCATGAAAAACTGTCCGTATCCGAAACGGTCTATCAGGGCGTTAGGGGACCCGGCCCACTCGCACTCGCTGTGGAGGCTTTCCAGGAAAGCCATCTGCCTGTCTTTGCCACCCGCCAGGACGAAGTCGAGGCGGAGCCTCCGGGAGCTGAAGTAAGTGTCATAATCGACGGTCCCTTTGAAGGACGGGGAGACGGGACCGGGTTCGGCAGGTTTCCTGTGCATCCATTCGCAAGATGCCAGCGTGAGCAGAAGCATCAGCAGGACGAAGGTTTTCTTGGTCATAGCTTCGGATTTTTCTGCAAGATACGCAAAAATTGACTATCTTTGCTTTCGGAAACCTGGTAGTGAAAATGAAAATCTCCGAAGCTAAGTTTGCAGGCAGCAGCACAAGGGTGTCGCAGAAGCCTCCGCGGAGATTGCCGGAGTTCGCCTTCATCGGGCGCTCCAATGTCGGTAAGTCATCTTTGATAAACATGTTGTGTGCGAGCGGGAAACTCGCCATGACCTCGTCCACCCCCGGAAAGACGAGGCTGGTGAACCATTTCCTGATCAACGACAGCTGGTACCTGGTGGACCTTCCGGGATACGGCTATGCCAAACTGGGGCAGAAAGGGCGCGAGGAGATAGCCGAAGTCATACGGGACTACATCATGCACTCGGAAGAGCTGGTCATGCTCTTCGTGCTTATAGACTCCAGGCACGACATCGGGAGGGTGGATCTCGATTTCATCACTGAACTGGGAGAGCACGGAATACCTTTCGGCATCATCTTCACCAAGACCGACAAGCAAGGGCCCAACGTGCTCAAGGCTCAGATCCAAAGGGACTGCGACCAGCTTTCCGAGCAGTGGGAAGAGCTTCCGCCCATGCTTTGCAGTTCGTCGCACACGGGTGCCGGCCGCCAGGAGATACTCGACTACATTGACAGTATTTTAAAAACACTATAATATGCAATTCGAACATAGAATGGAATTGTTTTCGTGCAGAGCTTCCGTGGACTTTGCACAGAAAGTCGTAGACAGCATGAACTCTTTCGAAGGGACTGAAGGTGAGCAGTTCCGCGTGGGAAATCTCGAGGTGACCCCGTTCAGCGACGGAGAGTTCCAGCCCCATTTCGAGGAAAGCGTCCGTGGCGCCATGGTATTCCTTATCCAGTCCACCTTCCCGCCTTCGGACAATCTCATGGAGCTCCTGCTGAGCATCGACGCTGCCAAGAGGGCCTCAGCCGACAAGGTGATCGCGGTGATCCCGTATTTCGGGTGGGCCCGCCAGGACCGCAAGGACAAACCCCGCGTGGCCATCGGCGCCAAACTCGTAGCCAACCTTCTCCGCGCGGCGGGTGCCGACAGGGTGATGACCTGCGACCTGCACGCCGACCAGATCCAGGGCTTTTTCGACATCCCGGTGGACCATGTGTACGCCAGCAAGGTCTTCATCCCGACCATCCAGAAACTGCATCTGGACAACCTCGCCATCGCCGCCCCCGACATGGGCGGTGCCAAGAGGGCTAACGCCTATGCCGGCGCCCTGGGCAAGAACGGAGGCAGCTGCTCCGTGATCATCTGCCACAAGACCCGCGAAAGGGCCAATGTGGTCGCCGAGATCAAGGCCATCGGAGAAGTGAAGGGAAAGAACATCATCCTGGTGGATGACATGATCGACACCGCAGGCACACTGTGCAAGGCTGCTGGAGTGCTCATGGACCAGGGTGCTCTGAGCGTCCGCGCCTGCGCCACCCACGGAGTGCTCTCGGGCGATGCCGTCAGCAAGATAAACGCTTCCGTCCTGAAGGAAGTGTTCATCACCGACACCATCCCCCATCCTGAGCTCGACCCTGCCGGCAAGATCAAGACGGTCTCGATGGCAGCCGTGTTCGGAAGCATCATAAAGAAAGTGTACAGGTACGAACCTGTCAGCACGGAATTCATATTCTGACGCCATGGTCCTGGTCCTGACGGTCATATTGACAGGATTATGTGTCCTGGGGCTGGGAGCCGGCATCTTCTTCCGGAAGGACGGCCGGTTCCCCCAGTATGATGTCGGGTCCAACGAAGAAATGCAAAAGCGTGGCATCCATTGTTTCAAGGACGAGGATGCCGCAATTCACAGCAAATCCTGCAGCGGCAGCTACAGCGACGCCTGCAAGGATTGTAACTTTTATCACAAATGAGTCTGGTAGCTATCGTGGGGCGCCCCAATGTGGGCAAATCCACACTTTTCAACCGCCTTGTCGGCATGAGACAGGCCATAGTAGATGACACCGCCGGCGTCACCCGTGACCGCCATTACGGCAGGTGTGAATGGTGCGGACGCGAGTTCTCCGTCGTGGATACCGGAGGATACACCACCAATTCCGACGACGTGTTCGAGGCGGCCATACGCCGCCAGGTGGAGATCGCCATAGACGAGGCGGACCTGATACTTTTCATGGTGGAGGCCGCCACGGGCATCACCGATTACGATTCGGAGATCGCGGATGTGCTGCGCCGCAGCCGCAAGCCCGTTGTGCTCTGCGTAAACAAGGTGGACTCCGGCGAAAAGATGTACGACGCCTACCAGTTCTACAGCCTGGGGCTCGGGGAGCTTTTCAGCATCTCGGCGGCCAACGGCAGCGGCACCGGCGACCTGCTGGACGCCGTGGTGGCGGCGCTTCCCAAGGAAGAGGACGAGGAAGACCCCCACGCGGGGCTGCCGCGTTTCGCCATTGTCGGCAAACCCAATGTCGGCAAATCTTCCCTCACCAACGCCCTGCTGGGCGAAGAGCGCAACATAGTGACTCCCGTCGCCGGCACCACCAGGGACAGCATTTCCACTTACTACAATAAGTTCGGCCACGAGTTCATGCTGGTGGATACCGCCGGCATACGGCGCAAGGCCAAGGTCCACGAAGACCTGGAGTTCTACTCCGTGATGCGCTCCATCCGGGCCATCGAAAATGCCGACGTGTGCATCATGATGATCGATGCCACCACCGGCATGGAGGCCCAGGACATGAACATATTCAACCTCATCCTGAAGAACCGCAAGGGCTGCGTGGTGGTGGTCAACAAATGGGACCTGTTCATCAAGGACAGCAACACCCTCAAGGAGTACACCAACGCCCTCAAGAGCCGCCTCGCCCCCTTCGACGACGTGCCCATAGTCTTCACTTCCGTAGTGAAGATGCAGCGCATCCAGGACGTGCTGGAAGCCGCGGAGAGGGTCTATGCCAATTACACGCAGAAGATACCCACGGCACGCCTCAACGAGGCCCTGCTGCCCATCATCGAGGAGACCCCTCCTCCTGCATGGAAGGGCAAATATGTCAAGGTGAAATACATCACCCAGCTGCCCACGCATTTCCCCGCGTTCGCATTTTTCTGCAATCTGCCCCAGTACATCAAGGATCCGTACAAACGTTTCCTGGAGAATCAGCTGCGCGGGCATTTCCAGCTCACGGGCTGCCCCGTCCAGATCTACTGCAGGCAGAAGTAAATTTTTCACTATATTTGACCTGATATGAAAGTTCCGGACATAATCATCGCCGTGGACGGATATTCATCCACGGGCAAAAGTACCTTCGCCAAACTCATAGCGAAAGAATTCGATTTCCTCTATCTGGACTCCGGCGCCCTGTACCGGGGAGTGACCCTTTTCGCCAGGGAGAGAAAGCTGATTTCCGCCGACAATGTCATCGACCCCGCCCTGGAAGGGGCTCTCGCGTCGCTGGACCTCCATTTCGGCAAGGAAGGCACCTTCATGGGCGAGAGGTGCATTGAGAAAGACATACGCACCCTGGAAGTCTCTTCGCAGGTCAGCCCCATCGCGGCAGTACCCTATGTGCGCGCTTTCGTGGACGCCAAGCTGCGTGAGTTCGGGGAGAAGGGACGCATAGTCATGGACGGACGGGACATAGGCACCACCGTGTTCCCGGACGCCCAGGTCAAAGTCTTCATGACCGCCTCCGAGCAGGTGAGGGCGCAGCGCCGCTACGACGAGATGGTCGCCAAGGGTGAGACTCCTGCATTCGAAGATGTGCTTGCCAACCTGCGCGAGCGCGACTACATAGATTCGCACAGGGAGACTTCCCCGCTGAGGCGCGCCGCCGACGCTTTCGAGCTGGACAATTCAGACATGTCCCTCACTGAAGAGATCGCCTGGATCAGGGGCCTCATACAGGGCAAATTCGGCATTTTATGATCAGTGTCGATATCGACAGCCACTCCGGCTTCTGCGGCGGCGTGATCCGCGCCATCGGCAGGGCGGAGGAATACCTTTCCGCACACAGCAGACTCTATTCCCTCGGGGCCATAGTGCACAACGAGGAGGAGCTCTCGCGCCTGGAATCGAAGGGGCTCGTCACCATTGGCAAAGAGGACCTGGAGGGCATGGAAGCCGCCCCGGGCGACACCCTGCTCATCCGCGCCCACGGAGAGCCGCCGGAGATCTACGGCAAGGCCGGTGGCAAGGGTTTCGAAATCATAGATTGCACCTGCCCGGTGGTGCTCAGGCTCCAGCAGAGCATACGCGAGGCCTACGCCCGGCTGCAGGCGCTCCCCACCCCGGGGCAGCTGGTGATATTCGGGAAGACCGGACACCCGGAGGTGCTCGGACTGGTGGGGCAGGTGGGCGGCGACGCCGTCGTGGTGCCGGATGCCGCGAGCCTGCAGGAGAGGCTGGACGACGGGACGCTGGACCCCGGGAAGGACACGGAGATATTCTCACAGACCACCATGAGCCCGGAGGCCTACGACGGGGCGTGCAAGCTGCTGCGGGAGAGGCTCGCGGCGGGAGCGCACCTGGAAGTGCACGGCACCATCTGTTCCCAGGTGGCCTCCAGGCACCGTGAACTGGGGGAATTCGCTTCCTCCCATGATGTCATAGTCTTCGTGGCTGGGAAGGAGAGCTCCAACGGGCAGGTCCTTTGCCGGCTCTGCCGCAGCGTAAATCCCCGTACCTACCACGTCGGTTCCCCCGAGGGCATAGACCCTTCCTGGTTCAGGCCTTCGGACCGTGTAGGAGTGTGCGGCGCCACTTCCACACCCAAATGGCTGCTGGAAAAGGTGGCCGGAGCCATAGAAAATATTTGCAATAGTGGGCCGGATTCCCTAAATTCGCAGCAGAAATAATCAATTATCACATATTTATGGCAACAACAGCAGATTTCAAGAACGGTCTTTATCTCAAGTTCAACGACAAGCCCTGCATGATCGTATGGTTCCAGCACGTAAAGCCTGGAAAGGGCCCCGCTTTCGTAAAGACCAAACTCCGCAACCTGGAGAACGGCCGTATCCTGGAGAACACCTTCACCGCCGGTGCCAAGATCGAGACCATCGAGGTCGAGAGGCGTCCGTACCAGTTCCTCTACGCTGAAGAGGACGGATTCAACTTCATGCACGAAGAGACTTACGAGCAGATCAAACTCCCCAAGGAGGTCGTGGAGAATTCCGACCTCATGAAGGAAGGTCAGCATGTGGAGATGATGTTCGTCACCGGTGACGAGGAGAGATGCCTCACCTGCGAGCTTCCCACCTATGTCACCCTCGAGGTCACCTATTCCGAGCCTGCAGTGAAAGGCAACACCGCCTCCACCTCAGCTCTCAAGGAAGTCACCCTCGAGACCGGAGCAAAGATCATGGTCCCTCTGTTCATCGAGGCCGGAGAAAAGATCACCGTCAATACCACCGACCGTTCCTACGGCCAGAGGGTATAGCCTCAGACCCTGTCGATTTTCAGCTGCTGTATAAAGAAGGATCCGTCCTTCACGCTGACGAAAATCGTAATCAGATAATTTTCGCCCCCTGCATTCAAAGTGCCGAGGGCGTATTTCATATTGGCCCGGCCCGCAGTGTGGGTGATGTTGAAGGAGCGTGGGGTGTGGGACTCGAAGAAAGTCTTCAGTATCTGCTTGGCCTGGGCCTTGCTGGAGGTCCCTCCACGGGAAAGGACGGTGATTTCGAGGTTGTCGGCAAACCAGGCGGAAAGGGCCTCGGCATTGCCTTGGGAGATATACTTGGATATGGACGCAAAGGCGTCCGGGCTCTTGTCCTGAGCCTGGATGGAGCCGCACACAAACAGTGGCACGGCTATCAGGAGTAGTTTAAGAAAGCTGCGCATCGCTTTGTTTTATTGCAAATATCACGCCAGATAATTATATTTGCAAGTATATGAGGATCAGTCTGCTGACAGTCGGGAAGACCGACATGGCATGGGTCAGGACGGGCCTGGAGACTTACACCGCCAGGATCAGGCATTACGTGCCTTTCGAGGTGGTGGAGATCCCCGAGCTGAAAAATGTCTCCGCCCTCTCGAAAGAGCAGATAAAGCAGAAAGAAGGTGAATTGATCCTCAAGAACATACGGCCCGCGGACGAGGTGGTGCTGCTGGATGAAAGGGGCCGCGAATGGAGCTCCGTCGAGTTTGCCAAGGCTCTCGAAGACGGCATGGCCCGCAGAGGCAGGGACATGGTGTTCGTCATAGGCGGGGCCTACGGATTCTCCCCGGATGTGTACGCGAGGGCTGATTGGAAGCTCTCTCTTTCGAAAATGACCTTCTCCCACCAGATAGTGAGAACGATTTTTGCAGAGCAATTGTACCGTGCCTTCACCATAATGAGAGGCGAACCCTATCATCACGAATGAGCAGGAAACTTTCAATAAAAGACTGGATGGCCATCGTCCTGGTCGGTCTCAGCGCGCTGCTGCTGGCGCTGGCGGCCGGGGACATGAGCGCCCCCGGCGACACCGTCAGGGCCGCCAGGCGTGCCCAGAAGGTGGTGGAGAAGAGGATGGCCCTGCTGGACAGCTACGTCCACAACGGTTTCAAGACCCTCCCGGAAGACATGGTGATCTACGAGTATTTCAACGACTCCCTGGTCGCCTGGCACAACCAGCTGCCCATCACCAACGACTACATGACCTCCGGGATGATGTTCCAGGTGCTGGTGAACCCCATGATGAACATCCAGTCTCCCCTGCTGGAGATAGGCCCCGAGCCTTTGTATGTCAACATGGGTCCCAAATGGTACATAGCCAGGACCTACGAGAGCGGAAGCACGAAGACCGTAGCCGCCCTGGAGATATTGAACTCCGAAAACGGGGACGACTACAGGAATACCAATCCCCGGCTGCACCTGAGCGGTTCATACGCCATACACCCGCTCGGTGACGACGGAGGCACCACGGTCTCGCTGGGCGGGGTGCCGATGTTCAAAGTCAGCTACGAATCCATGGACCGGCCAGGCATCACGGGAGGAAGCCTGATCTGGGCGGCATTCGCCCTGTTCCTCGCGGCCGCGCTGCTATTCCTGGATGCAGGCAAATCCCGCAGGCGCCTCCTGATCTCCATGACGGCCATAATTGCGGCCGTCACCGCCATGTATCTCTGGGGACGCATCGCCGGGGAAGACTGGCTGATCTTCTCCCCTTCCATCTATGCAGGAGGGCCGTTCCTGTATTCGCTGGGGGCCGTAGTCACGGTCAATCTGGCGATATTGCTGGTGTCCCTCTGCCTTTTCATCGACAGGAAGAACATCCGCTCGGCGATAGCTTCTTCGAAACACCGCCCCCTGCATGCCGCCGCCCTCATCCTGGCCATCCTGGGCATATTGGCATACTCCTTCCTGGCCCTCAGGGACATCATACTTAATTCCAACATCTCCCTCGAGCTGTATTACCTCGAAGACCTCAGCTGGCCCACGCTGGTGATATACTTGTCGTTCCTCACGATGCTGCTGAGCGTACCTGTCATCATGTCGCTGCTGCATCAGGGGGCCCTCTCGGCAAGGAGCCGCGTCGCCTACTCGGCCCTCGTGGCCATGTGCATCGTGGCGTTCGCCGCCACCATGGGCTTCGGCAAGGAGCGCAGCCGCCTGGAGATCACCGCCAACCGTCTCTCCATCGACAGGGACATCGAGCTGGAACTCCAGCTCATGTGGTCCGAGGAGCAGATCGCGGCGGACATGCTCATTTCGGCCCTGGCCGTCATGGACAATGCCTCCACCCTCATTCAGAACCGCATCGCCGATTTCTACCTCAGCCGCATCTCCCGGGAGTACCGTATCTCCGTGATGGTGCTCAATGACAATATCCTGCAGTCCTCCCAGCAGGCAGGGGGAGGCGGTCCGCAGGGAGGTCCCGGCGGCGGAAGGTTCGCCCCTCCCGCGGTGATGATGCAGCGGCGTTTCAATTCCCGCCTGCACGGCGGCGTACCCATTGCCGACAATTCCCGATTCAGATACATAAGCTCCGGCGGCCGCACCCGCTACGACGGCGTATTCTACTATTACAGCGAAGAATACGGCATGTCCAGGATGCTCCTCGAAGTCGAGCCCCGCTACGGAGTGGGCCGGTCCGGCTATGCCAGTCTCCTGGGGCTGAACACCGTGAGCCACGTGGACCTGCCCCGCAGATACTCCTACGCGAGGTACCACGGCGACGAGATCCAGATTTCCCACGGCGATTACGCATATCCCACGGCGATGAGCCCCGCCCTCCACTATACGGTCTATGACAAGATGGAAAGCCATTCCAACTCCAACGGCTATGTGCATTTCATCTATCTGCCAGACGAGAACGAGGCGGTGGTGATATCCAGGCAGACCCTGAGCGTTTTCAACTACCTGGTCGCTTCGGTCTTCATCGCCACTATCATCTTCCTGCTGCTGTCGCTGCTTGCCCTGTGCGACAAGGAGCGTGAAGCCATACCAGAGAAGTCTTATTTCAGGAAGAGGCTGTCCTGGGTGATCATGACCTCCCTGATACTCACCCTGGTGGCCCTGGCCATGGTCAGCGTCGTCTTCGTGTACCGCAGGGATGATGAGAACCGCCGCAAGGCCATGTCCGACAAGATCAACTCCATCCAGGCCATCTCCCAGGATGAGCTGAACAGGTCCATCACCTCCCCCGACATGAACGGCTCGCTGAACGTCCTCGAAAGGATAAGCGCCCTGACGGGCTCGGACATCACCCTGTTCTCCATAGACGGACATCTGATGGTCTCCAGCGCCCCTGAAGTCTACGAAAGGATGCTGCTCGGAAGCCGCATAAGCGAAACCGCCTTCGACCAGATCATACGCCAGCACAAGAGGTACTATCTGGAAAAAGACAGATTCGGCCGCAAGAGCTACTACAACATGTACGCTCCGATCATGAACGAAGACGGCGAGATCGTCTCCATCCTGTGCTCCCCCTATGCGGAAGAGGGTTCCGACTTCGAGAAGGATGCCATCATGCACTCGATCACCATATTGACGGTGTTCCTAATACTCCTGCTGCTCGCCCGATTCCTGACCAAGGGTATGGTGGAGAGAATGTTCGGTCCTATCAGCGAGATAGGCCGCAAGATGTCTTCCTCCACCGACATCGACAAACTGGAGTACCTGCGCTACGACCGCGACGACGAGATCTCGACCCTGGTCCAGTCCTACAACCGCATGGTCACGGAGCTGTCCGAGTCCACCCGCAAGCTGGCCCAGGCAGAGAGGGACAAGGCCTGGAGCGGCATGGCCCGCCAGGTGGCCCATGAGATCAAGAACCCTCTCACCCCGATGAAGCTCCAGATCCAGCGCATCATACGTCTCAAGGACCGCAACGACCCCAGCTGGCAGGACAAATTCGACGAAGCCACCAAGGTCCTACTGGACCACATCGACATACTCACGGAGACCGCCAACGAATTCTCCACCTTCGCCAAGCTCTATACTGAAGAGCCCACCCAGATCAACCTGGACAAGGTCCTCCAGGAGGAGATTTCCATGTTTGACAACAAGGAGAACCTCCGTTTCGACTACTACGGCCTGAAAGACACAGTGGTCAGCGGGCCCAAGCCCCAGCTCACCCGCGTGTTCGTGAACATCATAAACAACGCCGTGCAGGCCGTGGAGGAAAAGGCCGACGGCCACATCATAGTCTCCCTGCGCAATTCCGTCAAAGACGGCTTCTACGACATAGTCATAGAAGACAATGGCCCTGGAGTGTCCGTGGAGAACGAAAACAGGCTCTTCACGCCCAATTTCACTACCAAGAACGGCGGTTCGGGCCTGGGCCTGGCCATCTCCAAGAGCATACTCGAAAGATGCGGAGCCACCATAGGTTACAGCCGTTCGTTCAGCCTGGGCGGCGCCTGTTTCACCATCAGCTACCCGCGTCCATGAATTGAATAAAAGCTAAGCATATATGAAGATACTTGTCATTGATGATGAAAGAGCCATCAGGAACTCCCTGAAAGAGATCCTCGGCGATGAAGGATACCAGGTGGACGTGGCGGAAGACGGAGCCATGGGTCTTGAGAAGGCGATGAAGGAGAAATTCGACGTGATTTTCTGCGACATCAAGATGCCCGGCATGGACGGCATCGAAGTCCTGGGCAAACTGACGGAAGAAGGCGTGGACTCCTCGGTGATCATGATCTCAGGACACGGAGACATAGATACGGCAGTGGAGTGCATCAAGAAAGGAGCTTTCGACTTCATCCAGAAGCCCCTCGACCTCAACAGGATACTCATCACCATCAAGAACGCCACTGACAAAGCCGCCCTCGTCACCCAGACCAGGATACTCAAGAAAAAAGTGTACGGCCAGCAGATGATAGGCGATTCGGAGCCCATGCAGCATATCCGGGAGATCATTTCCAAGGTCGCCCCTTCGGATTTCCGTGTTCTCATCATGGGAGCCAACGGCAGCGGAAAGGAGCTGGTGGCCCGCAGCATCTACGAGCAGAGCAACCGCAGCGCCATGCCCTACATCGACGTCAACTGCGCCGCCATACCCTCGGAGCTCATAGAAAGCGAGTTGTTCGGCCATGAGAAGGGGTCCTTTACCTCCGCCATCAAACAGCACAAGGGCAAGTTCGAGCAGGCCGACGGCGGCACCCTCTTCCTCGACGAAATCGGGGACATGAGCCTGGCCGCGCAGGCCAAGGTGCTCAGGGCCCTGCAGGAGAAGAAGATTTCCCGCGTGGGCAGCGACAAGGACATCGAGGTGGACGTCAGGGTCATAGCCGCCACCAACAAAGATCTCCAGAAAGAAATACAGGAGGGACGTTTCCGCGAGGACCTCTTCTACAGGCTTTCCGCGATCATCATCAAGGTACCGTCACTGGACGAACGCAAGTCCGACATCCCCATGCTGGTGGACTATTTCGTGGACCAGGTGTGCGGAGAGGCCGCGATGGAGCGCAAGACCTTCACCCCCGAAGCCATAGCGCTGCTTCAGGAGAAATCCTGGCCCGGCAATATCCGCGAGCTCAGGAACGTAGTGGAAAGGCTGCTTATTCTTGGAGATCCGAAGATATCGGCTCAGAATGTGCGGGATTACGTGATGCCATAGCTTCGGCCACGGCCCGCTCCACCGCCACGGATTTCTTCAGGACAAATCCCGATCCGAGATACTTCATCCTCACGTCCTCATCGGCCGCGAGGGACTCCGGTGTGCCCTGCTGCAATATAGTACCCTCATACAGGAGGTAGGCCCTGTCGGTGATGGCCAGGGTCTCACCCACGTTGTGGTCGGTGATGATGACTCCGATGTTGCGGTATTTCAGCTTGGCGATGATGTACTGGATATCTTCGACGGCAATGGGGTCGACGCCTGCAAAAGGTTCGTCCAGAAGGATGAATTTGGGGTCGATGGCCAGGGCGCGGGCGATTTCGCAGCGGCGCCTCTCACCACCCGAAAGCTGTATGCCCAGGCTTTTGCGGACCTTGGACAGATTGAACTCCGCGATCAGCTCCTCGAGACGTTCCTTGCGCTCTTCCCTGCCCATGCGGGACATTTCCATGACCGACATGATATTGTCTTCGACGGACATCTTGCGGAACACGGAAGCTTCCTGAGGGAGGTATCCCACCCCCTTCTGGGCCCTCTTGTACATGGGGAGTCCGGTGATTTCCTCGTCGTCGAGGAAGATACGTCCTTCGTTGGGGACGATCTGGCCGGTGATCATGTAGAAGCTCGTGGTCTTGCCGGCTCCGTTGGGGCCGAGGAATCCCACGATCTCTCCCTGGTTCACTTCCATGGACACACCCTTGACGACGGTGCGCATGCCGTATTTCTTGACGAGGTTTTCGCAGCGGAGTTTCATAGCGTCTCTACTTTATGTCGAGCCCGAGGTCCACGACCAGGTCCCTGACTTCAGAGTTGTCCTGCATCAGGTCCTGGGCTTTCTCCACAGGCATGTAAACTTTCTTTTCGCCTTCGTGTTCGTCGGGGACGACTCCCACTTCGAGGCGTATGGTCCCGCATCCGGTGAGGCTGCGGAATCCGGCTTCAAGCTCGCGGAGCTTGTTCTCTTCTATCCATTTGCGCTGGGCGTCGTTCATCACTGCGAAGGACACCACTTTCTGGCTGTCGTCGCCTCCGATTTCAAGTTTGGCGTTGCGCAGAGCGCTGGCGAGGCGCGGCTGTGAGATGGTGTCGGCCAGTTCGCCCCATTTCGCCTTGATTTCTTCGTCGGAGATGGCGGACGCGGCCTTCACGGTCTGCGGAGCCTTCTCCTCCTGCTGTTCCTGCTTCCCGCCGTTCATCAGTGATGACAGGGACAATGATGCCCCGGTCTTGGCCCTGCTGCGCTTCGGGGCCTCTGCTTTGATTTCCGCCCCCGAGGCCGGCACCTCCCCTCGTCGGACGTCTGCGGAGCCTTCGGCTCCTCCGACCCCACCGCTCGCTTCGCTTGCGGTCCCCCCTCTTACGATGCCGAGGGTGGCACGTTCCTCCGAGGTGAGTGCCGCTCCTTCGGGGGTGGATGCAGTAGCGGCAGGCTGGTTCTGCAGGAAGCAGAGCTTCATCAGCGCGAACTCGATGTGCAGCCGCTGGTTCACACTCGCCTTGTACCCCGCCTCACACTGGGTGGTGACGGAAAGGGCGTCGTAAATAAATTTGACCGAGCAGCTCTGCGCCTGCTCCCGGTACTGCTTCTTGAGCGAATCCGGAAGGTCCAGCAGGGTCTCCAGGCCACCGGTGCGGGCCACCAGCAGATCTCTCAGGTGCGAAGACAGGGAGGATATGAAGTGCAGGGCGTTGAAACCCTTGGAGAGTATCTCGTCGAAAGTCAGCAAGGCGTGGCCGTAATCTCCCGCAAGGAAATCCCTGACCAGGGAGAAGCAGAACTCATAGTCGAGGACGTTGAGATTGCGCATCACGTCCTCGTACTTGATGTCGGTCCCGCAGAAAGCCACGGTCTGGTCGAATATGGTGAGCGCATCCCTCATGGCACCGTCCGCCTTCTTGGCTATGATGTGGAGGGATTCGTCATCTATCTTCACAGACTCCTTGGCGGCTATGTCGCGCAGGTTCCTGACTATGTCCGGCACTGATATACGGTTGAAATCGTAGGTCTGGCAGCGCGAGAGTATGGTCGGGATGATCTTGTGCTTCTCGGTGGTGGCCAGGATGAAGATGGCATGTGCAGGGGGCTCTTCGAGGGTCTTCAGGAAAGCGTTGAAGGCCTGGGTCGAGAGCATGTGCACCTCGTCTATGATATAGACGCTGTATTTGCCCACCTGCGGCGGCACCATCACCTGGTCCATCAGGGCCTTGATGTCCTCCACACCGTTGTTGGAAGCGGCGTCGAGCTCATGTATGCAGTATGACCTGCCCTCCTGGAAGGAAGTGCATGATTCGCACTCCCCGCAGGGCTCCATGTCGGCGGTCGGATGGGAGCAATTGATCATCTTGGCGAAGATACGCGCCGTGGTGGTCTTGCCCACACCCCGGGGGCCGCAGAACAGATACGCATGTGCCAACTGTCCCCTCAGTATGGAATTCTTCAGGGTCCTGGCGATGTTGTCCTGGCCGATGAGGCTCTCAAACGAGTCGGGACGGTATTTGCGTGCAGATACGATATACTGTGACATATCTGCAAATGTAATGATTAATTCTTAACTTTGCCTAAGTGAAAAGATATATCGTCATATTGCTGCTCTCGCTGCTTCCCCTGATGGGGTGGAGCCAGGGCAAGGTATATACCAGGAAGGTGAGGATAGCGGACCTGGAGACCAGGACCACCAAGGTGGTGCTGAGCGGGGACGTGATGTACCAGAACGTGCTGAGGGCAGAGACCAGCAGCCGCTGGAGGATAAACGCCTTCGAGTTCTGCACCCCCGAGGAATACGAGTCGCTCAAGACCCGCAACGACTACTATTTCCTGCGCACCGCATCGGACGGCACCGCCTTGTGGCTGGTGATGGAAAAGGGCGGGAAGGAAAAGGACGACAATCCCATGAACGAAGCCCTGGAACTGGCACGTATGCCCATCTGTGACGTGGGCGCCGAGGACAGCACACTCGAGCATGTGGGAGCCTTCCTGGATATCATGCAGACCTTCCTGAGGGACGCTTCCCGGAGCGAGAAGGCAGCTTACGGCGGTCTCCGCCGCTACAACCGCCCGGGGCAGGCCAGAAGGACCCCGGCCGGCTCTCTTGTGACGATTTACGCCGGCGGGCATGAAATCGCCTACGACAAAGACACCCACGAACTTCTGCTGTTCCGCAAGTCCGCCCATGGAAAGTCCTCGCGATAGATATGTCCGGGAGCACAGCAGCCACGTCCCGGAAGGCATCGAGTGGATAGCGAAACAGACGCATATCCACACCAATTTCCCGCAGATGCTCTCCGGCCCCGTCCAGGGGGAACTCCTGAAAATACTCGTAGAAACCAGCGGTGCCGAGCGCATCGTGGAGATAGGCTCGTTCACCGGCTACTCCGCGGCGTGGATGGCCCTGGGATTGCCCGAAAACGGCCATTTGGACACATTGGAGATCAATGACGAGCTCGAGCATATCATGCGCGAGGGATGGGAACGCACGGGCGTTGCTGACAAGATCACCCTCCATATAGGGGATGCCCGGGAGAGTCTGAGGAAACTGCACGCGGAAGGCACGGTCTATGACTTCGCCTTCATGGATGCCAACAAGAGGGAGTACTGCGAATATTTCGACCTGCTCATGGACCTGGTGCGCCCCGGCGGCCTCATCATAGCGGACGACGTGCTCTGGGACGGCAAGGTGTATGAGACTCCCCTTCCCCGCGACAGGCAGACTGTCAGTTTGCTGGACTTCAATGACAAAATAAGAAGAGACCCCCGCGTGGAAGTCGTGATGCTTCCTTTGCGCGACGGTCTCTCCGTTATCCGTAAACTCTGAATCCTATCTCTTCTGAGCGTCCACCTTCACGTCGTGGAGCATGATGCAGTTGTTGCTGAGTGCGTTGTAGGCGTAGGAAGGAGTTCCGCTGTTGTTCATACGTATGCCGAAGCCGCCGTTGTTGTCTGCGGCGAGCTTGCCTGTGGGGTCAGTCCAGGACATGGACACCACCTCGGGCAGCTGCTCCTTGATCTGCAGAGGGGTCTTCACGGACTTGGTGGAGGCGCTGACCTCGAGGGTATTGCCCTTGACTGATACGGTCAGGGTGCTCTGAGGCATGAAGGCTGCGGTCAGGATGCCGTGTCCCAGAGGGGTGAGTTCCTCTCCCTCATAGCGGTAGAGGGTCCACATGGTGCCGTTGGTGGTGGCGGGGACGCGCTCGATGCGCAGACCATAGCCGCTGCGGGTCACGGGGTCATATTTGACATAGACGTCCATATAGCAGCCGCTGCCGCCGAAGCCCTGTCCCTCGACCTTTCCGGGAGAATAGTTCACCGTGATAGACATGTCGCCATAGTCTCCGGGCTGGCCGAAGACAAGCCTGGGATACTTCCTTTCGCGGTCGCGGTAGCCGTTCATCAGGCCCCACATGCCTTCGGAACCGTTGGAACCGGTACCCCACTGCCAGGGAGCGGGGACGGAGCCGTCATTGTCATAGAACCAGCGGCCGAATGTGGCGGGCTCGGAGTTCTCGATGAAGAGGTTCTTGAAATCGGTGTACAGCGAAGTCTCGGTGACGTCCTTGGCGGTGATGGCGCGCTTGGTGGTCAGGGTAACGGACTCGCCCGCATAGGGGCTGAATTCATACTTGGGAGTGATGACGGCCCTCAGGTAGTATCCTACGTCGTATTTGCTGAGAGGATAGTCCTTGAAAGGATCGTCCATGTACAGGCCGGCATCGTCGTTCATCATCGTACCGATGTGGATGCCGTCGGTGGTGTCGGGGCCCTTCTCGCGGTACCACTCGATCTTGGAGACATCCCTGTAGGCAGGCTTGTCGGTCTTGTAGGCCACTGAGACCTTGCCCTTGCCGACCTTGATGGAAGGAGACTTGACCACGGGAGCGGCCACGGGGACGGGACGCACGTGCAGGGTCACGCCGGCGGGGATGCCGTTGGGCAGGACGCAGTCCACTTCGCTGTCTATGATGGCTCCGCTGGTGTTGGGCTTGGCGGAGAGGGTCAGCACGCCGGTGCGGGGATCCACACGGCCTTCGAAGATATCCTTGTCATACTTCCACTCCAGCTTGGAGTAGTCCACGGAATTGGCAGGGACGGGCACGGGAGCGATGGTCACCTGGTTGGTCTCATCCTTGCGGTCGGAATAGAGGACTGTACCGGAGGCGCTCACGAGGAAGCGGTAAGGGAGGTTGGAGTAAGGAGCCCAGGCGGCACTGTTCTGGCCTTTGGGGTCCCAGCCGTCGTTGCCCTTCAGGAGGTTGAAGACATTGTATTCGTCCCCCACTTTGAAGGCCTTGAGGGCCTCTCCGTCATATTCCACGGAAAGCTGGGGCATGGACTCGCTTATCTGCAGGGGCCTCTTGTCGTCGCCGATGACATTGTTGTGCACGGCGTAGCGGGCGTAGTCGCGGAGCTTGTTCTCCCACTCTACACTCTCGATGCGGCCGGAGAATTCGCAGTCGATTACGGCATAGATACCGGAAGCGGTGGCGCCGTTGGAGCCGGAAGCACCCTTGGCAAAAGAAAGCATAGGATGGGTCATCTGGGGCATACCCACGAGACGGCAGCCGAGCAGGGCCATGATGCCGCTGGGATTGCCGCCTCCCCAGGTGGGATGGTTGTCGAAGTGGTGGAAGGTGCAATTTTCATAGACCACCATGCCGCCGCCGAAGATGGAGTCGTCGGTGCACTGGATGAAGCAGTCCTTGAAATATCCCCTCTGGGGAGCGAAACCTGCCATCATATTGAGGTAGCCGACGAAACGGCAGTTGTCGAAGTACATCTTGTCCACTCCGCGGCCGGCGCTCTGCAGCACCTCAGCGTGGTTCTTGGAGTCGATGCGCTTCGAGATGTTCTGACGGGGGTCGCGGGGATAGATGAGGTCTTCCTGGGCATAGTTGGCCACGGTGATGTTCTTGCCGGTGAATCCGGTGGAAATGGCGAGAGTGTACCAGCTGCCAGGGGCTCCGAGGCCCTTGGCGCCGCCTTCTCCGCGGTTGCCCGCGATACGGACGTCGTCGGCATTGCCGGTGAGGCCGATGAATGAGAGGTTGTCACCGAGTATGGTGAGACCTACTGCTCCGGTGGTCACATAGCCGCTGTTGTCAAAGGGGAAGCCCAGACGGTAGTCCTGGTTGGTCCAGTACACGCCAGGGGCAATGTAAACCGTGGTACCTTCGGGCAGGGTCAGGGTGCGCCTGGCCTCGTCGTAGGCTCCGAGGGTCTGCAGGGTGGAGGCTATGTAGGGGCTCGCGAGCTGGTCGGGAGTCGCATAGGCGTTCAGCAGCAGATGCTTGGCGTCGAGCTGGAGCCATTTGGCGTGCAGGGTCATGTTGCCGAGGGCCCTGTCATTGAGGAAATCCCACATGTGGATCTCGGCTTCGGGATCGGTGTACCAGCCCACGAAGGTCCAGCCTTCGCGTACGGGCGGCATGGGGGCGATGACACCTGCACCGGCAGGCACCACTTGTGCAGGCACGGGAGAACCTCCGTTGCTGTCGAAGCTGACGGTAGCGGGGGCCTGTGCCTGGAGACCGAGGGCGACGAGCATGGCGCCCAGGGCGAGAATGATTGATCTGAATTTCATAATGCTGTATTGGCTAATAGTTTATCTTTCCTTGGCGTCGATGGTCACGCGGTGAAGCATGACGCAGTTGTTGGTGCCTGCGGTGTAGCGGTAGGAGGCGGTGCCGGAGTTGTTGATGCGGATGGCACAGCTGCCGGCGGTATCGGCTCCTAGAGCTCCGGAGGCATCGGTCCAGGTGATGTCCAGCTTCTCAGGCAGATTCTCCTTGATCTGCAAAGGCGTCTTTTGAGAAGTGGTGGAGGCGGTGACCCTGAGCGTATTGCCTTCGGAAGACACCGTCAGGGTGCTGCCGGGCATGAATGCACAGCTCAGCACGCCCTCGGTAAGATCGGTGCGCTCGCTGCCGTCATAGCGGCAGAGGGTCCACAGGTTGCCGTTGGTGGTGGCGGGGACACGCTGCACATGCAGGCCGTAGCCCTTGCGGGTGACGGGATCATACTTGATCATGATATCGATGTAATTGCCGTTGCCGCCGAAGCCCATGCCTTCGACCTTGCCGGTGGAGAAGTCAATGGTCATGGACATATCCCCGTAGGAGCCGCTCTGGGCATATACCAGGCGGTCAGGATCAGGTTTGCGGGTGAGGTTCTGCAGACCCCAGCGTCCGTCGGCGCCGTTGGTGCCCAGGCCCCAGGACCAGGGAGTGGAATCCCCGTCGAAGAACCAGCGTCCCACGGTGGTGGCGGGATCGGCATTCTCGATCACATCGTGGCTGAAATCGGTGCTGAGCACAGTTGCAGTCACATCGGAGGCGGAGACGGGTTTGCGGGTGGTCAGGCTGATGCTGCCTTCCCCATAGGGGCTGAACTCGTACTTGGGAGTGATGACCGCCCTCAGGTAGCAGCCCACGTCATATTTGCTCAGGGGATACTCTTTGAAAGGATCGTCCACGAACAGGCCTTCGTCATCGTTCATCATGGTGCCCACGTGGACTCCGTCGGTGGTGGCGGGGCCTTTCTCGCGGTACCAGTCTATCTTGGAAACGTCCCTGTAGGCAGGTTTGTCGGTCTTGTAGGCTACGACGGCCTTGCCCTTGGCTATCTTGATGGAAGCCGATTTGATCACGGGAGCCGCGACGGGTACGGGATAGATCTTCAGGTTGGCGCCTGCTGACACGCCGCTGGGCAGGGTGCATTTCACCGAGGTGGTGAGCACCGAAGCGGTGTTGTTGGGCAGGGCGCTGAGGGTCAGGTTGCCGGTGGCGGGATCGACGCTGCCGCTGAGCAGGGTCTTGTCATAGTCCCAGACCAACTTCGAATAATCCACGGATGTGGCGGGCAGCACTGCGGGAGTCATCACGACGGTGTTCCTCTCCCCGCTCTCGCCGGAATACAGCATGGTGCCGCTGAAGCCGAGCAGGAAACGGTAGGGAAGGTTGGAATAAGGCTCCCAGGCGGCGCTGTGCTGGCCTCTGGGGTCCCAGCCGTCGTTGCCCTTGAGGAGATTGTAGATATTGTACTCGTCTCCCACCTTGAAGGCCTTGAGGGCCTCGCCGCTGTAATCGACGGAGAGCTCGGGGGCGCCGGCGCTGATCACCAGGGGCCTCTTGTCGGGGCCGATGACATTGTTATGCACGGCGTAGCGGGCGTACTCGCGGGTCTTGTTCTCCCATTCGACCCTCTCGATGCGGCCGGAGAATTCGCAGTCTATCACCGCATAGATGGCGGAGGCGCTGCGGCCGTCGTTGCCTGAGCCCATCTTGGAGAATGACAGGAAGGGATGGGTCATCTGGGGCATGCCTATGAGGCGGCAGCCGAGCAGGGCGTTGATGCCGCCGGGACCGCCTGCAGCCCAGGCCGGGTGGTTGTCAAAGAGGTGGAAGGTGCAGTTTTCATAGACCACCATCTCGCCTGAGAATATGGAATCGTCAGTGCACTGCAGGAAGCAGTCCTTGAAATATGCGCGCCTCGGGCTGAAGGTGTACATCATGTTCAGGTAGCCGGTCAGGCGCACGTTGTCGAAGGAGATGCGGTCGGCTCCGCGGCCGGCGGTGCGCATCACCTCGGCGTGATTCTTCGAATCTATCCTCTTGGAGAGGTTCTGTGAAGGGTCGCGGGGATATACCAGGTCTTCCTGGGAATAGTTGGCGAATGTCACGTTCTCGGCATGGAAGCCGGTGCCCACGGCGATGGTGTACCAGCTGCCGCTGGCTCCGAGTCCCCTGGCTCCGCCCTCTCCGCGGTTGCCGCAGATGCGCACGTCGGTGGCATCGGCGGTCAGTCCCACGAAGGAGACGTCCTCGCCTGCTATGACAATGCCGACGTTGGGCCCGGGGGCGACGTAGCCGCTGTCATCGAAGGGGAAGCCCTTGAGGCGGTCGAGATTGGTCCAATACACGCCCGGGGCGAAATAGACCGTGGTCCCTGCCGGAAGGGTGAGGGTATGGGAAGTCTCGTCGTACTGTCCTATGGCCTGTAGGGTGGTGGCTATCCAGGGGCACTTGAGTTCTTCGGGGGTGGCGTAGGCGTTGAGCAGGAGGTGCTTTTCGTCGAGTTTCACCCAGCCCGCATAGAGAGTCATGTCGGAAGAGACACGGTCGTGGGCGAAATCCCACATCCTTATGCGTGCGGTGGGGTCTGTGTACCATCCTGTGAAGGCCCAGCCTTCGCGGACGGGAGCTGCTGGTGCCTGGACGGTGCCGCCGGCGCCTGCGGAAAGGGCTGCGACCTCGCTGCCTCCCAAGGGATTGAAACGCACCGTGGCCTTATCCTGGGCCCAGAGCGCGGCGGAGAGGAGCATTGCTCCTACGGCGAGAATGATGGATCTGGTTTTCATTGGCGGTTAATAGATTTGATCGGTTACAGTTTGATTTCAGCCTTGGCGATGCCGGGGGTCACGCTCACCAGGCGGCCGTCCACCCAGATGCGCATGCCGGCGCCCTTGCCGTAGCGGCGGCCGTCCTTGTCCCAGAGTACGGTGACATCATGGCCGCGGTAGCTGATTCCGTCCATGCAGAACCAGTCCCAGCGGGCCTCGGGGACCAGGGGATTGACCTCCAGCACATCGTCCTCGCGCGGGCGCAGGCCCACGAGGCCGGTCACGATGAGGTCGGCCCAGGTGGAATGGTTGTAATAGTCGCTGCGGGGGTTCTCACCTTTCAGCCAGTAGCCGGTGACTTCGTCCAGATACTCGCCTATGTAGGGGCGGCCCCTGCGGTACTGGCTGTCGGCGTACTGCTTGATGCAGTCGAGATAGTCGTCTTTGGTGACATAGTCCTGGCTGTAGTCGTTGAGCAGGTTGGCCAGGCCGGTGATCACCTGGGATGATGAGAAAGGCCACACGGCGCCGTCCCACTCGCAGGAGCCCACTCCGTGGCTGCGGAACTCGGGATGGCGTCTCTCGGCGGTGGTGAGGCCGTAGGGGGATTTGAAGCCTTTTTCATCCTTTATCTGGGCCCATGCCACTTCGTACCCCGGGTCGGGGAGTTCGAAGTACCAGGGGATGTAGCCTATGGCTTCGCGCACCTGGGCGAGGCTGTCGCCGGGCACGCGGTAGGAGTCGAAAAACTCGAGCCCGGGATTCCAGAGCTTTTCCTGGACCATGGACTTGATCCCGGCCGCCTGCTTGGCGTAGTAATCGCTCTTGGCAGGGTCGGAAGCCATGGCGGCCATCTTGGAGAGGGCCACGGCGTTGCCGTACATGTAGCTGTTGAGGGTGGGACGCTCGTTCTGCATCCTGCGGCCGCCGCTGATGGATTCCTCCATGCCGTCGCTCACATCCCTCTGGCCGAAGAGGCCTTCTCCGTGGCGGTGGCTCTCCACCCAATACTTCCAATCGTCCTCGAATGCGGGATACAGGGACATCAGCTGCTCGCGGTCACCCGTCACGAGATATCTCTGATATGCGGCCCAGGGGGTCCAGGAGCTGAAATTGTGGATCCTGTCCATGGGGCCGCCGTCTTTGCCATGGTACCAGATGTCCAGGTAGTCGTCGATATACTGGGGGTTGCGCACCCAGCGTCCTTCAGACACGTGATGTCCTATGGCGCAGGCTATCATATTGTATTTGTCGGCGTAGCTGCGGTCCACCTGGAATTCGTTGATCACGAAGCCCTGGGGCGTGCGGCGTATGCTCTTGCGCCAGGACCACCAGCGGAAATACCATATCTCCTCGATGGACGGGTCGGGGCAGGAGAACAGGGGCACATTGGCCTGCATCCAGTCCCAGGACTCGGCGTTGGAGTAGGCCTTGACGTCGGGTTCGGGCTCCATCACATTGAAATAGTCCACATAGGACTTGTAGTCGGCCGCCCTGAGCACATCGTGGGAATGGCCGGCGGGGGCGGTGACGAGGGAATAGATGCGGAATACCGCCTCCTGAGGCTCTATGGCATCGGCTCCCGGCCTGTCGGTGAATATCTCCGCAGGGTCTTCGGGGGTCGGGTCGGTCTTGGGGGCTCCGGTGCGGAACACCACCCTCTCGAGCTCTGCCGCGGGGGCGTAGAATATCCTGGTGGTGGGATTGCTGCCGTTGATGCTGGTGGTGTAGCTGCGGTGCAGGCAGTCCACTGTGATGTCCACGCGGGTCTTCTCTCCGGCCTTGTAGGTGCCGGCCCTGCCGTAGCGTGCGCCGTTCTTGACTGTGACGGAGCCGTCGGGCTCGAAGCTCAGGCGTACTGAAGGCAGGCCTTTGGCGTCCTGGAGCTCTATCTGGAGCATGCCGAAGTCTGCCTGTCCGGGCATCACTTCGAAAGACACGGAGAAGGCCTGGGAGGCGGGGATGACTTTCTCCGCCTTGGCGTAGTCGAAAGGATCCTTGTCCCTGAGGGTCAGGGCCCTGACTCCTGCGGGATCTTTTTCGATGCGGGTGGAGGCCCAGATGAGGTCGTAGGTGTTCCACTGGTCCAGTTCATGTCCGGGCTCCATGGCATCGAACACATCGGAGGAGTGTCCTGCGGCCTTGTTGACCACGGGCACGGGGATGGAACTCACCCAGATGTCCTCCTTGTTCATGCTGTAGGTGAGCCATATCTTGCCGTCGCCGGGATCGCCGTTGCCCTCCTGGATACCCCTGACATACTGGGGACCGCGGTTCTTGTAGTTGCCGCCGTACCTCAGAGGGGTGATCTCCCCGTGCACCAGGGACAGGTCGGTGTACTCCAGGCCGTCGTCGGAAGTCGAGATGGCCAGGGGCCAGCGGTACTCGGAAGGATTGTAGATGGTGGCGTAGCGGCCGTCGGAAGTGCGCTGGCCCCATATCTTGGCGTTGCTGTTGACGAAGCCGTAGGCGCGGGCGACGGGCTGGGACCAGGTGTATCCCCCGTCCTCGCTGACCGAGGTCAGGGCGTGTTTCCACAGACCCACCACCTTGCCGTCGGGCAGGTGGTAGTAGGAGAAGGCCTGGTAGCGGTTCTTCAGGGGGATGAGAGGATCGCCCGCATCGGCCTCCTCGACCATCTGCATCATGTACAGGGGGTTGGCGAGGATTTCCTCGCAAGCGGCCTTGAAGCCCTTGTCACGGGAACGGGTGTAGAAAGGATAATCGGTATTCTTTTCGTTGAAGCCGTGGTTGTAGCGCAGGAAATAGATGGGGCCGAAGCTGCCGTCGTCCAGTATTTCGCGTATCACGCGGCCTATGCCGTTGCCGTCGTTGGGGCCGTCTCCCCTCTCGGTGAGGGCGACTCCGTAGAAGGCCAATGCGAAGAGCCTGCCGCTGCGGGAGGTGTAGAAGCCCACCCGCTGGTGCATCACGGCCATGAGGCCGGGGCCGGCGACGGGACCGTCAGGGCTCTTGCGGAAGCCCTCGGGCACCTTGTACTCAGGGAAGAGCACCTGTGCGTCGGACCAGTTCTTCCCGTCCGGGGAAGTGATGAGGAAGGTCTTTCCCGGGGGCTGGTGTTCGCTTACGGGGTCGGAAAGGTATTCCACATAGAAACGACCGTGCCAATAGGCAATCATCGGAGCGTGGTTGTAGGTCCATCCGCAGCCGTCCATCGCATATTCGAGGGAACGGTTGGCGCGCATGATCTGCTGGTTGTGCACGCCGATGGCGGGGCGAAGCTGTCCGTCGTGGTAGTCCACGTTGGACATGGTGGCGCCTGTGTAATGTACCAGGCCGGTCTGTGCCCTCATCACGGGCACGGCCGCAAGTGCTGCTGCGGCCAGAATGGTTGTCAGTCGTTTCATGTATATGGTTTTATCCTATCTGCGCGCCGTTGCAGAGCACTTCCTGGGGAGTGATGAAACGCATGGTGCCGTCGCCCTGACGGGCCATGAGTATCATACCCTTGGACTCGATCCCGCGTATCGTGCGGGGCTTGAGGTTGGCCAGGATGCATATCTGCTTGCCGAGCATGTCCTCGGGAGAATAGAACTCCGCGATTCCGGAGACTATGGTCCTGCGGTCTATGCCGGTGTCTATGGTCAGCTTGAGGAGTTTGTCGGTCTTGGGGACCCTCTCCGCCTCGAGTACGGTGGCGGTGCGGATGTCCATCTTGTCGAAATCCTCGAAGGTGCATTCTTCTTTCTGGGGGACCACCTGGCGGGCGGCTTCAGCCTTGGCCTCGGCCTCTTTCTCAGCCCGTATGCGGTCGAGCCTTGCGAGCTGGGCGTCTATCTGCTCATCCTCGATCTTGGCGAAGAGCAGCTGGGCCTCGGCTATGGCATGGCCTTCGGGCAGAAGGTCATCGCCTCCGAGCATATCCCAGCGCAGGGTGACTGCAGCCGTGGAGGGGATGGTATGAAGGGCTGCGCACTCGCCTTCCCTGTAAGTGTTTTCGGTCACGGCCTCACCATTGCGGTGGTCGGTGCCGGCTTCGAGGCCGACTCCGAGCATGTCGCGCAGACGCTCTGCGGCGAAGGGGGTGAAGGGCTCGAAGGCGATGGCGAGGTCGGCGCAGATCTGCAGGCTGACGTTCAGTATGGTGGCCGTCCTGGCCATGTCGGTCTTGGCGACCTTCCAGGGCTCGGTATCGGAGATATACTTGTTGCCCACGCGGGCTATGCCCATGGCGTCCTTGAGGGCCTCACGGAACTTGTATTCATTGAGATTGGCCTCCATCGAAGCGCGGAGTGCGGGGATCTGGGCGAGGGCCTCGCGGTCCTCGTCGAGCAGCTCCCCGCGGGCCGGCACCTTGCCGTCGAAGTACTTGTGGGTCAGCACGATGGCGCGGTTTACGAAATTGCCGAAGATGGCCACGAGCTCGCTGTTGTTGCGGGCCTGGAAGTCCTTCCAGGAGAAATCATTGTCCTTGGTCTCGGGGGCGTTGGCGGTCAGCACATAGCGGAGGACATCCTGCTTGCCGGGGAAATCCTCGAGGTACTCGTGGGCCCAGACGGCCCAGTTGCGGGAAGTCGAAATCTTGTCTCCCTCGAGATTGAGGAATTCGTTGGCGGGGACATTGTCCGGGAGGATGTAGTCGCCGTAGGCCTTGAGCATCGAAGGGAATACGATGCAATGGAAGACTATGTTGTCCTTGCCGATGAAATGCACGAGCTTCGTGTCCTCGGACTTCCACCATTTCTTCCAGCTCTGGGGAAGGAGCTCCTGGGTGTTGGAAATGTAGCCGATGGGAGCGTCGAACCAGACATAGAGCACCTTGCCCTCGGCACCCTCCACGGGTACGGGCACGCCCCAGTCGAGGTCGCGGCTGACGGCCCTGGGCTGCAGGCCGCCGTCTATCCAGCTCTTGCACTGGCCATAGACATTGGAGCGCCACTCCTTGTGGCCCTGGAGTATCCACTCGGAGAGCCAGCTCTCGTATTTGTCCAGAGGCAGGTACCAGTGGGTGGTCTTCTTCTTTATGGGCTCGGCGCCGCTCAGTTTGGAGCGGGGGTTGATGAGCTCCTCGGGGCTGAGGGTGGAGCCGCATTTCTCGCACTGGTCGCCGTAGGCGCCTTCATTGCCGCACTTGGGGCAGGTGCCCACGATGTAGCGGTCGGCGAGGAAGGTCTTGGCCTCGGGGTCATAGTACTGCTCACTTTCCTTGGTGATGAATTTGCCCTCGTCGTAGAGCTTGCGGAAAAACTCCGATGCGTTGGCGTGGTGGACGGCGGAACTGGTCCTGCCGTAGATGTCGAAATTGATGCCGAGGCCGGTGAAGGAGTCCTTGATGATCCTGTGGTATTTGTCCACGATGTCCTGGGGGGTGCAGCCTTGCTGGCGGGCCTTGATGGTGATGGGCACGCCGTGTTCGTCGGAGCCGCAGATGAAGAGGACATCCTCCCCTTTCATCCTCAGATAACGTACATAGATGTCAGCCGGCACATATACTCCTGCCAGGTGTCCGATATGGACCGGTCCGTTGGCATAGGGCAACGCACAGGTCACAAGCGTTCTCTTGAATTCCTTTTTCATATTTTCTTTTCTCTTCCTAATTTCTGTTTTATGCCCCTCTGGGCGGCCTGGAGCGAGACCATCTCCGTCATGATGGGGGTCTGCTCCTGCTCGGGTGCGTCTGCAAGCGAATGGCGAAGATAATCAATTCTGGCCTGAATACGCCTCTCCGCGTAGTACAAAATGGCTTTCGGGACGAAAATGGCCAGCCACGAGGAGGTCGTGGTGAGGGCAGCCTCGAAGTTGTGGACGGTGAGCCGGTATTTGTCGGTGGTGAGCTCGGCAGTGAGGTCCGCGACTCCGCGGTCTTCGCTGTTGAGCAGACGGCGCACTATCTCTTCCTGGCCGAGGCCCTCGTCCGAGGCCGCGGCGTATTCGTCATAGACCTTGGCATAGAGGGAATTGGCCATGCGGCTGCCGTCCCCTTCGATGGCGTCGCGGATGAAGTCAGCGACGGTCGGGGTCTGCTCCGCATCGGGAGTGTAGTACTCCGAGTCGCTTTCGAACTCCAGGGGCTCCTGCCCGTAACGCAGCAGGAAATGCAGCAGATCCTTCTCCGCAAGGCCCACGGTGGGATTCTCCTCGGTCCAGGCGGGGCGCTCCGGGATGCTCTCCTCAGACTGATACGGCTGATACGAAGGCTGGGGGGCCTCGAAACCCTGCTCCCGGCGGCGCTGCTGGTTATCCCTCAGGCGCCTTTCCTCTTCGGCCTGCTGGCGGCGGGTCTTGTTGATGCGCTGGAACAGGATGTCCGACTCTATCCCGAATCTGGCCGCACACACTTCCACATACACGGAGCGTTTGACTGCGTCCGGGATCTGGGCTATGGTGTCGGCTATGTCGTTTATGAGGTTAGCTTTCTTGAGTGGATCGCCCGCGGCTTCTCCCAGGAGCAGGTCCGTCTTGAATTCGATGAAGTCTTTTTCGTGGGAGGCAATGTAGTCCTGCACCTCTTCGAGGGTGTGCTTGCGGGCGAAGGAATCGGGGTCCTCCCCTTCCGGCAGCAGCACGATCTTTACGTTCAGCCCTTCGTGGAGCACGAGCGAGAGCCCCCTCAACGCGGCGTGTATGCCCGCGGAGTCGCCGTCGTACATGATGGTGACGTTGTTGTCCGGGGCGGTGAAACGGCTGATGAGGCGTATCTGCTCGACGGTGAGGGCGGTGCCGCAGGTGGCGACCACGTTGGTGATGCCCAGTTGGTGCATGGTGGTCATGTCCACATTGCCCTCGACAATTATGCAGCGGTGCTGGCGGGAAATCTCCGCCTTGGCGTGGTAGATGCCCAGGAGGTTGTTGCTCTTGTGGTATATCTCGGTGTCTGCGGAGTTGACGTATTTGGCGGGGTTGTCGGAGCGCAGGGTCCTGCCGCTGAAGGCGACGGGCCTGCCGCTGACCGAATAGATGGGGAACATCACCCTCTCGCGGAATTTGTCGGCCACGCTCCCGTCCTCTTTCTGGACGCTGAGCCCGGCGGCCAGCAGGTATTCGAGCTTGAATCCCGCATCCAGTGCCGCCCGGGTGAGGGTGTCCTTGCCCGAAGGGGCCCAGCCCAGGCCGAAATGGGCAATGGTGGCGTCTTCCAGACCGCGGGAACGCAGGTACTGGTAGCCGACGCTGCGGCCCTCGCCGCTTTCCAGCTGGGAGGCGAAGAATTTCTGGGCGAATTCGCTCACCAGCAGCAGGCTCTCGTTGCGCTGGCGCTTGGCTATCTCCTCTGCCGACTCCTCTGCCTCGACGATCTCGATATTGTATTTGCGGGCGAGATAGCGGAGGGCCTCCACATAGGAATAATGCTCATGCTCCATGACGAAGCCGACTGCCGATCCTGCCTTGCCGCAGCCGAAGCATTTGTAGATACCCTTGGAGGGGGATACGTAAAAGGAGGGGGTCTTCTCGTTGTGGAAAGGGCAGCAAGCCACGAAATTGGCTCCGCGGCGCTTCAGGGTCACGAAGTCGCTCACCACGTCTTCAATCCTGGCCGTATCGAGTATGAGATTGACCGTCTCCTGAGGGATCATAGCGCTACTTCGCAGAGGAATTTGAGCCGCACCAGGCGGACTTCCAGTTCGTCATAATCCGGTCCGAGGGCCTCTATGGCCTCGGAGAGCGAATCGGAGGTGGCCTCTTCGCGGAAATAATCGTAGATCTCTTCGACTATGTCGTCATCCAGCTCCTGCGAGATGTAGTAGTCCAGGTCGAGTTTGGTGCCCGACGAGACTATGGCTTCGATCTCTGTGAGGAGTTCGTCCATATCCATGCCCTTGGCGGCGGCTATGTCCTCGAGGGACATGCGGCGGTCTATACTCTGGATGATATAGACTTTGTTGGCGGACTTGCCCGGGGCGGATTTCACGATGAAATCGTCCGGACGCGATATTTCATTTTCCTCGACGTATTTCTTTATGAGCTTTATGAATTCTCCGCCGAACTTGCGGGCCTTGCCCTCGCCCACGCCCTGGCAGTTGCGCAACTCGTCGAAGGTCATAGGGTACATTATGGACATGTCTTCCAGCGCAGGGTCGGAGAATATGATCCAGGACTGCAGCTTGAGCTTGGAGGCGAGGTCCTTGCGGAGGTCCTTGAGCATGGCCAGCAGCACCGGGTCGCCGCCACCGCTCCTCATTGCAGCAGCTGCTGCAGCGTCCTCGTCATCATCATCGTCGTCGCCTCCGTTCGAGAACTGCCTGTCCTCGACGAGCTTGAGCTCATAAGGATGCTCGAGGAACTCGTGCCCCTCGGGAGTCACGCAGATCAGGCCGTAGCTCTCGATCTCCTTTTCGAGAAGATGGAAGGTGAGGCCCTGGTGGATCACGGTGCACCAGAATTTGTCGGTGTGGCTGTCGCCGGCGCCGAAGAAATCCAGCTCGTCGTGCTTGTAGGACTTGATGATGGAATTGGTCTTGCCGGCGAGGATGTTGGCGAGATGGTCTATCTTGAAATGCTCGGGGAGGGCTTCGATGAGCCGTATCACCAGCCTCATCTCCTCCCTGCCGTCGAAGACCTGCTTGGGATGGATGCAGTTGTCGCAGGAGCCGCAGTTCTCCACCGGGTAGTCTTCGCCGAAATAATTCAGCAGGAGCTTCCTGCGGCACTGGCTGGACTCGGCGTAGGCCACCACCTCGGAGAGGAGCTGGCGGCTGATCTCCTGCTCGGAGACGGGCTTGCCCTGCATGAACTTCTCCAGCTTCTGGATGTCCTTGTAGCTGTAGTAGGCGATGCACTGGCCTTCCTGCCCGTCGCGGCCAGCACGGCCGGTCTCCTGGTAGTAGCTCTCGACGCTCTTGGGGATGTCGTAGTGGATGACGAAGCGGATGTCCGGCTTGTCTATGCCCATGCCGAAGGCTATGGTGGCCACTATGACATTGACTTCCTCCATCAGGAACTTGTCCTGGTTCTCCGCCCTGGTCTTGGCGTCCAGTCCCGCATGGTAAGGGAGGGCCTTGATGCCGTTGATGCACAGCAGCTGGGCCATCTCTTCGACTTTCTTGCGGCTCAGGCAGTAGATGATGCCGGATTTCCCGGCGTTCTGCCGTATGAATTTGATGATATCCTTCTCCGCGTCCACCTTGTCCCTTATCTCGTAATAGAGATTGGGACGGTTGAAGGAGGACTTGAACACCGCTGCGCCCTGGATGCCCAGGTTTTTGAGGATGTCGTTCTGGACCTTGGGAGTGGCGGTGGCGGTGAGGGCGATGATGGGAGCCCTGCCTATGTCCTCCACCAGGCTGCGGATACGCCTGTACTCAGGCCTGAAATCGTGTCCCCATTCGGAGATGCAATGGGCCTCGTCTATGGCGTAGAAAGAGACTTTCACCTCCCGCAGGAGGTTCACGTTCTCTTCCTTGGTGAGGGACTCGGGGGCGACGTACAGTATCTTGGTACGTCCTGAAAGCAGATCCTGCCTGACCTCGTCTATCTGGGCGCGGCTGAGCGACGAATTCAAGAAATGGGCGACGGTACTCTCCGTGCCGGCCTCATAGCTCCTTATCAGGTCCACCTGATTTTTCATCAGGGCGATAAGAGGGGATATGACTACGGCCGTCCCCTCCATGATGAGGGCGGGAAGCTGGAAGCACAGGGACTTTCCTCCTCCCGTAGGCATCAGGACAAAGGCGTCGCCTCCTTCGATAAGATGTTTGATGACCATCTCCTGGTCACCTTTGAATGCATCATAGCCGAAGAATTCCTTGAGCGTGCGATGTATCAAGGCAGAATCCGCTTTCATAGTACAAAATCAGTCTAAGGTGTGAATGGCAAGCCCCGAACGCAACTTGGGTTCAAACCAGGTGGTCTTCGGAGGCATGATGTTGCCGGTGTCAGCGATGGCTATGAGCTGGTCCATCGACACCGGATAGAGGGCGAAAGCCACTTTCATCTCTCCACTATCCACCCTGGCCTTGAGCTCGCCCAGGCCCCTGATGCCGCCGACGAAGTCTATGCGTTTGTCGGTGCGCAGGTCCTTGATGCCGAGTATCCTGTCCAATACCAGATTTGACAGGATGGTCACATCGAGCACGCCTATCGGGTCTTTGTCATCGAAGCGGCCGGGCTTCGCGGTGAGCGAATACCACTGTCCTCCGAGGTACATGGAGAAATTGTGCAGGGCGGCGGGGGTATAGATCCCGCTACCTTCAGCCTTGACCTCGAAGTCCCTGGCGAGAGCCTTGAGAAGGCCCGCCTCGTCCAGTCCGTTCAGGTCCTTGACCACGCGGTTGTAGTCGAGGATCTTGAGCTCGCTTTCGGGGAAGCATACCGCCATGAAGAAATTGTACTCCTCATCGCCGGTATGATGGGGGTTGGCCGCTCTCTTCTCGGCGCCGACGCGGGCCGCGGCTGCGGTCCTGTGGTGGCCGTCGGCCACGTAGAAGGCCTCCACCTGGGTGGTGAAAATGCGGGTGATCTCAGCGATGGTGGCATCGTCGTCTATCACCCAGAATTCATGGCCGAAACCGTTCTCGTCCGTAAAGCGGTACTCCGAAGGTCCTGCGACCGTCCGGGACACTATGGCGGCGAGTCCGGGATTGTCCTTGAAAGCGAAGAAGACAGGCTCGATGTTGGCGTTCTGGATGCGTACGTGCACCATACGGTCGTCTTCCTTGTCCTTGCGGGTCAGCTCATGCTTCTTGATGCGGCCCTCGGCGTAGTCGTCGGTGTGGGCGCAGAGCACGATGCCGTACTGGGTCCTGTCCCCCATGGTCTGGGAATACACATAATAGCACTCCTTGGGGTCGCGCTTGAGCCAGCCCTCGGCCTGCCATTTGCGGAAATTCTCCACAGCCTTGGCATAGACCCTCTCGTCGTGGTCGGGGAGCATGGGATCGAAGTCGATCTCAGGCTTGGTGATGTGCAGGAGGGATTTCTCCCCTGCCATCTTGAAAGCCTCCACCGAACTGAGCACGTCGTAGGGAGGGGCCGCCACCTGGGTCACCAGGTCCTTGGGCGGACGCACCGCTGCGAAAGGTTTTACTCTGACCATAGCCTAGTTGAGTTTGAACCTGGTATTGCCGGTGGCGAAGAAATCCACGATCTGGCGCGCTGCGGCCAGACCCGCGTTGACATTGGCCTCGCTGGTCTGGGCACCCATCTTCTTGGGAGTGGCGAAGACCCTGAGTCCGAATTTCTCCTGCAGGGCGGCAAGGTTGTCGGGAGCGACGTCGGTGACGTATTTGAGGTCGGGACGCTCCTCGAGGGCCTTCTCGAGGCCGGCCTCGTCTATGACTTCCTTGCGGGCGGTGTTCACGAGGGTAGCGCCCTTGGGCATCTTGGACACCAGATCATATCCGATGGACTTTATGGTCTCGGGGGTGGCGGGGATGTGGACGGAGACGAAGTCGCTGGTGGAATAGAGCTCCTCCAGGCTTGCTGCGGGCTCGGCTCCGGCCGCCTTGATGGCGTCGGCGGGGATGAAGGGGTCGATGGCCTTGACCTTCATGCCGAGGGCTTCAGCCTTCTTGCCGACGAGCCTGCCGACATTGCCGAAGGCCTGGATGCCGAGGGTCTTGCCCTGCACCTCCGTACCGGTGGCGGGGGTGAACTGGCAGCGGCTCATGAATATCATCATAGCAATGGCGAGCTCCGCGACGGCGTTGGAGTTCTGTCCGGGGGTGTTCATCGCGACAATGCCGTGAGCCGTGCAGGCCGGGAGGTCGAGGTTGTCGAAGCCGGCGCCGGCGCGTACCACTATCTTGAGCTTGGGAGCCGCTGCGACCACTTCTGCGGTCACTTTGTCGGAGCGGACGATGAGGGCGTCAGCATCTGCGACGGCGGCGAGCAGCTCGGAGGTCTGCTCATACTTCTCGAGGAGGGCGAACTCGTGTCCTGCCTTCTCCACTATTTCCTTGATGCCGTCCACGGCCACTTTGGCGAACGGCTTCTGTGTGGCGACTAAGATTTTCATGCGTTTTCCTTTTCAAAGTCCTTCATGCATTCCACGAGGGCGTCCACGTCCTCCTGGGTGCTGGCGTTGTACAGGGAAGCCCTGAATCCGCCCACTGAACGGTGTCCCTTGATACCTATCATGCCCCTTTCCTTGGCGAATGCGAGGAAGTCGGCTTCGCGGTCCTCGTAGCCGGGAGCCATGACGAAGGCGACGTTCATGATGGAGCGGTCCTCAGGCTCCGCGGTGCCCACGAACATGGGGTTGCGGTCGATCTCTGCGTACAGGGTGGCGGCCTTCTTCTCGTCTATCTTCTGGAGAGCTGATACTCCGCCCATGCTCTTGACCCACTTGAGGGTTTCGTTCATGATGTACACCGAGAACACGGGAGGGGTGTTGAACATGGAACCCTTGTCGATATGGGTGCGGTAGTCCAGCATGGTGGGGATGTAGCGGGATACCTTTCCGAGGGCGTCCTTGCGTACGATGGCGAAGGCCACACCGGCAGGGCCGGCGTTCTTCTGGGCGCCGCCGTAGATGAGGGCGTACTTGCTCACGTCGATGGGACGGGTGAGGATGTCGGAGGACATGTCTGCGATCAGGGGGACGGGGCTGTCGATGTCATGCCTTATCTCGGTGCCGTAGATGGTATTGTTGGTGGTGATATGGAAATAATCCAGGTCAGAGGGGATCTCATATCCCTTGGGGATATAGCAATAGTTGCGGTCTGCGGAACTCGCCAGTGCCACTGCATCTCCGAGGCCCTTGGCCTCTTTGAGTGCCTTCTTGGCCCAGACACCCGTCTCGAGGTATCCAGCTTTCTTCTCGAGGAAGTTCATGGCGACATAGAGGAACTGCATGCTGGCGCCTCCTCCGAGGAACACAGTCTCATACTCTTCGGGAATGTTGAGGAGCTCTCTCCAGAGTGCACGGCACTCATCCATGGTAGCTTCCCACTCCTTGGTACGGTGGGAGATGGAAAGGACGGAAACACCTGTGCCCTTGAAGTCCTTGATGGCTTCTATGGCATGGTCGTACACTTCCTGCGGCAGCAGGCAGGGGCCTGCGTTAAAGACATGAATTTTGCTCATAATTTTATTTGTTTGTTTCCCGGTATTCACATCCAGGAATATCATTGATTTGTTCCAAAAAAACGTCCTTGCGTGTCAGTCTCACCCTGACCGAGAGGGAGCAGTCCAGGGCGAAGTCCTGGTCTCCGTACTCCAGGTCCAGGTCTTTGAGGACCTTCATCACGGCCGGCATCCTGTCGTAGGGGAAGCTGAGCCGGTAGCGCACACCTGCCACCTTTTCCACCACCTTCACGTGCGAGAGGGCGTCCGCCGTGGAGGTCTTGTACGCCCGGATCAGGCCCGGGATCCCCAGTTTGATGCCGCCGAAGTAGCGCACCACCACGACCAGTATGTCACTCAGTCCCGCGGAGTCGATCTGGCCCAGTATGGGTCTCCCCGCTGAGCCCGACGGCTCACCGTCGTCATTGGCCCTCCAGACCGACCCGTCCAGGCCGAGTCTGTAGGCATAGCAGTGATGCCTCGCATCGTGGTACTCCTTCCTGGCCGCGGACACTATCGCCTTGACTTCCTCCTCACTCTCCACAGGGTACGCCAGAGCTATGAAACGGCTTCCGTTGTCCTTGAAAAGACCCTCGCCCGGCGCATCTATGCTGCGGTATGTGTCCGAAACAGGAATCATATAATCCAAATTTAGTAAATCTTTTTTATATTCGCACCATGATTTGCAAGTATCGAGTTACACTTGACGGAATCAAAGGTTTCTACCGTCTGTACCATATAAGTTCGGAGAGCTCCCTCTACAGGTTTCACAAGCAGCTCCGCGCCGATCTGGAGTTCATGGTCGACCAGCCCATCCTTTTCAAGGCTTTCGACGAAAGCGGCGCCGTGGTCGCCCGCTACGCCCTGATCGACATCGGCTACGGTTCGGTGGACAATGTGACCATCGCCCAGACTCTCAAGGCCGGGGTGGTCAAGTTTGTATATTTCTATGATGTGGCTTCCAAGAAGAGCGTGACCATCACTTTCGAGGGCGAGGAGCCCGGGACCGTGGCTTCTCCCGTTATCGTGGACACCAAGGGTCCGCTTCCCATCGAGTTCGAAAACGGATATGTGGCTTTCGAGGATCTGCCGGCTGACAAGCGGCGCTTGCCCGGGGAGAGGGGTGATGAGGATGAGGATGAGGACGACGAGGATCTCGAGGATGAGGATGACGAGGATCTCGATGACGAGGACAAGGACGAGGAGGAAGTCATCTACGACGAAAACGAAGACTAATCTGTTTCAGCATCGCGCATGAGTCCGGTCCGGGTGGCAGCTCGGTGCCGACTGCCACCGGCCCGTACAGATTCAGCACTGCCGAGGGAGCGGTGAGGGACCCGGGGAAGCATTGTCCCCCTATTCAGCTTCCCCGGGTCCCTTGCCGGCCATCGGCCAAGGCAGAAAGCAAAGCGGAGGCGGCTGATGTCAGCTGCCTCCGCTTCGTTGTATCCGGGGAGATTACTCGGCGGCGGGAACCTCGCGGTGCACCTCCAGAGTCTCGACATCGAAGACGAGCACGGAATTGGGCTTGATCTGGCCCTGGCCAGTCTCACCGTAAGCAAGGTCGGCAGGGATCACAAGCTGGATCTTGCCACCCTCACCGATGAGCTGCAGACCCTCGGTCCAACCGGCGATCACGCGGTTAAGAGCGAAGGAAATAGGATCGGAAAGGTTCTTGTCGAACACGGTTCCGTCGATGAGCTTGCCCTCATAGTTCACGACCACGGTGTCGGTGCTGGCAGGACGCACGTCGTTGCCGGCCTCGATGATCTTGTACTGGAGACCGCTGTCGGTGACCTGGACACCGGCCTTCTTGGCATTGGCTTCCAGATAAGCCTTACCGTCCTCACCGTTCTTCATGCTCACATAGATCTGCCTGTTCATCAGGAAGTTACTGAGCACATCGTTCATCTCGTTGGGGTTGATCTTGAACTGATCGAAGTAATCGTCGTCATAGTAGTTACCCTTGGCATTGCGGAAATCCTTGATACCCTGGACGAGCTGGCTGTAGTTGACCTCGCCGAAATCGTACTGGGAGAAGAAAGAACCGAAGTTGACACCGAGAAGGTAGCTTACGGAATCGACCTGAGCCTTGGTAGGCACGAAATCCTTGGATGTGGGAATCTTGTTCCCGTTCTCATCTACGGCAGCCGGAGCCTTAGGCGTGCAGGCCACCACTGTGAGGCCCAGAACGAGGGCCACGAAAATTTTTTCTGCTTTCATCTTTTTATTGGTTTTATAAGATTATACATATCAGGCCCAGACCAATGCCGAAGCGCCGAGGATGGCGGCATCCGATTCGGGCAGGGACGAGAACAAAAGTTTTACTTTATCTTTCCATATGGGGAGCAGGCGTGCATTCATCGCCTTGATGGTAGGGGCGTAGATAAGTTCGCCCGCACGGGCCAGTCCGCCGAAGAGGACGATGGCCTGAGGTGCGGAGAAATGCACGAAATCCGCCAATTTGGTACCGAGTATGGTACCGGTGTAATCGAATACCCTGAGCGCGAGGGCATCCCCTACCGCAGCCGCCTCGGCCACGTCTTTCGAAGTGATCTTGGTCAATTGCCTCAAGCTCGAAGGTTCGTCCGAGGAGTCCAGCCACTCGCGGGCGGTGCGGGCCACTCCGGTGGCGGAGGCGTAGGCTTCCAGGCAGCCGCGGTTGCCGCAGCCGCACTGGCGGCCGTCCATCTCGACGCAGCTGTGCCCGAGCTCTCCGGCAAATCCGTCGCTGCCGTAGAGGATTTTCCCGTCCACGACCACGCCGCTGCCCACTCCGGTGCCGAGGGTGATCTCGATGAAATGCTTCAGGTCCTTGGCCACTCCGTACTTCATCTCCCCCATCGCCGCCGCATTGGCGTCATTGGTGATGGTGACGGGAACGTCGTCGAGTTTCCAGCTCAGCATCTGCGCGAAGGGGACCGTCTTGCCATTGGCCCAGGGCAGGTTGGGGGCATGGCTGATGCAGCCGGTGTAGAAATTGGCATTGGGAGCACCGACACCCACTCCTGCGATGGGGGAATCCGGGGCGCAGGATGCGATCAGGGCCCTGACAGCCTCGGCGAGCTTGGCGACGAAGTCATCGGGGTTGGTGTCGCCGTCCGCGGGCAGCACGCTGCGCCCGAGGATGTGACCTTCCCTGTCCACGATGCCGATCTTGGAAGATTGGCCGCCTATGTCGATTCCTACTGCTACTGAAGCTGTTTCGCAGAGTGCCATACTATATCGATGCTAAATTCTTTTCATTGTCGATCACCTTCCCTTCGGCGGTCATGGCGTAGGCGATGCGGTCCGCGTAGAACTTCTCGACCTTGCCCCTGACTATCTTGGAAGTGGTGTTCATCATGCCGTTCTGCTCACTGAAAGGCACATCGGCCACCACCACTGCGGCGGGGAGCCACTTTTCGGGGTACAGACCCGCATGGCGGCCTCCTGCACGGTAGGAGTTGATCTCATCCTGGAGTATCATGAGCTCGGCCCTCTTGCCTTCGATGGTGGCAGGGTCGAGGCCCTCCGAGCGGACCTTCTCTTCGAGGGCCGGCTTGTTGGGGACCACGATGACCGCGGTCCAAGGGCTCTGGTTGTTGTAGAGCACGGTGGCGTCGATGTACTTGGACCCGTCGGCGAGGCTGTCCTCGTAGCCCTCGGGGGAATATTTCTCTCCGTCCTCGGCGATGAGCAGGCTCTTGAAACGGCCTGTCACATAGAGGTAGCGGCGGTCGTCCTTGCAGAGGTAGCCGCGGTCGCCGGTATGGAGCCATCCGTCAATGATGGTCTCCGCAGTGGCCTCGGGATTTTTCCAATATCCTGCCATCACATTCTCGCCGCGGATGACGATTTCGCCGGTCTCGCCGTCAGGCAGCTCCCTGCCTTCCTCGTCGCAGATCTTGATGTCCATGGGCTGGACGGTGCGGCCGGAGGAGCCGAAGCGTGCGTGGCCGCCGGAATTGGCACAGATCACCGGGGTCGCCTCGGAGAGGCCGTAACCCTGGAAAATCGGCATGCCGATGGCGTAGAAATAGCGCTGGAGCTCGATGTCGAGCAGGGCGCCGCCGCCCACGAAGAACTTGAAACGGCCGCCGAAGTTCTGGCGCACGCTCTTGAAGATCAGCTTGTCGAACAGCGCCTTGAGGGGAGCCCTCCACCAGAGCTTCCAGAAAGGACGGCCCTGGTTGTAGTACTCACGGTTGTATTTCACGGCATTGTCCAGGGCGAAGTTGTAGAGTTTCTCCACCTTGGGGCCCTTCTTGTGTATGCCGGATTCGATATTCTTGCGGAAATTCCTGGAAATGGCGGGGACCGACAGCATCACGTGCGGACGGACCTCTTTGATGGCGACGGGTATGTTCTTGAGGAGCGAGATCGCCGCCTTGCCCACGGGGACCGTGGCAATGCTGCCGCCGTTGCGCATCATGTAGTAGAAGCCCGCCACATGGGCGAAGCAATGGTCCAGGGGAAGGATGATGAGCATCACGTCGCCCCTGTCCACGTGGATCACGGACATGCACTGCTCCACATTGGCGGTGTAGTTGCGGTGGGTCAGGAGTATGCCCTTGGGGTCGGCGGTGGTGCCGGAGGTATAGCTGATATTGGCATAATCGTCGGGGCCGACGGAAGCCGCCCTGGCGACGACCTCGTCCCTGTGGGATGCGAGGAAGGTTTCACCTGTCTTGTGGAACTCGCTGATACCTATCTCTCTTTCCTGGAGTTCGATGTCGTCCAGGACGATCACTTTCTCCACGGCGGGGCATTTGTCGATGACCCTGCGGACCTTCTCTATCTGGAGGCGGGAGGCCACCACGAAACGGGAGTCGGAGTGGTTGATGCGGAAAGTGAGGTCGTGGTCGGATTCGAGCTTGAATGAAAGCGGGACGTTGACGCCTCCGGAGTAGAGTATGCCTAGTTCGGAGAATATCCAACTGTTGCGGCCCTCGGAGAGGAGGGAGACCTTGTCACCTTTCTGCAGGCCTATGGCCATGAAAGCCGCGGCATAGATGTATGCCTCTTCGCGGGTCTTGTTGAAAGATGTTTCGGTCCAGACGTCACCCGACTTCTCACGAAGGAAGGTATCCTCACCGTACTGCGCCGTATATTTGTTTACGAAATCAATGATCGAGGGTCTCTGCTCTGACATTTTACAATTCCTGTTGTTTCTTGGGAGTGAAGAGGCCGAACATCTGGGCCTCTATCATGTTCGTGACTTTCTCGAAATCCTCCGGATTGTTGCCGAATTTGATATGGTCTGAATCCACTATGAGCAGGTTTCCGTCATAATCCTTGATCCAGTTTTCATATTTTTCATTCAGGCCGGTGAGATAGTCGATGCGTATGCTCTTCTCGTATTCGCGGCCCCTCTTCTGTATCTGGGAGATGAGGTTGGGGATGGAAGAGCGGAGATAGATAAGCAGGTCGGGATTTCCGACGAGGGACATCATGAGGTTGAACAGGTCGGTGTAGTTTTCGAAGTCCCTGGTGCTCATGAGCCCCATGTCGTGCAGATTGGGGGCGAAGATGCGGGCATCTTCGTAGATGGTCCTGTCCTGGATGATGATGTCGTCGGTCTTGGCGATGTCCACCACGTCCTTGAAACGCTTGTTGAGGAAATAGATCTGGAGGTTGAACGACCATCTCTCCATATCTTCGTAGAAATCAGCAAGATAGGGGTTGAAATCCACGGATTCGAACTTGGGTATCCAGCCGTAGTGGGCTGCAAGCATCTTGGTGAGCGTGGTCTTTCCGCTTCCGATATTTCCTGCAATGGCGATGTGCATATCTAAAACGTTTTAATTGGCAAAGTTAACAATTATTTGAATAGTCCGAACAATTGAGCGTCAATCTTGTCCGTGATGGACGAGAAGTCCTCGGGGCGGTTCTCGAAATCCAGGTTGTCCGCATCGATGACCAGCAGCCTGCCCTTGTACGAGCCTATCCACTGCTCATACCTCTCGTTAAGTCCGCTCAGGTACTCCAGGCTGATGCTCTGCTCGTAGTCGCGGCCCCTTTTCTGGATTTGCGACACGAGGTGCGGGATGGAGGATTTCAGGTAGATGAGCAGGTCCGGCGGATTGACCATCGCGGTCATCACCTCGAAGAGCTGCATATAGGTCTGGTAGTCGCGGTCGGAGAGGTTTCCGAGGTCGTGGTTGTTGGCCACGAAGATGTAAACGCCCTCGAACAGGGTCCTGTCCTGGATGATGACGTCGTCGGACTTGGCTATCTCCAGCACGTCCTTGAAACGCTGGGCCAGGAAGTAGGTTTCGAGGTTGTAAGACCAGCGGGGGATGTCTTTGTAGTAGTCTTCCAGGTAGGGATTGTACGTGACCGACTCGTATTTGGGAGTCCAGCCGTAGTGCTCGGCGAGCATGCGGGTGAGGGTGGTTTTGCCGCAACCGATATTTCCAGCTATTCCTATGTGCATGATGAGTTTTTCGGATATCACACAAATTTAGCATTTCTTTTCGTATTTTTGCGAGACTCAAGTCAAAGAAATGGTCAGACTCAGATATTTCAGATTCAACTTTTTCTCGGAGAACACCTGGCTGGCTTGGACCACCGGGCCCGAGTGCGTCGTGGTGGATCCCGGCTTCAACAATCCCGAGGAAAGCGGGGAGTTTTTCGCCGGTCTGAGGGAGGAGGGCCTGACGCCCGCCGCCGTCCTGCTGACCCACGGCCATGTGGACCACATCTACGGCGTCGCAGAGCTTCTGGACCACTACGACATACCTGTCTACCTGAGTGCGAAGGATGCTCCGACCCTGGTTTACGACAAGCGTATGTCCAGGCTGCTGCGGCAGCCCGAGCCCAGGGTGGATTTCAAGTACAATGATATCACCGACGGCCAGCTCATAAAGGCCGCAGACCTCGAATTCGAGGTGATACGCACTCCCGGACACAGCCCCGGAGGCTCCTGCTTCCTGGAGCGCAGCGAAAAGATAATGTTCACCGGCGACACCCTGTTCGCCGGCACCATAGGCCGCACCGACCTCGAGGGCGGGGAATACGACGATCTCATCCGCTCCATCATGGAGAAGCTCATGTTCCTCGATCCCGACATCACCATCATACCCGGCCACGGCGGCACCAGCACCATAGGCCAGGAGCGCACCACCAATCCGTTCCTGGAGCCTTTCAATGAAAAGGAAGAGGAGATAGATGGATAGCAGCGACGGCATAATCATACGCGGAGCCCATTCCCACAATCTCAAGGGGGTCGACATCGACATCCCCCGCAAGAAATTCGTGGTCATCACCGGCATCAGCGGGAGCGGTAAATCCTCGCTCGCCTTCGACACCATCTACGCCGAAGGGCAGCGCCGCTACATGAACACCCTCTCCCCCTACGCCAAGCATTTCATGGGGATACTCGAGAAACCGGAGGTGGAGAGCATCACCGGGCTGAGCCCCATCATTGCCATAGAGCAGAAGACCACGGGCAACAATCCCCGGTCCACCGTGGGCACCATCACGGAGATTTCGGACTTCCTGCGTCTGCTGTACGCCAGGGCCTCCACGGCCTACTCCCCCGTCACCGGAAAGGAGATGGTGCGGTACACGGACCAGCAGATAGTCGACCTGATACTGAGCGAGTTCAACGGCCGCAAGTGCCTGCTGCTCTCGCCCCTGGTGAGGGGCCGCAAAGGCCATTACCGCGAGCTCTTCGACCAGCTCCGCCGCAAAGGTTTCACCCAGGTGCGTATCGATTCGGAGCTCATGGACCTCAATGAAGTCGAGGCCCTGGACCGCTACAAGGGGCATTTCATAGAGCTGGTCGTGGACAAGCTCAAACCAGGGGAAGGCGACGAGGCCCGCATCCGGTCCTCCGTCGTGACGGCTCTCAACATAGGCAAGGGGTCCCTGGCGGTGCTCGATTTCGAGACCGGCGCCATGCATTTCTATTCCAAGCATCTGGTGGATCCCGATTCGGGGCTTTCCCTCCAGGAGCCGGCGCCCCACTCCTTCTCCTTCAACTCCCCCGAAGGGTACTGCCCCCATTGCAAGGGACTCGGCACCATAGTCGATGTCAATATTGACAATATCATCCCCGACCCGGGGGTTTCGGTGGCCGACGGCGGCATCAGGCCTCTGGGGAAAGTCCGGGAGAACCGCAAGTTCGAGTTGGTCAGGGCCATCGCCCGCAAGCACGGTTTCTCGCTCTACGAGCCCGTAGGGTCCCTTCCCGACGAGGAAGTGAGTCTGCTGGTGTACGGCAGCGAAGAGCTGTTCCGCGTGGGTGAGGGTGCGCTGTCCGAGATGGTCAGCTGGCCCGGCGTGGTGGAAGACATAGATGACAAGATAGTCTGCCCCGTGTGCCACGGGACGCGCCTCAAGGAGGAGACCAATTGTTTCCGCATCGACGGGAAGACCATTTCCGAGGTGTCTGCGATGGAGATTTCGCAGCTGCGCGAGTGGATACGCTCGCTGGACGGGAAATTGAGCAAGAGGGGCAGGGCCATCGCGCGAGACATACTCAAGGAGCTCGCGGACAGGGTGGATTTCCTGGTGGACGTGGGGCTCGAGTACCTGACTCTGGACCGGCCGACGGCTTCGCTTTCGGGTGGTGAGAGCCAGAGGATCAGGTTGGCTACGCAGATCGGCTCGCGTCTGGTGAACGTAATCTATATCCTGGATGAGCCGAGTATCGGCCTGCACCAGAAGGACAACCGCAAGCTCATCGCTTCGTTGAAGAAGTTGCGGGATGAGGGGAATACGGTGATCGTGGTGGAGCATGATCTGGAGACGATGATGAGTGCGGATTGGCTCGTGGATGTCGGTCCCGGGGCGGGAGCCCTCGGCGGCCGCATCTGCTACTCCGGTCCCGCCGTTCCTGCCGCCGATTCTGCCGCCGGTGCAGCCCCCGGAGCTCGGGGGCAAAACAGAGGGACAAGCCCCCTCGCCTCCGGGGGCTGCCCCGCTGGAAGCACCGGAATGCGAGCGGACATCTCCCAGGCAATCAGTCCGCGAGCGTCCGGTGCTGACAGCGAAGGTGAAGCAGGGTCGGTGACGATGGAGTATCTGAGGGGAAGGGAGGAGATAGCGGTGCCGAAGAGCCGCCGCCGGGGCAACGGCCTCGACCTTGTCATCCGCGGCGCCACCGGCAACAACCTCAAGGACATCGACGTCACATTCCCCCTGGGCTGCTTCATCGGCATCAGCGGCGTGAGCGGCAGCGGCAAATCCACCCTCATCAACGAAACCCTCATGCCCATACTCAAGGGCAAATTCTACCATTTCAAGGAAAAACCCCTTCCCTACCGCGCCGTAGAAGGGATCGAGAACATAGACAAAGTCATCGAAATCGACCAGAGCCCCATAGGGCGCAGCCCCAGGTCCAACCCCGCCACCTTCACCGGAGTCTTCAACGACATCAGGGCCCTGTTCGAAGAGACCAACGACGCCAAGGTTCGCGGCTTCAAGGCCGGCAGGTTCTCGTTCAACGTCCCCGGAGGCCGCTGCGAAGAGTGCAAAGGCGCCGGCATCAAGGTGATCGAGATGAACTTCCTCCCGTCCGTCAACGTAGTCTGCGAAGAATGCCGCGGGAAGAGGTACAAGGAAGACACCCTGGCCGTGCGCTACAAAGGCAAGAACATCAACGATGTCCTGGAGATGCCCATCTCCGAAGCCTGGGAATTCTTCCGCACCAACCCCAGGATAGCCCCCAAGCTCAAAGCCATGGTGGACGTCGGACTGGGCTACGTGCATCTGGGACAGTCGTCGGTGACCCTCTCCGGAGGCGAGAGCCAGAGGATGAAACTGGCCGCGGAATTGTTCCGCAAAGCCACCGGGAACACCCTCTACATGCTCGACGAACCCACGACAGGCCTCCACTTCGAAGACATCAAGACCCTGCTCGGAGTCTTGCAGAGGCTGGTGGACCAGGGCAATACAGTCATCATCATCGAACACAACCTCGACGTCCTCAAGAGCGTCGACTACATATTGGACATGGGACCGGAAGGAGGCGCCAGGGGAGGCCGGATCGTCGCGACCGGCACCCCCGAGCAGATCGCGGCCAACCCCGATTCGGTCACAGGAGCATTTCTCGAAGAAGTATTATGAAAGAATCCAAGATAGCAGCCGCACGACAGGAATATGCGGACTGGTGCTCTGCCATTGGCATAGACACCATAGAAAAAGTCAACGAGACCCTCGCCGCAGGCGGCGGAATCGACCTCATCAACCTCTGCGAGGCCCGTCAGGAGCGCAAATACGCCGACGCCGCCGACCAGATCTTCTGGCGCCGCAAGCGCAACCGCATCGTCATGATGTCGGGACCCTCTTCCAGCGGCAAGACCTCATCCTCGCTGAGAATAGCCCAGCAATGCCGGGTGCTCGGCCTCAACCCCAAGGTGATCGAGCTGGACAATTATTTCGTGGACCGCGAGCACACCCCCGTGGACGAGAAAGGTGAAAAGGACTACGAAGCCCTCGGAGCCATGGACATCGAACTGCTGAACCACGACCTCAACGAACTCCTCGCCGGAAACGTCATAGAAGTCCCCAAATTTGATTTCAAGGCGGGACACAAGGTCTATGATGGCAGGACCATGTACCTCGGACCCAACGATATGCTGTTCATGGAAGGCATCCACGCCCTCAACCCAGCCCTCACCCCGGATGTGGACCAGGGCACGATGTTCAAGATCTACATCTCCGCCCTCTCAGCCCTGCCAGGCGGCGAGAAGGAGCATGGCTCCACCACGGACAAGAGACTCCTCAGGCGCATTGTCAGGGACAACCGCACCCGCGGCATCTCCCCCGAAGAGAACATACTCCGCTGGCCTTCGGTGCGCCGCGGAGAGACCCGCAACATCTTCCCCTACGAGGAAAACGCCGACGTGGTCTTCAACTCTTCCACCCTGTACGACCTTCCTTTGTTGAAATACTACGCCGAACCCCTTCTGTACGGCATCACCGAGGCTTCCCCGGCTTATGAGAAAGCCCAGTCGCTGCTGTCTTTCCTGCAGAAGGTGACGGCCCTGAAACCTTCGGAAATAGCCGCCATCCCCCCTACCTCCATCATGAGGGAATTCATAGGCGGACAGACACTCTGAACTTAAGCTGCCATGTGGATCTGGATGACATTGGCTTCGGCCATCCTTCTGGGGTCGTACGACATTCTGAAAAAGAAGGCCGTGACCCGCAACGGCGTGCTCTGGGTCCTGCTCGGAGCGACCGCCTTCTCGACCCTGTTCCTCAGCCCCTGCCTCACTGCAGGCAGCCTCAACGAGCACCTCAGGCTCGTCCTCAAGGCCGTCCTCGTCACCGTCTCCTGGGTCAGCGGCATGATAGGACTCAAACTCCTGCCCATCACCACGGCGTCAACCCTCAAGGCCACCAGGCCGTTCATGGTGGTGATCTTCTCCATCATCATCTTCGGGGAGCATCTGAACCTGTGGCAATGGGGCGGCGTCGTGCTGGCGCTGCTGGCGATGACCCTGCTGAGCATTTCCAGCAAGAAAGAAGGCATCCAATTCAGCAAGAGCAAGGGTATCGCCGCCATGGCGGTGTCCATCCTCGCCGGAGTGGCGAGCGCCCTGTTTGACAAGCACATCATCTCCGGGATGGACCCCCTGTTCATCCAGAGCTGGTGCAATCTCTACATCACCATCATGCTCGCCCTGTGCATCCTGGTCAAGGCCCTGCACGACGGGAAGGAGCGCGAGAAGTTCCACTGGGACTGGACCATCCTGGCCATCGCGGTGTTCATCACCGGTGCCGACATGCTCTATTTCTTCGCGCTCAAGCAGGACGGAGCCCTGCTGTCCGTGATTTCACTGCTGAGGAGATTCTCGGTGGTGGTCACTTTCGTGCTGGGAGCGATAGTTTTCAAGGAAAACCGCATCAAGGAAAAAGCCCTCGACCTGGCCATACTGCTCGCAGGCATGGTCCTGCTGGTCATAGGCTCAAGCGTATAGCTCCCTCAACACCTTGAGGGACTGCACGTTGATAGCCGACTCCGTGTGGCGGCTGAGATACTGCAGTAGCAGCTCCGCTATGGCGTTGCGGCTCTCGCCGCTGAGCGGCAGCAGCATGGACGAAGCGAAATCCAGGCTCACCAGATCCTTCACCTGGGCATAATACTTCCCGGCGAAAGGGGCGAGGTCCGCGGCTTCCGGACGGAAGCCCAGGGCTGCGGCGAGTTCCAGCAGGAACCTCAGGTGGAAATTGGAAAAATCGCTCTCTATGGCATCCAGGGCCTTGATGCTCTTGACGCACCAGTCGAAAAGACCTTCTTCGTACACCCCGTCCCGGACCGTGCGGTAGAGCACTTCGCTCATGAAGAGGGTCATGGTGTTCTTGTACAGATTGCCCCTTATCCCCGAAAGCGGATCCGTGACGGTCACAGCCCCGAGTCTCCACAGGTCGGAGCGGGGGTTTTCCGTGACTTCGGCGTCGAGGATGTTCAGAGGCAGGAAAAGGGTCATGGCGCCGCGGCGGGACACGCCCGCTATGAAACTGCGCCGGCCGAAATCGGAGGTGAGGGCGTGGACCACGGCCTTGGTCTCGCCTATCTTCGTCACATTGAGTACTATGAGCCTGGTCGCGGTCTTCATCTGTCACCATGCTCCCGGAGCCACTCTGCCATGGCCCGCAAGGCCTTTCCCCTGTGCGAAATGGCATTCTTGGCCTCTTCGGGGATCTCTGCCACGGTCACGTCGGGATAGACGTCCGAGATGAACACCGGATCGTAGCCGAATCCCCCGCAGCCGGCTTTCTTGAGAGCTATACGGCCCTCCATCACGCCTTCGAATACATGATGCCCGCCGTCCTTAATCAGGGTGACCACGCTGCGGAAGCGGGCCGTCCTGGGGGCGTCGGGGCCTTTGAGGGCCATTTCCTTCAGGAGTTTGTCCATATTGTCCTCGAAACGGTGGCCGGGACCCGCGTAACGCGCGGTATAGACTCCCGGGGCGCCGTCGAGGCAGTCCACTTCGAGTCCGGTGTCGTCGGCGAAGCAGTCGAGCCCCGTCCTCTCATGGATGTAGTCAGCCTTCTGGGCGGAATTGGCCTCCAGGGTGTCCCCGTCCTCGGGTATGTCTTCGGTGATGCCGAAGGAAGCGGGGGTGACGAGCTCGAACCCCTCTCCGAGTATCTCGGAGGCTTCCCTGAGTTTGCCGGCGTTGCCGGTCGCGAAAATCATTTTCATATCAGCGGACTTGCAAGGGCCTGACGGAGCTGGTCGTCGTAGCGCAGCCTGAGCCGCACTCCTTCGGACTGGAAGAAGTAGCGGACCACGATCTCCTCCTCGATGAAGGGGATGATCTCGTCTTTCTTGAGCCTGAGGAACTGCTCTTTCTCCATGTCGAGGACCTTTCCGAGAGCCTCGAGTTCAGCGCTCATGCTCTCTTCCAGGCCGTCCCGCTTGAGCTCTTTGACCATCTGGTCGTAATATGTCTTGGCGCTGGAGCGGTAGTCGAACTCGCGGGTCTTGGCGAATTCGATGAAATCATCGTATTCGTCGAAATGGAAGTCCTGCACTTCGGGTATGCTCTCGTGCTTGCGCACGTAGTCGAGGGCGTAGTACTCGACCACTCCGTTCATGACGAGCGAATAGGTGAGGCGGCTGTATTCCTTGGTGTCGAGTTCGACGTCCGGGGTGATGCCGCCGCCGTCCTTGACAATGCGTCCTCCGGCGGTGCGGAACTCATGGGTGAGCGAATCGGGGATGTACCCCACGGAGCCGTCTTCATTGCGGTGCGAATAGTCTATCGCCTGCACGCAGCGGCCGCTGGGAGTATAGTACTTGGCAGTGGTGACCTTCAGGCGGCCGCCGTAGGGAAGGCTGCGGAAAGATTGGACCAGGCCCTTGCCATAGGTGCGACGCCCCATGATGGTGGCCCTGTCGAGGTCCTGGAGGGCGCCGGAAACGATCTCGGACGCCGACGCCGATGCGGAATCCACGAGGACGATGAGCGGGATCTTCTCATCCACGGGGTCCTTGGTCGTGCGGTAGGTGAAGGAAGAGCGGGGGTCGTTGCCCTTGGCGCTCACCACCAGCGAACCCTTGGGGACGAAGATGGAGACAATGCCGACGGCTTCCTGGAGTATGCCGCCGCCATTGCCGCGGAGGTCCAGGACAAGTTTCTTCATACCTTCTTTCTTGAGCCTCTGCACTGCGGCACGCATCTCGTCGGCCACGCCTTCGGTGAATCCGGTCTGGAGTATGTAGCCCACTTCGGAGTCGAGCATCCCGGCGTATTCGATGTCGGGAAGATGTATCCTCTCCCTCACCACGGGCACGTCGAGGGTGTCCCCGGTGCGGAGTTTCTTGACGGTGAAGACCACGGTCGAGCCCGGCTCGCCTTTCATCTTGGAGCTGGCGTCGGAAGCCGAGAGCCCCCATACGGTCTGGCCGTCGATGGCGAGTATCTCGTCACCGGCCTTGAGCGAGTTGCGGGCTGCGGGCGATCCGGCGTAGGGCTCGTTGATGATGACGGGGCCGTCGGCCTCGGGTTTGTAGATCACCGCCCCTATGCCGCCGTAGCTCTTGTTTATCAGCATCTCGAGGTCCTCGTTCTCCTCCTTGGGCACATAGATGGTGTAGGGGTCGAGGTTTGCGAGCATGGCGTCGATGCCGGCTCTCTCTATCCTGTCCACGGGGAGGGAATCCACATAGGCCATGTTGAGCTCCTTGAGCAGGGCGCTCTGGATTTCCACCCATTTGGCGAGGTTGAATGCCCTGGACTGGGCCAGGCCGCTCAGGCACAATGCCATGAGGGCCAGAGTCATTATAGCTTTTCTCATATCTTTTCCCAAATGTAAATCTTGTCTGAACGGCGGAGCCTTTCGAATGAAGGGTCCTGGTCGCAGGGCTTCACAGCCACCGAGCAGCGGCTTCCTTTGGGTGCGGTGTCGACGCCCTGGAGATTGATCCGCAGATCCTCCACATCGAATTCCACCACACCGGTGGTCCTGCCTATGGCCATCACCCTGTCCCCGACATGCAGGGGCACGCTCTCCACCGCTATCTCGGCCACCCCGATACGGTCGAACCAGTTGGTGACCTTGCCGCAGTAAACTTTCCTGCGCGTGGACTGGGAGCCGTACACATCGCTCCATTGGCCCAGGTAGGCACCCTGGTAATAGCCGTCCCAGAAGCCCCGGTTGAAGACTTCTCCGAGCTCTTCCTTGAGGGCGGCCGCGAGCTCCGGGGTGTAGCTGCCGTCGCACACTGCGTCGGCCGCCCTGCGGTAGCAGGAGGTGCATCTCTTGACATACTCGGCGGAACGGGCCCGGCCTTCGATCTTGAACACTTTCACCCCCGAATCTATGATGCGGTCCATGAAATCTATGGTGCAGAGGTCCTTGGGGGACATTATGTATTGATTGTCAATGTTCAGCTTGTACCCTGTCTCCAGGTCGGTGACTTCGTAGCCGCGGCGGCAGATCTGGAAGCACTCGCCCCTGTTGGCGGAGGCCCCGTAAGCGTGGAGGCTCAGGTAGCATTTGCCGCTGACGGCCATGCAGAGGGCCCCGTGGGCGAACATCTCTATCCTCACGGGCTGTCCGGAAGGTCCGGTGACATGCTCCGAGAGGATCTGCTCATGTATGCGTTTCACCTGCTCCAGGTTCAGCTCCCTGGCGAGGACCACCACGTCGGCCCAGCGGGAATAGAACTTGACGGCTTCGATGTTGGAGATGCTCAGCTGGGTGGAGATGTGCACCTCCAGGCCTATGCTGCGGCAGTAGGTTATGGCGGCTACATCCGAGGCTATCACGGCGTCCACTCCGGCCTCGCGGGCCATGTCGAGGGTCTCCCGCATGGAGTCCATGTCGTCCTCGTAGAGGATGATGTTGAGCGTCAGGTAGGACCTCACCCCGTGCTCCCGGCAGATGCGCACCACCTCGGGAAGGTCCTCCGGGGCGAAATTGCCCGCGGAGCGGGAGCGCATGTTCAGCCTCCCGACCCCGAAGTACACGGAATCGGCTCCTCCCTGGATGGCGGCCTGCAGGCATTCGAAATTGCCCGCGGGAGCCATTATTTCCAGCTCCTTACTTTGCACGTCCTACGAGTTTTTCGGCGAAACGGCGCAGGGCCTCGGTCTGGAGGACGGAGAGTCCCGCCCCGGACACGGCGTCTATCGCCCTGCGGCTGAATTCAAGTATTTCGTATTTGGCATCCTCGTCCACTCCGAGGGCGGTGTACAGCTCTTTGACCGCTGCGATCTTGGCACGGCGCTGCTCGGGGGTGTCCACCGGCATGGCCATGGCGGAGAGCAGGGCCTGCTTGTCCCCGGTCTTGGCGAAGGCGCGGGAGAGGAGCCAGGTCTTCTTGTCATTGACAATGTCGCCGCCTATGGGCTTTCCGAAGACTTTCTCGTCGCCGTAGGTGTCGAGGTAGTCGTCGGCTATCTGGAACGCCATGCCCAGCTCGTAGCCGTAGCGGTAGATGGCGTCGGCGACGGAGGCGGAGACCCCGGCCATCAAGGCGCCCATCTTGGCGGAGCAGGCCAGCAGGACCGCGGTCTTGAGGCCTATCATCTCGTTGTATTCATCCATCGAGACATGCTCGCGGGATTCGAACTCCATGTCGAGCTGCTGGCCTTCGCAGACCTGGGAGGCGGTGGTGGAGAAAAGCTCCATCACCTTGGCGTGCACGGCGGCGGGGGCCTTGCAGATGCGTTTGTAGCTGTCTATGAGCATCACGTCTCCGGAGAGTATGGCGGTGTCTTCGTTCCATTTGGTCCAGACGGTGGGCATGCCGCGCCTCAGGGGCGAGCGGTCCATGATGTCGTCGTGGATGAGGGTGAAGGTGTGGAAGAGCTCGAGGGCCACTGCGGGCTCGGTCACTTCGCGGCTCACCCTGTTTTTGAAGAGGCCGTAAACACTGAGACAGAGCTTGGGGCGGATGCGTTTGCCGCCGATTTCGATCATATACCTGAGCGGGTCGTAGAGTCCTGCCGGCTCTTTGGTGAATTCAAGCTGCGAAAAGAGCTTTTCTACAAGTCTGTCAATAGTTTTTTCGTGTATCATAGCGTGGCGATTATAGTCTTTATCTGAATTTTCCGTCTTCTTCGAGCATTCCGAGATACGAGGAATATCTCTCTGCACTTATCGTGCCTGCTTCGACGCCCTGCTTGACGGCGCAGCCGGGTTCGTGGGTGTGGGTGCAGGGGACGAAGCGGCAGTCGTCCGAAACCCGGAGCATCTCCGGGAAATATTTGGCTATCTCCTCCTTCTCCAGGTCCACCAGGCCGAAGCCGCGTAGTCCCGGGGAATCTATCATGTAGCCGCCGTGGGCAAGGGGGTACATCTCGTAGAGGGAGGTGGTGTGCCGGCCCTGCAGGTGGGCGTCGGAGATGAGTCCGACCTTGGGGTTAAGCCCGGAGTCCACGGCATGGATGAGGGAGGACTTGCCCACTCCGGATTCGCCGGAAAGCAGGCTAAGGCGGCCCCGGCAGAGCTCCCGGAGCTCATCTATTCCATCCCCGGTGCGGGCGGAGGTGCAGAGGACCCGGTATCCGGCGCCCTCGTAGATGCGCTTGAAAGCCTCCACCTCCTCGGGGACCTCGCTGCCGTACATGTCCATCTTGTTCAGGACAATGACGGCGGGCACCCCGTACACTTCGCAGGTCACGAGCAGCCGGTCCAGGAAGGGCAGCTTGATCTCGGGGAAATAGAGGGTCACCGCTATCAGGGCCTGGTCGAGGTTTGCGGCGATGACATGGCTGCGACGGGAAAGGTTGGTGGAGCGGCGGATGACGTAGTTGCGGCGGTCCTGCACCCCTGTGATCAGGGCCGGGTGCTCTTCGGTGGCCTCGCCGTCGAGCTCGTAGTCCACCCTGTCGCCGACGGCGACGGGATTGGTGGTGCCGCTGAGGTTGAGTCTCATCCTGCCCTTCAGCACGGCCGGGAAAAGATTCCACTCCGGCAGTTCACTCAGGATGTAGTGACTGCCGGAGTTTTTAACCACTGTGGCCGTTCCCTTTTTCATCTTTACAAATATAGGTTTTTATTGTGGAAAAAACTTAACTTTGGAAACGTGAACCGCTATCTCAACAAGGAAATACTCAGGCTCTCCATCCCGAGTATACTTGCCAATCTGACCGTCCCCCTCGTGGGCATGGTCGATACAGCCGTCGCCGGGCATCTGCCCGTCAGCGGCGGCCTCGGAGCGGCGGAATTCATAGGCGGCATCTCGGTGGGCGCCCTGCTCTTCAACCTGCTGTACTGGAACTTCTTTTTCGTCAGGGCGAGCACGGCCGGGCTCACCGCCCAGGCCTTCGGCCGCGGGGACATGCAGGACTGCGCCAGGATACTCTGGCGGGGCCTGGTCATAAGCGTCGGCATCGCCCTGGCGCTGGTCATTCTACAGTGGCCTATAGGGCATCTGGGGATGCTGCTCGTAAACAGCTCTCCCGAAGTGGCCCGGCTGGCCCTCACCTACTTTTTCATCCGCATCTGGGCAGGGCCTGCAAATCTGGCCCTGATGGCCCTGAGGGGCTGGTTCGTGGGGATGCAGGATTCGGTCAGCTCGATGCTCACCGACCTGGTGGTCAACGGAGTCAACATAGCCGCCAGCATCATACTCAGCCTCGGCATAGGTGGATGGGAGGGCCTCGGCTTCCCCGGCGTGGCCTGGGGCACCGTCGCGGCGCAGTACTCCGGTCTGTTGTTCGCTTCACTGGTGTGCGTATTCAAATACGGCAGGAAGGTGTTCGGAGGGGTCAAGCCCCTCGAGAGCCTCGGCGGCGACATGAGGGGCTTCGTCTCGATGAACGCCGACCTGATGCTCCGTTCCCTGGGCTTCACCGCCATCTACATGGGCTACACCACCATCGCCGCGAGATTCGGAAACGAACTGCTCGCCTGCTCGTCCATATTGATGAACATATTGCTCATATTCTCCTACTTCACCGACGGCTTCGCCTATGCGGGGGAAGCCCTCACAGGGCGTTTCATCGGGGCGGGAGACCGGCCGATGACCCGGCTGACTGTGCGCTATGTCTTCGGCTGGAGCATTGCCCTGGGAGTGCTTTTCATGGGGCTCTACCAATGGGGCGGCATGCCTCTGGTGAGACTGCTCACGGATGATGCCGCCGTGGTGGAGGCATGCCGGGCCTACATCCCCTGGCTGGTGCTGATGCCCGTATTCGGCTGCGCCGCCTTCGCCTGGGACGGCATCTACGTCGGCGCCACCGCCGCCCGGGGGATAAGGAACGCCATGCTCGGGGCAGCCGTCGCATTCTTCGCGGTGTGGCTGCTGGGCTCGCGATTCACGGAGCTGCCGCAGGTGCGCATGCATGTGCTCCTGGCCGCATATTTTGCGCATCTGCTGATGCGTACGGTCTATCTGACAGTACGTTATCCCAAGGATATATTGTCAAAATGACTTACCTTTGCACTCGTATATGAGAAACAAGAATAAAACGAAGGGTTCCCGCAGTCAGAGAAAGGGGAACCACAGCGGGAGAAAGGTTTTCCCGCAGGTGACGGGCCGCGTCCAGATGACGCGCGAGGGCTATATTTTCGTCCTGCCCGAAGACGGACAGCAGTCCGGAGACATCTATGTCAAGGCGGCCAAGACCCGCAACGCCCTGGACGGGGATCTCGTCAGGGTGGCGGTGACCAAGGAGAAGCCGACCAACGCCGTGGCCAAGGCAGGCGCCAGGCCCACCGGCAAGGAGATGAGGCGCGAGGGCGAGGTGATAGAGATACTGGAGCGTTCAGGCAAGCAGTTCGTGGGTTTCCTGCATTTCGTGGGGGCCCAGGCATGGGTGCTCATGCAGAGCAAGAACATGCCCTACGACATCATGATAGACCAGCAGCAGGCTCTCGACATGGGCGGAAAGCCCGGTATGAAGGTAGCCGTGGTGGTGGACAAATGGGAAAGGCGCGACAGCGCTCCCGTGGGGCATCTGACCGACGTACTCGGCATGCCCGGGGACAATGACACCGAGATGCACGCCATCCTGGCGGAGTTCAACCTCCCCTACCGTTTCGAGCCGGAGGTGGAGAACGCCGCGGACGGCATACCCGAGGAGATCACCGCCCAGGACCTCAAGGGCCGCAAGGATTTCAGGGACACCCTGACATTCACCATCGACCCGGCGGACGCCAAGGACTTCGACGACGCCATTTCCTTCAAGAAGCTCCAGAACGGCCACTATGAGGTGGGCGTGCACATAGCCGATGTATCCTACTATGTCAAGCCCGGCACAGCCGTGGACAAGGAGGCCCGCGAGAGGGGCACTTCCGTGTACCTGGTGGACCGTACGGTGCCCATGCTGCCCGAGAAGCTTTGCAACAAGCTCTGCTCCCTTCGTCCTGACGAGGACAAGCTATGCTTTTCCACTGTGTTCGAGATGACGCCCAAGGCGGAGGTCAAGGAGCGCTGGATAGGCCGCACGGTCATCCGCTCAAACCACCGCTTCAGCTATGAGCAGGCCCAGGAGGTCATCGATGCCGGGGAGGAAGCTCCCGCAAGCGAGATCAATGAGGCCATACTCACCCTCAACGCTATGGCGGCCAAGATGAAGGCCCGCCGCGTAAAGGCCGGAGCCATTTCGTTCGACAGGCCCGAGATGAAGGTGGAGGTGGACGAAAAGGGCAAGCCGGTCAATGTCTATGAAAAGATTTCCAAGGAGGCCAACTGGCTCATCGAGGAGTTCATGCTCCTGGCCAACAAGACTGTCGCGGAGTACATCGCGACGGACGGCCGGATGAACGGGGTGGCATCCAAGAAAGCCAAGACTTTCGTGTACCGTGTCCACGACCTGCCCAACACCGAGAAGCTCGAGGGTCTGAGGGATTTCGCGGGCAATTTCGGCTACAAGATGCAGGACAAGCTCGAGGGCCGCGAGGCGGCGCGTTCGATCAACGCCCTGTTGGAGCAGGCCAAGGAGAAGCCCGAGTTCGCCGCGTTCGAAGACATAGCCCTGCGTTCGATGGCCAAGGCTTACTACAGCACTGACAATATCGGCCACTACGGCCTCGCATTCGACTTTTATACACATTTCACTTCCCCTATCCGCCGTTATCCGGATACCATGGTCCACCGTCTGCTGGGGGCATACCTCGCCGGCGGAGAGAGCCGTGACAAGGCCAAGTTCGAGCTGGAGTGCCAGCATGCTTCCGAGAGGGAGCAGGTGGCGGCCGACGCCGAGAGGGCATCTGTCAAGTACAAGCTCGTGGAGTTCATGATGGACAAGGAGGGGCAGGAGTTCGACGGGCATATCTCCGGTGTCACCGAGTGGGGCATGTATGTGGAGATAGAGCCGACGAAGATCGAGGGTATGGTGTCCCTGAGGGATATACGCTCGGATTATTTCGAGTTCGATGAGGCTCATTACCGTGTGGTGGGCAAGCGTACGCGCAAGGTCTACCGCCTGGGTGACCCTGTCCGCATCAGGGTGAAGAAGGCCAATCTGGAGCAGAAGCTGCTTGATTACGAGCTCGTGTGATGTACAAGTTTGCTCCCATATTGAAGACTATGGTCTGGGGCACCGAGAGTTGGGTGCTTTCGGGGGTGCCCGGCAGTGAGTCGGTGGTCTCCGAGGGGCCCGATGCCGGGAGGGGGCTCAATGACATTTGGGCTGCTTGCATGGCCCCTGCCAGCGCCGGGTCCCCTGCGGCTTCCGGCTCGCTGAACAGAGGGACAATGCTCCCCGGAAGCCCAGGGGGCACCGGCGCGCTGAACAGAGGGACAATGCCCCCCGGCAGCCCAGGGGACACCGGCGCGGAGTTTCCGCTGCTGATAAAGTTTATCGACGCGAAGCGGGATCTGAGCATACAGGTACACCCGGACGACGAGCTGGCGATGCGCCGCCACGGCTGCAACGGCAAGAGCGAGATGTGGTACATCATCGGGGCGGAGAAAGACGCCCACCTGCTGTGCGGCCTGAAGGAAAAGATCAGCCCGGAGGAGTACGCCCGACTGGTGGAGGAAGACAGGATCACGGAGGTGCTGTGCGACTACAAAGTAGCCCCCGGAGACGTATTCTACCTGCCCGCCGGACGCATCCACGCCATCTGCGGAGGCTGCTACCTCGCTGAGATACAGCAGACCTCCGACATCACCTACCGCATCTACGACTACGGCCGTCCCGGACTGGACGGCAAGCCCCGGCAGCTCCACACCGAGCTTGCCAAGGAGGCAATAGACTACAGCGTGCTGCCGGACTACCGGACCAGCTACGCCCCGGTGGAAGAAGGGACTTCGGAGCTTGTCCGCTGCCCCCACTTCACCACCTCCCTGCACCGGTACTCCCGCCCGGCGACCCTTTCCGCCGAAGGCTGCGGAGACTTCCTCATTGTCATAGGAATCGAAGGGGAAGCCCTCCTGCGCCCCTGCGGGCCCGGTACCATGGCGCCCTCGCAGGCCCTTCCCGGCGGCCAGACGGACCGCTCCGCACTGACCCTGCGCCCCGGCGAAGCCGTCCTCGTCCCCACCGCCGACGCCCCCCTCGAAATCATCCCCACCGGCACCGCTCCCCGCGTCACCCTCCTCACCACGCACCTTTAAAAGACGCGGCGGGGGCACGCCCCCCCGCTGCCGCAGGGCATATATTGCGGCGGCGGGCTCCTCCGAAATGCACCACGGCTGCGCCCTGGCAGCATCCCAGGCCGGTACGGCCCCGGTTCCATCACCTTAAGGGCGCTGCTTTACCGGTACTGCCGTTAATAAACTCGCCGGGAGCACGACCCCCTCCCAGATTGCACTGTAGGGCACCACCGTGCTCCAGGTGTCGGGTCGGAGCCGAGACCTGGAGCGCTACCCCCTCCTGGAGGCCCTTCTGTGGCACCCCCGTGCTCCCGAGATGTTCATTAAGGGGCAACTCGAACATCAAGGATCAACCCGAAATTCAGAGGCACGCCGTACCCCCGATAGAAGCCGCTAGAAGCGGGGTCGGCTTGCTTTCCGCCACCATTTGGCCCTCGGAAGGCAAGCCGATACCCCCTGGAGGGCCCTGGGAGGCATGGTGGCTGTCCTTCTGAATTTCGGGTTGGCGGTTTCGACATTCGTCAGCCCGGCGAACCCCCAACAGAAGTGCCTGGAAGCAAGGGTGCCCGGGCTGACGAGGTCTAACTGGGGGCGTCAGCCCACCGGAACCCCTCTGGAGGGCCGTAGGAGCCATGGTCGGTGGGTTGACGAATTTCATAATCGTCCGGAGAAGCGTGCATCGCATTTTGTAATTTTGTGGCCAGCCGGATATGGCTCTGAGGGCCGTGGAAGGCCGATCGGGCTGGCCGCAGAGCCTTTCAAAACCTGTTGCGGCCAGCGGAATATGCCCTGTAGGGCACTGGGAGGCCGATTGGGCTGGCCGCAAAATTACAAAATGCGGTGCAGGGCCGTACCGGCCTGAAACGCCGACCGACTGCAGAGGAGGGCGCGCAACCAAGGGCACTCGCCGCCGCAGTATGCGCGATGCGGCGGCGAGCTACGCCAGGGCACCACCGCCGCGCGATGGCGAAGCGCGGCGGTTACGGGCGGGCTGCGGTGGACTCCATCGAACGGTCCTCCTCGCCCGCCCGTTGCTCTCGGGTGCCGGGATTGGTGCTCCTACCGTCCATAAATCGGGGACGGTGGGAGCGATAGAGGCGGGAAACGCGCCTTCCCCATAGAATTTGGGGACGGTAGGAGCGAGAAGGGCCTGGAAGAAAAGGAGGGGAAGAAAAACGGGGCCCGGCGGGGGAGGCGCGGCGCGGGTTGGGGGCGAGACGAGGCTGACTAGCATTTACGTCAGCTTCTGCTTTTCGGGGGCATGACTCCGGGGCCGAAGACTTTGATCTTACCGCCGCCTCGCTCGAAGTGCCGGCTGGCGTCAGTCATGGCTTTGGCCAGGACCGATGAAATGTCGTCCATCTGTTTGAGCATCTCTTTCCTGTTTACACTCAATGCGAGGTCTGCCATCGCCAGAATCCTTATTATGGCCAGGACAGCCTGTTCGTTGCCGCCCCAGAGCTTGGTGGCCATGGCAAATGACACTCCGTTGAGCAGGTCCTGCAGGACTTCAGGGTTTTTCCTGAGATCGATGTCTGTGTCGAAACGATAGTCATTCTCTCCGTTCTGGAGGATTTCTAAAACCTTTTTCATTTTCTGTTGTTTTTAATGTACCGGGCAAACATCGCAAATGCCCTCGAGGAGAAGAAGCTTCACTAAAAAAGAATCCGAGAAATATGGATTTCCTTTCAGCTAACTTTTTTCTTATTGATATTGAGGTTTTTGTATATTTGAATCATGAACATCCTGTACTCCATCCTCATCCTAGCGGCCCTGACCGGCCCCGGGCGGAACACCGCCGCATTCAAAGACATTTTCCCCGTGACCGACCCCGCCCTGATCCGTTCGCTGGGCGGAGACTGGCAGCTCAAAGTGGTCGAGGGCACGGTAGAAGGGAAGAAGGTCCCCGCCGTAGACGATTCCTGGGGGACCATCCCCGTACCCGGCTGCTGGGAGCCTCATGGTTTCAGCGAATCCGAGTATTCCTTCCCTAAGGAATTGACAGGATGGTACCGCACCAGCTTCACCGTCCCCTCAGAATGGAAAGGGCAGCGTGTCATACTCCGCCTGGACGGGGTGCTCCGCGGATATGAGCTGTGGATCAACGGCAAAAAGGCCGGCAGCTGGGAGCAGGCATACAACAGTTGCCTTTTCGACATCACCCCTTTCCTGGACCGGCAGGCCTTCAAGGGCGGTGCGCAGGAGCTTGCGATGCGGGTGTATTCCCGCTACAAGGGATATGAATTCGATTGCAACGATGACTGGGCCCCGATGGGTATCTACCGCGACGTCAGCATCTTCCCCGTCCCTGACATCCACCTCTCCGACCTCAGGGTGACGGCGGGCTCCGACGGACTTGTCAATATCGACCCGTACATCTCCGGAGCGGACAGGTACACCTCCGTGGAGGCGGAGTTGCTGGATGCCACCGGTGCGAAGGTCGGGGCCACGGAAAAAGATGCCACCGGCGCGAAGGTCGGATCCGCGGCAAAAGATGCCAACGGCGCCAAGGTCGGGGCAGCGGAGGGAGGAGCCACCGGCGCGAAGGCCGGGGCCGCGGCGGGAGGTTACGGATCGCAGATACAGGTGCAGCGGCCCCGGCTCTGGACGGCCGAGACACCGTACCTCTACACCCTGCGGGTGCGCCTGATTCGCAAGGGGGAGGTACTCCAGTGCTTCGAGCAGAAAATCGGCCTGCGCACCCTAACCATCGAAGGCAAGGTGCTGAAACTCAACGGAGTGCCCATCAAACTCAGAGGCGTCACCTCGCATGCCACCGATCCCTTGACCGGCAAGGTGATAAGCGAAGAGCGCCTCCGGCAGGACCTGGAACTGATGAAAGCGGCATCGATAAACTACATCCGCACCAGCCACTATCCGAGGGAGCCGCGTTTCTACGAACTCTGCGACTCACTGGGCTTCTATGTCATGGACGAAGTGCCCTTCGGCAGCCGCGGCAGGGCCCATCTGGAGGACGAGTCCTACCTCCCTCTGCTGCTCAGCCGGGCCGAAGCCACCATACGCAGGGACCGCAACCACCCCTCCGTGCTGATCTGGAGCCTCGGGAATGAAAATCCCCTCACCGACATGTGCGTAAGGGTGGGAGAATACGCTCGCAGCCTGGACCCTACCCGCCCGGTGTGCTATCCTGAGGTAGGTACTTATTTCATGTCTTTCAATCTCCAGGGCTTCGCTCCGGTGGCAGGGATCTATGCCCCTCACTACCCCACTACGGACGATCTCGCCACGTTCTACCAGGGCGCCGACCGCCCCGTCATTTTCACTGAATACTGCCATTCCCTGGGCATTTCCTTCGAAGACCATGAGCGCCAATGGGAGATCATAGAGTCCACTCCGGCCCTCGCCGGCGGCTCCGTATGGGAATGGGTGGACCAGGGCATGCCGTTCCACGAGAAACTGAAGGACCGCTTCGGCTATGAGGAAAGGGTGTTCACTTCAGAGGATGGCGGCTTCGAGATGAGCGGCAACAAAGGGACCGACGGCCTGCTCTACGCCGACAGGGTACCCCTGCCAAACTATTATGAAATCCAGCACAATTACGCCCAGGCCTGCGTGACGGACTCTGTCTATACGGGGGTGCTGCACATACGCAACCGCTACGATTTCGTGAATCTCAAGGACAGGGTGACCTTCCACTGGGCCCTGACCTCCGACAGGGACCCCGTGGCCCGGGGCGCCTTCAGCCCGGACTGTCCTCCCTACGGCAGCGTCCCCTACCCCCTGGCCCTGCCCGCGATGGTCCCGGGCCGGCTTTCCCTGCTGGAACTCGAGATCCGCGACCTCTCCGGCCGGGTCCTTCTGCGCCAGACCCTGAGGACAGGGGCTGACAATCCCGCCTCGCTGCTGGCCGGAGCGCTTTCACAGGAAGATGACCCGATGGAGCTGGTCTGCGACGGCCCCATGGTCCGGGTGGGGCGCAAAGCTACTATGGCCGAGCTGCTGAAAATCAACGATGTGCGCATAGAGCGCTATCTCCAGCCTATGGACAATCCTTACGTCCGCGCCGAACTCAGCCGGGAAGGCTCCGAATTCTCTTACAGCCTCCATCCCGGAGGGGAGCGGCGTTTCCTCTCGGAGGTCGGCATCGCCTTCCTGCTCTCTGCGGAGCTTGACCGTATCCAATGGATAGGCCAAGGCCCCTATGCTGCGTACCCTGGACGCAGGAACGCCGACCGCTACGGGTACTGGGCCCTGCACAAGGATGACCTGTATTTTGAAGGGAACCGCCCCGGAGTCGATGCCCTGTGGGTCAGCGACGCCGAGGGCAACGGGCTGCTGTTCCTGTGCGGCGGAAGCGATGTCAATTTCGAGCAGACCGACCGCGGACTGGTGATAAGCATAAATGCCGCCGTGAGCGGGGAAGGCCCCAAATTCTCACAGACGGCATTCGGTGTATGGTCCGATACCTTGGGAGAGCCCTCAGGCTCATTCAGTGTTTACCGCACCCGTGCGGGGCAGAAGCTGCCGCTCTTCCTTTCTCCGGGCGAGGTACCTTCACCTTTCCATCCCTATGTCAAGCAGTACGATACCTACCTGTCAAGATATTCCGACATCCGCGGCGTCTCCATCACCTCGAAACCGTAAAACCAGGCATTTTATATATGTGCATTGTCAGATTCGGATTATTTGAAAGAGCATATAATTTATCTCCTGAAAGAGATATGCTATATGCCGGAATCTGAAGGCGGAGCAAATAAACCGGATTGGCATCCCAATCATAAACGATAAGATAGTCACAATCACGGGCTTGCGCAATATCATCTTTCAGATTTTCGACTTTTTTGCCCGAATATAATGCATATACATACTTGTCGTTTGACTGCAGTCCCTCAAATCCGTCGGTAAATCCTTCCATGCGAGTGCCGGAAGCAGTATTTTTGATTTGAGGAGGGTTGTATTCCTCTCTATGATACTCTTTGAGGTCATTCTCCTCAATTCCGGAAAAAGAAATCGCGGCAGACATCAAAGAAGCCACGCACACCTTTTTCCCGGAAGGATGGGACGTATAAAGAGAACTGGCGACGAATGACAGGTAATGGTTGGCATCCATGTTTTGCAGAGGCTCGAAATTGGGGGCAAGGACACTCGCGACGAGGTATCCGGTACTGTCTCGAAGTCCATACCAGGCATGATCCTCTTCTGAAAAAGCACTGGTAATATACATTCCCGATTTAAGTCTGTGTGGCTTCAAAATTGGTGGAACAGGGGGAGATGCTATCAATAAAGTATCATACACCGGTATTCGCTTTTCACTTGACTTATGAATATCGATTGACACCATAACTTTTGAGGCAGCATCATATATAATCAGCGAACTGTCTTTCCGATCGAATCCTATTGGATTGACAAATTCTCCAGGTCCCCTTCCCCGCCATGCAAGTCCGAAATTTTCACCCGTCTGTAAGTTCAGGAGTGACACTGCATATCTCTTATCGGCCCCCCTTATTGCGACCCAGTCTCCAAACACTGCGAAACTATTGACTTTAAGTATGTTCCAGTCTTCCAAATTTATAGATTGGGCTGGTTCAATCACAATTTCGTCAAGGCCTAATGAGTCTATGTACGAATCACCTGATCCAGGACGTGAGCAACTGCTGATAAAAGAGGATACGACCACAAGCATCAGTATTGCAAACTGACGCAAATCTATTTTCATAATTTAATAAAATCCTCCTTCTTCTTATCTACAAAAAATTTCAAATAAGCGGCTCGGCGGTCATTGCGGCGGGCTGGGGGATGCCCATCAGCTTGAGGATGGTCGGGGCGACGTTGCACAGGGCGCCGTCGCGGACTTCCTTCACCGCGTCGCCGGCGTTGATGACGACGAACTGCACGGTGTTGAGCGAGTGGGCGGTGTTGGGGGTGCCGTCGGGATTGACCTCGAAGTCGGCATTGCCATGGTCGGCGGTCAGCAGGACCACATAGTCATGGGCGATGGCGGCCTCAACGACACGGCCTACGAGCTTGTCGATGCAGGCGACGGTCTGGGTGACTGCGGTATAGACTCCGGTGTGGCCTACCATGTCGCCGTTGGCGAAATTGAGGATGATCATATCGTTGCGCTCGGAATCGATGGCAGCGATAAGCTTCTCAGCCACCTCGGGTGCACTCATCTGAGGCAGGAGGTCATAGGTGGGCACCTTGGGAGAATTCACCAGTATCCTGTCCTCGCCCTCGAACTGGGTCTCGCGGCCGCCGTTGAAGAAGAAGGTCACATGGGCGTACTTCTCGGTCTCGGCGATGCGCAGCTGCTTCTTCCCGGCCTTGGAGACGGTCTCTCCGAGGGTGTCGGCGACGAGTTCCTTGTCAAAGAGGATATGGAGTCCCTTGAAGGAAGCGTCGTAGGGAGTGAGGGTGCAGTAGTACAGGGGGATGGTGTGCATGCCTTCCTCGGGCATGTCGTTCTGGGTGAGCACGTTGGTGATCTCGCGGGCGCGGTCGTTGCGGAAGTTGTAGAAGATCACGGCGTCGCCTTCCTCGATGCGGGCCACGGGCTTGCCGCCGTCGGTGATGACGATGGGCTTGATGAACTCATCGGTCACGTCGGCGTCGTAGGAAGCCTGGATGCCTTCGAGGGCGGAAGTGAACTCTGCGCCCTTGCCGTCCACGAGCATGTCATAGGCCTCTTTGACACGGCCCCATCTCTTGTCGCGGTCCATGGCGTAGAAGCGTCCGCATACCGTGGCGATACGGCCGGTGGTCTGGGCCATCTTCTCTTCAAGCTCCTTCACAAAACCGTAGCCGCTGCGGGGATCGGTGTCGCGGCCGTCCATGAAGCAATGCACATAGACGTCGGTAAGACCCATTTTCTGAGCCTCGGAGAGGAACTCGTAGAGGTGCTCAAGGGATGAGTGGACTCCGCCGTGGGAGCAAAGTCCCATGAAATGAAGTTTCTTTCCGCTGGACTTGACATATTCGTATGCGGCCTTGATCTCGGGATTTGCCATCAGCTCGTGCTTGCGGCAGGCCATGTTGACCTTGACGAGGTCCTGATAGACCACACGTCCGGCGCCGAGGTTCATATGTCCCACCTCGGAGTTTCCCATCTGCCCGTCAGGCAGGCCGACGAACTCGCCGCAGGCCTGGAGGTGGCTGTGGGGATATTTGGCGCGGAGGGAATCGATGACAGGGGTCCCCTGGGCCCAGATTGCATTTGAATAGTCGTGACGGCCTTCTCCCCAGCCGTCGAGTATCATCAGAAGTACTTTTCTTTCCATATCTTTAGATTTAGCCCGCAAAGATAATAAATCTATTCCAATCCGCGGGCGCGCATGAGTGCGGAAGGATCGGGATCCGCTCCGCGGAAGTTGTGATAAAGGGTCATGGGCTCTTCGCTGCCGCCCTTCTCCAGGAAGGTCTTGCGGAAGCTGTCGGCGGTGGACTTGTTGAATATGCCGTCCTCCTTGAACTTCTCCCAAGCATCCACTGCGAGCACCTCGCTCCAGAGGTAGCTGTAGTAGCCGGCGCTGTAGCCGCTGTTGAAGATGTGGTTGAAGTAGGTGGTGCGGTAACGGGGAATGATCTCATCCACCAGACCCATCTCGGCGCAGACCTTGGCCTCGAAGGCCTTGATATCCTCGGGACCCTTGAAGGAGGCGAGCTGCTCGGAGGAGAGCTCGTGCCACTTCATGTCGAGGATGCTGGCAGCGCAGAGCTCGCCGGTCATGAAGCCCTGGTTGAACTTGAGGGCCTTGCTTATCTTCTCGATCAGTTCGGCGGGGATGGGCTCTCCGTTGCGGTAATCCTTGGCATAGACGGCGAGAATCTCGGGCACGAAGGCGAAATTTTCATTGAACTGCGAGAACATCTCGACGAAGTCGCGGGCTACGGAAGTGCCGCTGACGGTCTTGTACTTGCACTGGGTCAGGAAACCGTGGAGGGCATGGCCGAACTCGTGGAAGGCGGTCTGCACATTGTCGATGGTGAGCTGCGAAGGCACTTCCGGAGTGGGAGCGGGGAAATTGCAGACATTGACAATGACGGGACGCACTCCCTCGCTCTGCTCGCGGAAGTTGTTCATCCATGCGCCGCCCCTCTTGGTGGAGCGGACGTAGTAGTCGCGGTAGAATATTCCGAGGAGGCTGCCGTCGGCGTTGCTGAGGCGGTAGGCGCTGACTTCAGGGTTGTACACCTCGACCTCGGGGGCCGGCTCGATGCGTATGCCATAGATACGCTCCGCAGCGGTGAAGACGCCCTTCAGGACACTGTCGGCCTGGAAATAAGGCTTGGTCTGGTTTTCATCGAGGGCGTATTTGAGGGCACGGACTTTCTCAGCATAATAGCTCCAGTCCCAGGCCTCGATGTCGTGGCCTGCTACGGCCTTCATGTCCTTGATCTCTTCGGCTGCCTTGCGCATGGCTGCATCCATGATGGGCTGCAGGAAATTGTCCACGGTGGCGGGGTCGCCGGCCATCTTGTCGGAAAGCTGGTAGGCGGCGAAATTGGGATAACCCAGGAGTCCGGCCATCTCGGCGCGGAGCTTCAGGATTTCGAGGACAATGGCGTTGTTGTCATGCTCTCCCCCGTTGTTGCCACGAGAAGAATAGGCCTTGAAGACCTGCTCCCTCTTGGCGCGGTCGTCGCACGAGGACATGAAGTCGTAGTACTCGGAAACGGTGATGCCTGTGGCCTCCTTGAAGGCGTTGTTTTCGGCGAGGAGGTTCTGGCCGAATTTCTGGCTCAGGGTGCTCAGGCGGGTGCTGATCTCGGCGAAACGCTTCTTGGCAGCCTCGTCGAGGCCCACGCCGTTGCGCTCGAATGCCTGGTAGATCTTCTTGGTGACCATGTACTGCTCACGGGTGAGAGCCTCGGGATGCTCATAGACAGCCTTCACTCTCTCGAAGAGCTTGACATTCATCAGGATCTCGTTGGAGGCCTCGGTGATAAGGGGTGTCACTTTCTCCTCTATCTCCTGCATCTCGGGGGTGGAATCACTCTCGGCGAGATTGAAGAACACGCCCTGGACGCGGTCCAGAATGGGACTTGAATTCTCGTAGGCGAGGATGGTGTTCTCGAAGGTCGGGGCGTCGGGGCAGTCCAGGATGGCCTGGATGCTTGCCTTCTGCTCTGCGAGTCCGGCCTCGAATGCGGGCATGTAATGCTCAGTGCTTATCTTTGAGAACGGTGCGGTGCCGTAAGGAGTGTCCCATTCGGTGAGGAAGGGGTTTTTGGAGGTGCAGGATATCATTGCCAATGCTGCAGTCGCTATAAGGATGACTCTTTTCATTTGTTATTTGTAAAGGGGTGTGCCGTCTTCGTAAGTGAAGTCTTTCTGGGAATTGACCGTGACCTGGATGGAGCCTTGGTACATGGTCAGGATGCCGGTGACGTTGATGGCGCGGGAGCCGTTGAGCACGTCAGCGGGGATTTCATAATCGCCGAATTTCGAGAAGCCGCTGGTGCGGATCTGCACCTCGGTCTTGCCCATGGTGAAGTACTGGCTGATCGCATAGGCCGCCTTCTCCACTTCGGGATAGCTGCCGTCGCCGCGGAGGTCTCCAAGGGTCTGGCCGGTGAAGACGGTTCCGCGGCCTATCTTGGCCTTGTCCCAGAGGCCTGAGGTGAGATACTCCGTCATCTTGGGCTTGGACATGCCCCAGGTGGTGATGCCGTGGGTCTTGTCTCCCTCGGGGTTGGTGTCGGAAAGGAACACGTTGTTGGTGTAGGCCGTCTTGTCCTTGGCGGAATCAAGGTACAGCAGGCAGAAATTCTCACCTGCGTATTTCAGGCCCTTGAAAGTGACGAGACGGCCGATGAAGGAGTTGGTAGCCTGGGTGTCATTCTTATGAGGCAGCTGGGCCTCGGTGATCACGTCGGGAGTGACAGGGCTGCCCATCTGGCCCTTGAGCACATGGGAATCGATGATCAGGGGTGACTCGATGTAAGAGGTCTCGTAGGCTCCTGAAGGGTCTGCATAGCCCAGCTGGATCATGCCCTGGCCGCCGTAGTTGCCGGTTTTGTAGCCGTACATGCCCAGGCTCAGGCCTGCGCACCTGACATAAATCCACTGGCCCTCGGGATAGAGGTTGTACAGGGCGTTGCGGCCGAGCTTGAGCTCGATTCCGCCGGTCTCATCCTGGATGTAGAGGGACTTGTAGAAATTGCCCGGCTGGTCGGTGGTGCTCACCTGGCCGGATATCACGATGTTGCGCGTGATCACCTGCGGCTTCTCAGTCTTGTACATGGCCGCGAGCTCCTTGATGGTGTGGGTGGGGGCCATGGTCACCGGCTGCGCCACCGCGGGATCTTCGTACTTGAAGGTGTACACCGGCTCCCACTCCTGGCAGGAGACGAGTGCGAGCAGGGCTGCGCCGAGGAAGAACAATATCTTTTTCATAAGGCTAGAATCTGAAATAAATGTTCAACATGTAATTGAGACCCTGCATGTAGAAGTACTTGCTGTCGAAGCGGTAGTACCTGGTGCTGTCGGAGTTCTTGATGAGTCGGGTCTGCTCGTAGCCGCCGGTCTTGACATTGCGGTTGTTGAGGATGTTGTTGACCTGGAAGGAGAAGCCTATCTGGTTGTTGTTGACATACCAGGACTTGCCGATGCTGGCGTTCAGCAGGAAGGCGGGGGCGAATTCCTCCTGGGAAGCCATGTAGCTGATCTCCGCGGGAGAAGCGTATCCGTTGGGACCGGCCACCGCGTCGGCGGTGCGGTAGAGAGGATTCATGTCCAGGTAGGAGTGTGCGAAGTACTGGCCGTTGAGTTCCAGGTACCAGTAGTTGACATTGTAGTTGAGGGCGAGCTGAACGGCGAGCTGAGGGGTGCTGGGCACATAGTGCTTGACGGTACGGATGTACTCCTTGCCGCTGAGGTCGATGTCGACGAGCTCGCTGTGGTCCTTCCAGTACTGCAGGTCTTCGTTGCGGACGATCTCGTCGCTGTTGTCGATGGTCTGGACGAGATGAGGGTTGGAGGTGTAGATGTACTCACCCCAGCTGAGGATTCCGGAAGCGGAGAGTCCCTGCACGAAGAGAGGGACTTTCACGCCCAACTCTATACCCATGTGGCGCTGGTCGATGCCGGTGAGGGAGAAGTTGGTGAAGGAATTCTGCGAATCGTCGTAGGCGCTCATCAGGTCGGTCTGGTCCATGATCTTGGTCCAGAATCCGGTGAGCCTGAGGCTGTAGCCCATGCTGTTGAACTGGTAGTTCACGTCGGCCGCGATGGTCCTGCGGGGCTTGAGGTCCGTGACCATGGTGTTGCGGGTACGGGGTGAAAGGAAGGCCTGGTTGAAGTTGGGGGCGTCGTTGAAGTAGCCGGCGTTGACCGAGAAGCGGTGACCGGTGTTGATTACGTATGCCAGGCCGGCCTTGCCGGAATATACCAGGAAGCCTGCATGCTTGGACTGTCCCTTGGAATTGTCGGGGAAGAGACCCTTGCGCACGAGTCCGTCGCGCCAGAAAGTCTCGTAGCCGACTGATGCGGCGACATTGCCGGAGAAGTTGCCGAAGGTGAACGAATCATTCATCCAGGCACCTGCCTTGCGGATCTGGGCAAGGTAGTCATAGCCGTATTTGTCTCCCAGACCCAGTTTCTGGGCCTCGCCGTGGGCGAGGAAGTAGTCGAGGTCGTTCTGGAGCTTGGTCTCGTCGATGGCGTAATCCCTCTCGGCGAAGGAGTCCACGTTGAGGAAGTATTTGCCTCCGAGCAGGTCGGCTATCTTCTTGTAGTTCTCGCTGCGGTTCCATTTGAAGAAGGCGCCGGCGTTGATGATGTTGTTGTCGCTGGTGCGCCACTTGATGGTCTCGGCGAGGTTGATCTCATTCTGGTCCACATGCCTTTCCTCGAGGGCGTACTTGGAGCGGCCGCCCGCGGAAGCGTAGTTCACGTTGTAGAGGCGGTCCCAGTCGATGTGCTGGTAATTGACATAGGAGAAGTTGTCGGGATTCCAGGTCTCGAGGAGGTAGGCGGCCTTGTCCACGTTGGAACGGCCGTAGTCCTCGTCATCCATGAAGGCGTAGCTCGGGAGGTTCCTGTAGTAGTCGGGCTTGGGGTCCGGTGCGTCGTACCAGTCCAGGGCGGTGTAGCCGTTGGAACCGGTGCGCCAGAGCAGGGTGCTCACCGCCTCGAAGTTCTCGTTCGGGGTGTAGGTGTACTTGAGCACCGTGATGGGCTCGAAGGTCTTGCGGACGCGGGCGTTGCGGACCTTGCCGGCCTGGTAGCCCCAGTTGGAGTTGTACATATTGTCCCCCATCAGGTCATAGACCTCCTGGGTGGAAGCGTTCTGGGCACCTCTCTGGCCGGGGGTGGCGAAGGTGAAGAGGGCGATCCTGTGGGTGTCGCCTATGTTCTTCTCCACGCCGGCGTAATAGGCGAGGGACTTGTAGTACATTCCCTTGACCCAATCGTTGCCGCCGAGGCGGGCGGAGGCGCTGAAGACGTAGGACCAGCCATTGTCCAGCTCGCCGGAGCTGTAGGTCGCCATGAGGCGGAGGCGGTACAATGCGCTGTTGGTCAGCACGCTGAAGCGGAGGCCGGGGCGTGCGGCGGCGGGGTTGCCCATGATGTTGGTCACGCCGTTGAATCCGCCGATGGCGTAGTCGGAGGTCTCGAGGCCGGAGGTGGCGTCCTTGGTACGCATCACCTCGTTGAGGCCGCTCCAGAGGGAATACGGGGAGTATCCGGTGATGGCGTCATTGAGCTTGATGCCGCTGAGCATCACATCCTGGAGCTCGGAGTTGTAACCGCGGTTCTTGAAGCGGATGGAGCTGAAACCATAGCTTACGGCGGAGTTGTACACGTCGTTGGAGCCGAAGAGGATGGTCGGGGTGTCGCTGTAGCCGGAGTCGTCCATGTCGAATTCGGCGAAGTTGGAGTCATCCACGTCGTTCTCCTCCCTGGCAATCGGGGACATGGTCACGAACATGAGGTCGCGGACGAATCCCTCCACGAGGACGTTGGTGAGTGTGGCAATGTATCCTTCCGCACTGAAAGTCAGCGTATAGCGGCCGTTCTCAAGGTTGGGAGTACGGAATGTGCCGTCCGGGGCGGTCTTGAAGGAAGCGAGTTCCTGCCCCTCGGCAAGCACGGTGACCACTGCATCGGGAATGGGTTCGCGCCCGATACGGCTTACGACAGTGCCTTTGACGGCGCCGATGGTGAGCTTGCTGTCAGTGCTTCCCTGGGCCATGGCGCAGAGAGCGGAAAGCAGCATCACAAAGGCTAGAATTGTCTTTTTCATATGTTTCTATTTGGAAATTACGATGTAGGTCGGATAGTGGTCGGAGTAGCCGCCGATGAAGGCGCCGCCGGAGAAGGTCCTGAAAGGATAGCCCTTGTACTGGCCGGATTCCTGGGTCATCCAGGGTTTCTTGAAGACGCGGCCGTAGTATTTGTTCTTGACTATCTTGCGGATCTGGAGAGACCCCTTGGGAGCGTTGACGAAATTGTTGTTGACCAGTATCTGGTCGTAGATGCTCCAGGTGCCCTGGTAGCAGAGGGTGCCGTAACCGTTCTCCAGCATGCTGTAGAAGGGGTTGAAGAACTCGGTCGGGGTGACGGCCTTGATATCCTTCTGTCCGTGCATCATGACCTTCATGCTCTCGTCGAAGGGGTCGTCGTTCATGTCACCCATGACAGCGATCTTGATGCCGGGGAATTCCTCCATGAGGGCCATGGCGTGGGCGTAGATGATCTCGGCGCCCCTGGAACGGAGGAAACCGCTCTTGCCGCCTACCCTCGAAGGGAGGTGGGCCACATAGAATGCGCACATCTCGCCGCCTATGGTGCCGCGCAGCATGACAATGTCCCTGGTGCGGAAGTTCGCCATCTCCTCCTCGGTCATGTCGGGAGTGAGGGTGGTGCCTTCGAAGGTGAAGGGAATGGCCTCGCTGTCGATGTAGGCGAAGCTCCTGGGATCGTAGAGGAATGCGACATCGACGCCGCGCCTGTCAGGGCTGTCGAAATGGACGATCTGGTAATTGGCGTCCGCGATCTCGGGCTGGCTGATGAGGTCTTCGAGCACCAGGCGGTTCTCGATCTCGCTGACACCAAGTATGGTGTGGTAGCGGCCGTTGTCATCGCGCATGGCGCGGATGACGGAAGCCATGTTGTGCAATTTCTTGGTGTATTTGGCTTCAGTCCATTTGTTGGAGCCTTCCGGGAGGAACTGCTCGTCGTTCTTGGCCGGGTCGTTGTATATGTCGAAAAGGTTCTCGAGATTGTAGAATCCGATGACATAGTTCTGCTTCTGTCCGTAGGCGACGCAGCTTACGAACATCAGCGCGAGCGACAGTGCTATGATTATGCATTTCATGATATGATAGGTTATCAGTTGTTTTTCCACCATGATGCTACGGTTGATTCGACCTGGACGGCCTTGTCGGCTCCAATGGCTCCGGGCAGGTTGACGAAGAAGTCAAATCCTGTCTTCTGCTCCAGCTCGTCGATGGTCATTGCATGATTGAGAGGGTTCTGGTCGCTGCCGTAGGAACGGTTCTCGAAATAGAACGCGACGCCGAGATAGTACCCTGTGGAGGAGTAGGCTCCGAAACGGGACATGGGGGCCTGCTTGCCATAATAGGGGTCGCCCGGGTCCTTGGGGTCGTGCTTGACGCCGGCATAGCCGAGGAGGGCCTTGAAATAGCCGGTGGGGACGGTGATCTTCTTCCACTCCTGGTCGAACACGACGGTGGTGCTGCCGTCCAGCACGCAGCCGGTCACGACATAGAGGGTGTCCATCACTGCGCTCCAGTTGCGGACCTTGCCCTCGAGGGTAGCCCACATCTTGCCGTTGAAATCCGAATTCTGCGGGGTCATGTTGGTGCCGTAGAAAGTCTTGCGGTTGGCGTTCTGGCTGTCCGTGACATTGAGCCTGTCGGCCGAAGCGCACTGATGGCCGCGGTCAAATCCGGACCAGTTGCCCCAGGAATTCATGTATGAGCGTTCGATGATGTAGGGCTGGAACTCCTGAGGGAGCTTGGGATCCAGGCCCCAGTCATCGGTACGTCCGGCATGGCTGCCGGTATAGTCGTCGATGAGGCCGGTGTTCATGGGATAAGCCACCCAGCGGGCCACGAGGTTGGCGGGGTCCCAGTAATACTCGAAGCAACGCTCAGTCTTCCCCCTCACCTTCATCTGGTGGGCGAAGTAATAGAGGTCGCTGCGGTCGGTCGCCGGAAGCTCCATCCAAGGTCCTACGGGATCGGGAGAGAGCACCTTCGCCGGCTCCGGATGGACATCGCCGGCATCCTGCTCGAATGCGCACACCTGCCGCTGCCCCTCGGAGACGAGCACCAGCTCGCAGGAGCGGGCTTCCTCGGTACCATTGGCATCATACTCCAGGACAATGTTGCTGGCGTCGCCGCTGCCGCTGAGGTCGGTGACCCCTTCGGCATCGGAGAAAAAACGTATCCTGACCCAGCCGGGGGCGGAACCGTCCTCCAGCTGGAGCGACAGGGCCCAGGCCCCTGCGGCCTTCACCGTCACGAACTGGCTGCCTGCCTTGTTGGTCAGGGTCGCCGTCTTGATGGTGACCGAGATCGGCTTCACCTCCTCCGGCTGCGAGCACGCCGCGGCCAGCCCTGCCATCAGCAAGGCTGCCGCCAATGCATGTATGAGTCTGCCGGGAGTCATGGCTTAGGGCTTGACGATGATATAATCGAAATCGAACTGTCCTGCCTTGCTGCTGCCTTCAGTACCGTGTGTAGCTTTCTCTCCGACAGTAAAGGTGACGCTCTTTGCGGAGCCTGTCCAGGTGACAGTCCAGTTGGAGGTGTCGATAGCGACGCTTCCGGTGCTGGCAGTGATATCCGTCAGACGCTTCTTTCCTTGAGCGGAGATGGCGAAGCTTATGCTGGTGATATCAGCAGCAGAGTTGGAAATGGTAAGCGTATTCTTGGCATAAGCACGGCAGTCGTTGGAGGTTCCATTGACTGTAGGTTTGGTGCCTCCGTCAGCTTTGGCGACAGATATTGAATAGTTGCCTGCAGTGAGGGCGATTACATCGCCACCTATTCCTCCCCAAGCAGCCTGGCCGGACCAGCTGATCTTGCTGGTTCCGTCTGACTGGGCTTCAATCTGTCCGCCGCTTCCGCCGGTGGGAGTGTCGCCGCCCGGAGTGTTGCCGCCGCCGGAGGAGGCGGTCTTGTACTCGATGGTCTGGCTGGTGGTGGTATTTTCTATCTTGACGGCGATGACGTTCAGGAGCTTATTGGAGGTGTTGATGCCGTTGAAGTAGCCGTACACTACGACCTGGTCGCCGTTGTTGAGACCCTCGAAGGACGGGGCGCTGGAGAGGGCGCCCTTGAGGTCGGTGACACCGGAGACGACGAAATTGGTATAGTTGCCGCTGATTTCCACGGTGGCGCTGTACTTGACATAGACGGCCTCGGTGGCGGAGAAGCTGGCGAAATTGGCAGTGATGTCCACGGGATCGGGATAGCTGACGGTGCCGGTGGAAGTCTTGGTCGTCTTGGGACCGGTCACTTCCGGCAGGCCGTAGTACTCGTCCTTGGTACCGGTCAGGCTGACGACGTCGCCGACGGAGACCGAAGGCGTCGTGGCCTCATAGACATACACAGCGTGGGCGCCGTCGGTTGCGACATAACCCTTGGTAGTGATGGCTGCGACCTGGAGGCCGGAGATTTCGAAATTGGTCTTGTTGTCAAGTCCGAGGAGCTCGGCTATGCTGGAGACCGGGGTGGCCGGGGTTGCCGTGCCCTCGGTGACAGACTCGATGTATCCGTTCAGCACCTCGACCTTGTCCCCGTAGGAACCGCGGTTGCCCACGACGGTGATGGTGTTGCCGGCGACGAGTTTGGAGGCGAAATCGCTCACATTGTCAGCGCCGTAGAAGTACACTGAACCGGTCTCGTCCACGACGTCGAAATTGCCAAACTTGGTGTTGATGCTGCCGCTGATCTTACCGGTCAGGCGGTACCACTCGGTAGTGCTTTCGGGCTTGGCGAGGAATTCGGCGACAGTGACATTTGTAATCTTGTCGGGACGGGCGTTGGAGCCCTCGCTGTAGCTCTCGATCCAGGCGTCGATGACCTCGTGCTTGTCGGTGCCGTAGAGGGTGTATTTACCGCGCAGGGTCACGGTGTAGCCCTTCTTGAGGACATTGCCGTACTCAGCGGCGTTGTTGACGGTCCACACGGTGATGCTGCCGGTGGCGTCCTTCATGTCGAAGCTGCAGTACTGCGAATTGACGGAGGAAGTGATGGTACCGGTGAGCCTGTAGGTGGTCATCGGATCGGCCTTCTGGATGAATTCGGCAATGCTGACGGCCTGCACCTTGGAAGGATCTTCCTGCTCGGGAGCGGTGTATGCGGTGATCTTGCCGTTGGCCATCTGGTGGGCCTTCTTCTGCTCATACCACTGGTAATTGCCCTCGACGGTCACGGTGCCGCCGGTAGCGAGCTCCGCGACATAGTCCTGGAAGTTCTCCGGGAAGGCAATGGAGATGGTGCCGGTCTCGTCGGTGAGGTCGAAGCCGTAGAATGAGCCGTTGGCAATGTTGGAAATGCGTCCGGTCAGCTGGTAGGCCGTCTTAGTATCGGCCTTCTCAATGAATTCAGCCACGGTCAGAGGCTTCGCCACGCCCTCTTCCCCTTCGGGACCTTCCTGCGAAACTTCCACCATGGACCAGCAGAGAAGGGAGTTGTTACCATAGAAATTGACCACTTCAGTGCGGTTGGTGGCATTGTTGGGAGTGACGCTGATGGTCACGACGGTGCCGTCCGTAGCTCCGCCCTCGGCGGGGGTCACCACTATCCAGTCGGCATCGGTGCGGGCCACCCACTGGTAGTTAGAGACCACGGTGACGGTCTTCTCGCCCTGGTTCTGGTCGAAGGCGAGAGTCTCGGGGGTCACGCTGATCACGGCGGGACCTTTATCCTTGTTGGGCAGGCAGCCGGTAAGGGCCACCGCCGCAGCCATAACGGCCACAAAAAGGTTTCTCAGTTTCATATTGCGTTATTACTATGTTTAACTTGCTGACCAAGACATCAAATATACAAAAAACCAGCCGAATAATCGTACTACTCGTGTGGGATTCTGCACGTGTAGTGGCAAAAAAGGAGGGTGACCTCTGGTCGCAGGACCTTGGGGTCACCCTCTTCAAAAGAGACGCACTGGTTTATTGATACGTAACCGAGATCTCCGTTATTCTCACCTGGCCGTTTGTGGCCGACCCCGTATTCCCTACTGAATAGGTCACAGAAGAGGCGTTCGGAGACTGGGCGGCCCCGGAGGAGACTGTCGCAGTACCATTCTTAAGCGTACCACCGTTGGTGGCAGCATAGGTGATCGTCACCGAAGTGATTGTCTTCGTTCCGGCACTGATGGTAATCGAAGGGTTTTCACTTTGATACATTCTCCACTGGTTTCCAGCTGTATAATACTTGCCGGTGTTGCCTCCGCCGCTGACTGTCGCAGTCACATTCGAGTCAATGCTCAGCGATGTGTATTTCGTGCCATTGGTCCAACTATTGCTGGAAGCATAGGTTCCAATATTTACACTTGCAACGGTAGGACTACCACCGCCGCTGGCGGGCGTAAAGGTGGCGCTGATGGTCACGGGGGAAGTACCCATCGTGAAGGTGGTCGTGGCGGCCGTTGAACTGACAACGGTAGCACCGGTCACCGTCCAGCTGGTGAAATCATAACCTGTCCCGGCAGTTGCCGTGAGCGTAACGGTCGTGCCGGACGCCACGTTCGCGCCGCTGGAAATGACAGAGCCGCCCGCGCTAACCGTGAACGAGCAACCTGCCGTTGCGGCCGCACCGGTCGGCTGGCTGAAGGTAACGGTCGCAGGACCTGAGCCGCCGCCAGTCGAAACTATATCCAGGTCGTTGGCTATCGAGAAGAACTTGACTTCCTTGGTAGCGTTGTAGTAGGTCACCAGACCGCGGACGTTGATCACGGTACCGGCGGTGGGAAGGCTCCCGCTCTGGTTGCTGAACATGATCACGCTGCCGTCCTCGGAGAGGGTGATGTTCTTGCCGGAGACGGAAGCGACGGTCACGTTGGAGACCTGTACATACTTGCTCTCGTAATCGGCGAAGTTGGCTGCCAGGGTGGCGATGGGAACCTCGGTGGGAGTCACGGTATTGCCTCCGGAGATGGTCGCCAAGGTCTTGTCGAAGTTGGTGATCTCGAAGTTGCCCTGGTACTTGGTCACCTTGCCGCTGATGGTGCCGGAGACCATGTCGCCGGCCTGCAGGCCGTGGCCGCTGGTGTAGCCGAGGATGGCGCCGGTGGCATCTTCAAGGTAGAAGTTGCTTCCGCTGACATAGGTCACGAGTGCTCCGGAAAGGGCAATCGAGAACTCGGTGGCGGAGGAACCGTTGTAGGCGGCCTTGATGTCGCTGATGGTGCCTGCTGCTGCAGGAGGCAGGGCCTCGCCCACGGTGACAAGGCAACGGGCTTCCGCGTACGGATAGAGTCCGTTGGACTTGACATAGGCGACAATCTCTGCCTCTCCCTGGCTCACGCCGGTGACTGCACCGCTCGGAGTGACCTCAGCTACGGCAGGGGTGGTGCTGTAGTACTGGATGCGCTCGGGAGATGTGGTGGTGGCGGTGAGGTTGAAGGTGGCGCCTGCGGGGATGTTCACCTCGGTGGGGGAAAGATCCACGGAGGCACCGAGAGAGATGACATCCTGCTCAGCGAGTTCGAACACGAGCAGAGCCTGCTTCTTGCCGGGGCCATAGTAAGGGAAGGCCACGAGCTTGGAGATCTCAGCGCCCTCTGCCAGGAACTCGACAGGGACGAGGGTCACCACCTGGATGGTGTCGGTACCCTGGGCGATCGCTCCGGTTTCACCCACCTGTGCGGTCTTGGTGACTTTGACGTCATTGAGGATCACACGGTTCAAGAGAAGGTCGGCGAAGCGGCTCTTGACCTGGGCTATGGTCAGGTTCTCGGCAGGAAGCTCGCTTGCGCGGGTCTTGGTGTTGTCGACAAAGTTGCAGGCACCCAGCACGAGGTTCTGGTTGGTGACATTTGCGGTCACATCAGCCTCGACGAAGCCTTCGAACAGATCTCCGGTGGCATATCCGTGACCACTCCTGTCGAGCAGGGCGCCGTACTTGCCTTCCTGGATGACAGCAAAACGGCTGTCGGCATAGGTGACGACGGGATCGATGAGGGTCACGGTCTGGTCGGTCATAGGAACAGCTTCCTTGACGCCCTTGAGGCCGCGGATCTCGATCTCACCGTTCTCGTTGGAAGTGCCGATGCTGTGGTGGCTGAAGACCACCCAGGTGTTCACGCCGTCCACGACGCAGCCGTAGGACTCCTTGGAAGAGCGGGCCTCGTTGAGAGGAACCATGGTTGCTCCGCTGTTGGAGACCTTGCTGATCTGGGCGCCGGAGGCATCCTTGAGGACAATGACGAAGCCTTCGGTTCCGTTCACTGCGAGAGGGAAGGAAACGTGGTCGCCTGCGGCCACCTTGCCCTTGCTGGCGGGGATGGTGTAGCTTTCGCTGCCGTTGGTCAAGGTCCAGCCGGTGATGTCAGCCTCGGAAGATGCGGGGTTGAAGAGCTCGACCTTGTCGTTTGCGGGCCATACCTCGTTGATGCAGACGGGATCCTCGGAAGCGCTGCCGTCGGCGAGGGTCACCTTGATGCCGCCGTGGTACATATGTCCGGCGAAGGTCAGGGTCACGCTGCCGGCCTTGCCCATCCACTTGTTGGGAGTCCAGGCACCGGAGCTGCAGGTAGGAGCTGCGCCGCCGCCGTTGTCGGCCACGTCGGTGAACTCGATCTGGGTGATGACCTTGCCCTCAGGGGCGGTGACGGTCATGGCGTTCTTGTTGTACAGACGGACTGCGGAAGCACTTGCCCAGTATCGGGGGTTGGTGCTGGCGCCGTTCTTGTCGAAGGAGTACTTGACACCGTCGATGGTGTAGGTCTCGAGAGGCTCGATGTTCTCGGTGGTGTTGAAGTACTCGGGCCAGTTGACGCTCTGGGTGTCTCCGGCAGGCTCCGGATCATCGGGACCGGGACCGGGAGCAGGCTCGACTCCGCCTTCGGATTTACCGTTGAGAGAGTACACGAATGCCTTCTTGTTGGAGGTCTCGTAGGTGCCCTGGTAGTTGGTCAGCTTACCGTAGAGGACTACATTGTCGCCCACTGCCACCTGGGTGTCGCCCTCGGCCCATGCGCGGTTGCCCAGATAGTACACGCTGTAGGCGGTGAACTGGGTGGCGGTAGCTGAGCCGTCGGCGGAGATGTTGAAGGTGGCGGTGCCGTGCTGGGCATCGAAGGGGTACTTGATGGAAGAAACCTTACCCTTCACATAGACCTCGGAGGTCTCCTTGTCGCCGCCGGCCTTGATGAAGGCAATGGCGCCGTCCACATTGTAAGGATCGGCGAGTGTGCCGCTGCCGCCGGGGTTGGAAGGACCGGGACCGGGGGTAGGCTCATCGCCGCCGCTGATCTCCCGTGCGCCGGAGAAGACGCCGGGGAAGATGGCCCTCTCGTCAGGGTAAGAGCCCCAAGAGCCATACTGGGTGTCGAACTGGATGGTCTTGCCGGTGTCGTCGCAGAGTATGCTCACGGTACCGTCGCTGCGGTTCTCGATGGTCCACTCGGCGCCGCTTGCAGGCAGCTCCTTGGACACGTTGAAGCTGTTGTAGCTGCCGGTCATGTAGAGATAACGGCCATAGACATCCTGGATGTACCAGCAGTTGGGAGCCGGGCTGAGGATCCAGATGCAGGCGGGATCGGTGATGGTCAGCGAGCCGTCGGCATTGGCGGTCACGTCGACATAAGGCAGATAGCCGTAGGTCTTGGTCTCGGCGAGAGCCTGGGCCACGTGCCATACGTCGCCTTCCTTGGAAGCGATGACGAAGCCCTTGGCGGCTGCGTCAGCCTCGGTGATCTCGTTGACCTTGGTGTAGTCCGCACTCTCCTGAGGCTGGGGAGCGCTGGCCTTCTCGATGAGGATGGGCTGGCAGTTCTTGGCCTGGATGGTACCCTTGTAGGTGGTCTTCAGAGCATGGAAGGTGATTATGTCGCCCTCCTCGAGACCGAGGTTTGCGAAGGCCTTGTAGGTGCCGTCGAAATCGTAGGTGGTATAGGTGACACCGGTGCCGGTGGCATCCTTGAACTCGAAGTTGCCATAGGTGGTGTTGGTGATCTTGGTCACCTCGACCTTGAGGGTGTAACGGGCCTCGTCGGAATCATCGAGGGCGTTGAATTCCTCGACGGTCTTGTAAGGATAGACTGCCAGAGGCCATGCATTCTTGGCCTGGGGAGCGCCGTTGTGGGAGCTGTGGGGAGCGCCGACTTCGATATAGTCGCCGTTCTTGAGGCCGAGGGCCTCGGGAACGCTCTGGCCGCTCTTGCCGCCCTCCTCGGGGAGGAGTCCGTAGATGTAGGCGACGCCTGTGTGGTCTTCGATGTGGAAGTTGCCGTACTTGCCGGCGTTGCCGCTGTAGGTGACGTCGTTGATGACACCACCGAGCTGGTAGGTGCCGGTGTTGTCTTCGGGCAGGGCGTTGAATTCAGCGATGGTGGCGGGGACAATGGTCACGACCTTCTGCTGGATGACGCTGAGGTTGAGGGTCTTTTCACCTCCGATCAGGGTGAATTTGGCGGTCCTGTCAGCATCGGTTCCGGTGTACTCGTCGAAGGTCACCTTGAAGCTGCCGTCGCCGCTGCCGGACTCGGTGAAGGTCTTGACCCAGTCAGCGCCTTCGCTGATTGAAGCCTTCCAGTCGACATTCGCGGTGATCGCGAACTCGACGGCGGTGTCGCCCGCCAGGACGGTCTTCTCGGTGGCGTCTGCCACGAGCTTGTCACCGGCCACGACTTCCTTGCTGTCCTCGTAGATGACAGGGTCGATACCGTTCACGCTGTCGTAGATACCCCATGAGCCGTAGCCGCTGGAGAACTGCATCCAGTATCCTGCGGGGCAGGTGAGCTTGAAGCCGCCCTGTCCGTTGGGGACAATGGTGAAGATGCCATCCTCGCGGGGAGCGGTGGCGACGTTGAAGCTCTTGTAGGTGCCGGAACGGTAGTAGTAGCGGCCGGACTCGTCCACCAAGTAGAACTTGCCGTTGCCGGCGTCCTCGAGGATGAATCCGAGCGAACCGTCGGCCAGCTTGATGCTGCCGTCGGCCTGAGGTGCCACTACCTCGTAAGGCAGGTAGCCGTAGCTCTTGCCGGCCTCCAGAGGTGCCGCAGCCTTGAGGGTACCCTCATCGTTGGCAACGAACAGGTAGGCCTTGCCGGCGGAGACTGCCGTGGCGGGAGTGTAGGTGTGGCTCAGGTCGAGCGCACCCTCCTGCTTCACGGTGAGACCGGTGGAGACGGAGTAATTGGTCAGGAAAGAAATCTGGGCAGAGCGGGGCTCGTCACCGGTCCATGCGTCGGCGTGGATGGTCACGGGCACGGCATTGACATTGGCGTCACCGCTCGAAGGGGATACGGTGAATCCTTCGCCCTCCACTTCCGTCCTCCAGGGGACGGTGGAAGAAAGGTTCACAACCACATCGCCGCCTTCCTTGGGGATGAGGTCGAAGACGACCTTGTCGACGGAGATGCTGGGGTTGGCGATGGGCTCCTCCATATTGCAGGAACCGAGCAGAAGGGCGCCTGCAAAGAAGATAGCTGCTGACAATATATTCTTAAGTTTCATATTCCGCATGGTTTAGAAGATGTAACGCAGGGAAAGGATCATCCTCCAGGTGGAGCTTGAACTGACGTACTTGCTGAAGGTCTCGGTCACGAAGTTGTTTCCGTCCTTCTGATACTGGAACACGGGCTTGGCACCGGTGGTGTACACGTCCTTGGCATTGGTCAGGGCGAGGCAGTTCACGTTGCCGTAGTTGTAGGTGTTGACAGTCCACTCGTTGCCCCAGTTGGGGTTCAGGAGGTTGAGGAAGTTCTGGATGTCGACACCGAGCTGGACGGTATGCTTGTGCCTGCTGGCTCCGGTGTAGAAGTAGAAGTTCTGGTTGAACTTGACATCAAGCTTGTGCACCCAGGGATAGATGATGGTGTTGCGGTCAGCTATCTGGCCCATGTGGGTGCTGAGGTACTTGTCCTGCTGGATGAGAGTCCAGAAATCCTCTGCCTGCTGGGCTGCGGTGTAGGTGCCGTTGTCCTTGAAGGTCCAGTTACCGGTACCGAATCCGCCGTTGCCGTAGAGGTCGGAGTAGGTAGGGATGTCCATCAGGGAGTAGTTGTAGCTGTAGTCACCGTAAACATTGGCGCTGGCATAGCAGAAGCTGCCTACGGAAGTCGGGCCGCCGTAGTAGATGAGGGCGATGGAAGAACCGAAGTACTTCGCGTAGTCCTTGCTGTAGCTGAGGTTGGCGATGACCCTGTGAGGCATCACGTAGTTGGGATGGCCGAGCTCGTTGGTGTTGGTACCCATCTTGGTCACGAAGGCCCTCCATGCAGAGGAAACCTGGTCGCCGACTCCGTCGTGCAGAGCCTGTGCGGTGGCATAGGTGTAGGATACGGAAGCGTCGAGAGCGTTGAAGAACCTCTTCTGCAGCTTGGTGGTCAGGGAGAAGTAACTGCCCCAGAGAGCGGGATTCTTGACATTGTTGATCACGAACACGTTCTGCATGTTGGCGTCGTAGTAGCCGTTGTTGTAGTAAGGACGTGCGGGGATGTCAGGCACTGCGGTGAGGCGGGTAGGCGCCTTGTAGCCGACATTGGTGATCGTAACAGGGTTCATGTCCTTGTTGTAGACTGCCTCGACGGATGCGAAGATGTCACCGGGGAGGTGGGCATCCAGGGCGAGGGAGCTCTTCCACGTCTGGGGGTTGGTCAGGTTGGGATCCATGAGGGTCAGCTGAGGCAGGTAGCTCGGGATGGTAGGAGTGTATCCGCCGGGATAGAGCTGGCCGACCATGGCTGCACGGTCGTTGCTGATGGTAGGCAGCACGCCGCTGGTCCTGGAGATGGAGGTCTGGAGGACGCCGGAGTTACCGCCCTGTGCGACAATCCAGACGAAGGGATGGCGGCCGGTGAAGATACCGGTACCTCCGCGGAGCACGAGGTTGCGGTTGCCAAGGATGTCCCAGTTGAAACCTACGCGGGGAGAGATGGCGAGCTGTGCCTTGGGCAGCACGGAAGAATCATACTTTCCGCTGGGGTTGGTGACGGTCGGAGCGAAGGTGGCAGCTGCAACGTTGGGGTTGTAGTTGTAGGCCATCGAAGGATAGACCGGCATTTCGAAACGCACGCCGGCGGTCAGCTTGAAGCGGTCGCCGAAGTTGATCTCGTCCTGCAGGTATGCGGAGAACTGCTCATACTCGAAGGTAGGATACTGCTGCTCGAGGGCGGCGTTGTTTCCGTGGGTGATGGCGAACTCCTGAGGGTTGGAGAATACGGTGTTGTTGCGGATGGCGTCGTAGAGTTCCTGCTCAGTGTTGAAGGGGAACACGAATTCGCCGCCGCCCATGGTCTGGTAACCGTTCCTGATGTGGTTGTACTCAGCCTGGAGACCGAGCAGGAGGTTGTGGGCTCCTGCGCTGAGGGTCAGCTCGTCGGTAGCGACCACGGTGTCCACGTTGCGGAGGTTTCCGAAGGTGTAGACCTCGCTTCCGAAGGTGGCGTAGAATCCGTCACCCACGGTGATGTCGACTCCGGGGAAGTAACCGCCTTCCTGGGAACGGGGGTCGTTCTGCTTGGAATAGGTGGCGCGGAAGACATTGTTCAGGCGGCCGTCCATGAAGCGGGAGTTCAGTTCGGCAGCGACCGACATGAAGTTCTGCTCCTGATAGTAGCGGGCGTTCTGATAATACATGCCCCACATGGATCCGCGGCCGTGTGCGGTCGGCAGCGAGCTCGTCATACCGGTGGTCGAAGAAGACGGGGAAGTGACGGACTTGGTGTTGACCATGTTGTAGCGGAGGGTGAGGCGGTGGTTGCGGTTGATGTTCCAGTCCAGACGGCCGAGGAGCTTCAGCGAAGGAGAAGCGTCGGAATAGCCGTCCACCATACCGGGATCATAGCCGTATTTATCGCGGAGGAGGTTTCCGAGAGCATCGAGGACCACCCTGGAGGGACGTGCGACACCGTCGTTACCGTTGGTGAAGACATTGCCGCCGGCGACGGGTGTCAGGACTCCGCCCACATCTTCCATGTCCACGAACTTGCGTGAAGGGCCGGGGAAGATGGACCTGTCGGCCTCGACATTGAAGAAGAAGAAGAGTTTGTCCTTGATGATGGGACCGCCGATGCTGGCGCCGTACATCAGATAGCGGGAGGTGTTCTTGACGAGCTCATTTTCCCCTACTTTGTAGCCCTGCATGTCCTGGTTGCGGAAATATCCGTAAACAGTGGCCTTGATCTCGTTGGTACCGGACTTGGTGGTGGTGGCGATGCCGGCTCCGGTGAAGCCGCTCTGGCGAACATCGTAGGGAGTCAGGGTGATGGCCACCTGCTCGAGAGCGTCAAGGGACATCGGGCTGCCGCCAGCAGGAAGGTTGGAACCGATACCGAAGGCGTTGTTCATGGGAGCGCCGTCCACGGTCACGTAGGAAGAACGGTAGCTTCCGCCTCCGAGGTATGCCTTGTTTCCTGAGACATAGGCCTGAGGGGTCTGGTTGAGGATATCATTCATGCTCCTGGAGATGGTAGTAACAGACATGATCTGCTTGGTGCCCAGGGATGTGATGGCACCGGCCCTGTCGGAACGCATGTTGGATGTGCGGCCTTCAGCGGAGACGACCACTGCGTCAAGCCTCATGGACTCTTCCTTGAGTTCCACGTCGATGACATAGTTGTCGGAAAGGGCCACGTTGACATCCTTGTAGATGGCATCCACATAACCCAGGCAGGAAATGGTCACGGTGTAGGGACCACCTGCGGTGATGTTGTTCAAGCGGTAGCGGCCGGAGGCGTCGGACACAGCGTAGAACTGCGCTCCGGTGGGCTCATAGACCGCGATGACGGCAGCGCCCTGCACAGGGCCCTGGGCATCTGAAACCCTACCACTCATCGATGACGTCGTCACCTGCGCAAACGCAGAAACGACGAAAACCATTGCCGCGGCAAGCGACAACAATCTTTTAATGGTTTGCTTCATAAACGTTAATATAGGTTAAAATGTATTAGCTTTTACGCACAATTTACAACTTACAAAGTTAGTTATTAACAGGGGAAGATTCAGAGAACTTATTAACAACTTATCAACAAAAAGGGCGACCCTTTCAACAGGATCGCCCTTGATATCGTATGTCAGCAGTCTGCTAGAAGAAGTAGCGGGCGCTGAAGAGGATGGACCAGGTGGAGAGGGCTCCGGCGTAGGTCTCGAAGCGGCACTTCTCGTTGTCGAAGGTGTAGACACCACCCTTGTAGGAGAGGGCTGCATTGGACTGCATCTGCTTCACGTTGCCCCAGGCGGGATTCAGCAGGTTGCCGAGGTTGTTGATGTCGACACCGAGCCTGATGGTGTGCTCCCTGCCGAGAGCGTTGAACATGAAGTCCTGGGAAACCTTTGCGCTGAGCTGGCTGAACCAAGGCATGACGGCGCCGCCGCGGGTTGCGTACTGGCCACGGTGCTTGCTGAGGTACTTGTCAGCTGCGATGAAGCTCTCGAAGGCGTTCCTGTTGTCCTCGCTGCTCCAAGGCATGGCCTTGAGCTGGGCGGAGGTGGGGATGTAGATGAGGTTGGGGCTGCCGCCGAGGCCGGTGTAGTCGGCGTCGAAGGTATAGCTGTAGCGGGATGCTGCGAACTGGCCTGCGAAACCGTAGTTGTAACCTTCGTAGAAGAGGCTGAAGTTGGTAGCCATGTGACGGCCTTCCTTGACGGTGTAGCTGGCGCTGCCGATCACACGGTGGGGAGCCACGAAGGAGCTGTAACCGAGCTCATCAGCGTTGGTACCGTTGACAGTGTAGATGTTGTTGGTGAATGCGCTGGTGACCTGGTCACCGTCGCCGTCGGTGAGAGCCTTGGCCACGGAGTAGGTGTATGCTGCCATGAGGCTGAGACCCCAGTTGAAGTCCTTCTTGAGGCTGGCGGTGACGGAGGTGTAGAAGCCCTGGTCGACGCCCTTGGCAGGATTGGTGATCATGTAAGGGAGCACCTTGCCGACAGCGGGGATGGCATTGTACTGAGTCCTGGCGGAGGGCTCGCCGGGCAGCTGGAAGGTGGAGGTGGTGTAGCCCTGCCTGTGGACCACGGTGGAGCTGAAGTTCTTGTTGAAGATACCTTCTACGCTGGCGCGGATGTCACCGGGGAGCTTGGCGTCGAGGGCGAGGGAAGCCTTCCAGGTCTCGGGCATCCTGAGGTTCTTGTCCAGGATGGTGGCTCCGGTGGGAGCTGCGAGGTTCTCATTGCGCTTGAAGGCGCCGCCGAACATCTCGGAAGTGATGTCAGCCACGTTGGTGTGGAAATGAGGGATGGTGACTCCGCTCACTTTGCCGTCGGTGGAAGCGCTGATGTCGCTGGCCTTCATGATGACCTGGTTCTGGAGGCTGTTGGAGTTGCCTGCCACGGACACGATCCAGACGAAGGGGATACGTCCGGTGTAGAAGCCGGTACCTCCGCGGAGGATGAGGCTGCGGTCACCGAGGATGTCCCAGTTGAAACCGATACGGGGGGAGACATTCAGTTTGGCAGCGGGCATGTCGCTGGTCTTGAAGCCACCGTAATTGGCGTAGATATTGGTGAAATTCCTGTTCTCGTTGCCGGTGATGTCGGGGAACATGGGCACCTCGAAGCGGATGCCGGCGGTGAACTTGAAGTTGTCGCTGATGTTCAGTTCATCCTGCACATAGAAGGAGAGCTGGTTGTAGTCGAATGAAGGGAAGACCTGCGCGAGTTCGTCGTTGTTGCCATGGGTGATGGCGAAGGACACGGGAGTGGCGTCGTTCTTGAAGGACTCCCATGAATCATAGACGTACCAGCCGGCGCCGCCCTGCATGAATCCGTTCCTGGTGCGGTTGTGCTCGAACTGTGCACCCAGGATGAAGTTGTGGATGCCGGAAGTGTAACTGAGCTCGTCGGTGAAGACCATGGTCTCCACGTCGCGGAGGTTGCCGTAGGTGAAGGGGTCGGGGCCGAAGGTGGTGAAAACGGTGCCGTCCTTCAGGATGTCCACGGTCGGGAAGTTGCCGCCGTAGAAGCTACGGGGCATGTACTGGTGGGAATAGGTTCCACGCAGCATGTTGGTCATGCGTCCGTCGAGGAAGGAGCTGTTGAGCTCACCTGCAAAGGAGTAGAAGTTGTCATCGGTGAAATAGTAAGTGCTCTCGAAAGGAAGGGCGGTGGTGAGGCCGGAACGGCCGCCGGTCTTACGGGTGTAACCGATGTTGGCGGGGCCGTCTCCCACGGGGTTGATCGAAGAAGAAGGAGAGGAAACGGTCTTGCGGGTCACCTGGCTGTAGCGCAGGGTGAGACGGTGGTTGTTGTTGATATTCCAGTCCAGACGGCCGAGGAACTTCATGATGGGAGTGCCTACGGAGAAGTTCTCGAAACGGCCGGGATCGTAGTTGTACTTGGAAGAGAGGAACTCTTTGATACTGTTCATCTCAGCTGCGGTGGGACGGGTGACGTTGCCGCCTGCGCCCGGAGTCCAGGAACCGTTGTTGGCAAGGTTGGTGGTAGCGACGCTGCTCTTGGGCTCGTACTCGAAGTTGGCGAAGAAGAAGAGCTTGTTCTTGATGATGGGACCGCCGATGCTGGCACCTACGGTGTTGCTGAACGCCTCGGTCAGGGGAAGCTCGGCCTTCTCGCCGTTGGACTTCACATAGTTGCGACCCTGGATCTTGCCGGAGGTGTAGTAGTCGTACACGGAGAGCTTGAACTCGTTGGTACCCCTCTTGGTCACGGAGTTGACTGCAGCTCCGGTGAAACCGCCCTGACGGACGTCATAAGGAGTGATGTTGATGCTCATCTGCTCGATGGCGTCGAGGGAGATGGGGCTTCCGCCTGCGGGGAGGTTGGAACCGATACCGAAAGCGTTGTTGAAGGCTGCACCGTCCACGGTGATGTAGGAAGAACGGTAGTTACCGCCGCCGACAGAGAAACCGCTGCCGCCGGTATTGGCCTGGGGAGTCAGACGGAGCACGTCGTTGAGGCTGCGGCCGGTGGAAGTAGGCATGTTCTCCATGGTCTTGAGGCTCACGGAGGTGCCGGCGCCGCTGCGACGGATATTCATTCCGGATTCGGAAGCGTCGGCGGACACGACGACTGCCTCGAGGCCGATAGCCTCTTCCTGGAGGGTGAAGTCGGCGACTGAAGTCTCACCGATAGCGGTGTAGAAGCCATTGATCACGGAGGAGCGGTAGCCGAGGATCTCGACCTTCACTTCGTAGGGACCTCCGGGGATGACGCCGTTGATACGGTACTGTCCGTTGGCATCGGAAACAGCATAGTAGGAAGCGCCTGAAGGGGTGTAAGTCGCGATGACGGCGGCACCGTTCACGGCGCCGGAGGCATCGGATACCTTACCTGTGATGGCTGAGGTCGTAACCTGCGCGTAGGCGGAAACGACAAAAAGCATCGCTGCCAGAACTGACAGCAAGTACATGAATACTTTTTTCATAATAATAAAAACACTATTAAACTAACTGGTCACCTTCATGACCGCCGCAAAGGTATAAAATTCTGAATACATTTCATATCATTGCAGCGTAAAAAAATACCCCGCCGCTTGCCTGCGGCAGGGTATGGGATATAAGGCGTCGCGGCGGGGCCGCAAGGCAGGGCAGATTAAGGTGTAGGGATGTCCTTTACAGGACGGACAGGGAAAGAAGCCGACTTTTCAGCGGTTTGGAATGCACCACCGACCCGATAGGCACCCCAGCCGCCGCCATTCGCAAACGGGAAATGCACACCCCAGTAATCGGGAATATCACCTTTTGCTGCATAGGAGCTGGTCCAATATCTTCCGATATTTCCATCAGAACCATAGGTTCCGGCGCCGGTAGCAGGGAAGAACAAATATTTGGAAGCATCGGCATTATCCACACAGAGGAAACCCTTGAAACCGCTCACCGTTATCCACCATTGCTTCAGATCTGTCGTCGCCGTGTGGAGGGCATCCACCTCGTCTCTGGTAGGTATACGCTCGCCAGGGAGAATGGTAGAAGGGAGTTCCCCCCAATTGACGGGTGTATATTCGTACCCCCAAGGGGAGTCAGCACCACTGTTGACCGTACTCCACTGAAGGCCGCCCATGGTCACATAGTAACCGGCTCCGATCCTGTGCAGATCGCTGGCCAGCTTGATGGCGGTTCCTCCGGTTATAGGGGAGGCAAGGTGCTTGTAGAAATCATAATACACACCGCCGCCGAAGTCGAATGAGAAGTACCATTCATCTCCCTCGGCGTCTCCGGTTACACTCCAGTCATCAGGTATCACTCCGTAGGCATAGTAACCCTTGGCACCTTTGATAGTGGCGGCATGTCCCACGACATTCTCGCCAATGCCCATATAGCCGGAAATGGTGCCATCTATGGCAATATTATCAAGCTGGACCGATTTAAGGGCGTTGCAGCTCATCCAAATAGTACCAGTCGCCTCGTCGTCGGGGATGAAGATCTGGACAAGTCCTTCCGGAGCTCTCAGTGCCAAAGGTGCGGAGAGTGTAGCGATGCCTTCTGATATGGTGACGGTATAGGAAACCTTCTCGGAACTCATGTAATACGAAGACAGATTAAGAAAGCCGCCATCGAAAGTCCAATAGCTCGAATACACATCATATGTGCAGCTGGCGCTGTTGTTAAACGGCAGATATACGGCCGTCAGATGCTTGCCGCTCTCGGTCAGAGCCTCAACGGTCGCCGAACCATTCAGGACAGGGGTACTCCACTCCGTGCCATTGAAATCTATGGTCACGTAACCGGTGGTCACATCCTCGAAGAAAACATATATCCTGTCTCCGGACTCCCAGCCGGTCTTCACGGCCTTGGTGTCGTCGGGACGGTTGATGGCGAAATCAAATACGATGCTGGTCACTTCGTCCGCACCGGGTTCATCGACGGGAAGCTCCTTGGTGCAGCCGGCGAAAGCCAAAGCGGCGACAAATAATGCTAAATACTTTTTCATGATCTTTCCTCCTTTACCATTCCAACTCTTCTTCTTCAGGATCGAACGGCATGAAAAATGCCGGATTGGCGAAATCACCCGGACTCTGGGCTATGACGCCCTGAGTACACAATTCTAGCGTCTCGCAGTTAGGCGAGACATACATGTCTTTTTCTTTCATATGTAGGAAGTTTTTGTGTGTAACTATCTGATATACAGCTTGTTACCACCCCCCCCCGTAAAGACGGAAAAGGCTTTCGGGTAAGAAATTATGTGGTTAATGGTCACAAATCCCGAAATTAAGAACATTTCAAAGTTATAAAAATCTGAATAAAATTCATACCTTTGCGGCGTTAAAACAAACGTGGACAGATTTGAATGCTTGCAACCACGTCAAAAAATGCTAAAAAAATGACATATCTCTTTACGTCGGAGTCAGTCTCCGAAGGTCATCCCGACAAAGTCGCCGACCAGATTTCAGATGCCATCCTCGATGAATTCCTCCGCCAGGACCCCAAGTCCAAGGTGGCGTGCGAGACGTTCTGCACCGCAGGTCTCGTGATAGTGGGAGGAGAAGTAAGGTCCGAAGACGCCTATGTGGACATCCACAAAGTCGTCCGCCGCACCCTCGCCCGCATAGGCTACACCAAGGCCGAATACGGTTTCGACGCTTCATCCTGCGGCATCATCTCCACCATCCATGAGCAGAGCGCCGACATCCACCGCGGAGTGGTCCGCGAAGACCCCGAAGAGCAGGGTGCCGGAGACCAGGGCATGATGTTCGGCTATGCCTGCCGCGACACCGAGGACTACATGCCTCTCCCCCTGTTCCTCTCGCACAGGATGCTGGAAATCCTTTCCGACATCAGGCACAACGAGCCCTCGCTGATGCCCTACCTGCGTCCGGACGCCAAATCCCAGTTCACCATCGAATATGACGCGCAGACGCACACGCCCGTGCGCGTACATACGATAGTCCTTTCCACCCAGCACGACGAGTTCGCCGACGACGACACCATGCACGAGCGCATCGAGAAAGATGTGCGCGACATAGTCATCGCCAGACTCAAAGCCTCGCTCCCCTGGCGCACCGCCGCCCTCTTCGACGAGGGCTACACCCTCCATGTCAATCCTACCGGCAAATTCGTGATCGGAGGCCCCGTCGGGGACACCGGTCTGACCGGCCGCAAGATCATAGTGGACAGTTACGGCGGACGCGGAGCCAACGGCGGCGGAGCCTTCTCCGGCAAGGATTCTTCCAAGGTGGACCGCAGCGGAGCCTATGCCACCCGCTACATTGCCAAGAACCTCGTGGCGGCGGGAGTGGCCGATGAAGTCCTCATCCAGGTGGCCTACGCCATAGGCGTGGCCCGTCCCGTGAGTATCTGCGTGGACACCTACGGCACTTCGCATGTGGGATGCGGCGACGCCGAGATCGCCGAAAAGATAGGACGCCTGTTCGACCTCAGGCCCGCGGCCATAGTGCGCAAGTTCGGCCTGACCAACCCCATATTCGAGCCCACGGCAGCCTACGGCCACTTCGGCCGCAAGCCCTATGTCAAGGACGGGCTGCAGTTCTTCCCCTGGGAGCTTCTCGACTCGGTCGATATGCTCAAGAAGGAGTTCGGCATCAAGGGTTGACCCAGTGGATTTTCACTCCGGAGCGTTCCATGCCCCTGAACCATGTCATCTGCCGTTTTGCGAAGCGGTGGATGGCGGTGGCGAGCTGCTCCCGCATCTGCTCGTATGAGAGCTCCCCCTGCAGATAGAGGGTGACGAATTTGTATTCGAGTCCGTAGCCGATCAAGGTCGCGGGGCTCACTCCCCCGTCCAGCAGAGCCTGGATCTCCCCGACCATCCCTTCCTGCAGGCGGGCGTCGAGGCGGCGGTCGATGCGGCTGTTGCGCACTTCCCTGGAGACGAGGGTACCTATGAAGAAAGTGCTCTTGGGCAGCAGGGCAATGACGCCGTCCCCCTCGGAGGCATGGGCCTGCCCGACGGCGCTCAGCGGCTTGGACGAGGCGAAGTCGTACCCCGCCGTGACGGCATTGATATAGAGACCTGTACCGCCGCAGAGTATGGGCACGGCGCCGCGGGAGCGGATGTCGGTGTAGGCGGCGGCGAAATCGTCGCGGAAGCGGTAGACATTGTACCCGTCGCCGGGATCGGCGATATCGATGAGATGATAGGGTATCTCCCCGTACTCGCAGAGGTCCTTGCCGGTGCCGATGTCCATGCCGCGGTACACCTGGCGGGAGTCGGCGGAGATGATCTCGGCACCTCCGAAACTGCGCGCCAGCTCCACTGCGAAGCGGGTCTTGCCGGATGCGGTCGGCCCCAGCACGCACACCAGGTCCACCTTCCCGTCCCGGTAGTCCCGGAGCAGGGCGGCGGCATCCAGGGTCTCCGCCTGGGGCAGCTCAGCCATGACTGTCTTTCTCATCGAGGGCATATCGGTGTAAAGTTAGTCTTTTTTAGTAAATTTGCCCCAGAAATGCCGAAAGCCAAAAGCAAAATACAGATTTCCAACAAGCGCGCGACCTTCGACTACGAGCTTCTGGAGACCTTCACCGCAGGGATAGTGCTGGTGGGGACGGAGATCAAATCCATCCGCGCCGGAAAAGCGTCCCTGCAGGATTCGTACTGCTATTTCTCAGGCAAGGAACTGTACGTGAAAGGCATGAACATAGCCCAGTATTTCTGGGGTTCGTGGGGCCAGCACGAGCCGGCCCGCGACCGCAAGCTCCTGCTGGAGAAACGCGAGCTCAGGCATCTCGCCCAGGCCGTGAAGACCAAGGGCCAGACCATAGTGGCTGTGAAGCTCTTCGTCGCCGAAAACGGCTACGCCAAACTGGTGATAGCCCTGGCCAGGGGCAAGAAGGAGTACGACAAGCGCCAGTCCATCAAGGAGAATGACATACGGCGCGAGATGGGGCTATAGCCTGAAAGACAGGTAAGTGATCTTGCAGCCCTGCGCGAGGAACATATTCTCATAGTAAGTCCGGACTTCGAAAAGTTCCGGATTCTTTTGTCTGAGGTCCCCGGGATTGCCGTACAGGTCGGAAGTGCACTCCAGCAGCTCCAGCCCTTGCTCCGCCACCACTTCGAGGGTGTATTCGTGGAGCAGCACGCTGTCGGTCTTGAGATGCACTATGCCCCCCGGGCGCAGGAACTTGCGGTAGCGGTCCAGGAAGACGGGCGAGGTCAGCCTGGCATTGACCCTCTTGGGCTGGGGGTCGGAGAAAGTCAGCCATATCTCGGACACCTCCCCCGGCGCGAAGAACGCTGATATGAACTCTATCCTGGTGCGCAGGAAGGCCACATTGGGCAGTTTCTCCTCCGTCGCGGTCTTGGCTCCCCTCCAGAGACGGGCGCCCTTGATGTCCACGCCTATGTAGTTGATGCCGGGATTGCGCCTGGAGAGGTCGAGGGTGTACTCTCCTTTTCCGCAGCCGAGCTCCAGGACGATGGGAGCGTCGTTGCCGAACACCTGGGAGGACCAATGCCCCTTGATGGGGTGGTCTTTCATGGCGAAGTATCCGTCGGCGAGGATTTCGTCGCTGGAAGGCTGTATGAGGCAGGAGAACGTCTCGTTCTCGGCGAATTTACGGAGTTTGTCGTGTCCCATCTTCGGTAGTGCAGATAAAGCCTATGCCCCGGAAAGTGCCGGACACGGCTGAAGGTTTGATGTAAAGCTTCCATTCCCCCGTCTCGGAAGGGACGCTGTCTTCGCGGTATGTCACTGCATTGCCCTTCTGCCCCCCGCTGCGCATATAGACGGTCTCCTGCCAGGACTTTCCGGAGGGGGCGACCCACTCCAAGTCCAGGCGGAGCACCTGGAGCGCCGATTCGCTGAAAGCCACGGCGTCGTCGCGGGTGCAGATCACCATGTCGTAGGAGGAGTCCTCCGAGAGTTCCATGGTGAAGGCATACACGCCGTCGGGGGCGTTGGAAGTCCTGACGAACTGCTCATAGGTGGACATGTCCGTGCAGGAGACCAGCGCCAATGCTGCTGCGAGTGCGGTGAGAATGCGGCGGAGCATCATTTCCCGCCCTGTTTTCCGCCGCGGTCCTTGCCGCCGCGACCCCTGCCGCGGTTCTTTCCTCCGCGGGATTTCTTGCGCTTGGGCGCATCGAAGCGGGAGATGCTGTCGTCGCCGACGGAAGTGATGAACTCGGGCGAAGCGGGCTCGGGCTCGGTCTTGAGGGACTCGGGCTTGATGCCGTTGCGGTTCATCTTGATGATTTCGCGCACCTCCTCCGCGGCGAGCGGATACAGGGATGCGTCGGAGTTCTTGTCGTAGGAGAAGTACATCACTTCCTGGAGTATGTCGGTCTTGCGCAGGTATGCCAGTCCGTCTTCAAACTCCAGGGGTTCGCTGACGCGGGGTATGCGGGAGAGGGAATCCAGATAGACGGGGACTTCGTAATTGAGGCAGCACTTGAGCTTGCCGCACTGTCCCGCGAGTTTCTGGGGATTCAGGGGAATGTCCTGGGCCTTGGCGGAGGCGGTGGAGATGCTCAGGAAGGAGGTGATGTAGTTGGAGCAGCAGAGCTCGCGCCCGCACACTCCCAGACCTCCGATCAGACCCGCTTCCTGGCGGGCGCCGATCTGCTTCATTTCGATGCGGATGCGGAATTCCTCTGCAAACACCTTGATGAGCTGGCGGAAGTCCACCCTGCCGTCGGCGATATAGTAGAATATGGCCTTGGTGCCGTCGCCCTGGAATTCCACGTCACCGATCTTCATCTCGAGTCCCATCTCGGTGGCTATGCGGCGGGCCTTTATCATGGTGTCCTGCTCGCGGGCTATGGCCTCCTGCCATTTCTCGATGTCGGCCTGCTTGGCCTTGCGGTATATCTTCTTGAACTCGGTGGTCTCGGGGTCTATGCCCTTGCAGTTCATCTGACGGAGGATGATGGGGCCTTCGAGGGTCACGATACCCAGGTCATGTCCGGTGGCGGCCTCCACGATCACCATGTCGCCGGTCTTGATGCGCTGGCCGGATTCGTTGCGGTAGATGCCTTTGCGGGTGTTCTTGAAGCGGACTTCGAAGAGATCGCGGCAGCGGCCGTCGTCCGCGCCCTTGAGCCAGTCGCGGTCGGACAGCTTGCAGCAGCCCACCCTGTAGCGGCAGCGGGACTCCCCGCTCGCGTCATCCACGGTCACCGTGCAACCCCGGTTGCAGTCATATTTGATGTTTTCGTTTTCGTCCATAATCATATCTGCAGATAAAGTCTGTCCACCAGGTCAGTGAAGATGATTTTCTGGTTGACATTGCGGTCCACCAGCATCCTCGCCCTGTCCAGGGCAGACATCGCGGTGCGCGGGAAGGTCTTGCGGCACGACGCGGCCCAGCGGCTCACATCGGCATCGGCCCTCACCATGGTCCCCAATCCCTGCTGGATCAGGAAGACCTCGCGCATTTTCTCCGCCGTAAATTTACAAAAAGCTTTGGCACTTTCCCTCGAAGGCAAGGCGGAAATCCTTTCCCCCGCATCCAGGGCACCGCTGAGCGAACGGGAGAGCAGGGCGTCCATCAGGTCCCTGAGCATCTCCCCGTACTGGGACAATTCCTCCAGCACGTTCTCCGACACGCCGGTAGTGCGCACGAAAGGCTGCACCCGTATATTCTGGCAGCGGGAGACAATCGTGGGCATCACCTTCTCGGGAGCGTGGGTGACCAGCAGGAACTGGGTCTTCTCCGGCGGCTCCTCGATGGCTTTCAGGAGTTTGTTGGCCGCCGTCTGGTTCATCTTCTCCGGAAGGTAAATCAATACCGCCCTGTACCCTCCCTCGAGGGCGCTGAGCGAAAGGGCCTGCAGGAGCTCCGAGGCATCGGCGACGGAAATCAGGGAAGACTTCCCTTCGATGCCCAGGGCCTCCCCCAGTTCGGCTTCGGTGAAGAAAGGATTGGCGGTTACGAGCTCCCTCCAGTTCTTGATGAAAGAAAGGGCGGTGCCACCCGTCACCGGGAAGACGAAATGGATGTCGGGATGGATGAGTTTCGAGATCTTGTTGCAGGAAGGGCACTGTGAGCAGCTGTCGCCGCCGTGGCGCCTCTGGCAGTACAGGTACTGCAGGAAGGCTAGGGCGAGCGCCACCGCGCCTCCCCCGTCCGGCTCATCGAACATGATGGCATGGGGGATGCGGCCGCCGTCCACCATGGACACCAGCGCCTGCTTCACCTTTTCGTTTCCCTGTATCTGTGCAAAAGTCATAAGTCTCTTACAGCATTGTATTCGGCTATTTCGGCGAGCATCCCCGCCGCTTCCCTGCCGGGCAGGGCGCCGAGGGCCGAAACCGCCTCGGCTATGAATTTTCCGAGCTCGCGGGAAGCGTACTCTATCCCGCCGTTGTCCATCACGAACGCGTGGATTTCGCTGCAATATCCGGGATGGTCCTGCGCCTGGCGCACCATCTCCCGTATCCGGGATTCCTGCCCGGGAACATTCTTCATGGCCCCCAGCAGAGGCAGGGTGATCTTCCTCTCTTTCAGGTCGGCGCCCACGGGCTTGCCGGTCTTCTCCCCGCAATAGTCCAGGATGTCATCCTTGATCTGGAAGGCCATGCCCAGGGCCTTGGAATAAGCCACCGCCGCCCTGACGTACTCCTCGGGAGCTCCGGTCGAGACCGCAGCCGAGTAGCCAACGGATTCGAAGAGGGAAGCGGTCTTGCAATAGATGATGCGGTAGTACTCCTGCTCGCCGGTGAGGCCGCTTTCGGCCATCTGCATCTGCAGCATCTCCCCCTCGGCGAGATGCACGAGCGTACGGGAATATGCCTCCACCACTTTCTGGTCGATGTGATCGCGTACCATGAGGTCCACGGACTTGGCCAGCCAGAAATCCCCCACCAGCACAGCCGAATTGGGACCGATGAGGCTGCGCAGCGTGGGTCTGCCACGCCTCTGGGGACTCTCGTCGGCCACATCATCGTGCATCAGGGTGGCGTTGTGGAGCATTTCGGAGACGGCGGCATATCTTACCGTCGCCTCGGTGGTGCCGCCGCAGGCTCTGCCCAGCAGCAGCGCGGTCATGGGCCGGAGCATCTTGCCGGGATGTGCCAGGATGCCTCCGTTTATCTCAGAGAGCAGGGGGACATCGGTGCCCAGGCCGGATTTCAGGTATTCCTGCATCCGCACCCAGTCGTCACCGAGAAACTCTATGATACGCTCTCTTCCCATCAGATAAGTTTTTCAAATTCCTCCACGGTGGCTGGGAAACTGACCATCTCGAAAGATTCCTGGTCCAGCATCCCGTGCTCCACCATACCGGCAAGCAGGCCGCGGAGATCGTCGTAATAGCCGTCGAAATTGAAGACTATCACTTTGCCGTGATAGCGTCCGAGTCTGGCCAGGGTGAAGGTCTCGAAGAATTCGTCGAGGGTGCCTATGCCTCCGGGGAGTGCGATCGCGAGGTCCGTCCCCTCCCTCATGAGTTCCTTCCTCTCGGACATGGTTCCGGTCCAAATGGTGCGGGTGAGTCCGGGATATTCGAGTCCCTGCATGAATCTGGGAAGTATCCCTTCGTGGACGGCTCCCATGGCCTCCGCTTCCTCCGCCACGTGGCGCATCGTACCCTTGATGGTACCTCCGCTCACGATGTCATATCCGTGCAAACAAGCCGCACGGACAAGTTCCCGTGCAGCTTGATTGTACTTAGGGTCTATGGTGTTGCTGGCGGAGCAGAAAATAAGCGCCTTACCGCGGCCGGCCATAGATTTAGAAGAAAATGGCAGCGGATGCCATGATTCCGGTGCACTTGCTCTCGCCTATGGTCTTGGTCACACCGCCGATAGAGATGTCGGAACCATAGATATTGCCGAGATTCCAGAAATACCTGACAGATACCTGGAGATGCTTGAGCACATCGACTCCGGCACCGAGACCCACTCCGTACTCGAAGCGGCTCTTGATATTGTCCCAGTTGGTGTTCTGGGTCTTGCCGGCTTCGCTGATGTTGTTGATGGCGTAGCCGATGAAGGGCTCGGCGAAGACGAAGGGCTTGGCGACCGCGAGGTCTATACCCCACTGGATCTGCACGGGCACTTCGAGATATCCGGTCTTGTAGTCGATGTTGGCATCGGTGATGGTAGCGATGTTCGCGATTTCGGTACCCTTCATGTTGTAGATGATGGCGGGCTGGATGGAGAATCCCATCATGAGATCCTGGTGGTAAGCCACACCGACATGGTACTGGTTGACGCTCTTCACCTCAGCCAGTGCCGTCTTGAGGTCGGACTGGGAAGAAGTGAGGCCGGCGATGATACCGACCTGTGCGGAAGCGCTCAGGGCGATGAAAGCCGCTGCAAGGGTAATGATGATTTTTTTCATATTGCTTAATGTTAGATCAACGCATCGAGTTTGGCAGCGATGTCCTGCTTGGGGACGACGCCTACGGTCCTGTCCACCAGCTTCCCGTCCTTGAAGAAAAGGAGGGTGGGGATGTTCCTGATACCGTACTGCATGGCGATTTCCTCGCAGTCATCGACATTGCACTTAGCCACGACGGCCTTGCCTTCGTACTCCTTGGCAATGTCGTCGACTATGGGTGAGAGCATGCGGCAGGGGCCGCACCAGGTGGCCCAGAAGTCCACGAGGACGGGCTGGGATGAGGAAAGGATTTCCTCGACGTTGTTATTGGTTATTACTTTTTCCATATTACAAATATAACAATTAAATCGTTTTCTCAACATTCCAGACGAACGCCCTGAGTCCCAGGTCGGCGGTGGCTTCGTCCTTTTCGCGCAGGCCCTTGAGGATGTCATCCACCAGGGAATCTTCCACCACGGTCATCAGACCGACGTTCATCACAGGCCAGGCATGGTTGCCCAGATGGGGGTCTCCGTCCACGTGTCCGCGGCCTGAGATATCTTCCCAGCGGGTGAAACCTCTCTGTCCCATAGATTCAAGCATCTCGACGATCTCATCGCCGTATGCCTGGTTGTAAGCTATGAATATCGCTTTCATTTCTTCTCCTGTTTTTTGTTGGCGGCCCTGCGCTCCTGCCTGGCGGCGAAGACGCAATAGACCGTAGGGATGAGCACCAGGGTGACGAGCGTGGAGATGGTCAGCCCCCATACCACGGTCATACCGAGCGAGCGCCACATTTCAGAGCCTTCACCCCTGCCCAGGGCCATGGGCAGCATACCGAGCACGGTGGTGAGGGTGGTCATGAGGATAGGCCTCAGACGGCTCTTTGCCGCAGTCACGGAAGCCTCGACCACATTCATGCCCCTTTCGCGGCAGAGTATGGTGTAGTCGATGAGCACGATACCGTTCTTCACGACTATACCCAGCAGGATGATGATACCGATCATGGCCATGACGCCCAGGGCGGTATTGGTGGCCCAGAGTCCCAGGAACACTCCGACAAAGGCGAAGGGCACCGAGAACATGATGACGAAAGGAGCCATGAAGGACTCGAACTGGGATGCCATCACCATATAGACGAGGATGATGATCAGGAGCATGAGCACCATGAGGTCGCGGAACATGTCCTGCTGGTCCTCGTAGTCACCGGATATCACGGTATTTATCTCGGAGGGCATGGAAGTGGCGTCGATGGCCGCCTGGGCCACTGCGACAGCATCGCTGAGGGCATATTTCTGAGCCACGGCACCGGTGATGGTGATGAGCCTCTGGCGGTTCTTGCGCTCGATGGTGGGAGGCACGCTGGTCTCCACTATGGTGCCGAGCTCCTTGAGGCGCACCGGCTGGCCGGCGGCATTGTACAGCACTACATTCTCCATATCTTCGATGCTGGTGCGGTACTCGGGGCTATAGCGGACGCGGATGTTGTACTCCTCGCCGTCCTCACGGTAGAATGAGGCGATGGTGCCGCTCATGGCGGCGCTGAAGGCCGCACCGGCGGTAGTGGTGGTGAGGCCGTTGAGCGCGAGCTTGGTGCGGTCGAAGTCCACCTGGTATTCGGGGGTGTACTCGTCGCGGCTGAGCATCACGAAGGAGAATGCCGGATTGGCGGCCATGATCTCCTGTATGCCCTGGGCCACTGCGTCGGTCTCCGCGAAGTCGTAGCCGTACACTTCGACGGCGACCCTCGAGGCACCGCCCATCATGCCGCCGCCTTCGGTCACATTGACCTTGCGGATCTCGGGATACTGGGCAACGATGCCGCGGACTACTTCCGCCACGTCGGCGGTGCTGCGCTTACGCGTGGACATGCTGCCGATGTTGATGTTGAAGGATATGATGTGCGTACCGTTGGACTGCATGTTGGCCAGGGTGTTGTCCGAGTCGGCCTGTCCGAAGGTGTAGTTGCAGATCTTGATCTCGGGCACGGCCTCGCTGATCTGGGCATAGACCCTCTCGGCCAGGTCGCGGGTCACATCCTGCGCCGTACCCATGGGCAGGGTGATGTTCACGCTGATACGGCCTTCGTCTCCGCGGGGGAAGAACTCGGTCTTGATCCTGGGCGCGAGCAGGACAATCACGGCCACGAAGATGCCGAATGCCCCGAAGATCACCTGACGGCGGTGCACCACGGCCCAGCCGATGATGCGGGAGTAGCCGCGGGATATCTTGTCCAGGAATTTGTTGATGCCTCCGAAGATGGCGAGGTACAGCTTTCCGGTCTTGGGCTTGTTCCTGAGGAATTTGGAGCAGAGCATGGGGACCAGGGTGAGGGCCGCTGTCGTGGACACGATCATGATGATGCTCACGATCCATCCCAGCTGCTTGAACATGATGCCGGCCATACCCTTGACCATGGTCAGGGGAAGGAACACGCAGAGCATGGTGAGCGTGGATGCGATGACGGAGATACCCACCTCGGAAGTGGCGTGCACGGCCGCCTCCTTGGGTTTCTCGCCCCTTTCGAGGTGAGTGGAAATGTTTTCCAGCACCACGATGGCGTCATCCACCACCATACCTATGGCTATGGCCAATGCCGACATGGACACTATGTTCAGCGTATTGCCGGTGGCGAAGAGGTACACCAGGGAGGCCAGCAGGGCGATAGGGATGGAAAGGACGATGATGAAGGTCGCCCTCCACCTGCCGAGGAACACGAACACCACGAGCATGACCACCAGGAAGGTGATGAAAATGGTCTCGAGGAGGGTGTTGATGGTGTTTATGATGGTCTCGGAGGAGTCGACGATGGTCGTAATCCGGATGTCCGAAGGCAGGGTCTTCTCGATGACGGAGAGCTGCTTCTTGACTTTGTTGATGACGTCCACGGTGTTGGCGCCGGTCTGCTTCTGGATGACGATGCGGGCCGAACGGGTGCCGTTGGTATAGGACTCCTGCTCCCTTTCCTCACGGCCGTCGTGGACCTTGGCCACATCCCTGAGATAGACCACCTGGCCGTTGTAATTGCCAAGGACGATGCCGAGCATGTCCGAAGGGTCGGTGAATTCTTTCTGGATGCGGAGGGAATAGGTACCGGAGCCGATGTCGATGCTGCCGGAAGGGAGGTTCCTGTTTTCAGAGGCGATGATGCTGGCAATGGTCGAAACGGTGAGGCCGTAGGCCTGCAGCTTGGCGGGATCGCAATAGACCTGGATCTCCCTGGTGGGGGCGCCGCTGACGGACACCGTACCCACGCCGGGGACACGCGCCAGGTTGGTGGTGACTCGGTCGTCGAGTATCTTGTCCAGGCCTTCGAGGCTCTCCGTAGCGGTGGCCGAGAGCATCATGATGGGCATGTCGTCGGCGCTGAACTTGAAGATGGTGGGCTGGGAGGCTCCGTCCGGGAGCACCGAGCTCACCATGTCCAGCTTGTCGCGGACATTGTTGGTAGCTTCCTCGATGTCAGTGCCGTACTCGAACTCCAGGGTGAGCAGGGAGATGTTCTCCTTGGAGTTGGAAGTAAGGTTCTTGAGGTCCTCGACGCCGTTCAGGGCGTTCTCGAGGGTCTTGGTGAGGTTGTTCTCGATATCGGAAGCGTTGGCTCCCTGGTAGGAGGACATCACCATTATGACGTTGGCGTCGAATTCCGGGAACTGCGCGATGCTGGTGTTGATCAGAGAATACACGCCGAACACCATGCAGGCTATGAAAACCAGCGCGGTGGTTACCGGATTGTCGACGGCTTTCCTGTAGATACTCATCAGATGACCTCCACTTTAACGCCGCTCCTCAGGGCGGTCTGTCCCTTTACCACTACGTTCTCTCCGGCTTCCACTCCGGAAAGTATCTCATATTCTCCGCCCATGTGGCGTCCGAGCTGCACGGCGCGCAGGGCCACGGTGCCGTCGTCCTTCAGGACATAGACCATCCTCTGGCCTGAGCCCTGCTGCTTGACAATGGCGGAGTCGGGGATCACTATGCTGTACACAGTCTCGAAAATCACGGCGACCTTGGCGAACATGCCGGGGCGGAGGGCCCTGTCGCTGTTGGGCACTATCACCTCCACATTGACCGTATGGGTGACGGGGTCGATGGTGGGATAGACTTTATTGACCTTGCCGGAGAAGTTCCTGCCGGGAAGGGCGTCCACGGTGATGTTCACCTCGTCGCCCTTGTGCACCTTGGCGTAGTCGGACTCGGACACGGCCACGAGGAGCTTGACGGGAGTAATCTGCTGCACGATGAAAATGGGGGAAGTCATGCCGTACATGTCTCCCCTGTCATAGTTGCGGGCGGTCACCACTCCGGCCACGGGGGCGCGCAGGACGGTGTTCTCCAGGAGATTGGAATACGAAGAGCGGGCCACCTTGACGGCGAGCTCAGCGGCTTCGAAATCCGACTTGGACACTCCTCCCTGGGCATACAGTTCCTTGAGGCGGGAAAGCTCGGTCTCGCTGTTGGCCAGGTTCAGGCTGGCCTGGTCGAGCTGGACCCTGTCCATCTCGGCGAGCACCTGTCCGGCCTTGACGAAATCACCCACATCCACGAGTATCCTCTGGATGCGGCCTCCCGTCTGGGGAGCGATGTTGTTGGTCACATTGGCCAGGACGGTGGATGAATAGACATCCCCGTGCTCGACCTTCTGGTGGGTTGCCGCCACCACGGAGACCTTGGGCGTGACCTGCTCGGGCACGGCGGCTGCCTGCTGCTGGGCGGTCTGGGAGTTTGTGCAAGCGCAGAGTGCTGCGATTGCGACGATGTATGCTAAAGACTTCTTCATATTTCTGATCATTGATTTTCGTAATCCACGCCGAGGAGCTGCTCAAGGCTGGCCTTGGCAGTCACGAAACTGTAAATGGCCTGGGTCTCGCTGAGACGGGCCTGGGTGAGGGCGAGCTGGGCGGAATTGAGGTCCGTCAGGGTGCTGCGTCCCACATTGTATGCCTTGGCCGCGATGTCGTAGGCCTTCCGGGCCGATTCGACGGCGGACCTGGCGGATGTCAGGCTGTTCATGGCAGTCTCCATGGTCATCAGCTGCTGGCGTATCCCTATCCTGAGCTGACGCTCGGCTTCCTGCCTCTGGAGATCCAGCTGGTTGGCCTGGACCTGTGCCTGCTTGATAGCATGGAACCTCTTGCCTCCGGCGAAGATGGGGATGGACAACGTAAGTCCCACGAAGGAATAAGGGGACCAGTTGTACTCCCTGAAATCGTAGTTGTTGGCCATGGCATTGACATTAAAGGAGAATGCCAGGGCGAGGGAAGGCACGGTGGAGAGTTTCTGCAGTTTCACCGCATTGGCGAGCTCTTCGGCCTGGATGGCCAGCTGGCGCATGCTGGAGTTGGCGGATATGTCGGGGTCGTCGTGACGGTGAATGTCGTAGAACATATGGGTGGTGTAGTCCTGGAGCGATCCGGCGATATCCAGGTCCAGGTCGAGGTCCACACCCATCACGGCCTTGAGCTGCCAGAGGGCGAGGGCCACGGAATTGCGGGAATCGTAGAGATTGGGGATGGCGTTGGCGACATTGGTCTTGGCACGCACATAGTCGAGCTCGGAGACCTTGTCCACATTGCGCATCATCTCCACCTGCTTGAGATTTTCGCAGGCGTTCTCATAGACCTGGCGGTACACGTCGAAAGCTTCCTTGGCCATCAAGACCCCGTAATAGGCGGTCTTGACCTGGGTGATCATGTTCAGGCGGGACTCCCTGGCCTTTTCCACGGCCAGTTCCACATCCTGCCCGCTGATGGCCAGGCTCTTCCAGAGCTGGGCGTTGACGATGGGCATGGAGGCGCTGAGGCCGGCCGACCAGGTGTTGAGACGGCCTACTTCGATGCCGCCGCCCGTGTCAGACTTCCCCGAAGAGGAAGAAGAGGAAGAAGGGGCTGGGGTGGTGGAGGAAGACGAATCTCCGCTACCGGGGAGCTTGAATGCCCCCATGTCAAAATCCATGTACATGACCTGCCTCTTGATGGTCCTCTGATACGAGGCGGAACCGTCTATCTGGGGGAACAGGGACGCATAGGTGCCGCGTTTGGCATACTGCGTCCTGGCGATCTCCTGATCTGCCACTTTGACAGAGATGTTCTCGCTGAGCGCGATCTCTATCGCCTGTTCAAGTGTGATGACGGTTGGTTGCGGAATGGTGTCCGGCTGAGCAATAGGGGCCGCCACGGCCACAAGGCTCAATAATCCTATCATTTCAGTTGAATTGCTTTAAAAAATATACTTCTTAACCTGGCTAAAAACTGCAAAAAATATACCCTGTGGGAATTGCGACGCAAATTTAGTACATTTGCATGATATAATGTAATATGCACGATTTGATTTTCATACATTGGAACGCTGATCCGGTCATTTTCCACATCGGCTCCCTGGGGATACGGTGGTATTCCCTCATGTTCATCATAGGTTTCACCCTGGGCTGGTACCTCTTCAAATGGTTCTTCACCCGGGAGAAACTGCCCACATCCCTGCTCGACCCCCTGCTGATGACGCTCATCGTCGCCACCATCGTGGGTGCCAGGCTCGGCCACTGCCTGTTCTACCAGCCCGACTATTACCTGGGCTCATGGCAGGGCTTCCTGGAGATTTTCCAGCCCTGGAAGGGAGGCCTCGCCAGCCACGGCGGAGCCATCGCACTGCTTTTGGCAATGTGGTGGTACTCAGCTAAATACGGGCGAAAGAATGATTTCGACTTCCTCTGGATAATGGACCGTCTGGTCATAGCGGTGGCCTTCGTGGGCTGCCTCATCCGCCTGGGCAACCTGTTCAACTCCGAGATCTACGGAGATGTCACCACCCTCCCCTGGGGCTTCATCTTCGAGCGCAACGGAGAGACCGAGCCCAAGCACCCCACCCAGATCTATGAGGCCCTCTCCTACCTCATTCTCGGCTTCATCCTCCTGGGCATCTACAAATTCCGCCTGGACAAGACCTGGAGAGGCACTTTCTTCGGCCTCTTCCTCATAGGCTGCTTCGGCATGCGCTTCCTCATCGAGTTCATCAAGGAGCCCCAGGTAGGCTTCGAGGAGACCATGGCCCTCAACATGGGACAGCTCCTTTCCCTGCCCTTCGTCATCGCTGGCATAGCCCTGCTCATCTACGCCTGGAAAAAGAAAATACCGGCCCGGGTTGTGCACCCTGAGCCGGCTAAGAAAGAGCCGACGCATTTCGCAAGAAGCGCCGGCAAATAATCTGTCTTACTCGCGGATAGCTGCGATACCGGGAAGCTCCTTGCCCTCGATAGCCTCGAGCATGGCGCCGCCGCCGGTGGATACGTAGCTCACCTTGTCAGCATAACCCATCTGGGTCACAGCAGCCACCGAGTCGCCGCCACCGACGAGGGTGTAGGCGCCGTTCTTGGTAGCCTCGGCGAGGAATTCGGCGATCTGGAGGGTACCCTTGGCGAAATTGGGGAGCTCGAAGACTCCGACGGGGCCGTTCCAGAGTATGGTCTTGGAAGCGAGGATGATCTTCTTCCAGTTCTCGATGGACTTGGGACCTGCATCCATGCCCTCCCATCCGTCAGGGATGTTATTGGTGGGGGCTATCTGGCGGGGAGTATCATTGCTGAATTCCTGTCCGCACACGGTCTCGACGGAAAGTGAGAGGTTCACTCCGCGCTCCTTGGCCTTGGCCAGGATCTCGAGAGCTGCGGGGATGAGGTCGTCCTCATGGAGGGACTCACCGATCTTGCCGCCCTGGGCCTTGATGAAGGTGTAGCCCATGCCGCCGCCGATGATGAGGTTGTCCACCTTGCCGACGAGGTTTTCGAGCACTGCGAGCTTGGAAGAGACCTTGGAGCCGCCGATGATGGCGGTAAGGGGCCTCTGGGCATTCTTGAGCACATTGTCGATAGCCTTGATCTCGCCTTCCATCAGGTAGCCGAACATCTTGTCATCGGGGAAGTACTTGGCGATGAGGGCGGTGCTGGCATGTGCGCGGTGAGCGGTGCCGAAAGCATCGTTGATATAGCAGTCAGCGTAGGAAGCGAGCTTCTTGACGAACTCCTTCTGGCTTTCCTTCACAGCGGCCTTTGCAGCCTTCTTCTCCTCGTCGGAAGCATCCTCAGCGAGTCCGCGGGGTTTGCCTTCCTCCTCGGCATAGAAACGGAGATTCTCGAGCAGGAGAGCCTGTCCGGGCTTGAGAGCGGCGACTTCAGCGTCAGCCTTCTGGCAGTCAGCGGCAAATGCCACGGGCACTCCGAGGCACTTCGAGACATGGTCCACGATGTGCTTGAGGGAGAATTTGGCATCTACGCCCTTGGGTCTTCCGAGATGGGACATGATGATGAGGGAACCGCCTCCGGCCAGGACCTTCTTGAGGGTGGGCATGGCTGCACGGATACGGGTGTCATCCGTGATCTCGAATTTCTCATTTAGAGGGACGTTGAAATCCACTCTGACGATGGCTTTCTTGCCAGCGAAATCATAATTGTCGATGTGCTTTTGCATAAATATATGAAGCTTA
>JAFTBU010000057.1 GCA_017455065.1 Bacteroidales bacterium
AACGGGATAAGGCCTGGAAAGACGACCAAAAGTAGGGATAATGGCAAGTGTCAACCTACACCAGTAATAAAGTTAAACCAGAGTCAACTTTTTTCAGGGAAAGGCTCCAATCGGAGTCAACCAAAATCAGGAAAGTACATACCGTCCCCAAACCTGCGGGAGAAGGCGCATTTACCACCCTTATCGCTCCCACTGTCCCCGATCAATGGACGGTAGGAGCACCCGCCTGTCGCCGCAGCCAATAGCAACGGGCGGGCGAGGAGGACCTTTTCCCAGAGTCCACCGCAGCCCGCCCGTAACCGCCGCGCTTCGGTGTCGCGCGGCGGTGGTGCCCTGACGTGACTCGCCGCCGCATCGCGTATACTGCGGCGGCGAGAGCCTTCGATTATGCGCACCTGCTGCAGCCCGGTCGGCTTTTCAGGCCGGTACGGCCCTGCACCGGGTAATTATGAAATTCGTCAGCCCGGCGAACCCCCAACAGAACGCACTGTAGGCCAGGGTGCCCGGGCTGACGAGGCCTAATTGGGGAGTCAGCACACCGGAACCCGTCTAGAGGGCCGTAGAAGCCATGGTCGCCGGGCTGACGAATGTCGAAATGTACGGCTGAGCACCGATAGCCACCAACCCGATATTCAGAGGGACAGCCACCATGCCTCCTAGGGCCCTCCAGGGGATATCGGGTGGCCCTCTGCCACCTTTTAGGCCGCGGAAGGCAAGCCGCCCCCGCTTCTAACGGCTACTATTGGGGGTACGGCGATCCTCTGAATTTCGGGTTGCCCCTTAATGAACAACACGGGAGCAGGGGGATGCCACTGAGTGCACTCCAGGGGGTGGTAGCGCTCCAGGTCTCGAGTCCGAGCCGACACCGGGAGCACGGTGGTGCCCTACAGTGCACTCTGGAAGGGGGTCGTGCTCCCGCCCCGTTCATTAACTGCCGTACCGGCCTGAAAAGTTAGAAAATCGATGGCGGAGCGTACCCCCAACAGACACGCGTATAATCGCGGTTAACTCCGCCATCGACCCCTTTTTGGCCTCGATGGCTGGATTGACCTAGCCCAGAGTGCCCTGGAAGGCCGATTCACTCAGCCATCGAATTTCACGTTCTGGCTACCGGCGGGGAAGGCGTAGCTGATTGGGGCCGCCGCAGGACCGGCAGGAGAGAGGTGATGGTGGTGGTCCATCTGGTGGACCACCACCATCGTTTTCCCGGGTATTTTGACGGTAGTGGTCCATCTGGTGGACCACTACCGTCACTGCGTGGCGATTTCTCGGTGGGGAGATGCTCCTCTGCGATAATGTCTGGCAGAAGCCAGCTGCGGTCCTGGCTTCGCGTACAAACCCCATGGCCCCAGGGTGATTTGGTAGCGAATAGGGCGCCAGGGAGCGTGGAGTGGCCGCAAAAACAAGACTACTCGCGGGGGGGTCCCTGCGAGTAGTCCGGAATGGCTGCGGGAGAGCTTACTGCCTGGCTTCGGCTTCGGCTTCCTTGATCATGTTTTCGTTGGCGGTGATGTAGATCTCCACCCTGCGGTTCTGGGCGCGGCCTTCAGCGGTAGCGTTGTCGGCGACGGGCATGGTGAAGGACTTGCCTTCAGCCTTGATGCGCTGGTTGTCGATACCGTTCTGGGCGAGGTAGGTCTGGACGGCGGCTGCTCTCTGGTTGGAGATGCGCTCGTTGACAGCCTCGCTGCCGGTGTTGTCAGTGTGACCGTAGATGGTGATGTCGGTCTCGGGGAGATCCTTCATCTGCGAAGCGAATTCGGCGAGGGCCTTCTTGGAATTGTTGTTGAGGGCAGTTCCGTTGGTGGGGAAGAGGATGCCGCTCTCGAAGGTGACCTTGATGGCCTCGAGGCCGTTGATGTCGGTCACGGTCTCGACCTGGGCACCCTGCAGAGCTGCGAGCTCCTCGGCCTTCTTGTCCATCTTGTTGCCGATGAGAGCGCCGGCGCCTCCGCCGATGGCGGTACCGATGGCGGCACCGATAGCTGCGGATTTGGCGTCATTGCCAATGAGGGCACCTGCAACGGCGCCGAGGACTGCACCGGAGCCGCCTCCGATGAGGGAGCCCTTGCCGGTCTGGTTCATGGTTCCGCATCCTGAGATTGAGAACAGGAGTACGGCTGCGAGAAACGCTGAAATGATCTGTTTCATAATATTGATATTGTTAATGGTTGGTGATTAGCTGAGGTCAGCACGTGCCATGGCATCTTTGTAGTACTTCTGGTCCACGAAGACATCCTCCTTGTAAGGATTGATGTGACGCTTCTTGGAGACTGCGATGATGTAGCAGATGGCGATGATGTTGGTCACGAGGGCGAGGGCGCTGATGACGGTCATCATGGTCGGGTTGGCAGCTACCACTGAAGGATCCACTGTGGTTCCGATTGCAGCAGCTTCGCCGCCTGCGGCCTCATAGAGCTTCTTGATGGTATCCACTCCCTCGGGATAGAGCACGGGCAGGGTAGCCCAGGAGAACCACTGCTGGCCGTTCTTGAAGGTCTCCTGGAAGAGAGGGAACACCTGTGCGAACATGCACCAGATGGCCAGGGTGTTGGCGCGGTTCTGGATCCAGCCGCCACGGTTCCAGCAGAGAGCTGCCACGGTCGGAGCGAGAAGCAGGGCGATACCGCAGTACCAGCTGTGGGTAGGAAGGCAGTTGTAGGTGTAGGCGAAGTTCCAGATGTCGTAGATCACGATGTAAACCCAGGTCATGTCGGCCCAGATCATATCCTTCTTGTCCTTGGAAGGGTACACGTTCCACCAGGCGGTCATACACATGATGTTGATGAGACCGGCGACGCCGTTCATCACATTGTGCCAGCCACCATACTGCCATACACCCTCGGAAGTGAGCCACCATTTGTTCCAGCCGCAGACTGCGGACTCGAAGTCGGAGACGCAGGCGATGAGGATGTTGATACCCACGATGATGAAGGGGAAGGGTTTGAACCAATGCTTGGCGCCGATGCCCCATTTGTACTTGATCATCATGAAGCCGATGCACCCTGCGGTGGCAGCGTACAGCTTGGCATAGTGGAACCAGCCGGCCATGTAGACATGTGTCTGGTTCTCAAGAGCCCACTGGGCGCCGGACCTTGCTCCGATGGCGATAGCCACGAAATATACGGTGAGGGCGGCGGGGATGGCCAGGAAAGTGATTATGCCGCCGAGTTTGGTACGGCGTGCAAATTCATTGAGAAGGATAAGTCCTGCAAGGACTACAAGCAGCATGAGCCACTGGCTCAGAGCATGCTCTCCATAAACTTGAAAGAACATAGTTGTTTGATTTTGTTAAAAAATATTGTGTACTCTTTTTCTGTCTTTTTCCTTGAGCAGAGCCCAGGCCGCCCAGGCGGCGGTGAGTGCGGCTGCCATAGGGACACCCACGGTGAGCATCTCCCTGAGCACCACCTGCAGGCCGCCTTCCTGGCTCAAGGCCGTGAAGAAGGGGAAGGCCCAGGTGAGTTCTCCGTTGATGATATGGTCGACGACGAGCATGAGGGATCCGCCCCAGAGCATTTTCTCGAGGGCCGGGACATGCCTCATCAGGGCGAAGGCGTCGGGATTGTCAATCTTCTTTGCATTGATCTTCCGGAAGGCGCTTACTGCCGCCGCTTCCAGAAGGGGTACTACGAAACAAGCCATGATTATACTTCTATTTCTTTGATTTCTACTTCATTACCTCGCAAAAGCCAGGTGTTTTCACTTCCGCACAGGGGACAGGTCCGGCCATGCTCCACGGTGGCATATTCACCCCCGCAGCCGTCGCAATGGGTGACGGCCGGGATGGTGTGGATGCGGAGTTCGCAGCCGCGGAGCATGTCCTCCTTGTCGGCCGCCCAGCGCCAGCAGTCAGTGAGGTAGTCGGGGACTATGGTCGATACTTCGCCTATGTTCATGACTACCGCATTGACGTGACTCACGCCATTTTCTTCCGCTGCCTTCTTGACATCCCGGATGATGTAGAATACTATCCCCAGTTCGTGCATTATTTCTTCTTGAACAATATCTTGCCGGTGCGTTTGACCATGTAGGGGAGTATGCCCGAGAATTTGTCCTCGGAGGTGCGCATGATGCTGGCCTCGGGATGGACGCGGTGCAGGTGGATGGCGTCGAATCCGCACTTGGTGGTGCAGATGCCGCAGCCGATGCAACGGTTTTCGTCCACCACGGAAGCGCCGCAGCTCAGGCACCGGGCGGTCTCCTTGCGGACCTGCTCCTCGGTGAGGGTGCCCTGGTACTCCTGGAACTTGCCCTTGACGGGAAGCACGCCGGGATCCTGGCGGGAGCCGTTGTCGTAGCTCTCCACGAGGATGTCCTGCTTGTCAAGCTCTATGAAGTCGCGCCTGTTGCGGCCGATGGTCATGTGGCCGTGCTGCACGAAGCGGTGCAGGGACTCCGCAGCCTCCTTGCCGGCGGCGATGGCGTCGATGGCAAACTTCGGACCGGTGAACACGTCGCCGCCGACGAAGATGTCGGGCTCGGCGGTCTGGTAGGTGAGTTTGTCGGCGACGGGATAGACTCCGCGGAAGAACTCGACCTTGGTGTCCTTGAGGAGGTCCTTCAGCACCACGGTCTGGCCGATGGCGAAGATGACCAGGTCGGCGTCGAGGGTGATGAGCTGGGACTCGTCGTATTCGGGGGCGAATTTGTGCTCAGCGTTGAACACGGAGGTGCATTTCTTGAAGACAATGCCGGTGACCTTGTCGGTGCCGAGCACTTCCTTGGGACCCCAGCCGGGGTTGAGCACCACTCCGTCCTCGCGGGCTTCGGCGCGCTCCTCCAGCGATGCGGGCATGATGTCCTCGGTCTCGAGCGAGAGCATGGTGACCTCGGAGGCGCCGCTGCGCATGGCCACGCGGGCAGCGTCGATGGCGACATTGCCGCCGCCGACGACCACTACCTTTCCGGAAACCTTGGCCTCGCCGCAATTGGCCCCGTGCAGGAAGTCAATGGCGGTGACGGTGCCCTTGAGGGTCTCGCCGGGGATGCCCGGGAGACGGCCGCCCTGGCAGCCGATGGCCACGTAGAACCCCTTGTAGCCCTGTTCGCGGAGCTGGGCAATGGTGACGTCCTTGCCGACTTCCACGCCGGTGCGGATATCCACGCCTATCTCCTTCATTATGTCAATCTCCGCCTTGAGCACGTCCTTGCCGAGTTTGTACGAAGGGATGCCGTAGCGGAGCATGCCGCCGGGCTCTTCGTTGCGCTCGAACACTGTGGGCTTGTAGCCCTGGGTGGCGAGGTAATATGCGCAGGAAAGACCTGCGGGGCCGCCGCCGATGATGGCGATCTTCTCCTCCCAGTGGTCCTGGACATTGGAGCAGATGTTGACCTCCGGGACGAAGCGGGTATCGGCGTGGAGGTCACGGTCGGCGATGAATTTCTTGACGGCGTCGATGGCGACGGCACGGTCGATGGTGCCGCGGGTGCAGGCGTCCTCGCAGCGGCGGTTGCAGACGCGGCCGCAGACGGCGGGGAAGGGGTTCTCGCGCTTGATGAGCTCGAGGGCCTCGGTGTACTTGCCTTCGGCGGCCTTCTTCAGATAGCCCTGTACGGCAATGTGGGCGGGGCAGGCGGTCTTGCAGGGGGCGGTACCGGTGTCGTAGCAGTTGATGCGGTTCTTGTCGCGGTAGTCCTCCGTCCACTTGTGCTCACCCCACTTGGTCTCGTCGGGCAGCTCCTGCTTGGGATAGGTCTGCGGTCCGTGCTTGGTGCAGAGCTTCTGGCCGAGCTTGACGGCGCCGGCGGGGCAGTACTCCACGCAGCGGCCGCAGGCGACGCAGTTCTTCGGGTCCACTTCGGCCACATAGGCGCTGCGGGACATGTTGGGGGTATTGAACAGCTGCGAGGTGCGCAGCGCGTTGCAAATCTTTACATTGCAGTTGCAGATGGCGAAGATCTTGCCCTCGCCGTCGATATTGGTCACCTGATGGACGAATCCGTGGTCCTCGGCTTTCTTGAGTATGGCCATGGCCTCGTCGTAGGTGATGTCGTGGCCGCGACCGGTCTCGCGGAGGTAGTCGGCCATGTCGCCCACGCCTATGCACCAGTCGCGGTAGTCGTCGGCGCAGCCTTCGTCGAGCTTCTTGCGGCCGTAGCGGCAGGAGCATATGCCCACGCCGATGTGGCCCTCATATCTCTTGAGCCAATAGCTGATGTGCTCTATGGCCACTGACTGGTTCTCCATGGAAATGGCCTTCTCCACGGGGATGACATGCATGCCGATGCCGCTGCCGCCCATGGGGACCATGGGGGTGATCTTCTCCAGGGGGAGGAAGGTCATGCGCTCGAAGAACATGGCAAGCTCGGGGTGCCTGTCCATGAGGTCGGTGTTCATGTTGGTGTACTCGGCGCTGCCGGGGACGAACATGGGCACCCAGTAGATGCGGTCTTTCCTTTCGAAGGTGGTTCCGGGGACGGGGCCGTCCTTGGTGTATTTGTCGCCGTAGTCATACTCCAGCATGCCGAAATACGCCAGCTTGTCCAGCAGTGCGTCGAATTCGCTTTCGGAAGATGCGTAGTGATTCTTGGTGTTGAGTTCGTGGAGCTGGGCGCGGGTCCAGTGCTTGCGCACCTTGAAGGGGCTGCCGGGCAGCATGTCCAGCAACAGGTCCAGCGAAGCTTCCCTGGTGATAGGGTCCATCTCATCCTCGAAGATGCAGGCGAGCCCCCAGTACTCGGGGGCTTCGGTGGTCATCTTGATCTTGCCGGGAATGCGGTCTGTGACGTGACGGACGAATTTTATAAGCTTAGGGTTCGGGTTTTTGTCTCCGAAGTGCTTCGGGACAAACTTCTTGGACATTTCAGGCATATAGCTTCAGTTTTATCGTTGTTTCCAGTTTTTCACAGCTTCCAGCAGCCAGGAGGCGAAGGCTTCCACTCCCTCTCCGGTCTTGGCGGAGATGGGGATGACCTGCGCCTTGGGGTTGCGCATGCGTATGTACTCCTTGCATTTGTCCAGGTCGAAGTCGAAGTAGGGCTGCACGTCCATCTTGTTCACCACCACCACGTCGCAGATCGAGAACATGAGGGGGTATTTGAGGGGTTTGTCGTGGCCCTCCGGGACGGAGAGGATCATGGCGTTGCAGGAGCTGCCGGTGTCGAACTCCGCGGGGCACACGAGGTTGCCCACATTCTCCAGGATCACGAGATCCACGTCGTCCATGGGCATGTTGTCCAGGCCCTGGCGGGTCATCTCGGCGTCCAGGTGGCACATGCCGCCGGTATGGAGCTGGATCGAAGGGATGCCTGTGGCTTCCTTGATCTTGACGGCGTCCACGTCGCTGTCGATGTCGGCTTCCATGACAGCTATCCTCAGTTTGTCTTTGAGGAGGTTGATGGTGCGTATGAGAGTGGTGGTCTTCCCGCTGCCGGGGGAGGACATGAGATTCAGGAGGAATATTCCTTTATGCCGCAATTCGTTACGAAGTGCGGCTGCATCCTTGTCGTTGTCTTCAAATACGCTTTTCTTGATTTCTATTACGCGTACCGGGTCCATTGGTTTTCGTTTAGTGTACGGTTACCGTGTTTTAGTTTTCAAAAATAATCATTTCCTCCCATTTTAACAATTCTTCAAAATAATTATCTTTGTAAAATTCCATTTATATGAATATGAAAAGACTTGTAATAGTTTTGGCAGCGCTGCTCAGCATCGCGTCCTGCCGCATGATCGAACCTGAAAAGAATGACCACGTAGATCTCACCGTTTTCTCGGTGATGCCCCTCGATTTGTTCCAGTGCCTGGACATCTACTATGTCATAGAAGACTTCAACGGCCAGAAATCCGACACCACCCGCGTGGAGATGATTTCTGTGGAGGAAGTCAGCTACGGTTTCGAGACCAAGCTCTATGCTGTCTCCGAGTACACCATCACCAAGGGCTTCAAGGCCGGAACCTCCGCCAAAGTGGGATTGTACTGCCGCCTGAAGGATGATATGCCCGATTACATCCCCGATTATCAGGCTCCCTTCCATCTGGGATTCAGTACCTACGACTATTACGGAGGCCAGGTCCTCAGCCGCCAGTCCCATTTCTTCACCAACGAGGATGGAGAAGGCAACTACGACTATATCGATCCGGACTATGTCTGCGACCAGATCAACGCTTTCTGGCATGATGCAGGCATGTACGGCTCTTTCGTGCTGAAGGATGATCCCACATACGGACTGATGGCCGAGTTTAAGGGAGAGGTCATAGACCCGGATTTCTGGGCCGACGTCAAACTCTGATCCGAGCCAGGGCATGCTGTACTACTTTATTTTAAACGGAGTCAAGAAACCGGATGAGATACGCGCCGGACTTGAGCCTCAGATAGCCGAACTGGGCCTGGAGTCCAAATTCTACGTGACTACGGGCGTGGGCGACGGCACGAGGTTCGTGCGGCTCTACTGCGATTTCCACGATGACGAGGAAGTCTGCTTCGTCGCCTGCGGAGGCAGCGGCACCGCAAACGAGGTGGCCAACGGCATCATCGGCCATAAGCGCAAGTCCATGGCCATCATGCCCTACGGCACCACCAACGATTTCATCAAGTATTATCCCGGCAGGGATTTCAAGGACCTCCGAGCCATGGTCGAGGGGGAGACGGTACAGATAGATGCCATCAAGTGCAATGACGATTACGCGATAAACGTGCTGAACTTCGGCTTCGACGCCATGGTGGCCTACGAGGCCAACATGCTCATCGAAGAGGGTGCGTCCGATCCCTACAAAAGGGCTGTGAACCGCTCTATTTTCAGGTACCGCTTCAACAATTACCACATCGAGGCCGACGGAGAGCGCATAAGCAAGGGCTTCACCCTGCTGTGCACCGTGGCCAATGCGCGCTGGTGCGGGGGACAGTTCCTCACCGCTCCCGAGGCGGTCGTGGACGATGGATTGATGGACGTATGCCTCATCCATTCGATGTCTCTCGCCTCTTTCCTCATCATCATCCCCAAGTATTCCATGGGAGAGCATTTGAAGAATGATTACTGCCGAAAGAGGATGACCTTCCGCAAGGCAAGGCATTTCGAGCTCAGTTCCAGGGACCTGGTGCGGGTGAGTCTGGACGGGGAGATTTCCGCCTCCACCCATTTTGTCGTGGACATAGTGGACAAGGCCGTGACCCTGCGGCTGCCGTCCCTGCCTAAGGAGGGGGTAGCCGTATGAAAAGATTTTTCCTGATTTTCGCGGTCCTGCCGCTGCTGTTATGTGCCCCTGCAGGTGCGCAGAACCGTTCGCGCAATGCCGCCTCGCGGACACCTAAAGTGCGCTTCATGCCCCAATGGACCCCTCAGGCGCAGTTCGCCGGCTATTATGCCGCCCTGGAGAAGGGCTTCTACGCCGAAGAGGGCATCGATGTGGAGATCGACCATATCAACGCCACTTCCCGCAAGAGTTCCCTCGGGCACCTGCGGAGCGGGGACGTGGATATTGCCATGGGACAGATGCTCCAGGCCATCGTGGCCAATGACGGCGATTTCTCCCTGGTCAACGTCCTCCAGACTTCGCAGAACAGCGGCCTCTGCTGCGTCGCCAATTTCCCCCTGCCGGACCTGAAGGCCCTCGAGGGCAAGAAGGTCGGGGTGTGGAAGACCGGTTTCGGCGAGATTGCCCGGATGGCCGCCGACGAGGCAGCCGTCCATGTGGAATGGGTGCCCTTCCTCTCGGGGATCAACCTTCTCATTGCCGGTGCCACCGATGCCATGCTCGCCTATTCCTACAGCGAGCTGTTGCAGTACTATTTCGCCACCGGCGAATTGGACGAATCGAAGATACTCCATTTCTCGGCCATCGGCTACAACTATCCCGAGGACGGAGTCTATGTCACAGAAAAATACCTCCGCACCCACCGCTCCGAGGTGGAGAAATTCTGCCGTGCGTCCAGACGCGGCTGGGAATGGGTGGCCGAAAACAAAGAGGAGGCTCTCCAGATAGTGAAGCTGTACACTGACCGCTACCATGTGGTGACCAGCGACATCACGCAGCGCTACATGCTGGACGAGATACTTTCCCTCCAGCTGGACAAGGTTTCCGCCCGCTCTTTCGCCCCTGTCAATGAGGTTCTGTTCGTAGAGATGCTCACCAAACTGCGTGCCGCCGGTTTCATACAGGGGGACGTGGATTACAACAGATTTTTCGCCAAATGAGACTGAACCGTTCACTATCCGTAAGACTCAGCTTCTACATCGTCTTGGCGACTGGTGTGCTGTTCATCCTGCTCCTCTTCCAGATGGGTATCGCAGGACGCAATTTCATCCGTCAGGAGGCTACCAACACGGCCAATACCACGCTGGACGGGGCCATCTCCGACATGGAAGCGGCCATGACAGACGTCGAGGCCGCCCTGAACAGCCAGATCTGGGTGGTCAAGGAGCATCTGTCCGATCCTGATTACATGTACACGGTCACCCGCAACCTGGTGGACTACAACCCGCTCATCGTGGGCAGCGCCGTGGCTTTCGAACCTTACTACTATCCTTCGAAAGGGGAGTACTATTCCCCTTATTCCTCCACCGACCCCCAGAGCGGCAAGACCGTCTCCAAGCAGCTGGGGTCCAACGACTACGACTATTTCACCGCAGAGTGGTACCAGGTGCCCAAGCTCCTGATGGCCAACCGCTGGAGCGAGCCGTATTTCGACGAGGGCGGCGGCAATGTGATGATGATCACCTACTCGGTCCCGCTCTGGAACGAGGACGGGGTGTGCTTCGCCGTGATGACCGCCGACGTGAGCCTTTCTTCCATCACGGACCGTCTCTCGGAGGTCCACCCTTACGAGAATTCCTATCCGTTCATGCTGGGCAACTCCGGTGCCTATGTGGCCCATCCTGAAGAGGCCAAGACCCAGCATGAGACCATCTTCACCGCCGCGATCGCTTCCGGTGACAAAGATGTGTTCGAGCTGGGCCGCAAGATGCTCGCCGGCGAAAGCGGGAATTCCGAGATTGAAATAGAAAAAGAAAGATACCTGGTGACCTACGGCCCTCTGTACAACGGCTGGTCGGTGGCCATAGTCTCTCCCTCCAACGATGTGTTCGCCGGTCTCAAGAAGATGAACTTCCCCATGCTGGGCGGCGTGCTCCTGGGCCTTCTGATCCTGTATTTCCTGGTGCGTTTCATCATCGGCCGCACCACCCAGCCCATCGCCGAGTTCTCCTACTCCGCACTGAGCGTGGCCAAGGGCAATTTCAAGGCGAGGATACCCGAGGTGCAGACCCATGACGAACTCAAGCAGCTCGAGACATCCCTGCACTATATGCTGCGGTCGTTCGACGAGTACATACGGGAGCTCAAGAGTTCCACGGCCGCCAACGAGCGCTTCGAGAGCGAGCTCAACATCGCCAGCAAGATCCAGTACGGCATGCTGCCGAGGGACTTCCCCAAGGACGACAGGGTGGACCTGTACGCCATGCTCCAGCCGGCCAAGGAGGTCGGAGGAGACCTGTACGTCTTCGAGCTTTCGGGCAATCACCTGTATTTCTCCGTGGGTGACGTTTCCGGCAAGGGCGTGCCTGCTTCCCTGTACATGGCCCTCACCCGTGCGGCGTTCAAACTCCTGTCCAACATGCAGCTCACGGTGCCCCAGGTGGTAGCCAAGATCAACGACGCCTTCGCGGAAGGCAACCGCAGCAATATGTTCGTCACCCTGTTCTTCGCCAGTCTCAACCTGGATACCATGGAGATGGAGTATTGCAACGCGGGACACAATCCCATAGTCTACATAGACGAGGCCGGCAAGTCGCAGTTCCTTCCTGCCAAGCCCAACATCGCCTGCGGCGTGTTCGAGGGCTTCGAATACCAGGGCGAAACCGCCAAGCTCAGCAAGGGCAGCCGCCTGGTGCTCTACACCGACGGCGTCACCGAAGCCGAGGCCTCCGACAAATCCCAGTACGGTGAGGAAAGGCTCCTGCAGTTCGCTTCCTCGCGGCCTGTCTCCGAGTCTTCGGAGAAATTCGTATCCGGCCTTCTGGATTCCGTAAGGGAGTTCACCGCCGGCAACGACCAGAATGACGATATTACTATCATGTCAATAAAATTCCAGTAATATGAAAAAGCATTTCAACCCTATCAAGGACAAATCGGCCGACATCATCGAATATCTGATGTCCTCGCCGGACATGCCTCAGGATGAAGCTCTCCGTTTCAAGATACACCTCTCGATAGAGGAGGCCGTGGAGAACGTAGTCCGATATGCTTATGAAGATGGTATAGGATGGATGGAAGCCGGGACTGACCTGGAAGACGGCGGTCTGACCCTCTCCATCGAGATAAAGGACGCCGGAACTCCGTTCAACCCTCTCGCGAGGGAGGATCCGGATATCACCGCCTCCGCTGAAGAGCGCAAAATAGGCGGCCTGGGCATCTTCCTGTGCAAGAAACTGATGGATGAAATCAAGTACGAGTACAGGGAGGGATGCAATATTTTGACAATGAAGAAAAAATTATCATAAAATGGACGTTAAGATCAATCAGGATGGCTGCAAGTACGAAGTTGTACTGGACGGCCGTATCGACACCACGAACGCAGACAAGTTCCAAGAGGACCTCACTCCGCTCATGAATGCTGAAACCCCTGAGATAGTGATGGATTGCACCGGTATGCAGTACACTTCCAGCCAGGGCCTCAGGATTTTCCTTTCACTCCAGAAATCCGTCATCGCCCACAAAGGCTCCCTGGTGCTCAGGAACATGGATCCCAAGGTCCGTGAGGTGTTCGACATCACCGGATTCTCATCCATCATCAAGATAGACTAGGGCTTCAGAGACATATATGCGCAAGATCATCATCGCGGCAGCGCTCATCGCGTTGTCTTCCTGCGCCCGTCAGGCAGCGCCTGCGTCAGGCTTGGACGGGCATGAGAAAGAGATAGACGCCATCATCTCCGGGATGACCATCGAAGAGAAGGTCGCCATGCTCCATGGCAACACCATGTTCTCTTCCGCCGGTGTCCCCAGGCTCGGAATTGCCGACATCAAATACGCCGACGGTCCTTTCGGCATACGCGAGGAGTTGGAGCCCCATAGCTGGAAGCCTCTCAACCTCGACACCGATTATGCGACCTTCTTCCCGACCGGCTCCGCCCTGGCTGCCACATGGAGTCCCGAAATTGCCCGTCTGTACGGCAAGGGAATGGCCGTTGAGGCCCGCCTGAGGGGCAAGGACATGATACTCGGCCCGGCCATCAACATCCAGCGCATCCCCACCGGAGGCCGTACCTACGAGTATCTCAGCGAGGACCCCATCCTCAGCGGTGAACTCGCCAAAGGTTACACCTTCGGAGTCCAGGAAAACGGCGCCGCGGTGTGTCTGAAACATTATGCCCTGAACAATCAGGAGGATTTCCGCTCCACAGTGGACGTGCAGGTGTCCGAAAGGGCCATGCGCGAGATTTACCTGACTCCCTTCGAGATGGCGGTCCGCGAGGCCGACGCCTGGGGAGTGATGTCCGCCTACAACAAAGTGAACGGCTACTGGTGCTCCGAGAACGAGCATCTGCTCACCGACATACTCCGCCGCGACTGGGGCTTCAAGGGTATCGTGATCTCCGACTGGGGCGGTACCCATTCCACCGCCGCGGTCCAGGCCGGTCTCAATGTCGAGATGCCCGGCGCGACCTCACTGGGACAGCCTCTGCTGGATTCCCTGAAGGCCGGAGTGGTGCCTGAGTCCGCCGTGGACCAGCGCGTGCGCGAGCTCCTGAGGGTCCGTCTGGCCCTGCCTGCAGTGCCCGAGGATGAGGCCAACAAATACATCACTTCCAAGCCGGAGCAGCAGAAGATCGCCTATGATGTGGCGAGCCGCTCCATTGTCCTGCTCAAGAACGGGGGAGCCCTCCCGCTCGACCCTTCCGCCATCCGCAGCATCGCTGTCATCGGTGACAATGCCGTCAGCACCAACGCTCTGGGCGGCTTCGGCGCCGGCGTCAAGGCTCTCTATGAAATAACGCCCCTGCAGGGACTCCAGTCCCGCATCGGGGCCGAAGTGGATATCAAGTACGCCCAGGGATACAAGCGCTACAGCGGTGCCGACCGCAGCCGCCGCACCCCTCTGGAGGCAGCTGCCGACCCAGCCCTCCTCAAGGAGGCCGTCGCCCTGGCAGCCAAATCCGACATTGTCCTGTTCTTTGCAGGGGACAACAGGGAAGTGGAGACCGAGAGTGCAGACCGCCGCAGCATCACCCTGCCCAATGGCCAGGATGAGCTGCTCGAGGCCATCGCCGCCGTCAATCCCCGCATAGTCACCGTCGTGGTGGCCGGCGCCCCCGTCGATCTGGGCACCGTGGACAAGCTTTCCGATGCGGTGGTGGTGTCCTGGTTCAACGGCTCCGAAGGCGGCAACGCCCTCGCCGACATACTTCTGGGCAGGATTGCCCCCTCCGGCAAGCTGCCGTTCACATTCCCCCGCAAACTCTCCGATTCCCCCGCCTATGCGCTGGGAGTCTATCCTCAGCAGCTGCCCACCGTCAGCGACAATGAAGACCTCCCCATTGCCACCACCCGTGCCCGCCGCGCCGCCGGCATCGACGCCCCCTATTCCGAGGGCATCCTGGTCGGCTACCGCTGGTTCGACACCAAGGGCGTGGATGTGGCCTATCCCTTCGGGCACGGCCTTTCCTATACCGGCTTCGAGTATTCCGACGTCAGTGCGACCCTCTCCCGCGGTGAGTTGAAGGTAAGTTTCAACATTGCCAATACGGGCGACATGGCCGCCGAGGAAGTGGCTCAGGTGTATGTCTCCCGCCCCGCTTCGAAGGTGGAGCGTCCCGCCAAGGAACTCAAGGGCTTCGCCCGCGTGTGCGTCGATGCCGGTGCCAAGAAGCAGGTCACCGTCACCATTCCCGTGGACAGGTTCCGCCATTGGGATGAGGCTGAAGGCGGCTGGAAGGTCGAAAAGGGCCCCGCCCGCCTGCTGGTCGGAAGCTCATCGAGGGATATACGGCTCACTGCCGACATTGACATTTAACCAACTATCGATATGAAATTCATCCGCATCATTGCGCTCGCGGCTTCCTGCTCGCTGCTCGCCGCCTGCCAGTCCGCTCCCAAGGTCAAAGCTCCGGAGCAGTCTTCCCTTTTCGAGAAAGTGGTCGATCCCGAGTCGGGGGTCGTCTCCTATGCCTTGAAATACGGCGCTCCCGACGACAACAGGCAGTCCCTGTATTTCGTCACCAAGTCGATGACCGAGGACGGCCGCTACCTGGTGTTCATGCACACCGTGGGCAATGAGAACAAGGGCTATGAGCCCAGGCATTTGATGCTGGCCGACCTGGCCCTGGACGAGGTCACCGACCTGGGTGCCATCAGGATGACTCCTTTCATCGAGACCCACCAGGATTACATGGTGTACGGAGATCCCCGCAAGGGTTTCTTCAGGCGTGATTTCGCCAATCCCACGGAGGAGGTCAAGCTCTGCGACATCCCTGAGGAGCTTACTTCGCTGGGCACCATCACCAGGCTTGCCACCCACCTGACCATGACCAAGGACCGCAAGAAGGCTTTCCTGGACCTGAGCGTCAGGACCCCGGAGGGAAAGACCCGCTATATCCAGGGGCTGCTGGATGTAACCGACGGGAGCTGGGATGAATGGGGCGAGACCGACTGGAACTGCAACCACGGCCAGCTCAATCCCGTGGACGATTCCCTGGCCATGTGTGCCTGGGAGAGCGCCTGGGAGGCCCAGGGGCAGGCTTATCAGGCCGAGACCGGATACTATCCCCGCATGTGGCTGGTGCGCAAGGGTTCCAAGACTCTCATCCCCGCCGAGGCCCGCAATTTCGCTTCCCATGAGATCTGGGACGACGACGGCAAGGGTATAAGCTGGTGCGGCCACGGTTACATGGAGGAGGACGACTGCGTGTATCACATGGATCTCGCGACCGGTCACCAGGAGGCCTGGGCCAAGGTCGAGGGAGCCCGCCACAACAATTGTTCTCCCGACAACAAATATGTGGTCCTGGACCAGGCGCCGGAGAAGTGGTGGCGCGGGTGCCGCTGGAGAGTGGCTTTCTACAACCGTGAGACCGGCAAGAGGGTCTGGATCTATTCGACCCGCGACGCCCTTCGTCCTCAGGACAATCCGTCCGTGCTGCATCCCGATCCGCACCCGCATTTCGTGATGAACGGCCGCTATGTCATCAGCACCGCCAACAACGCCGACGGGCACATGGATCTGTATGTGACTCCTGTTGCACAGCTGATAGAGATGACTAAATAGAAAAAATGACTATATTTACATAATTATAAAACTAATTACCATGAAACTGACAGACTTACTTTCAAAAAGCGCCAATCTTGCAGAGTGGGAAGCCAAAGGATATCAGCTGCCTAAGTTCGACATCGCCGCTGTAGCCAAGAAGACCCACGACGAGCCCACTTGGGTGCACTTCGGCGGCGGAAACATTTTCCGCGCCTTCCCTGCAGCCATCATCAACGATGCCCTCAATACCGGAGAATATGACCGCGGTGTGATCGTGGCCGAGACTTTCGACTATGAGGTGGTGGACAAGGCTTACAGACCTTACCAGAACCTGTCCCTGCTCGTCAGCCTGCAGTCTTCAGGCACTATCGAGAAGAAAGTCATCGCTTCCGTGACCGAGGCCCTGAAGGCTGATCCCCAGTTCGACGACTGGAAGCGTCTGGTGGAGATTTTCCAGAATCCTTCCCTCCAGATGGTCACCTTCACCATCACCGAGAAAGGTTATGGTTTCAACGATGCCGATCTCGCCCGCGGCCTGAAGCCTCTCTTCGCCATGGGTAAGGTCACGGCCCTGCTCTTCGAGCGTTTCAAGGCCGGCAAGCTCCCTGTCACCCTGCAGAGTATGGACAACTGCTCGCACAACGGCGACAAGGTGAAGGCTGGCGTGTTCGCATATGCTGAAAGGTGGCTCGCCGACGGACTTGTCCCCGCCGAGTTCATCGATTATCTCAAGGACGGCAAGAAGATCAGCTTCCCCTGGTCCATGATCGACAAGATCACTCCCCGTCCTCACCAGAAGGTCAAGGAGATGCTCGCAGCCGACGGCTTCGAGGACAATGACTACATCGAGACCGAGAAGCACACCTTCACCGCTCCTTTCGTGAACGCAGAGGAAGTGCAGTATCTCGTGATCGAGGACAACTACACCAACGGCCGTCCTCCTCTCGAGCTCGGCGGAGTGCTCTACACTTCCCGTGAAACCGTTGACAAGGTCGAGACCATGAAGGTCACCACCTGCCTCAATCCTCTCCACACCGCCATGTCCATCTACGGCTGCATGCTGGGCTACACCCTCATCTCCGCTGAAATGGCTGACGAGGACATCCGCAACTTCATCCAGAAGATAGGTTACATCGAGGCCATGCCCGTGGTCACCGATCCCGGTGTCCTGAATCCTTACGAGTTCATCGGTGCCGTCATCAACAAGAGGCTTCCCAACCCGTTCATGCCCGACGCTCCCCAGCGTATCGCCATGGATACCTCACAGAAGCTTCCCATCCGCTTCGGTGAGACCATCAAGAAGTACATCGCCCGCGGTCTCGACATGGACAACCTGAAGCTCATCCCTCTGGCTCTCGCCGGATACGCCCGTTACCTGAAAGGTGTCAAGGATGACCTCCAGCCGTTCGATCCTTCACCGGATCCCATGCTCGAGGAACTCCAGGCCATCGTCGCTCCTCTGGAGGTCGGCAAGAAGGACCAGGATTTCAGCTGCCTGCACAAGCTTTACAGCCGCGCCGACGTGTTCGGTCTGGATCTGTACGAGGCCGGACTTGGCGAGAAGATCGAAGGTTACGTCAAAGAGCTCTTCGCCGGCAAGGGTGCCGTCCGCAAGACTCTCCACAAATATGTATCCGCCCGCTAAAGGCTGATTCCGCCCCACAGGGCTCCCGCCCCCACAGGGCTCCCGTCCCACAGGGCTTCCGCCCCCACAGGGCTTCCGCCCCTACAGGGCTTCCGCCCCTACAGGGCGATACCCTTTCCCCCAATCTCAATTCGAGGCCGGCCACCCGCCGGCCTCTTTTCTGTCCCTTCCTGTACGCAGCCTTTTCCCGCCCGCCGCCCGCCTCGCTCTTCGTCCTCCCGCCGTCCGCCTTCGTCTCCTCCTGCCCGCCCCTCTCTTCGTCCCTCCCGCCGTCCGCCTTCGTCTCCTCCTGCCCGCCTCTCTCTTCGTCCTCCCGCCGTCCGCCTTCGTCTCCTCCTGCCCGCCCCTCTCTTCGTCCCTCCCGCCGCCGACTTCCGGTCGCGACGGCGGATTGCCCCTTCGAGGACTCCGCTCGGCCGCCTGTAGCGCCCTTCGCTCCGGCCCCTCCCACCATCATCTGCGTCATCGCTGCGCGATAACTTGCTGCCGGCGGGCCCCGTCCCCCTGCCCGTGTCCGGGGGTGGACACGCCTCTCAGGGGCAATCACCGCCGCTTCCTGTCCCCGCGGCTTCCCGTCCCCGCAGCTTCCCGTCCCCGCGGCTTCCAGTCCCCGCAGCTTCCCGTCCCCGCCGCCTCCATTTCCGTTCCGCCCTGCGGTCGTGCCAGGAGGGTCCGGCTAGCCAAAACGAGGGGCAATGCTCCCCGGACCCTCCTGGCCCCTTCCTCCTGGCCCCTTCCTCCTGGCCCCTTCCTCCTGGCCCCTTCCTCCTGACCCCTCCCTCCGGCGCCCCTCTCCCCGTGGCCGACAGCAACGGGCGGGCGAGGAGAGCCTTTCCCTGAAGTGACCCCCAAAAGTTGGACGGTTTATTCTTGTTAAGAAGCTTGAGATTGGAACTGAGTCCGGTACTGCACCGGGCTCTTTCCTTTTAGCCTCAGTTTGATTCTATCGTTATTGTAGTACCGGATGTATTCCCGGAG
>JAFTBU010000058.1 GCA_017455065.1 Bacteroidales bacterium
CGCGATCCGGCTTCGCGTATGAAAACAGCCTTATTTGTTCGCGAACCCGGGGACGCAGTGACGGTAGTGGTCCATTCGGTGGACCACTACCGCCAATATACCCGGGAAAACGATGGTAGTGGTCCACCAGATGGACCACTACCATCACCTATCCCCTGCCGGTTCCGCGGCGCAAACGAAATGGCCGTCCAGCGGTGGTGGTGCCGCAACCCCCGCCGCCGCAGGGCGTATATTGCGGCGGCGGCCCCCTCCGGAATGTGCCCTGCGTCGCGCCCTGGCAGCACCCCAGGCCGGTACGGCCGCAGCAGAAATGCCCCTGAGCAACGCTGCGGCTCCGTAGCAGCCATTTTGCCCCGGCCCAGGTCGTTAATGAACTCGCCGGGAGCACGACCCCCTCCCAGAGTGCGCTGTAGGGCATACCCGTACTCCAGGTGTCGGGTCGGAGCCTACACCTGGAGCGCTACCACCCCATGGAGGCCACTCTGTGGCACCCCCGCGCTCCCGTGATGTTCATTAAGGTTCAACTCGAAAATCAAGGATCAACCCGAAATTCAGAGGCACGCCGCCCCACAACAGAAGCCGCTAGAAGCGGGGTCGGCTTGCCTTTCGAGAACCAAATGGCGGCGGAAGGCAACCCTATACCCTCTGGAGGGCCGTAGAAGCCATGGTCGCCGGGCTTACGAATGTCATAATCGCAGTCGCAGCGGGAGCGGGGGAAGCTCCGCGGGCAACAACGGGCGGAACTCCGCGGGCAACAGCGGGCGGAACTCCGCGGGCAACAGCGGGCGGAACTCCGCGGGCAACAGCGCCGGGCGAGTATGTCGGAAACATTTCGTATATTTGTTAGTTATGAAAAAAGCAGCCATCATCGTCATCGCAGTTCTGTGCCTGGGCGCCATGCAGCTCGGCACTCAGCAGGCCAACGCTCAACAGCCGAGCGCACAGCAGGCTGGGGCCAAGCACTTCGACCCCAAGGCGGCGGAGTATCTCAAGGAGAATCTCCCCCGCACCGGAAACAACATCCACTCCTACGAGACCGTCCCCGATGTGGAGAGTCCGGCGCCCGCCGGGTTCAAGGCTTTCTACATCAGCCACTACGGACGCCACGGCTCCCGTTCCACCAGCGGGCAGGCGCAGTTCCAGGAGCTGGTGGACATCCTGACCAGCGCGAAGAACGTGCAGATCCTGACCCCGCAGGGAGATTCGCTGCTCAACGAAGCCGCACTTGTCCTCAAGTACCATGACACCATGGACGGAAGGCTCACCCAGAGAGGTGTACGCGAGCACCGCGAGATTGCCGCCCGCCTGTATGACCGCCATCCAGAAGTGCTCGGCGGCGCCAAGAAGATACGCGCCATTGCCAGCACCTCCCAGCGATGCATTGTCAGCATGAACAGCTTCACCGTATCCCTGGGCCAGAAGAACCCAGATCTGTTCTTCTACCTGGACTCCGGTTCCAAGATGATGAGCTACATCAGCAACACCGGCGACGCAAACCGCCTCACCTTCGGCACCGAGCAGATGATAGCCGAATGGACCAAGGACTGGCCGGTGGACACCGTCTCCATCATGAAGACCCTCTTCACCAGCGAGAAAGCCGCCCGCATACTTGTGCCCAGCTCCTCGCATCTGCAAGACCTCATCTTCCATGCGGCCCAGGTCGCTGAAGACTTCGACATCCCCACCACACCATACCGCTTCCTCCCCTTCGACGCCATATACAAGAGATGGAGCGAAAACAACCACTACCTCTACATGCACCACGGCAACTCCGCGGAATTCGGTGACCAGAGGGTACCCCTCGCCGAATCCCTCGTGCAGGATATCATTGACAAGGCGGAAGAAGCCATCGCCGGAGGTGAGTGGGCGGCAGACCTGAGGTTCGGACACGACTACCCCATCCTGGCCCTCGTCAGCTACCTCGGCCTCGACGGCGTGAGCAAGAGGCTGAGTTTCGACCAGGTGGACTCGGAGTGGTACGGATGGGAGAACCTCTGCATGGGCAGCAACCTCCAGATGATATTCTACCGCAACGATGCGGGGGTGGTCCTCGTGAAATTCCTGTACAATGAGCACGAGAAGACCGTCCAGGGGCTGAAGCCCTACCAGGGTTGCTACTACCGCTGGGACGACATCAAAGCCGATCCCGCCGGATACCGCAGATACTAAGATACCGCGAACCGGCAGCGCAGCAATGCAGCAAAGCAGCAGGACGCCGGGCAGGAAATATACTGGACAATGGCAGGAAAAAGCAGTGAAGATACCCCGATGCTGAAGCAGTATTTCAGCATCAAGGCGCAGCACCCCGAGGCGCTGCTCCTTTACCGCGTCGGCGATTTCTACGAGACCTACAGTGACGATGCGGTGCTCGCGAGCAAAGTCCTGGGACTGGTGCTGACCAAGCGCTCCAACGGCGACAAAGGGACCACGCCCATGGCGGGATTCCCCCACCACGCCATCGACGGGTATCTCCAGAAGCTCATCCGCTCCGGCTACAAGGTCGCCATCTGCGACCAGCTCGAAGACCCCAAGCTCTCCACCTCCAAGCTCGTCAAGAGGGGCGTCACCGAAATCCTGACCCCCGGCATCGCCTTCGGCGACGGCATGATGGAGCAGAAGGAGCACAACTACCTCGCCGGCCTCCATTTCGACGGCGACGAGTGCGGAGTGGCCTTCCTGGACGTCTCCACGGGCACTTTCCTCGTGGCCCAGGGCTCCCCGGACTACATAGGGACTCTCGTGTCGTCATTGTCCCCGAAAGAACTGGTGGTCAATCACGACTGCCTACGCATGGTGAAGGAGCGCTACCCGGAGTACTACACCACCTCCCTGGACGAATGGGCCTTCGTGTACGACGCCGCCCGGGAGAAGCTGCAGAAGCAGCTGGGGGTCAGCTCCCTCAAAGGCTTCGCCATCGACTGTTTCCCCCTGGCCATATGCTCCGCCGGCGCACTCATCGTGTACCTGGAGCAGACCCAGCACGTGGGGCTCAAGAATATCTGCTCCATCTCCCGCATCGACGAAGGCAAGTTCGTGTGGATGGACAAATTCACCTTCCGCAACCTCGAAGTCTTCGCCTCGAACTCCGGCCGTGAGGGCGTGAGCCTCGTGGACGTGATGGACCGCTGCTGCTCCCCCATGGGAGCGAGGCTCCTGCGCCAATGGCTCGCCATGCCCATCATGGATATCCCGGAGCTGGAGCGCCGCTACGGCACGGTCGGCTGGTTCCTGGACAATGAAGACGCCCTAGACAGCCTCCAGGCCATGATTTCTGATGTCGGCGACCTCGAAAGGATCATCTCCAGGGCCGCGACCGGGAAGATACTCCCCCGCGAAGTGCTCCAGCTCGGAAGGAGCCTGGGCCGCATGGCCCCCATCGGGGAGCTGTGCAATTCCTCCGGCAATGAGAATGTGATGAAGGCGGTCAAGGGGATGAAGGACTGCGACGCCCTGCTCCGGCAGATTCTCGCCACCATGGACCAGAGCGCTGCGGCGGCCATAGGCAAGGGCGACGTGATCGCCGCCGGGGTGGACAAGGAGCTCGACGAGCTCAGGGCCATCTCACGCGGTGGCAAGGACTACCTGCTCCAGATGCAGCAGCGGGAGATAGAACGCACCGGCATCAGCTCCCTCAAAATAGGGTACAACAATGTCTTCGGCTACTATATCGAAGTGCGCAACACCTTCAAGGAGCTCGTCCCCCCGGAGTGGATACGCAAGCAGACCCTGGTGAGCGCCGAGCGCTACATCACCGAAGAGCTGAAGGAATACGAAGAGAAGATACTCGGAGCCGAGAACAGCATATACGAAATAGAGTCCAGGATCTACGCCTCGCTGGTGGCGGACATCCAGAAACGCATACGCGACATCCAGGAAAACTGCCGCATCATCTCCCGGCTCGACGTCCTCTCGGGCTTCGCTGCCCTCGCCGCCGAAAGGCACTACTGCCGCCCTGTCGTGGACAAGAGCAACACCCTGGACATAAAAGCCGGACGGCATCCCGTCATCGAGACCCTGATGGCCCCGGGCGAAGAATACGTCCCCAACGACATCCATCTGGACAGCCGCAACGAGCAGATCATGATACTCACCGGTCCCAACATGGCAGGTAAGTCGGCGCTCCTCCGCCAGACCGCCCTCATCGTGCTGATGGCCCAGGTGGGCTCCTTCGTGCCGGCCGACAGCGCGGTGTTCGGCTACTTCGACAAACTGTTCACCCGCGTCGGGGCCACCGACAACATCTCCCGCGGCGAGTCCACCTTCATGGTGGAGATGTTGGAGACCTCGATGATCATGCACAACCTCTCCCAGCGCTCCCTGGTGCTGCTGGACGAGATAGGCCGCGGCACCTCGACCTACGACGGCATGTCCATCGCCCGCGCCCTGGTGGAGTACATTCACGAATACGGCAAGGGAGCCAAGACCCTGTTCGCCACCCACTACCACGAACTCAACGACATAGCCGACAGGTTCAAGAGGGTGCGCAATTACCATATCACCGTCAAGGAAGAGGGCAAGCAGGTGATTTTCCTGCGCAAACTCGCCCCCGGCGGAGTCGCGCACAGCTTCGGTATCCATGTGGCAAGGATGGCGGGCATGCCCCGGGAAGTCACCGACATCGCCGAGAAGACCCTGAAGGATCTCGAAAGGAGGGAGAAGGGAGCCAAGGCCGCGGAAGAGCGCGGGGACATAGCCGAAGACGGCAGCGTCCAACTGTCATTCTTCCAGCTCGACGACCCCACCCTGAGCGCGATTAAATCCCGGCTGGAAGCCGCAGACCTCAACAACATGACGCCCCTGCAGGCCTTCGACCTGATACGGGAAATGAAAAAGGAACTGGGCCTGTCCTAGAGCAGATTGCTCAGGAAGATGAGCAGTATCACCACCGGAGCGGCATACCTCACGAAGAAATAGAAAAAGCCGAAGATCCGGGCATTGCCCCGCTGGCCCCCTTCACCCGTAAACTCGCCCCACACGTCGCTGCGCTTCATCTTCCAGCCCACGAATAGCACGAACAGCAGACCGCCGAAAGTCATCAGGTAGTTGGAAGTGAGGATGTCGCAGAAATCGAAGACGGCCGGGGACACGGCACACAGGCTGCCCAGGGCCCAGGTCCCCAGGAGTATGTACAGCACGGCCCTGCGCCTGGACAGATGCCTCTCCTCAACCAGATAGGCCACGCCCACCTCGAACATCGATATCGAGGAAGTCAGGGCGGCGATCACCACCGTCAGGAAGAAGATGATCGAGATCAGGCGGCTTATGAAAGGCAGCTGCTCTCCCATGCTGGCGAAGACGAAGGGAAGGGTCTCGAAGATGAGTCCCGGTCCGGCGCCAGGCTCTATGCCGGCGGCGAAGACGGCAGGGATCACGGCGAAACCCGCGAGCACCGCGAATGCCAGGTCAAACATGGCCGTCCCCATGCCGGAGCGGACTATATTGTCCTCCTTCTTCATATAGGAGGAATAGGTCAATATGGTCCCGACGCCCAGCGAGAGCGAGAAGAACGCCTGCCCCATGGCATCGGCGAGGACCCTCGGGCTCATGCGGGAGAAATCAGGCTTCAGCAGGTAGCGCACCCCCTCCGAGGAACCTTCCAGGGAAAGGGAATAGACCATGATGGTGACGATGAAGATGAAAAGCAGCGGAAGGGAGATGCGGTTGAAGCGCTCGATGCCCGATTTCACGCCCGCTGCGACCACCCCCGCGGTGGCGAAGATGAAGAGGGTGTTGCACACCAGGGGCATCCACAGAGAGGAGGTGAAGGCGGCGAAATTGCCGGTATCCCCGACGCAGAATCCCCGCGACAGGGATTGGAAGAAGAAGCCTATGGACCAGCCGCCCACGACGCTGTAGAAGGACAATATTATGAGCGGCGAGATGACGGTGAGTATGCCCAGCCATTTCCAGCCGGTCCCGGGGGCCAGTTTCTCCATGGCTCCGATGGTGCCCGCCTGGGCCCGGCGGCCGATGATGGTCTCGCAGAGCAATATCGGCACCGAAAGGAACACGACGCAGAGCAGGTACACCAGCACGAAGGCAGCCCCTCCGCCCTGCCCCACCATGTAGGGGAAGCGCCAAATGTTGCCGAGCCCTATGGCCGAGCCGGCCATCGCCATCACCGCAGCCATGTTGCTGCCGAACTGTTCCCTGCCTGAAGCCATGCAGCTAAAGTATGAAATTGGTGACGAAGATTATGGCAATGAAGACAGGCGCCACCCATTTGATGAGGAAATAAATGAAGCCGAAGAGCTTGACATTCACCGGGCGGGTGCCCCCGTTGGTGATTTCGTCATAGACGTCCTGCCTGGGCAGGGCGAAGCCCACGAAGATTACGGTCAGGAAGGCCAGGAGCAGCAGCAGGATGTTGGATGAGAACCAGTCGAGCAGGTCGAATATCGCCTTCCCGGAAATCTGGATGTGCGCCAGGGGGCCGAAGGACAGCGAGCAGACCACGCCCAGCAGGCCGCAGGCAAGGAAGACCGCCAGGGTCGCCTTGGGGCGGGACCAGCGGGAGCGGTCGATCAGGAACGACACTCCGACTTCGAAAAGGGAGATGCAGGAAGTCAGGGCCGCCATCAATATCGAAAGGAAGAAAACGACGGAGAACAGGGTGCTGAGCCAGGGGACCTCCTGTCCGAGGCTGGAGAACACATAGGGTATGCTCTGGAAAATAAGGCCTGTACCCGCTCCGGGGGCTATCCCTGCGGCGAACACGGCCGGCATCACGGCAAAGCCGGCAAGTATGGCGAAGAGCAGGTCGGAGACTGCAGTACCTGCGCCCGACAGGACTATGTCCTCCTTTTTGCTCACATAAGAGCCATAGGTGATGATCGCTCCCATGCCCAGCGAGAGGGAATAGAAACTCTGGCCCAGGGCGAAGGCGAAGGAGCGCGGGGTGATCTGGCTGAAGTCGGGCTTCAGCAGGTACCGGACCCCGTCCATGGCCCCGGGAAGGGACACGGAATAGACTATCATGGCGATGATCAGGAAAAACAGCGTGGGGATGGTGATCTTGCTGAATTTCTCTATCCCGGACTTGACGCCGAAGAGCACGACCAGGGCGCAGATGCCCAGGAACACCAGGTGGCAGACTATGGGACCCCAGACAGAGCTGATGAATCCCCCGAAGATGCCGCTCGCCGCCGATGGCTCCACGCTGACGAACTGCCCCGTGCAGGCCCTCAGGAAATAATCCAGGGACCAGCCGCCTATGACGCTGTAGTAGGAGTTGATGATCAGGGGGGTGAACACGGCCAGGAAGCCCGCAAATTTCCAGACCTTGTGGCCGGGACGGAGGCTGTGCATGGCCCCGTAGGCGCTCTTGCGGCTGCGGCGTCCCACCGTTACCTCCGCGACGAACACCGGAAGCGACACGATCAGAGTCGAGAGTATGTATATCAATATGAATGCGGCGCCGCCGTATTCCCCGACGATGTAGGGGAAACGCCAGATGTTGCCGAGGCCGATAGCGGAACCGGCCATCGTCAGAACTACCGCAGCGCGGCTTCCGAAATGTTCTCTTTTGGTGCTCATACTACTACTAACCGATCTTCAAGCCTGGGGCTTCACCGCCGTCGGTAGACGGTGAATTCGAAACGGTAGCCCGTTTCGGGGTCCGTGTGCGTCTCGGAGCGGGACTCCACTTCCCAGACCTCGGGGTCTATCTCGGGGAAGAATGCGTCCGCATCCTCCACGACCGTGTGCACATGGGTGATGTACAGAAGGTCCATGTCCGGGACCGCAGCCCTGTACACGGATGCGCCGCCCATGATGAAGCACTTCTCGGCGGGACGGGCCGCCTTGTAGGCCTCATCGAAGGAATATACGCACTCGACCTCGGGGATGGGGTCTCCGCCGAGATTGAGGACTATGTTCTTGCGGCCGGGCAGCGGGCGCCTGGGCAGCGAAAAATATGTGGTGCGGCCCATGATCACGGGATACCCGCGCGTCGTCTCCTTGAAATACTTCAGGTCCTCGGAAAGATGCCAGGGGAGGTCTCCCTTGACTCCTATCGCCCAGTTGTCGGCGACGGCGACTATCAGACATTTTTGCATACGGCGTCTTCTCATTTATACAGCTACTGGGGCTTTGATAGCAGGCCACGGGTCGTAGCCTTCCAGGGTGAAATCTTCGTATTTGAAATCGAACAGGTCCTTCACTGCAGGGTTGATCTTCATGACAGGAAGCGGCCTGGGCTCGCGGGAGAGCTGCTCGGCCACCTGGTCGAAATGGTTTACATACAGGTGCGTGTCGCCGGTGGTGTGTACGAACTCCCCGGGCTCGAGACCGCAGACCTGAGCGATCATCATGGTCAGGAGGGAGTAGGATGCGATGTTGAACGGGACACCGAGGAAGGTGTCGGCGCTGCGCTGGTACAGCTGGCAGGAGAGTTTCCCCTCGGCCACGTAGAACTGGAAAAGGCAGTGGCAGGGCGGCAGGGCCATCTTGTCCACCTCGCCGGGGTTCCAGGCGCTGACCAGGATACGGCGCGAGTCGGGATTGTGCTTGATGGTGTCGATGACCTGCGAGAGCTGGTCTATGCTGCGTCCGTCGGGAGCGGGCCAGCTGCGCCACTGGTGTCCGTACACGGGACCGAGGTCTCCGTTTTCGTCGGCCCATTCATCCCAGATGCTCACTCCGTGCTCCTTGAGGTAGCGGATGTTGGTGTCGCCGGAGATGAACCACAGCAGCTCGTAGATTATGGATTTCAGATGGACTTTCTTGGTGGTGAGCAGGGGGAAACCCTTCTGCAGGTCGAAACGCATCTGGTAGCCGAACACGCTCTGCGTGCCGACTCCGGTGCGGTCGCTCTTCATGACTCCGTGCTCCCGGATGTGCCTCAACAGATCCAGATATTGTTTCATTTCTTTACTGAAAATGCGAATATTATAGCCTGCTCATACGTGTCCCCGGGCAGCAGCAGGGTGCTGGGATAGTCGGGATGGTTGGGTGAATCGGGGAAATGCTGGCACTCGATGGCCACGCCGGCGTAGTCCTCGTAGATGTGGCCGTGCTTGCCGGGAGCGCAGCCGGAGAGCCAGTTGCCGGTATAGACCTGGACGCCGGGCTGGGTGGAGACCACCTCGAGACGGCGCCCTGATTTCTCTGACCAGAGCTCCGCTACATCCTGCAGCTGACCTTCGCTGGCACCGTCCACCACCCAGCAGGCGTCATAACCCTTGCCGTAGCGGATGGCGGGGAAATCGGCCTCCAGGTCACGTCCGAGCTTCTTGGGCATGAGGAAATCCATTGGGGTGCCGGCCACGGGCTCGGAGTCGCCCAGGGGGATGAGCCCCTCGTCGGTGGGCAGGTACTCGGAGGCGTTGAGGCGCAGGAAATGGTCCCGGATGTCCCCGCTGCCCTCGCCGTCCAGGTTGAAATAGGCGTGGTTGGTCAGGTTGATGACCGTGGGGGCGTCGGTGCGGGCGGTGAAAGTGAGGCGGAGCTCGTTCTGCTCGCTCCACTCGTAGCGGGCGACCACTTTGAGATTGCCGGGATAACCCATCTCGCCGTCAGGCGAAAAATACATGAACTCCACGGCATCGCCGTCCACGCGGGCGTCCCAGACCTTGTTCTGGAAGCCTTCGGGGCCGCCGTGCAGGTGGTTGGGGCCGTTGTTGACGGGGACGCTGTACTGCTTGTCCCCTATGCTGAAGCGACCCAGGGCAATGCGGTTGGCGTACCTGCCGGGGCACTTGCCTATGCAGGGGGCGTCGCCGATGTAGCTTTGGGGGTCGTCGTAGCCCAGGGCCACGTCGCCCAGCTGTCCGTCCTTGTCGGGAACCACCACGGATACTATGGCCGCGCCGATGCGGGACAGGGTCACGCTGGCACCGGAGGCGTTGGTGATGGTGTAGAGGTATTCGCTGACTTTGATATCCATGTCTTTACTGTTGTATTTCGTCAAGGAATGCCAGCACCCGCTCCACGGGGGCATCCTTGAATATCACTTTCTTGTCTGTATCCAGCAGATAGAGGGACGGGATGGCCCTCACGCAGTAGAGTTCGTTGTTACGTATGACCAGGTCGGGGTCGTAGCCGGTGCTCCAGTTGCGGGGATAGTTGGGCTCGTACTCCTTCCAGGCCTTCCAGTCTTCGTCGATGTAGATGTTGACCACGGCGAGGGATCCGGACTTGATGGCGGGATCCAGATACTCCCTCGAAGTGAGGGTGTTGATGATATCGCGGCAGTCCTGGCATCCGGGATTGCTGAAAAACAGGATGGTGTAGTCCGCCTTGGTATCGTAGAGACGGTGGCTGCGGCCGCGGGCGTCCACATAGCGGAAGTCCGGGACCTGCTGCCCCCATTGGTTCATGGCGCACATGGCTGCCTCATACTCATAGGCGTGCCGCACGTTCTCGGCGGTGCATTCCGACGCCGCCATGCCCCGCACGAAAGGAAGATAGAGGTCCTCGTCGCGGTAGGGGGAGTTGGGGTCGTACAGATAGCTGGAGACTATCTCCGTCATGCGCAGGTACAGCAGCCCATTGGGTTCCTGCTTCTGGGCCGTCTCGAGTTTGGAGAAAAAGGCGGCGACCTGGGCCTGGGCCGTGGCCTTGGGTTCCATATTCAGCAGGTAGATGTAGTTGGAGACAGCCTGCTCCACATCCTGGTTGGGCACTCCGCAGACCAGGGAGGAATCGGTGACCTGGCCGGGGATGAAGAACTTGTCCCAATAATGCTCCGCCCCGTAGGCTATCCTATCGTCCGGAGAGGAGTACATCGCCGGCACCTCGCACATGGGGAAGGGTCTGGGTGCCGCTTTGCTCCCTGTACCCGTCTTGCAGGAAGAGAGGAGCAGCAGGGTCAGGGTCAATATGGGAAGGATATTTTTCATTTCACACAGGGCCAAAGTCGGGTAAAGTTAATTAAAAATATTAGATTTGTGAAAGAATGAGACTGCGTACTACCATAGCCGCCATAGTTTTGACCTGTCTTTCCGCCTTGACGGCCAAGGCGCAGTTCATGACCTACGGGACGGAGCCGGCCTCGGTAAGATGGTCCTTCGTCGAGACGGAAAACTACCGTGTCATATACCCCCGCGGCCTGGATTCCCTGGCCCGGGTGTACGCACACAATCTCGAGGCCTGCAGGGAAGCCGTCTCCGGCAGCATAGGGATGGCCCCCAACGAGTTTTCCCGCCGCCGTCTCCCGGTGGTACTCCACCCCTACACCGCAGCCTCCAACGGCATGGTCACATGGGCTCCGCGCAGGATGGAGCTGCTCACCGTCCCGGACACCTTCGACCCCGAGCCCCTGCCCTGGGTGACCCAGCTCAGCATCCACGAGTCCCGCCATGTGGCGCAGATGCAGGCGGGTCATCTCCCTAAATACAAGGTTTTCAACATCCTGGTCGGAGAGCTGTTCTCCGGAGGGATGGCCGGCATCTACAGCGGTCCCGCCATACTGGAAGGTGACGCAGTGGTGGCGGAGACGGCGCTGACCCGCTCTGGAAGGGGGCGCAGCCACGATTTCCTCTCTTACTACCGCGCCAGCTACGCCCAAGGGGAGAGCCGGGATTATTGGCAATGGAGATGGGGGTCGCTGCGGCGCTACACTCCCGACTACTACAAGATAGGGTACCTGATGGAAGCGGGCCTGGACGGCATCTGGGGCGGCCCCGGCTTTGCCCGGAGCTATTACGGCAACATACGTGACCGCTTCTTCCCCCTCTTCAATTTCCAGAAGACGATAAAAGGCATCACCGGGAAAAACCTGAGGGACACTTTCACCGAAATCATTGACAGCCTGACGGCATACTGGGCCGCCGACGCGGCTTCCAGGGCTCCATACACAGCGCTGGAGCAGCTCACCCCCACCCCGAAACACTTCACTTCCTTCTACGGCTCGGCAGAGCTGGGAGGACAGCTCTATTCCATACGCTCATCCCTGACCGACGCCTCCCAACTGGTAAGGATCGCCCCGGACGGCAGCGCCAAGGTGGTCTCTTCCTTCGCTGCGGGCACTTCCCGCCTGCAGCCGGACAGGACCCTCGGAAGGCTCTACTGGAGTGAAAACATAGCTGACCCGCGCTGGGAGATAGCCTCGAGCTCCGACATACGCTACTTCGACGGCCATGACACCAGGTTCCTGACCCGCGGCGGCCGGTACTTCCACCCCGCACCCTCGCAAGACGGCAGCGTCGCCGCCACATTCTTCCCTGTCGAGGGCGGCTCGGAGGCGGTGGTGCTGGACGGAGGAGGGCAGGTGCTCTCTCGCTTCCCCGCCCCCGGGGACATACAGATCGTGGAGACGGCCTGGGCGGGAGGACAATTGTACTGCAGCGGCATCTCCGAAGAAGGCTTCGGCATCTACAGGGCGGAGGATTTCCAGCCCGTGCTCCCGCCGGTGCACACCCACATAAAGCAGCTCGGCAGCCACGAAGGCCGGCTGTATTTCATAAGCGACAGGGACGGAGCCGGGGAGCTGTATTCATTGTCCCCGCAGGACGGGAGCGTGCTCAAGCACAGCTCCACCCCCAACGGCATCTCCGAATGGCTGTTCGCCGGGGAGCAGCTGCTGGTCACCCGCGTCGACGCCGACGGGAAGATGCTGCACCGGGCGGCGGCATCGGAAGGGACGGCCGTCGAATTCGGGGAGCTGAAGCCCTTCCCCTTCGCGGAGACCCTCGCCGGCAGGGAGCATCCCGCCGCTCCCGCGGAAGTGTCGGTGAGCGCTCCGCGCCGCTACTCCAAGGCCGCCCACCTGCTGCACTTCCACTCCTGGGCTCCCGCCTATGTCAACATTGACAATATCTCAGCGCTGAGCTTTTCGAACATGAGCCAGAACCTGGGGCTCGGTCTCACCGGCTTTTTCCAGAATGACCTGGGGAGCATGTCGGGATTTGTCGCCTACTCTGGCTGGACGCCGATGTACGGATTCCGCCACGGCCTCCACGCGGGATTCAAATACAGCGGGCTGTACCCCGTCATCGAGGCCAAGCTGAACGTCAACAACAGGGAGCGCTTCGACCATCAGGTCGAATCCGGGAAGGTGATTTCCACGCCCGGGACGAAGCCCTATGTGAGTCTGCAAGCCCAGCTGTACATACCCTGGACATGGAACTGGGGTGGCTGGAACCGGGGGGTGCTGCCCAAATTGTCCCTGGACACCGGCAACGACGGTTTCATCGCCGGCCGCACCCGCCCCATCACCAAACTGTCCTTCAGCACCAGGGCCTACATCATAAGGTCGCTCTCGCAGAGCCAGGTGTACCCCCGCTGGGGCATAGGGCTTGAAGCCGGATACAGGATCCATCCCGGGCTGGACGACCTCTACAATGACAATCTCTACGCCTACCTGTACGGCTACATACCCGGCCTGGCGCCGACCCACGGCATACGCCTGACCGCCCTGGCCGAGACCACGCCCCACACGAGGTTGCTGGCTGACAGCTACATCAATACGTCCCCGCGCGGCTTCAATTCCGCCTCCCTGCCCCATCTGCTCTCCGCCTACCCGTACCGGGGTAAAGTCACGGTGGACTACGCCCTGCCTTTCGCTCCGGTGGACTGGTCTTTCCTGTGCCCGGTAGCCTACATAAAAGGGTTCGAACTCATCCTGCATTTCGACCATGGTTTCGCCTACGGCGGTTCCCGCCCCGGAGGCACGCTGGACACGGCCGGAGTGGATTTCGACGTGCGTCTCGCCAATCTCGCGTGGATCCCGTATGACACCCGGATAGGCGTTTCTTACAATTACAATTTCGGATCCCTGTTCGAGCATTTCGACGAGACCCTGCCGATCAAACGGCATTTCGTAGGTATGATATTCTCCATTTCTCTATAGCCATGTCACAAACCGTCAATACTTCCATCCGCTGCTCCCGCTGCCATCAGGATTTCTCTTGCGAATGCTACACATCCATCAATGTAGCCGGGGACCCCGAACTCAAGGCCAAGGTCAAATCCGGAGAAGTTTTCGTCAAGGAATGCCCCTGCTGCGGGACGGTCAACCTGGTCACCTCCCCTGTGCTCTACCACGACCCGGAGGAGATGCTGATGATCTGGCTTACCGACGGCAACCCGGCCACTGAAAGGGCTGCACGCGAGGTTTTCATCTCCACTCCCGGGCTGGAGCACTACACGGGACGGCTGGTGAGCGATGTAGGCAGCCTGATGGAAAAGGTGAAGATTTTCGACGCCGGGCTGGACGATGTGGTGGTGGAGCTGAGCAAGTTCGTCACCGCACAGGAGCTCGGGAAGGACGTGAAGCTGAAATTCGTCAGCCTGGACGGGGCGGACAACACCATCACCCTGACCTATCCCAAGGACGGGAAGATGGAGATGGTGGAGATAGGTTTCAACGTGTACGAAGACTGCCGCGGCATAGTGAAGCGCAACCCTTCGATGCAAGAGCGCTCAAAAGGCCTGGTCAGGATAGACGCTGACTGGGTGGCGGGATTTATACGTTGAAAAGGAAGTGCATGATGTCGCCGTCCTGGACGACATACTCCTTGCCTTCGGTGGCCAGGCGGCCGGCGGCGCGGCATCCGGCTTCGGACTTGTAAGTCACGAAATCCTCATATTTGATCACCTCGGCACGGATGAAGCCCCTTTCGAAATCGGTGTGGATGACTCCTGCGGCCTTGGGCGCCTTGTCCCCCCTGTGGATGGTCCAGGCGCGGCATTCGTCGGCGCCTGCGGTGAAGAAGGTCTGGAGGCCGAGCAGGCGGTAGGCGCCCTGGATGAGACGGACGACACCGGATTCGCTCAGACCCATTTCCTCCAGGAACATCTGGCGGTCTTCGTATTCTTCTATCTCGGCTATCTCGGACTCTGTCTTCGCGGCGATGACCAGGATCTCGGCGTGTTCGTCGGCGACGGCCTTGCGGACAGCTTCCACATAGGCATTGCCGGAGGCGGCAGACGCGTCATCCACATTGCAGACATACATCACGGGCTTGTTGGTGAGCAGGAACAGGTCGTGGGCGAGGCTTTCTTCCTCTTCGTTCAGCAGGGCGACGCTGCGGCAGGACTTGCCCTGCAGCAGGGCCTCGCGGTAACGGGTCAGGAGCTCGGCGAGCTTGCGGGCGTCCTTGTCTCCGGCCTTTCCGGCCTTGTCGGCCTTGGCCAGGCGGTTTTCCACTGTCTCCAGATCCTTTATCTGGAGCTCGGTATCGACCACTTCCTTGTCGCGGACAGGGTCCACGCTGCCGTCCACATGGACCACATTGCCGTCTTCGAAGCAGCGGAGCACATGCAGTATGGCGTCGCACTCACGGATGTTGGCGAGGAACTGGTTGCCCAGACCCTCTCCCCTGCTGGCCCCTTTGACCAGACCGGCGATATCCACGATATCCACGGTGGCTGGGACCACGCTCTTGGGTTTGCACATGTCCACGAGGACTTCCAGACGTTTGTCCGGGACATTGGTCGAACCGAGGTTGGGCTCTATGGTGCAGAACGGGAAATTGGCGCTCTGGGCCTTGCCTGAACTTATGCAATTGAAAAGTGTCGATTTACCGACGTTGGGAAGACCCACTATACCGCATTTGAGAGACATAATCTTTATTTTAGCCTTCAAATTTACTCATTAAAAAAGATATTTCTTTTTCTTTGGCCGATTTACTTCGATTTTTCGCAGTTTGCGGGCATGAAAAAACTGCTTGTCATCTGCCTGGGGGTCTTCGCCGTGTTCTGGAACCTGGAGAATTTCTTCGACTGGAGGATGGCGGACGAGGGAGGGAAACACTGGACCTATGGGCGTTTCCATGCCAAATGCCACGGCATCGCCAAAGCCCTGCTGGACCTCTCCGCCGGGGCGGGCGGGGACTTCCCCGACCTCATCGGTTTCTGCGAAGTGGGAGACGCTTACGTGCTGCGACGGCTGCTTTCACAGACGGTGCTGCGGAAGCTCGACTACGACATCATCCATTTCGATTCCCCGGACACCCGCGGCATCGACTGCGCCCTGCTGTACCGCCGGGGGAAGCTCCGGCCATTGTCCTGCGAAGCCGTTCCCCTGCTTTCTGACAATGGCGACACCATCCCCACCCGGAGCCAGCTGCGCTGCCTCTTCGAGGACGCCGGCGGCGACACACTCGGTGTGGTCGTGGTGCACCACCCTTCCAAAGTCGGCGGGGCGGCAGCCGAAGGGCGGAGGAAGGCCGCCATTGCCCTGACGCGGGAGCTGTGCCTCTCGACCGGTCCCCGGTGCCTCTGTATGGGGGATTTCAACGAAGTCGCCGATTCGGAAAACCTCTCCGCCCTCGCTCCTCTGCAGGATCTTTCCCTGCCTCTGCGGGACGAAGGCAGAGGCAGCATCAAATACGACGGGGCGTGGGAGCTGATAGACCGGGCCCTGGTGTACGGAGCTTTCTCGTTCGCCAGGATGGGCCTTTTCGACGACAGGTCGCTCAGCACCCGTGACAAAGGCTTCGGCGGCACAAAGCCTCTCCGCACCTTTACGGGGCCTGCCTACCTCGGCGGGATCAGCGACCATTATCCTATATGGGTAATGCTGGATTATTGAAAGGAAAATGCTACATTTGTAGATATGAGAAACTCAATCCACCAGAAATTCGTCTCTCTTTTCGGAACTTCAGGAGAGCAATATGCCTCAGCCGGGCGCATAAATCTTATCGGAGAACATACTGACTACAACGGGGGCTTTGTCTTCCCCGGGGCCATCGACAAAGGCATAGTGGTGGAAATCAAGCCCAACGGCACCTCGATGGTGAGGGTTTTCGCCCTGGACAGGGACTCTTTCGCCACCTTCGACCCCAACTTTGAGGATATACCTGACAAAGGTTGGGTGCGATATGTGTTCGGCGTGTGCCGCGAGTTCATCAAGAGGGGCGGCCGGGTGGAAGGCTTCGACGCCGTCTTCGCCGGAGACGTTCCCCTGGGAGCCGGACTTTCCAGCTCCGCCGCCCTCGAGGGGGCCTTCGCCTTCGCGATCAACGACCTGTTCGGATCTGGCTTCGACGGCGCCACGCTTGCGCGTATCGGCCAGTCCACGGAGCACAATTACTGCGGGGTGAACTGCGGCATCATGGACCAGTTCGCGTCCATCCATGGCAAGAAAGACCATCTGATGTTACTCAATTGCAGCACCCTCGAATACAAATATTTCCCTTTCCACGCCGAAGGTTTCCGCCTGGTGCTGGTCAATACCGGAGTCGAGCACGAACTCGCATCTTCGGCATACAACAGGCGCAGGCAGTCCTGTGAGACGGCAGTGGCCGCCATACAGAAGAACCACCCGGAGGTGAAAACCCTGAGCGACGCCAAACGTATCTGGCTCGAAGAGGTCCGTGAAGACATATGCGCCGAGGATTTCCTCAGGGCCCAGTATGTGATAGGCGAAATGCAGAGGGTCCTCGACGTGTGCGACGCCCTGCTGAGGGAAGATTTCGAGACTGTCGGCGAAATGATGTACCAGACCCATTTCGGCCTCAGCCGCCAGTACGGTGTGAGCTGCCCCGAGCTGGATTTCCTCAACCATCTGGCCCGCAAGATGGATGTCACCGGCTCCAGGATGATGGGCGGCGGTTTCGGCGGATGCACCATCAACCTCGTGAGGGATGAACTGTACGACAGTTTCGTGGCCGCCGCAAAAGAAAAGTTCGCGGCCGAATTCGGCCACGAACCTCAAATCTATGATGTCGTCATTTCTGACGGCGCCAGGAAACTCTAGAAGAATCTTGCCCTGTTGTCCTTGACTCCGGCCTCTTCTGCCATCTGGTCCATGATGGTCTGAGCCTGGTACTGGGCTTTCTGTGCCTCGTAGTTCTTGGCATCATCCTCGGTGTAGAAGCTCTCCTGACGACGGTCTTTCACCTTCACCACATAGACACCCATCTGGCCTGCGACAGGCTTTCCGATCTGTCCGACAGGGAGGGATGAAGCGGCTCCGAAGACCACGCCTTCTGCGAGGGATGAGCTCCTGAAGGAGACTGCATCCAGGGAGATGACCTCAGACTCGAGGGCGTCGGCGATCTCCTGCATGTCGGTGAGACCTGCGATCTTGGCGGCGACCTCTGCCTTCACCTTCTCGTCACGCTTCTGGTTGTAGAGCTGCTGCTGGATGGACAGAGCCACATCCTTGACAGGAGCATAACCTTCCTCGTGGATGTTCTTCACGGTGGTGATGAAGAAGTAGTTGTTGTTTACGGTGATGATGTTGGAAGCCTTGCCGACTTTGTTGTCGAAGATCCAACGGGTCACTTCCCTGGCCTGGTCGATGGCGCCGTAGGAAGCGACGTTCTCGAGGACATTGTTTACAGGGTGGGAATAGACACCGGTGGAATCCACGGCCTTGAGGTAACCCTCATAGGTTCCGTTCGCGATGGAAGCGAACCTGTTGGCCTGTGAATAGTAGTTGTTGTAAGTCTCCTTGCTGGCCAGGGCGGTCTTCTCGAAGATGGCGACCTGCTTCTTGGCTACGGGCTTGGTGGCCTTGGTGACCACGACCACGTGGGAACCGTACTGGGTTGTGAGCACGAAGGGCTTGCCGAGAGGAGCGGTGATGACCGACTCAAATCCGGGGATCATGTAGTTCTGGGTCATCCAGCCGATGTTTCCGAGCTCTCCGTCAGCGGCGGAGGACTGGTCGGAGGACCACTGGGCTGCCACTTCTGAGAAGTTGGCGCCACGGGCGATGACGTTCTGGAGGCTGTCAGCCTTGGCCTTGGCGTCGGTGCCCTGAAGCAGGATGTGCCTCACGTACACGGAGTCGGGAATCATAGCATTGGCCATGATCCTGCCGGCGAAGAAGGAGTTTCCGGACTGATAGACAGGGGAAACGCCGGTCTTGTTGGAAGACACGAACTCGTCGAGCTCGGTGTTGACGGTGAAGAGCTCGCCGTCCTTGTACCAGTACTCTGAGTAGGGACGGTCGGAGTTCTTGAGGAGGAAATTCCTCATGTTGGTGGTGGTGCCGAACTCGTCCATGGCGGCGATCATCTCGTCGCTGGTGGCAGCGATGTCAGACTCTGAAGGGATCACCTCGAAGACGACATACTCTATGTCACGGCTGGCCTTCTGCTTGAAGAAGTCCTTGTGGGCGTTGTAAAAATCAGTGATTTCCTTGCTGGACACCTGGATGGTGGTATCGGTGCTGAAGTCGAACCTCTTGAGGACGAAATCGATGTCGGCCACGCTGTTGTTCTCAGCGAGAGCGGCGGCGAGACGGACGGGGTTGACCACGTCGGACTGGATGAAGAGCGAACCGTACTTGCTGTAGAACTGCTGGGTATAGACAGAGTTCTGCAGATAGTTCCAGTAATTCTTGTAGGATCCGGTGGGATCTGCGTCAAGACTCTGGACGAAGTTTACGAGATTCTGGGAAGAGAAAGTTCCGGTCTCGTCCATGAACACCTGGTTCTGGGCAAGGACGGGGGAGATGTTCTCACCGGTGGTGAGCTCTACCATCTCTTCCTCACCGACGGTGAGTCCGGCTGCCTTTGCGTTCTTGAGGAACATGTACTTGTCCAAGAAGGACTGCCATGCAGCCTCGTTGATCTGGTTGCGTACTTCCTCGGTCTGGGAAGTGGTGCCGGAGATGAGCTCGTTGACATCATTGATCTTGTCGACCTCATCCACGAAATCGTTATAGGAAACTCTCTTTGATCCGATCTGACCCACATCATACTTCTTGGACATGGACTGGAGAGCCGATTCCAAAGTGCTCGGGTCGATGATAAATGATAAAAGTGCGAGAGCGATGATGATGGAAATCAGCACTCCGAACTTAACGCGAATTTTTTCAAGAACCGCCATTTTGTTGTATACTTATTAATTAATAATCAAATTGGGCTGCGAAGATAGCAAATTTCTATCTAATGTGCATTATTTTTTAGGAAAAGGACCTATAAAATTGACCGAATCCACAAAAACGACCGTAGTATCCTGCTCCGCATAGCCGTAGCTGTTGAAAGGTTTGAGCAGGATGGCCTGGCGGGCGTGGTCGTCGGAGCGCATGCCGTATCCCTGCATGAAACCGTCCGGAGAATACATCTTGACGTAGCAGTCGGTGTAGATTTCCTTCAGGGTTTCATCCCAGTAGATGGTGTCGGTCTCCATGGTCTGACGGTTGATCACATTGTGTATGACCACGTTGCCGAAAGCGGACCAGGTCTCGCTGTATCTGCGGTTGCGGGGGGTGAAATGTATGGCCCCGTCGGATATGACCAGGGTCTCGAGGGCCCCTTCTTCATTGTATCCGAAAACTTGCAGCCCTTCGGGGAACTTCTCAAATGACGCAGTGTCGTTGGTGTATCTCTCCATCACCGGTGCTTCCATCCTGTCCTTTATCACCCCGTTCTCGCTCTCCACGGCGAACATGTTGTTCACCACCTGCTGGGGGAGGTCTCCGGTGGGCAGGGGGTCGGCCTCCTGCCTGTCGCAAGAAACGACAATGCTGGCAACCACAGCAGTGATTGCCAGCACAAGCGTCTTATGTGTCCTCGATGTCAAACCTTATTTCTGGGTTCTGACGGTGGTGGTAGCCCTCATGGCACCGCAGGTCACGGTGTAGGACTGACCGTCGGTAAGGTCATACATGAAGGCCTCTGCGGTCTGGGGATAGTAGCGGGCGCACTGGCTGATCATCCTGGCGGCCTCCTCTGCGAGGGACTCGTCGGCGTTCCTGGCCCTGTTGAAATAATCCACTGCCACCCAGTAAGGTGCCCTGCGGCTGATCTCGTCGCCTCCGCAAGATGCGGTGCTCCAGATGGTTCCCATCAGGAAGTTGGCCTTGCCGGCGAGGCTGGGATCGCCTTCAAGAGCGGCGCGGGCGTACTCGAGAGCACGTGCGGACTGGCCGGACTTGTAGCAGAATGCTGCAAGCTCATAGGAGTACTGTGCGTCGGTCTTGGCGTCGGACTCGGGGGATTCGATAGCCTCGGTCATGTACTTGATGGCGTCGGCGGTATTGCCCCTGGAAGAGTTCAGTCTGAACAGACCGTAGGCGGAAGTATAGGAAGGATCGAGTCTGTACATGGTGGTGGCGGCCTTCAGGAAGAGGTCGTTGTCGGTGCAGCCCTCGGTCAGACCCATCATCCTCACGATGTTGGTAGCGAGCTGGAGATCCTCGGGAGCGGCTTCAAACCTGGGGGTGAAGAGCTCGAGAAGGTTTTCGCAGCTGGCGACCTTGCTGGAGATGAAGATGCTCTCGATATCGGTGCGGATATTGGCCTTCTGCTCCTGCTCTGCCTCGTTGGCGGCAGCGGTCTTGTCCTCAAGCTCGATGTTCCTCTGGTAGATGTTGATCACCTGCTCGGCGTCGAGCTTGCCTTCCTGGTAGAGGGCGACTGCGGCGTTGAGGTCGAAGAGGAAGGTGGAAGCCTTCGCCTTCTCCTGGTTGGCCGCGATGATGGCCTCATACTCCTTGAAAAGGTACTCGTTGTCGTCCTTTACATAGTTGGAGAGGTCCACTGCCTTGTTGTTCAGGGCGACGACCTTGTTGGCGGGATAATACTCTGCCCTGAGGTTGTGGAGGGTCATCAGGGTATCGATGAGGGCCTTCCTGTATTCAGCGTTCCTGGCATTCTGGGAGATGAGCCTGCGCATGAGGGTGGTACCGTTGATGAGCAGATTCTGGCTTGCCTGAGGAGGGCAGAGCCTGTATGCCTCACGCCAGTTGGGGAGGGCGTCGTCATAGCTCTTGGACTTGAAATACTCGTTGTAGTAGGAGAGGTACTTGAGGCATTCCGCGCTGTCCGCTCCGTACTTGGACTGGGCTGAAAGCTGGGTGCCCAGCATCATCATTGCAACTCCTGCAATAGCGACAATAAGTTTTTTCATGATACTATCGGTTTTTAAATTATTAATCATACTGTATTCTCTGGAACCAAATGTCAAAGAAGTTGAATCCGACGGAGAAGTTTACGTATCTCTCGCGTATGAGATTGTCCTTCAATGTTCCTCTCTGTCCAATTTCCATGCCTAAAGTGATTCCGTTGTTCCTGCGGAAGACCGGAAGGGTGATTCCTAGCGTGATTCCGGTGGAGGAAATCCGGTTTCCGTCGAGGGCGAAATACTCTTTCTTGTGATAGACTCCGGCCCTGTAGGAACAAGTGTTGAAATAGTAGCGGACATCGTTGGGATTGGGGACGATCTCCACTCCGACGCGGTAGGATTCCGCCACGGTATTGGTGAAAATGGAGCTGCCCTTGCCGGGGATGAGGTTGCCGGCGAAGCCCTTGGTGACGTCCAGTCCGGACTTGGTCCAGTCGGCGCGGGTGTAGTCGGCGGTGAGCAGGAAACGGTTGCCGGAGCGGAAGCTCAGGCCCACGCCTATCTCGTCGGCTATCTTCACGCCGGAGATGCTGCCGGCGCTGTGCGAGATGGTATCCACCACCGCGGCGCTGCCGGAAGAGTATTTGTAATTTTCAATCTCTCCGCGGAGGTCCGTGCCGAGGCGGTAGGTGGCTCCCAGGGTCAATGAGGAATTGGCTCCCAGAGGCTGCTCATACTGCAGGCCGAACTTCCAGGTGAAGGCGCGCATGTCAAGGTCTATACCGTTCTGCACTCCGTTGAAACTGCTGTCGGTGAATGTTTCGGTGAAGGTCCTCTCGTTCTGGCCGAAGAGGAGTGTGGCCTGTGCACCCAGCGAAAGCCGCTTCCATAAGGTGACGCCCGCCGCGGCGAAGCCCTGGTAGATGCTTCCGTGGCCGTTGGCGGTATAGGCGACGGGGCCGGTCTGGGCGATCAGCGCGGGGTCGGTATAGTAGTCTCCGTAGCCGTAGCCGGTGCTGCTGAAGGGGGCGATGCCCACCATCATGGCGGAGTGGTGATAAATCGGGAAAGTGATGATCAGGTCGGAAAGGCTGAGAGTATTGCCCACGGACTTGCGGCCGCCCTGGGCGAAATACTTATTGTCCTGATACATCGAGAAGTCGGACATGAATGCCAGGGAATCGCGGGCGGTGACAGCCGCGGGATTGAGGGCATTGATGAAGCGGTTGCTGCGGACAGCTATGCCGGCGCCGCCCATGGTCCTGTTGTACGCCGAGCCCCCTTCCATGATGTCGCCCAGCCCGAACATGGAATACGGGGTGAAGCTGCCGTAGGACTGGGCCCCGGCCACGGCTCCCCCGAAGAGGAGAAGCAGCGTCGCGACGCACAATCTATTGAATATGTTTCCTGACATAATCTTCAGTCATTATGGCCAATCCCATCAGAACCATGTTCGGGACTACGAAGACGGAATACTTCATCTGCCTGGCAAAATACACTGCATCTCCGCCCGTGAAAATCACGATGTTCTCCGGATAACGGCCTATATATCCTTCAATTTCAAACATTATGCCTGAAATCACACCGGCCTCGACGGCACTCTGTACGGAAGTGCCTATGGCCGGAACGGTTTCCGGCGTATTCACCACAGGAAGGGATTTCGAATACCTGCCCAGGGATTTGAATCTCGTCCTGCAGCCGGGAGAAATCATTCCCCCGCAATAGCGGCCCTGCGCGTCGAGGAAATCCACCGTCAGCGTAGTGCCGAAGTCAAAGATGGAGCAGGGTTTCTCTTTGAAGAGATATCTCGCGGCAATGAGTACAGCCGCCCTGTCGTAGGAAAGATATTCCGGGAGGGAATATCCCAACAAGGGGGCCGTGTGCACACGGTCGAGCACCACCAGGTGCCGGCACTCGCCGCCGAGAAGTTTCTCTTCCTGCTCCGTCAGGTCTCTTGCCGATGCCACGCAGAGGACCTCGGGCTTTTCCTTTTCAGTGATGGAAAGGATGTATTCCATGGTCTTCTCTCCCTGATATCTGTAGGTTTTGCCGAGAGTAGTGCCTTCGCACCAAGCGGCTTTCAGGGCAGTATTGCCTATTTCAACCAACAGATTGGGCATCGTTCAAAAAGTTGTATCTCGCAAAATTAGCAATTTATCTCAATTTTATCAAAAGCGCATAGGCTTTTTCCAAGGTATCGATGCCGCGGGCCACTATTTTGAGCTTCGAATCGCTCTGTTTCAGAGTCATTTCCGAAGGGAGTTTCTCTATCTTCTGCAGCAGGTTCTCGAAGGTCTTGGACTTGTAGTAGGGGGACATCGGATTGGATATGAAGAAGGCTATGAACATACCGTTCTTCACTATGATCTTCTCGAATCCGAGTTTCGATCCGGCGTTCCTGATCTTGACCACCCTGAAGAGATTGTCCACCTCTTCGGGAGCGGGGCCGAAACGGTCTGCGAGCTGATCGTAATAGATATTTATCTCCTTGTCGGTGGTGCTGGCGTCGAGCTGTTTGTAGATACGTATCTTCTCCGCCGTCACGTCCACGTATTCGTCGGGGATGTGCGCAGGCTTGTCCGTCTCCACGGTGCAGTCCACATTGAACGAGCCCCGGACGGTCTTGCCGGACAACCCTGTCTCCACGCCCAGTTCCTCCATGGCCTCGGCGAGTATTGTCTGGTATGTCTCGAAGCCCATTTCGGAGATGAAGCCGCTCTGCTCCGCTCCGAGCAGGTTTCCCGCTCCGCGGATGTCGAGGTCCTGCATGGCAATATTGAAACCGCTTCCCAGGTCGGAAAATTCTTCTATGGCCTTCAGCCTCCTGCGGGCGTCGTCGGTGATGGTGACCAGCGGGGGAACGATCAGATAGCAGAACGCCCTGATATTGGACCGCCCCACCCTGCCGCGGAGCTGATGCAGGTCGCTCAGGCCTATGTTCTGGGCCTGGTTGATGATGATGGTGTTGGCGTTGGGGATGTCCAGTCCGTTCTCTATGATGGTGGTGCAGAGGAGCATGTCATAGTCCCCGCGCATGAAATTCAGTATCCTGTTTTCGAGCTCTTTGGACTCCATCTGGCCGTGTGCTATGCATATCTTCATGTCCGGGATCAGACCGTGGAGTATGTCGTGGATGGACTGGAGTTCTTCCACTTTGTTGTGCAGGAAAAACACCTGTCCGCCGCGGTTCAGCTCGTAGTTTATTATGCTGCGTATCTCTTCCTTGTCGAAAAGTATGATTTCCGTCTGCACCGGTATCCTGTTGGGCGGCGGGGTGTTGATGATGCTGAGGTCCCTGGCGCCGAGCAGGGAGAACTGCAGGGTCCTGGGGATAGGGGTGGCCGTGAGGGTGAGGGTATCCACGTTGGAGCGGAGCTGGCGGAGCTTCTCCTTGGCGGATACTCCGAATTTCTGCTCTTCATCTATTATCAGCAGGCCGAGGTCCTTGAAATCGAATCCCGCCCCCAGTATCTTGTGGGTACCTATCAATATGTCGATCTTGCCTTCTGCGAGCCTCTTCTTGATGTCGCTCAACTCCTTCGCCGTCCTGAGCCGGCTCACGTAATCCACCGTGCAGGGGAAGCCTTCGAGGCGGGAGCGGAAGGTAGTATAGTGCTGCAGGGCCAATATGGTCGTGGGTACCAGGACCGCCACCTGCTTCCCGTCCACCACCGCCTTGAACGCCGCCCTGATGGCGACTTCAGTCTTTCCGAAGCCTACGTCGCCGCAGATGAGACGGTCCATGGGGCAATCATCCTCCATGTCGTGCTTGACCGCGATGGTGGCAGCCTCCTGGTCCGGGGTGTCCTCGTACATGAAAGATGACTCCAACTCTTCCTGGAGGTAGGTGTCGGCCGAGAATGCGAAACCCTTGGATGCCTTGCGCTTGGCATAAAGCTGGATGAGGTCCTTGGCTATGTCCTTGACCTTGGATTTGGCTCCCGTCTTGAGGGTCTGCCAGGTCTTCGATCCGAGTTTGTTTATCCTCGGGGCCTCGCCTTCCCTGGAGCGGAAGCGGGAAATCTTGTGCAGGGCATGGACGGACACGAAGACCACGTCCCCGTCTTTGTAGGTGATCTTGACGACTTCTTTCATACGGCCGAAGTCGTCCCTCATCCTGACCAGACCTCCGAAAATACCCACGCCGTGGTCTATGTGGACCACGTAATCTCCTATGTTGAAGGAGTTCAAGTCATTGATAGTGAGCTGCTCGCTCTTCTCTACCGAGCGTCTGATGCTGACCCTGTGGAAGCGGTCGAAAATCTCGTGGTCGGAGTAGCAGCAAATCTTGTCCTGGTGGTCTATGAAGCCGTTGTGGATATTGCGTCTGGCTACCAGTTCCGGAAGATGTCCCCCTTCCTGGACCAGGATGGATTTTATCCTTTCCAGCTGGTTTTCCTTTTCGGAGAAGATGAATACTTTGTAGCCGCCTTCGATCCTGCTGTTTATGTCCTCGGTGAGGAGTTCGAAGTTTTTGTTGAAGACAGGCTGGGGGGCGATGTTGAACTGGACGGGAGAACTGTCTTCCTTGGAAAGGGGGGTGTCCAGGAACACCCGCTTGAAGGGGCCGAGGGCCTTGAAAAACTCCTCCTGCCTGTACATATCCGAAGAGTCCAGCCACACGGTCGCCGCTGGGGGAAGGATGGAAATCAGGCTGCAGCCGTTCTCATTGTCCTCGGTGAGGATGGAGGATACTATCTCCACTTTGTCGAAGGATTCCCTGGAGAGCTGGGTGTTGCAGTCGAAGGATCCTATCTTTTCTACTTCGTCGCCCCAGAAGGAGATACGGTAGGGATTGTTGTAGGAATAGGAGAATACGTCCACCAGCGAGCCCCTGACGGCGAACTGTCCGGGAGCGGAGACGAAATCCACTTTTTCGAAGCCTGATTCTATGAGTTTGTGGGTGAGGAATTCGTGGCTGTATTCCTTGCCGACGGATATTTCCAGTATCCCTTCGCTTATTTTCTTGCTGTCGGGTATGCCTTCGGAGATGGCTGCAGGATAGGTGACTATGATGCAGAGTTCTCCGGGGGCGGAGGTGAGTATCTTTTCTATGGCCGATGTCCTCTGGACGCTGAGCGAGGATTTGTAGTTGCTCCTCTCTATGCTGGTGCCGACGGCGGGGAGGAAGAATACCCTGTCCCCTTCCACGAGGTTGTAAAGGTCTGCGCTGCAGTATTCGGCGGCTTCCTGGGTGGGGAGGATGACCAGATGGGTGCCTTGGTTTGCGATCTGGCTCAACACGAACCAGCGGGCGGACAGAAACAGCCCACGGCAGAATACTTCATCGGAAGAAAGTATCCTGTCGCGCAAAAGTTCGGTGGACTTTTGACTTATCAACATATCTTTTGAATTCTTGTTGAAAAGCGGTTTAAAGCATTGTTTATTTCAGGCCTCGCCGGAGTTGATAACTTTCATGGCTGAGTTTTCAACTGTCCGCCAAACTCTCCGGGCACCGGTTTTTCAACAGGAATTTTTTTTTCAATAGTTTCAATTATAACTGATTATGGATGTTTTAACAATTTCAACAGCTAAATAAACATAACCAGATTATAAAAATAAAAAAGTATATTTGTATTTGGATTACAAACTGGGGCTATATGGCTGACTTCAATCCTCATACCTCAATCGAGGACAAAGATAAGGATTTAGATGGAATAATAAGACCGCAAAGGATCGATGATTTTACCGGACAGGATGAAATCATCTCCAATCTGTCAGTGTACATCAAGGCCGCGAAAATGAGGGGGGACACCCTGGACCACACTCTTTTCCATGGTCCTCCGGGTCTCGGCAAGACCACCCTCGCCCATATCATAGCCAACGAACTCGGTGTAAATATAAAGGTGACTTCCGGTCCCGTCATCACCCGTCCGGGAGACCTGGCGGGTCTGTTGACTTCGCTGGAGACCGGGGACGTGCTTTTCATCGACGAGATACACCGCCTCTCCCCCGAAGTGGAGGAGTACCTGTATTCTGCCATGGAGGACTTCGTCATCGACATCATGATAGACAAGGGTCCGGGAGCGAGATCCGTCCGCATTGCCCTTAATCCTTTCACCCTCGTGGCGGCCACCACCCGGAGCGGACTGCTGACGGCGCCGCTGCGGGAAAGGTTCGGCATAAATTGCGCCCTGGAGTACTACGATACGGAGCAGATCTTCCGCATTGTCCTGAGGAGCGCCGGCATACTGGGAGTGGGGATAGACGACGAGGCGGCGAGGGAGATAGCGCTGCGCAGCCGCGGTACGCCGCGTATTTCTAACGCTCTGCTGAAGAGGGTCAGGGATTTCGCGCAGGTGATGGGAGAGGGCCATATCGACTTGAAGATCACCAAGTACGCCCTGGACAAGCTCAAGATAGATACCAGGGGACTGGATGCCATAGACAACAAGATCCTCCGGTCCATAATAACCACTTTCAAGGGAGGTCCTGTGGGTGCAAATACCATAGCTTCGGCTATCAGCGAGGATGTGGGCACCTATGAGGAGGTGTATGAGCCTTTCCTTATCAAGGAGGGTTTCATAGTGAGGACTTCGAGGGGCAGGGTGGCCACGAATATGGCCTACAAGCATCTCGGATTGGACCAATATATACCTGAAGAGGAGAACTCTCTTTTTAGTTTGACTAAAAATGACTAAACTTGCCATTATTTTTGACAATCCTAACAAAAATGACAGATAAACTTAATTCCAAGATTCCTGAAGGACCCCTTGCGGAAAAATGGACCAAGCGCAAGTCGGAAATTCACCTTGTAAGCCCTAACAACAAAAGAAAACTTGAAATCATTGTGGTAGGAACCGGTCTCGGCGGCGCTTCTGCAGCTGCTTCCCTCGGTGAACTCGGCTACAATGTGAAGATTTTCTGCATCAGCGATTCTCCCCGCAGGGCTCACTCCATCGCAGCCCAGGGAGGTATCAATGCGGCCAAGAATTACCAGAACGACAACGATTCCGTCTACCGTCTCTTCTATGATACGATCAAGGGCGGAGATTACCGCAGCCGTGAGGCCAATGTGTACCGTCTGGCAGAGGTCAGCGCCGCCATCATCGACCAGTGCGTCGCTCAGGGCATTCCTTTCGCGAGGGAATACGGCGGATATCTTGCCAACCGCTCTTTCGGCGGCGTGCAGGTGAGCCGTACTTTCTACGCCCGCGGTCAAACCGGACAGCAGCTACTCCTCGGTGCCTACGCCGCACTGAACAGGCAGATTGCCGCCGGCACCGTGAAGAGCTATCCCCGCCATGAGATGCTCGACCTGGTGATTGTGAACGGCCAGGCCAAGGGTATTATTGCCAGGAATCTCGTCACCGGACAGCTCGAAAGGTTCGGAGCGCACGCCGTCGTGATTGCCACCGGAGGCTATGGAAACACTTATTTCCTTTCCACCAACGCTATGAACAGCAACGGATCCGCCGCGCTGCAGTGCTACAAGAAGGGCGCCTTCTTCGCCAACCCCTGCTTCGCCCAGATCCACCCTACCTGCATCCCCGTGCACGGAGAGCAGCAGTGCAAGCTCACCCTCATGTCAGAGTCCCTGCGTAACGACGGACGTATCTGGGTGCCCAAGAAACTCGAAGATGTGGAGAAACTCCGCAAGCATCAGATAAAGGCTTCCCAGATCCCCGAGGAGGACAGGGATTACTATCTCGAGCGCCGCTATCCCGCATTCGGAAACCTCGTCCCCAGGGATGTGGCTTCCCGTGCAGCCAAGGAGAGGTGCGATGCCGGTTTCGGTGTCAATGAGACAGGCAAGGCCGTATTCCTCGATTTCGCCGACGCCATCAAGAGGCTGGGTCACCAGAGGGTGGCCGAGAGGTACGGAAACCTGTTCGAGATGTATGAGAAGATCACAGCTTCTTCCCCTTGGGAGGAGCCTATGATGATATATCCCGCCATCCACTACACCATGGGCGGTATATGGGTCGACTACGATCTCCAGACCACCGTTCCCGGTCTGTACGCCATCGGTGAGGCCAACTTCTCCGACCACGGTGGAAACCGTCTCGGCGCTTCAGCTCTCATGCAGGGTCTTGCCGACGGTTATTTCATTCTGCCTGTGACTATAGGCGACTATCTGTCCAAAAAGTTCGCCGAGCCCAAGACCGATGTGGACACCAAGGAATTCATCGAGGCTGAAAAGGCAGTGCAGGCCCGTATAGACAGGCTTTTCGCTATCAAGGGTAAGAAGACCGTGGATTCCATCCATAAGGAACTTGGTCATATCATGTGGAACAATGTCGGCATGGCCCGTGACAAGAAGGGTCTTACCGAGGCCATCAAGCAGATAGCCGAGCTCCGCAAGGATTTCTATGAGAATGTGAATGTGCCCGGCTCACAGTTTGAGTTCAACCAGGAGCTTGAGAAGGCTCTCAGGCTCGAGGATTTCTTCGAGATAGGTGATCTCATGGCCCGTGACGCCCTCCAGAGGGAGGAGTCCTGCGGCGGACATTTCCGTGTGGAGAGCCAGACCGAGGAAGGCGAGGCCAAGAGGGATGACGAGCACTTCATGTATGTGGCCGCCTGGGAATACAAGGGCGAAGGCAAGGAGCCTGAACTTCACAAGGAACCCCTCAAATACGAATTCATCAAGGTTGCTACCAGAAACTATAAAGACTGATCGAAATGGAATTCAACTTGAAAATATGGCGTCAGAAAAACGCCAAGACCAAAGGTCACTTCGAGACTTATCATATCTCGGGTATAGAGGAAGATGCTTCTTTCCTGGAGATGCTCGATATACTCAATGAGCAGCTCATCAGGGAGGGAACAGATCCGGTAGCAGTCGAAAGAGGATGCCAGAGCAGCGGTCCCGTGTCGTTCGACCATGACTGCCGTGAGGGTATATGCGGAGCCTGCTCCCTGTATATCGACGGCAGGGCCCATGGTCCGGATGACCATGTGACCACCTGCCAGCTCTTCATGAGGCATTTCAAGGATGGCGCCACCATCACAGTGGAGCCCTTCAGGAGCGCAGCTTTCCCTGTGATCAAAGACCTCGTGGTGGACAGGACGGCATTTGACAAGATACTCCAGGCAGGCGGCTTCATTTCAGTCCGCACCGGTTCCGCCCAGGATGCCAACAATATTCTCATACCTCATGACAAGGCTGAGGAGAGTATGGACGCCGCCGCATGCGTAGGCTGCGGTGCCTGTGTGGCTACCTGCAAGAACGGATCTGCAATGCTGTTCGTCGCCGCCAGGGTGAGTTCACTCGCCCTCCTGCCTCAGGGCCGTCCCGAAGCCAAGCAGAGGGCAAAGGCTATGGTGGCAAAGATGGACGAGCTGGGCTTCGGCAACTGCACGAACACCCGTGCATGCGAGATGGAATGCCCCAAGGGCATCACCGTCGCGCATATCGCAAGGCTCAACAGGGAGTTCCTCAAGGCCAAGTTCTCAGACTAAGCCTCTACCAAAGGAAATTATTGAACGGATAACGTCCGGCATGAATCTCCGCAACCATCTTGTAGATGTCGTTGCGGAGTTTTTCCAACCCCTCCTTCTTCTTGGCTGACATGAAGATGCAGGGGATTTTCTTTTCGTCTATCCACCTGTGTTTCAAGTCTTCCAGGGTTTCGTTCTTGCGCGAACGGGGCTCCAGTGAGAATTCGTCGTATTCTTCATAGGTGAAGGCATCCGTCTTGTTGAAAACTATATAGACGGGCTTGTCCTGGGCGCCTATGTCTTTGAGGGTCCTGTTCACGACTTCCACCTGCTCCTCGAATCCGGGATGGGATACGTCCACCACATGGATGAGGATATCGGCTTCACGGACTTCGTCCAGGGTGCTCTTGAAGGCTTCTATCAGCTGGGTGGGCAGTTTGCGTATGAATCCTACGGTGTCGCTCAGAAGGAAAGGCACATTTTCTATGACCACTTTACGCACTGTGGTGTCGAGGGTGGCGAAGAGTTTGTTTTCTGCGAAGACGTCGGATTTGGCCAGCAGATTCATCAGAGTGCTCTTTCCGACGTTGGTGTACCCCACCAGGGAAAGCCTTACCAGCTGGCCTCTGTTGCTTCTCTGGGTGGCCATCTGGCGGTCGACTTTCTTAAGCTGCTCCTTGAGTTTGCTGATCTTTTCGTTGACTATACGGCGGTCGATTTCTATCTGGGTCTCACCCATACCGCCTCGGGTGCCTATACCACCTCTCTGCCTCTCCAAGTGGGTCCACATACCGGCCAGTCTGGGCAGCATGTAGTTGTATTTGGCGAGGTCCACCTGCATCTTGGCATATGAAGTCTTGGCCCTCTGGGCGAAGATTTCCAGGATAAGGCTGGTCCTGTCCACGACAGAGGAAGTCTTGATGACCCTTTCTATGTTTCTCTGCTGCATCCCGGTCAATTCGTCATCGAATATCACGTATTTGATGCAGTTTTCCTCGCAGTAATCTGCAATCTCCTGCAGTTTACCACTCCTTATATAAGTAGCTTTCTCGGGCTTATCGAGTCTTTGGATGAACTTCTTGTCTCCGGTCACACCGGCAGTCTCCGCAAGGAACTGAAGTTCGTCCAGATACTCCATTATCTTTTCCTCATCATCATTCTTTTTGATGATTCCTACAAATACTGCTGTTTCCTCTCTGTTGATATCCATAAGCCGTTAAAAAAAGGCTATCCGTCGGGACAGCCTTTAATCTTAAAAGTTTGTTTCTTTTAGCGAAGCTGGAAGATCACGGGGAAGGTGTAGGTAACCTTCACAGCACGGTCTCTCTGCTTGCCGGGTTTCCACTTAGGTGAGCTGGAAACGACCCTGACAGCCTCTTTGTCGAGAGCGTCATCAACGCCACGGACCACCTTTACGTTGGACACGCTGCCGTCGGGATTTACGGTAAACTGAAGCATAACCCTGCCCTGTACACCGTTTTCTTTGGCGATTTCAGGATAGTTGAGCCTTTCGTTCACCCACTTTGAGAAAGCATTTGCGTCACCGCCCTGGAATGTAGGCTTTTCCTCCACCAACTGGAAAGGAATAGCTTCTTCTTCCACTGTCTCTTCGACGACTTCCTCGACGTAGTCAATGATATCGACACCGAGGTTTGCATCGTCCTCAAGGTTAACGAAATTATCCTCTACCTGGATGTCATCGTCGATGATGTCAATCTGGTCGGAAAGAACAGGAATCTTGTTGATTTCCGGCGGCGGGGGAGGAGTCTCTTCAGTGATGGGAACCATCTCATCTTCAATGATTTCCTCGCTCACAGCTTCGAGCACGGAGACTTTCTTATCCTTGCTGCTCCAGTTGAATGCGCCGAGGACGATCAGAAGTGAGATCACGAAACCAATCTCCGTGAAAAGGAGTCTCTTGTTGTTGAGATCGGCCTTGGGTGATTTTTTAACTTCCATATTTCTAAAATTATATTTCTTTCCAAGTCGTAAAGATAGAAATAAATATTTCAAAAAACAATTATTTGATTTAAAAGCAGTAGATTTGCTAAAATTTTCAGAAATGGTCAGATATTTTACCGAGGATACGGATTTCAAGTTCAAGGGAAAACTCCTGAACAACAAGTGGTATAAGTTCGTCGCGGAAAGCGAGGTCCGGAAGTTGGGCGATATCAATGTGATATTCTGCTCAGACAACTATCTGCTCGATATTAATATAAAGTATCTGCATCACGACTATTTCACTGATATCATCACTTTCGATTATTCGGAAGGCAAGACCATTTCAGGAGATCTTTTCATCAGTGTCGATTCCGTCAAGGAGAATGCGGTATTTTATAAGACAGAGTTTGAGGAAGAATTGAACCGTGTCCTGGTGCACGGCGTACTTCATCTTATCGGCTACGATGATCATAGCGAAGATGAAATCGCCACCATGCGATCCAAGGAGAATTATTATCTGGGCATCCGTAAAGTCATAGCCGGTTAGGATGGACTATTCTTATGACATAATAGTCGTGGGCGGAGGTCATGCCGGCTGTGAAGCAGCCATGGCCGCTTCCAATCTCGGAGCCTCTGTGCTGCTGGTCACCGCCGATATGACTTCTTATGCCAAGATGTCCTGCAATCCTGCGGTTGGAGGTATTGCCAAGGGTCAGATAGTCCGCGAGATCGACGCGCTCGGAGGCTATACCGGAATAGTCACTGATATGTCCACCCTCCAGTTCCGCATGCTGAACCGCTCAAAAGGTCCCGCAATGTGGAGCCCTAGGGCCCAGTGCGACAAAATCCAATTTTCGCTGAATTGGCGTAAAATACTTGAAAGTAATTCAAAATTAGATATTTACGCTGATTTTGCCACAGAATTCCTCTTCGAGAATTCAAAAATCTGCGGAGTCATGACCAATACAGGCGCTATTTTCAAGTCTCGGGCAGTTGTTTTGACTGCAGGAACTTTCCTCGGAGGCAAGCTTTTCATCGGCCGGACCAGGATGGAAGGAGGAAGAATCGGCGAATTTGCCTCTTACGGACTCACTCAGCAGCTCTCTTCTTACGGTATAAACACCGACAGAATGAAGACCGGGACCCCTCCGAGGATAGATATTTCGTCTGTCGACACCTCTACATTGACTCAGCAATTCGGCGATGTAGAGCCTGAGCGTTTTTCGTACCTTTTGTCTCCGTCATCTATTCAGGCAGGATTGCCTCAAATGGCCTGCTATATCCTTCATACAACTGAAAAGGTGCATGATATTTTACGTCAAGGATTTAGCGACTCGCCACTTTTCTCCGGAGCCATACATGGCAAAGGCCCCAGATATTGCCCAAGCATAGAAGACAAACTTCGTGTATTTCCGGATAAGTTGTCTCATCAACTTTTCCTCGAGCCTGAGGGTCGGAACACTACAGAATTCTACCTTCAGGGCTTCTCTTCTTCGCTCCCTTTACAGACCCAGTTGGATGCTCTTCATGCCATTCCCGGTCTAGAGTCTGTCAAGATTTTCCGTCCTGCTTACGCTGTCGAGTACGACTATTTCGATCCTCGTCAACTTTACAAAACTCTCGAATCCCGCTGCATCGAAAATTTATATCTCGCCGGTCAGGTCAACGGAACTACAGGATACGAAGAAGCCGCAGCACAGGGTTTGGTAGCCGGCATCAATGCTGCGCTTAAACTTCAGGGAAAAGAGCCTTTCATACTCTCCAGAGATGAATCTTACATAGGTGTTTTGATAGATGATCTCATCACAAAGGGTGTGGATGAACCTTACCGTATGTTCACTTCCAGGGCCGAATTCCGCATTCTGCTGCGCCAGGACAATGCTGATGAACGGCTTACAGCCAAGTCCCATGCTATAGGACTGGCCTCTGATGAGAGGTACGAGACTATGCTGAACAAGTATTCTCAGGTCAATAAACTACTCGAGTTATCTTCTTCAGCGAAGATCACTGCAAAGTCTGTCAATAGTTATCTTGAATCTGTATCTTCGACGCCTTTGACTGATTCCAAGAAACTGTCTGAGTTGGTTACTCGCCCAGAGCTCTCCCTTACCTCTTTGCTCCCTTTTGTTCCACGTGGAACATTTGATATATTTGGAGTTAAACTTCCTGTAGATAAGGAAGTTACGGATTCTGTGGAAATCTCTATCAAGTATAAAGGATATATTGAAAGGGAGATTCAGTTGGCTAAAAAGCTGAACCGACTTGAGGATCTTGCCATTCCTGATACCTTCGACTTTTCCAAGGTTTCAGGCCTCACTATAGAGTGCCGGCAGAAGCTTGAGAGATATAAACCCCGCACCATAGCAGATGCTTCCCGTATTTCGGGAGTCTCTCCTTCTGATATAGCTGTGCTTCTGGTGTATTTCGGCCGCTGATGTTCCACGTGGAACATTAGAGCATTTTCAGGGCTTCTTTGATTATGTCCTCCACCTTTGCAGCGGGGTTCTTTTTCAGTATAGCCTTGATGGCCTTGTCGATGTTCTGCTTGTTGAACCCAAGTATTTGGAGGGCAGAAGAAGCTTCTTCCACATTCTCGTTTTTCTCCGCAAAGAACAGTGCCTCAGCATCTGCGCTGCCGCCTTTGATTATCTTGTCCTTAAGCTCCAAAATTAGCCTCTGGGCACTCTTGAGGCCTATTCCTTTGACAGATTTGATGGTGTTGGTATTCTCCGAAAGTATCGCCTCCCTGAGTTCATCCGGCGACAGCGAAGACAAAATCATCCTGGCCGAAGCGGCTCCGATACCGGACACGCTGGTGATCTGGCAGAACAGTTCTCTTTCGCTCTTGGTCGCGAAGCCGTAATCTACCGTAGTCCCTTCCCGTGGGTTGGCCTGCTGCTGGATATACACCGTCCCTTCGCTTTTTCCTTCAAATGCCGCGTAGGTCTGCAGGGATATTTCTACTGCGTAGCCAATACCCTGATTGTCAATTACTAAGCGAGTCGGCGTGAGCTCCGCCACCCTGCCTGAAATGTAATCTGTCATAAACTCGATATTTCTTGATCTTATCTGTACAAATATAGGATTTTTGGCCAAGAAAAATGCTATCTTTGCGTTTCAATATGAATCAGATAGAGTTCATAAGAAGCCAATTCCCCCAGCTGGGCGAGAAAGTGTACGGCAAGGACCTGGTCTACCTGGACAATGCCGCGACCTCTCTCCGTCCCCGCAGCGTCGTGCAAAAATGGGAGGAGATGTCGCTGAGGTACAATTCAAACCTCCACCGGGCCGTGCACCGTATCGCGCAGCTCGCTACGGAGGAGTATGAGGCCACCCGCGAGGCAGTAAGGGCCTTTATCAATGCTGAAAGCGCTTCGGAGATAGTTTTCACCTACGGCGCCACGGCATCTCTCAACCTCGTTGCATTCTGTTTCGGTGAGGCTTTCGTCTCCGAAGGCGACGAGATCCTGGTTTCCGAGGCGGAGCACCACTCCAACATTGTCCCCTGGCAGCTTATGTGCGAGCGCAAAGGCGCCGTCGTCAAGGTGCTTCCTGTCGATGAGCGCGGAGAGCTCCGACTAGACCTCCTGCCTTCGCTCATCACCCCCCGTACCAAGCTCGTCTGCGTCAGTCACATCTCCAACGTACTGGGTATAGTAAATCCTCTGAAACAGATAGTAAATATTTGTCATTCAATGAATTGTCCCGTCCTCACCGATGGCGCGCAGGGGATAGTCCACGAGGATGTCGATGTCCGCGAGACCGGCTGCGATTTCTATGTGTTCTCGGGTCACAAGCTTTTCGCCGCACCCGGCACGGGAGTGCTCTACGCCAAGCGTTCCTTCCTGGACAGTTTCCCTCCTTACATGGGCGGCGGTGAGATGATCGACACGGTCCGCTGGAGCGGGACGACCTACGCCCTCCCTCCGCACAAGTTCGAGGCCGGCACCCAGAACATCTCCGGCACTCCTACACTGGTGCCTGCGATAGAGATGGCTGAAGCATTGAGACAGAATGAGATAGACCAGCTTCAAACAGCCCTCAGGGACTATGTCTCGAGCGAGTTGAAAGCTATTTCCGGACTCAGGATTTTCGGAGAGCCCTGCTCGGATGAAAACAAGATCCCCCTCTTTTCGTTCAGCGTGGAGGGAGCCCACCACGAAGATCTCGCCCTGCTCCTGGACAAGATGGGAGTGGCGGTCCGCTCCGGCCAGATGTGCGCCGAGCCTCTTATGGACCGGTTCGGCGTGACAGGGATGCTGAGGGCATCCTTCGCCCCCTACAACACCATGCAGGAGGCGGAATATTTCATAGCTTCTCTCAGAAAAGCGATAACGATGCTGAGAGGATAAACAAGACAGAAATGAAGACCCTTGAAGAAGCAAAACAGGAAATTACTGATGAGTTCGGCCTGTTCGACGACTGGCTGGACAGATACGAATATCTAATAAGTCTCGGAAAGAATCTGGAACCCTACCCCGAGTCCGCCAAGACTGATGACAAGCTGATAAAAGGCTGTCAGTCACGGGTTTGGCTGGACTGGAAGGTAGAGGACGGGAAGATGTATTTCAGCGCCGACAGCGACGCGATCATCACCAAGGGCATCATCTCCCTGCTGGTGAGCGTCTATTCCGGCAGGACTCCCGCTGAGATCGCGGGGGACGACTTCGCCTTCCTGGACGAGATCGGCCTGAGGGAGAATCTCTCTCCCACCAGGTCCAACGGTCTGGTTTCGATGATTTCCACCATACGCACCGCAGCATCCCGGCAACTATCATGAGTGAGGAGAACAAGGAAGTGTTGACAGCGGAGGACGTCAAGAACCTGGCGCCGCTGTACGAAGATGTAGTCCTGGCCCTGAAGCAGGTCTACGACCCCGAAATACCCGTAAACATATACGATCTCGGACTTATCTACGAACTTCACATAGACAAGTCCGGCCACGTCAGCATCAAAATGACCTTCACAGCCCCCACCTGCCCCATGGCGGACGATGTGATGGCCGAGGTCAAGCATAGCGTCGAGCTCACGCCCGGCGTCACCGGCTGCGACATCGAACTGGTTTTCGAGCCTGTCTGGGACCAGAGCATGCTTTCCGACGAAGCCCGGGTGGCCCTGGGCATGGACCCGGACATGTGATGGCCGCGGTGGATGTCACATTGGCCCTGGGGACCAATCTCGGGGACAGGGAAACCAACATCAAGGTGGCCCTGACGCTGCTGGACCTGGCATTCGGCTCCCATTACACAGCCATCACCCCGGTGATGGAAACGGCTGCGGTGGGCTTCGACGGTCCGGCGTTCCTGAATTGCCTCGTACGCTACAGAACCTCCCGCAGACCGCTGACGGTGCTGAAGCTCTGCAAAGGGGTGGAGAAGGCCATGGGCCGCACCGACGCCCCGGAATACGACGCCGACGGCCGCAGGATATACCACGACCGTATCATCGACGTGGACATCCTGTACTACGGAAAGACGCACATGGACACCCCGGAGCTCAAAATTCCTCACCCTCAAGTGGAAACGCGTGCGTACATAAAGGAACTTTTACTATTTTTGCACGATTAAAAACAAAGATATGACTCAGGACGAATTATTCAAGGTACTCGTAGCTCACTGCAAGGAGTACGGATTTATTTTCCCTTCCAGCGAGATTTACGACGGACTTGCCGCCGTGTACGACTACGGCCAGATGGGCGTTGAGCTCAAGAACAATATCAAGCAGTACTGGTGGAACGCCATGACCCGCCTCAATGAAAACATCGTGGGTATCGATTCCTGCATCTTCATGCACCCCAAGATCTGGGAGGCTTCCGGCCACGTGAGCGCATTCAACGACCCCCTCATCGACAACAAAGACTCCAAGAAACGCTATCGCGCCGACGTCCTGATCGAGGATTATCTCGGCAAGCTTGAGGAAAAGGTCAACAAGGAAGTGGAGAAAGGCCGCAAGAAGTTCGGCGAGAGCTTCGACGAGGCCCAGTTCCGCGCCACCAACCCCAACGTGCTCCGCGAGCAGGCCAAGTATGACGAGATCCACAACCGCTACGTCGCAGCCGAGCAGGCCTCCGATTTCGCCGAATACCGCCAGATCATCTACGATTGCAACATAGTCTGCCCCATCAGCGGCACCTGCAACTGGACCGAAGTGCGTCAGTTCAACCTGATGTTCTCCACCTCCATGGGCAGCACCTCCGAGGGCGCCAACATCATCTATCTGCGTCCCGAGACCGCCCAGGGCATCTTCGTGAACTACCTGAACGTACAGAAGACCGGCCGCATGAAGATTCCCTTCGGCATCGCCCAGATAGGCAAGGCCTTCCGCAACGAGATCGTCGCCCGCCAGTTCATCTTCCGCATGAGGGAGTTCGAGCAGATGGAGATGCAGTTCTTCATCAAGCCGGGCACCGAGCTCGACTGGTTCGCAAAATGGAAGGAGCAGCGTATGAAGTGGCATGTCAATATCGGCATGGGTGCGGAGAATTACCGCTTCCACGACCATGAGAAACTGGCCCACTACGCTAATGCCGCGACCGATATCGAGTTCAATTTCCCGTTCGGATTCAAGGAGCTGGAGGGTATCCACAGCCGCACGAACTTCGATCTGGGCAATCACCAGAAGTTCTCCGGAAAGAAGATCGAGTACTTCGATCCCGAAGAGAATCAGGCATATACGCCGTATGTGGTGGAGACTTCCATCGGCGTGGACCGCATGGTCCTGGCCGTCCTGTCACACTCGTTCCACGAGGAACAGTTGGAGAACGGCGAGACCCGCGTGGTGATGAGCATCCCCGCTCCTCTCGCCCCGGTGAAGGCCGCAGTGCTGCCGCTAGTGAAGAAAGACGGTCTGCCCGAGCTGGCTCAGGAAATCATGAACGACCTGAAATACGATTTCAATTGCCAATACGAGGAGAAGGATTCCATCGGCAAGCGTTATCGTCGCCAGGATGCCATCGGAACGCCGTTCTGCATCACCGTGGACCACGATTCCCTGAATGACCGCTGCGTGACCGTGCGCGACCGTGACACGATGGAGCAGCAGCGCGTTCCCATCGCCCAGCTGCGTGCGATGATCGATGAAAAGGTGAATCTGAACAACCTGCTCAGGAAACTTTAGTTAGCATATGAAAACGATTATCTGTGGCCTCACCGCGCTCTTTTCCGCGATGTCGTTCGCGGCTTGTAACCAATCTGACCCGATAAGTGGCTCTGACCCGCGGGCAAAGATCACTATCGGCACACTTCTGGAGGAAATGGTGGACCGTGATGCCGTGGCCCGCTATCCCATACCGGAGTATAAGCAGGCTTCTTTCAGCAGTTATGACCGGACTTCCGTTTCGAAGGACCAGAACTGGTTTGCCAATGGCGACAACAACTGGTTTCTTCGTCGCGAAACCAACTCGGGGCGTGAAGAATATGTGCTTTTTGACGCAGACGGCCCGGGAGTGATTACACGTTGGTGGATGACCTTCGCCGGAACGGGCGGAGGAGAGGGAGGACTCCGCATATATATTGACAATGCCGAAGAACCGGTCATTTCGGGCACTCCGTTCCGTCTTGTCAGCGGGGATAAAATCACGGTTTCGCCTCTGGCGAGTTCCATCTCCGTTCTGACACCGCGGGAGCAGCGCGGACACAATCTCTTTTACCCCATCCCTTATAGTAAGCATTGTAAGATTACATATTGTTCCCAGAATATTACCCCGGACGGAGACAGACATGTCCTCGGCGGGGAGTGTATTTATTACAATATAGAATACCGTACATATGCGCCCGGAACGGAAGTAGAGTCCTTTTCCCAGGAG
>JAFTBU010000059.1 GCA_017455065.1 Bacteroidales bacterium
AAGTAGTAAAGATCAAGGGCGTCTTCAAAATGCGTAGAGGCCTTCAGTTTGTGCGTCCTTTCCTTCTTGCTCGGGTATGTTATTTCATACGGAAAGAGGTAAGAGCCAAAGCGATAGTAACCAATATCCAGCAGAACTTCCTTGGCCTTCTCTTCGTCCTCGATACCCAGCCCTCTGTCTTTCAACTTTTGTATCTGCTCTTCTATTGTTGTTGCGTATTTCATCGTCTTCAATAATTATGTCCTGCAAAGATACTGCTATTATCTGAAAATCATCCTTTAACGTATGATATTATTCCTCTGACGTGTAGGTCGTACGTCCCAGCTGCCCCAGTAGCTGATCCGTGAACAAAAAAAGAGGCTGACCCGAAACGGGCCGGCCTCTCTTTCATATTCTGCAAACCGGAATTATCCGATTTCGATCTGCCTTGCGGCGGGGGTCCTCACGACCTGCTCTTTCTTAGGAAGGGTGATGTGCAGGATGCCGTCGGTCATTGCGGCGCTGATCTTTTCAGCCTCCACTTCCTCGGGGATCACGAAGGTCTGCTGGTAGGAAGCGTAGTCGAATTCCCTGCGGAGGTAGTTCTTCTTCTCGTCCTTGTGGTCATGCTTCTTCTCGAGGGTGATCACGAGTTCGTTCTCGTTCTCAAGGCGTACCTTGAAGTCCTCTTTGGTCATACCGGGAGCTGCGAGCTCGATGTGATAGTCCTTCTCATTTTCTAAAATGTTGATTGCGGGGGCTGCAAACTGCTTTGTAGGGGTGAGCCTCATGAAATCATCATCGAAGAAATCGTTGAAGATGCTGGGGAGCCAGTCCTGGCTGTGCCTGCGGTTGTAATTGGTCGGTAACATAATTTTAATCTCCTATATTTTTATTTGTTTGACTTTTTGTTTGGCGCCCGTCTCACTTGGGGGCGTCCGACAGGAGATATCTCAAATCCGGGGCCAATGCCAAAATACGCGGTTTTTCTGACAATTTGTCAGTTAAAACGCTGAAAATCAAGCATTTAGCTGACAAATTGTCAAAAACTGCGACGAGTTGTCAATATGGGAGCTTACATCAAGCCGAGCAGCCTGTCGCGGCAGAGCAGGCAGTCGCCGAGGCCGCCGGCCTTGCGGTCGAGCTTCGACAGGGTGATCTTGGTGTCGCTGCTGACCTTGGAGAGGGAATGGCGGTTGACGGCGGTGCGGATGGGGAGGCGCAGGTAGTCCTTGCCCACGATGAGGCGGCCGCCGATGACCACGAGTCCGGGGTTGAAGATGTTGATGATGCCGGCGATGCCCCTCCCCAGGGTCTCACCGATATTGCCTATGCCTTCGATGGCGAGGACGTCCTCTTCCTGCACGGCCTTGAGAATCTCGTCGAGCTCGAGGTTGCCGTTTTCCTGGTAAACCGCTGAAAGGGAGGATTTCCTGCCCTCATTGAGCTTCTCGATGATCCAGCGGTGCAATGCGGAGCCGGATGCTCCCGTCTCGAGGCAGCCGACCTTGCCGCAGCGGCAGATGATGTCATTGTCCAGGATGGGGAAGTGCCCGATCTCTCCGGAATAGCCGGACTGGCCGTAGTAGAGCTGCCCGTTCAGGATCATGCCCATGCCGAGGCCCCAGCTGAGGTTGATGAAGATCATGTTCTCCCCGGCCTTCTCGCCCAGATACATATATTCACCATAGGTCATGGCCCTGGAGTCGTTCTCGATGGTGACGGGGACTCCGAGCTCCTTCTGGAAGAGGTCCTTGATGGGCAGGTCGTCACCCATTGAATAGGTGAGGCTGTAGCCCTTTTCGGGATTGACCCTGCCGGAGAGGCTCACGCCCGCGGCCATGACCTTGTCCATGGGCACGCCGGCGACGAAGAGCTTGTTCTTCACGAGGGCGCACATGTTGCGGAAAGACTCCGCAGTGGCCTCGAGGATGAACTCTATGTCCTGGGTGAAATGGATGAGCTCGCCCTTGAAATCTGTCACGGCGAGATGGAAATGGCGTCTGGAGACGTCTATGCCGATGAAATAGCCGGCTTGCGGGCAGAGCCCGTAGATGCTGGGCTTGCGCCCGCCCGAGGTGCCCAGCTTGCCTTCCTCCTGCAACAGCCCGTCAGTGATGAGCTCCGAGATCAGCTTGGTGACGGTGGGAACGCTTACTCCCAGGTCGCGGCTGAAATCAGCTATGCTGTAGCTGCTGTGTCGTGTACACAACCGTAGAATCTCACGTTTGACGGCCGTGTTCTTGTTTGTAAGGTCGTTGAGAAACTGTAAACTCATAGGCTCGGGGGGATATGGCGAGGGCAAATATATTAAAATTTTTGTATATTTGTGAGAATTTTTGAAAAAATTTATTAATGGCATCTTCCAAATTGTCAATGCGATCCAAGCTTATCATGAGCTTGTCTGCCGTAGCTGCCGTCCTGCTCCTGTCCAGTATCATCTCGGTCATGGAGTACGAAAACATGAGCACATATGTGTCAGACCTGATTGCTGACGATATCAGGAGCATCAATGTCGCCCGCAAACTCTCGGATGTGAGCAACAACTACAACCTCGAGATCCTGGCCGTGATAGGCGACGACGCCAACTCCGAGATACCCGAGTTCGACGACGAATATTTCTACTCGCACTGCGATTCGCTCCGGGCCTCCATGGCTTCGAACATCATCAAGCCCCTGGCCGATTCGGTGGTGTACTCGTACTCGGCCTACATGCTCACCTCGCTGGAGCTCAAGGATGTGCTCCAGTCGGATTTCATAGACTCCAGGACCTGGTATTTCGAGCGTCTGCAGCCCCGTTTCGACAGGCTGAGGACCGATATGGACCATCTCACCTCCGCCATCCACGCCGACCTGGCCAGCAACTCGTCCAATTTTGACAGCGGCTTCTACCGCTCCGTCATGCCCGGCATTGTGGCCGTGGGCGTGGGCCTGCTGCTCGTGGTCATGCTGCTGATCTTCATGCTGGCATACTACGTGAATCCCGTGTACAAGATGCTGGACGGAGTGAAGAACTATCTGGGCTCCGGCAGGAAGTATTCCTATGAATTCGACGGAAACGACCAGCTTTCCGATCTCAACGACGGCATATCCAATCTGGTGAACGAGAACCTCCAGCTGCGCGAGAGGATCAACCGCCTGCGCAAGAAACAGGTCAAACCCGAAGGCGAACAATGAATTTCAAGGCCATAAGCAGGAATGTAGGCTACGCCCTCCTCGTGAGCGCGCTGTTCATGTTCCTGTCCGTGGGCGTGTCCCTGCTGAACGGGCACGACTCCGGACTGGCAGCCCTGCTGGTGAGTTCGCTCATCACCTTCATCGTGGGTATCTTCCCCTTCATCTTCGTCTCCGGCACCGACGCCCTGACCCTGAAGGACGGATACCTCACCATCGTGCTTTCGTGGCTGCTCTCCTTCATATTCGGAATGCTGCCCTACGCCCTCTGGGGAGGCCCTTTCACCCTGGCCAACGCCTGGTTTGAGAGCGTCTCGGGCTACACCACCACGGGTGCCACCGTCCTTTCGGACATCGAGGCACTGCCCAAGAGCCTCCTGTTCTGGAGGAGTTCGACGCATTTCATCGGCGGTTTGGGAGTAGTGGTGTTCCTGCTGCTGATCATCCCCAACGCCAGCCCGGTGAAGACCAGGCTCACATCCATGGAGCTTTCTTCGCTGTCGCGCAGCGGCTACACCACCCGTACCAACCAGACCGTGTACATATTCGCCTATGTGTACCTGGCTCTGACGGTGCTCGCCTTCGGCTCCTACCTGCTCTGCGGCATGCCGGCCTTCGACGCCCTCTGCCATGCCTTCAGCGTCTGCGCCACGGGCGGATTCAGCACCCGCAACCTCTCCATTGCGGCCTTCGACTCCCGTCCCGTGGAGCTGGTCACGATGATCTTCATGTATCTGTCGTCCATCCATTTCGGCATCCTGTACGTCGCGGTCGTGAAGAGGACCTTGAAGCCCTTCAACAACCCCGTGCTGAAATTCTACACCGCCAGCCTCATAGTATTCTCTCTCGTGTCCGGCATTTCGCTCAGGATGAGAGGGATGGAGCATTCTTTCGGCAGGGCCCTCTGGTACGGCACCTTCCAGACCCTCAGCACCGCTTCCACCACGGGATTCGCCATCATTGACAATGCCTCCTGGCCCCTGTTCACCAGCATCCTGCTGCTGTTCACCGGCGTAATGTGCGGCTGCGCCGGGTCCACCACCTGCGGTGTCAAGGCCGACAGGGTGCTGCTGCTCCTGAAGGCGATAGGCCTGCAGATAGACAAGATCCTGCATCCCGCCTCCATAAATGAAGTCAAGATGGGCAGCAAGGTCCTCGCCGCCGAGGAAGCCTCGCCCCATATCCTCTATATCGCGCTGTATTCCTTCCTGCTGGCCATCTCGGTGGTGCTCAGCCTCATGTTCGGTGTCAGCGGCCACAGCTCCTTCGCCGCGTCGGTGTCATCGCTCAGCAACGTGGGTCCCGCCATCCAGGAGCTCGGGTATCTGGGCAATTACAGCGGCGTACCCCTCGCAGCCAAGCTTCTCTATACCTTCGACATGTTCCTCGGACGTGTGGAGATTTTCCCTATCCTCGCAGTCGTGGCCATGGTATTCGACAGGAAGAAGAAATGACGGGGAGGGGAGAGTTTCTTTATCAGGATTTCCTGAAGCATTTCAAATCCGAGCCCACGGGCTGCCAGGACAGGCTTTTCCGTGATATCGCCGCCTTCCTGACGGGGGACGACTCTGACATACTCGTGGTCAACGGCTACGCCGGCACGGGCAAGACCACCGCGATGGCGGCGGTCATCGCCTCGATGAAGCTGATGCATGTGCCCTGCGTGCTGCTGGCCCCCACGGGCCGCGCCGCCAAGGTGTTCTCCTCCATCTCGGGCAGTCCGGCCTACACCGTGCACAAGCACATTTACCGCCAGAAATCCGTCGGCTCCGACGGCTTCGGGCAGTTCTCCCTGAGCCCCAACAAGGCCAAATCGACATTGTACATCGTGGACGAGGTGTCCCTGATGGGCATCGACGACTCCTCGAAGCAGTCGTCCGCCATGTTCGGCACCGGCAACCTCCTGGAGGACCTCGTCGCCTTCGTACGCTCCGGCGCGGACTGCCGCCTCATCATGGTGGGGGACGCTGCCCAATTGCCTCCGATAGGCCTCGAGGACAGTCCCGCGCTGTCCCCGGAGTTCATGGACGGCCTCGGCGGGGTGAGCTACAGCCAGCTCACCACGGTGGTGCGGCAGGAGAAGGAATCCGGCATCCTGCGCAATGCCACCATGCTGCGGCATCTGATCTCCTCGAGCGAAGGCTACGAGACCTTCGACGACCTCAAGCTCGACCTCTCCGGCTGCGACGACATCGTCAGGGTGAGCGGAGGGGAGCTGATCGAGACCCTGGGCGACGCCTATTCCCGCTACGGGGAGGACGAGACAGTGGTCCTGTGCCGTTCCAACAAGAGGGCGATACGCTACAACCTGGGCATACGCTCCACCGTCCAGTTCAAGGAGGAGAGGCTGGTGCGCGGGGACAAGCTGATGATAGTGAAAAACTGCTACCAGTTCGTCGAGGACGTCAAGGGGATGGACTACATAGCCAACGGGGACATAGCCAAACTCGAGCGCATAGGCCGCTACGAGGACCGTTACGGTCTGCATTTCGCCGAGGCGACCCTTTCCTTCCCGGACTACGACGACCAGGAAGTCACGGCGAAAGTGTGCCTGGACACCCTCCAGAGCGAATCCGCTTCGCTCACCTACGAGCAGCAGAACGAGCTGTACCTGGGGGTGAACGAGGACTACGCCCATATCAAGAGCAAGTCCAAGCGCTATGAGGCCGTGCGCGAGGACAAATACTACAACGCCCTCCAGCTCAAGTACGCCGATGCCATCACCTGCCACAAATCCCAGGGCGGGCAGTGGAAGTGCGTCTTCATAGACTGCCCATTCTGGCAGGAAGAGCAGACCGTGGACGATCTCAAATGGCTCTATACCGCCCTCACCAGGGCTGTCGAAAAAGTCTATCTCATCAATTTCAAAGACCGCTTCTTCGTATGAAACTACTGCTGATTGCACTCGCCGTGATGGTCAACCAGACCTGGTCCCCGGACTCCACGCGCATAGCCTATACCATGGACAACGACCTCTATGTCAAGGAGGTGGCCACCGGGGAGGAGACCCGCCTCACCTTCGACGGCTCCGATGTGGTCATGAACGGGTACGCCTCCTGGGTGTACTACGAGGAGATACTCGGCCGCGCATCCATGTACAAGGCCTTCTGGTGGAGCCCCGACTCCCGCAAGATAGGCTTCTACCGCTTCGACGACAGCCAGGTGCCCATGTTCCCCATCTATTCGCCCTTCGGGCAGGACGGCAGCCTCCGCCGCACCCGCTATCCCAAGGCGGGGGAGGCCAATCCCAAGGTCCGCATCGGCATGGTCGATGTCGTGGACGGGCGCACGGTCTGGGCCGATTTCGACGAGGATGAGGACCAGTATTTCGGCATCCCTTTCTGGGGTGCTGACAGCAAGGAGTTCTTCATCTCCCGCGAGCCGCGCATCCAGAACCGTTTCGACCTGTACCGCGTGAGCGCCGAGGACGGCTCCAAACAGCTGGTGTACCATGAAGAGTACAAGACCTGGGTGGAGTGGATAGAAGAGGTGATATTCACCGAAAAAGGCCTCTACATGGCCCGCAATTTCGAGACCGGCTGGGAGCAGATCTATTTCCTCTCCTACGACGGGAGGACCTTCCGCAGGCTCACCGACGGCAAAAACTGGAACATACGCCTGCTGAAGGTGGATGAGAAGAAGGGGGAGGTGCTCTTTACGGCAATGAGGGACTCCCGCATCCATCCCGCGCTCTACCGCCTGGACCGCAGGGGCAGGGTGACGGCGCTCTCCGATCCGGACTATTATCTCTCGGGGGTGCGGCTCTCCGAAGACGGCAAGAGCTACACCGCCTCGATTTCCACTTCTTCCATACCTTCCAAGCAGATCAAGGGCAGCACCACCAAATACCAGGTGGAAGTCCTTTCGGACAGCGCCGAGCGGTTCAGCACGGACACCCTGCCGCAGCCCCGTCTGGTGGTGCTGGAGAATGACGGATTCGATCTCTACGGCCTCGTGACCTATCCCAGGGACTTCGACCCTTCGCGCAAATATCCCGTCCTGATGCAGCTTTACGGCGGTCCCGGCACTCCCTATGTGAGGGATTACTGGGGGAGCCGTGACGCCACCGACCGCTGGTGCTGGGAAAACGGCATCATCTACATGGTGGTGGATCCCCGCTCTTCCGGGGAGAACGGCCGCGAGGGCATGGACCAGGCCTTCCGCCAGATGACGGTGACCGAGCTCGGGGACTACATCGCCTGGGCGGAGTACATGCAGTCATTGCCATATGTGAGGGCGGACAGGATAGGGGTCGAGGGCTTCTCCTTCGGGGGGACGACGACCTCGATGCTGGTGCTGCGCTATCCCGAGTACTTCCACTGCGGGGTCGCCGGAGGGGGAGTGTACGACTGGATGCTGTACGACAGCCATTACACCGAGCGCTTCATGGAGACTCCCCAAGCCAATCCCGAGGGCTACCGCACAGCGACGGTGCTCAACTATGTGTCCACCTCGCCCCTGCGCGGCGGCCGGGCCCTCCTGAAGCTGACCCACGGCACGGGGGATGACAATGTCCATTTCCAGAATACCCTGCAGCTGGTGGATGCCCTGCAGAGGGCCGGAATACAGTTCGAACTCATGGTCTATCCGGACGGCATGCACGGATACAGAGGCGCCCAGCATGAGCACGACCTCGTCTCGGACCATGATTTCTGGACGAAGCACTTGCTGGATTGACGGAGTTCTGTTCGGGAGCAGCGTTGCCTTTGAAATATTAAAAAGAAAACATATATTCGCGAAGTGTCTATTTCTTTTTTCTGAGATGGACATTGGAGTGTTGTGTGAAAAGAGTTGAGAGATGAGGAGTTCTGATCTGAGGCGCGAAGAGAACTATAGCGAGTATCTTCGCTTGCGACAAAACGATGATTATTATGATGTTACGTTCGATGAAGCATCGGGCGGAGTAACTGCTATCCATCGTAGCCACAAGTTTGACAAGAAAGTTGGCAACCTTGGGATACGCAGGGGTGATTATGAGTTGGCAGTCGTTGATGTCCTGAGGAAAAGCGGACACAGAGTTGTACTAGAATCGGAAAGGAGTATACAGAATAGGAAGGTCTGTGACGGTTATCTTGACGATGTGCCTACTGAGATTAAGGCGGTTGAAGGTACAGGGACATGGTCTATCAGCACCAAGCTTAGGGATGCCGTTAAGCAGCATGCGCAGTCTGTAATCCTTTTCTTTCCCAAAGAAGATCTCTATTCAGAGATAAGGGTCAAAGATGGCTTACGTCTTTTTCTTTCAGGTGCTAACAAGGCTGATTGTCAGGAACTTAACCAGATAGTTGTGATTGTGGAGGACAAACTAGTGTCCTGCATAGACCAAAAAACCACCCCAATCAAAGGGTGGTCAATTGAGGAAGGTTTGAGGGGACAGAATGGGGCGACCCCATTTACTATCCCCCCTTCCGATGCAAAATTATAACTTTTTCTCGGAATAAAAAACATTTTATATATTTGTAGTTGTCAGCGCGATATGCCCTAGGCATTCCCTGGCATTACATATTAGATGAAAGTGTTTTCGCTTTTATCCTTGGATAGGAATCTGGACAATTTCTTCGCATCAGGGAAAAAGCAATGCATTCATCACCTTGTGAGGTGTATTGTGCCATTCCGGCATATCGCCATAACGGGTGTGGGGTATTGTTTATTTGATGCAAGGTCCGTCCAGAACCTCTATCCAGATAAACGAAAAATGCTCCACACTTTCTTTTGTGCTTATAAACAATCAAACGGATCAAAATCATGAAGCCCTATTATTTCTTCAGCGCATTAGTGTTTCTTTCGTCATGTGTGATTACGCCTACAGAAATACCTGTTTCTTCTGTCTCTTTAAACCAATCTACAGCTGAGATGTATATTGGAGAGACTGTCCAGTTAATGGTATCGATCTCTCCGTCGAATGCGACAGACCAGTCAGTCATCTGGGGCTCATCCAAACAATCAGTAGCGACCGTTGATAATACTGGCCTCATAACGGCAACTTCAGAGGGGAACTCGACCGTTACTGCAACAGTCGGTGGCAAGTCTGCTAATTGCCAGGTTACTGTAAGCAAGATGACAATAGATGTTTCTTCAATCTCTCTGAACAAGACTATGTTGGAGCTCGTAGAAGGGGAAAGCGCCACATTAACGGCGACTGTTCTTCCAGATGACGCAACTGATAAGACAGTAACATGGAGTTCTTCATCTCCAGATATTGCCAGTGTTGACGGAGGAAAAGTGAATGCTATTAAACCTGGAGAAGCCTCCATTACAGCAAAAGCAGGTGATAAAACTGTCAGTTGTAAAATAGTCATTTCAAAAAAGTATATAGAAGTAGAATCAGTTAATCTAAATAAGAATCAATTATCTATAGAAAAAGGAGATTCTGAAACACTTGTAGCGAATGTCAGTCCCGATGATGCAACTGATAAAACTGTTACATGGACTTCTTCAGAGGAAGCAGTTGCTACTGTAGATGAGAAAGGTAAAGTGGTAGCTGTAGCAAAAGGAAGTACTACAATCACAGCTGAGGCTGGAGGGAAGAATGCAAAATGCATTGTTACGGTTACGTATGATGACCCAAACAATATAAAGTTTGCTGACTCCAAACTTAAGACAAAACTAGTTGAGGCATTCGATAAAGATGGGGATGGTGAATTATCATATGCTGAAGCTCATGCTATAAATAATGCAAGTGAATTGAAAACAGCATTTAATAATGAAACGTCATTCAATTCTTTCGATGAGTTTCAGTATTTCAGTGGTATTAAAGAAATACTGGGATCTATGTTTGAAGGATGGACCGTTTCCTCAATAATATTGCCAAATACAATAGTGGAAATCGGTCAAGGTGCCTTCTCTCGTTGCAAAAAACTCGAGCGCATTGTAATTCCCGAAGGAGTAAGAACTCTTGGTAGAGTTTCTTTCCATAACTGTACGAGTCTTACTGATGTTTCTCTACCTAATAGTTTACCATATTTAGGGCCTGGCAGCTTCGCAGGTTGTGTCAGCTTAATAAGTATTATTATCCCTGATAAAACAGTGCTATCAGCGGGGTGCTTTTCTGGGTGCACAAATCTTGAATCGGTTATACTGAATAATGATAATATAACCACTATTGAAGACTCTTGCTTTAAGGGATGTGCAAGTTTAAAGAGTTTTATCTTCTCGTCATCAGTTAAAAGTATATGGGCGAATGCGTTTGATGGGTGCTCCTCTTTGACCGAAATCAATATTCCTAATGCGGAATTTATTAGTAAAGAAGCATTTCAGAACTGCACTTCACTTACTTCTATTAATATAACCGCTACTGAGAAAAACGGCGCCGGTCTTATAGATCAGAGAGCATTTAAAAACTGTACTAACTTGATAAATGCAATTGTCACAACCGATCAATTAGGAGAAGGAGCTTTTTGGGGTTGTAATAAGTTGGAGAAAGTATCATTATCAGAAGGCTTATCTCACATCGGTGCAGATGCCTTTAGAGACTGCTCTAATTTACGTGAAATAATTCTTCCAGGACCTATGCACTGGATAGGCGACTATGCCTTTTATAACTGCTCCAATATCTCATATATTGAGATGAAATCAGCAAGTCCTCCTGCCATTAGTGATAATACTTTTTCTAACTCTAATAATTGTCCTATTTATGTTCCTGATCAATCAGTATCAGCATACAAAGAAGCCGAGAGTTGGCGTATCTATAAGGACAGAATTATTCCGATTTCAAAGAGAAGCAATACTGCTCAGAATATGCCCTAACAATATATTGAATGGCTATAAAATGTTCCGTGCGGAACAGTTGATGGGCTCCGCCGCTGCAAAAAATGCACTGCGGCGGCTCGCTCGTTGCCTTGGCGCACCCTTGCCGCAGCGTAAGCCGTGGAGGTATGTGACCCTGGAGGACCTGTCCACCCCCGGACAGGGGTAGGGGGACGGGGCCCGACGGCAGCAAGTTATCGCGCAGCGATGACGCAGATGACGGTGGGAGGGGCCGGAGCGAACGTAGTGAGCGAAGTTCCGACAGGGTCACATGCCTCCACGGCAGCGAAGGCACGCAGAATCCGTAAAGGCGCTGCACGTCAGAAATGGTGATGTGACGTGTATAGATAGCTTACTCCAGGAGCCTGGAGCGCATCTTTTCTTTGTCTTCGTCGGAGAGCATCAGGATGTTGGTGACGTAGTTCTCCAGACTTCCGAATTTCATGTCTATCAAGTCCAGGGCATCCTCGAAATACTCGGGGTTGACCCCGATGAAGGTCCTCACGACCGCGATCTCGTCGTGGCCTCCGCCGCGCGCTATGACCTTCGCTGAGAGCTCGTCCACGATCTCCTGGTAGAACTCGTGGGAGATGGTGTAATCCTGCATGATGAGCTCCCTGTCGGCGCCCAGCGCGCACAGGATGAAGGCTGCGCCCAGGCCGGTGCGGTCCTTGCCCTGGGAGCAGTGGAAATACACCGCGCCCTCCTCGGTCGAGGATATGATCTGCAGGAAGGCGGCGTACTGGATCTGAGTGTATTCGTTGAGGACCATCTCGGGGTAGAGGCTGCGGGCGACGGTCTTGGTCATCTCGTCGAAGCAGTGCTCCACCACATAGTCCTCCAGATGTATGTAGGCTTCCCTAGGGAGTGCGTTCTCCCCGAGTTTCTCGGATTTCTCGTCAATGGCGGGGAGCCAGATGTTGTCGGCGCCGGGCACCTCCCGGTCCGGGGCCATGCTCACTTCCCCCTTGGTGCGGAAATCGAATACATGGGCCAGATGATATCGCTCCCTGAGGAGAGCGATATCACGGTCCGTAGCTTGGTAGAGGCTGCCTCCGCGGAGGATCATGCCCCTTTTGACAGTCTTCCCGCCGGGCAGCACGTAGCCACCGAGTTCGCGGGCGTTGATCACGCCTTCGAGATTGATGGTCTGGGTGGAGAATGACGGGCGGTTGACGGCCATGTTATTTGTTGAGTTTCTCGTAATCTTTGAGGAATTCCGAAGGCTTGAGGGCCTTGGGGGTGAAGCGGAGCTTGTAGATGTCGCCCTTGAACCAGTTGACCTTGTTCTGCCTTACGCCGACTGAGGTGAAGCCTTCGCCGATGATGCCCGCCTCGTAGGAGAATGCATCCTTGCACTGCTCCACGCCGTTGACATAGGAGGTGAGGCCTTCCTTGGTGGCGACGAGGGTCACATTGTACCACTGGTCGGTGGGATGGGTGAGATTGGGGTCGATGAGAGTGGCGCTCTTGCCGTTGCCGAAGTTGACGTGGGCGTCGAAGTACCAGGTCTTGTCAGGTTTGGTGCGGGTCTCGAACATGACGCGGGGACCCATGTTGCCCATGTGGATGAACCTTTCCTCGAAGGCACCGTCACCGTCCTGGCGGATGATGGCTTCCATGGTGAATTCTTCCATGCCGGAGATGGGGACACCGGCCAGGGAGACGGCGTCTCCGTTGCCGTTGAAGTGGATTGCGGACCCGAGGGGAGTCTCGATCATGGTAGGGGAGCCGAAGATCTCGAGGACTTCGGGCTGGTTCTCAGCGCTCCAAACGATGGTGCCGGGGACGCTCTGAGCGCATGCTGTGATGGGGAGTGCCATAAGCGTTGCGATAAGTAATTTGATGGTTTTCATGGTGTTGGGTGTATTATTAAACTTTTTTCAAAAAATTCTTAAAAAAATTTGTTAATTCAAAAAATAGTATTACCTTTGCATTCGGATCGCGTAAGTGAGCGTTCTGCCCCGGCGGTCTATTGGTTATTAGTTTAGTGTTATTAATTATGTGGTTAGAGTGAGTTGTTGCCTGTGAGGGTCACAACTCATTTTTCGTATATCACCTCCCCGACGAATTCCTGCAGCGCCTTGTACACCTTGTGCACGGGAAAGCCCATCACGTTGTAGAAGGAACCTTCGATCCCGGAGATGCCCACATAACCTATCCACTCCTGTATGCCGTACGCCCCGGCTTTGTCGTAGGGGCGGTATTTGTCCACATATCTTTCTATCTCGGCCGCCGTCAGGTCACAGAAGGTCACCCTGGTGGATGCGGTGACGGTCTCGGAGCGATTGCAGTCGCGCAGGGTCACCGCGGTCACCACCTCGTGCACCTTGCCCGAAAGGGATTCCAGCATCCCTATGGCTTCCTCGCGGCTGTGCGGCTTGCCCAGCACGCGCGAGCCGACTATCACCACCGTGTCGGCGGTGATGAGCAGCTCGTCAGGCCCGAGGGGCCTGTGGAAGCCCCGGGATTTCCCTTCGGACATAAGCACCGGCACCTGGGCGGGGGGAGTGCCCGGGATTATGCTTTCTTCGAAAGTGTTGCCCGTGTCCACGGTGAAATCCAGGTCCAGCCCCGCGAGCAGTTCGCGGCGGCGGGGGGAGTTGCTGCCGAGTATTATCTTTTTCATCAGAACAGCCTTTCGTAATCGCCTTCGTCGAATTTCCAGGTGCCCTGGGCGCGGAGTATCATCTCGATGCCGTGGCGTACGCAGAACTTGCCGCCGCCGAAGGGGGAGACGTAGTCCGCCGCGGCCCGGGCTTCCAGGGCGGCGTCTGCCGGGGCTATGCCCAGCCCTGCCGCCTTCAGCACGGGCACGTCGGGGATGTCATCTCCGAAATATGCCACTTCCGAGGGATCCAGGCCGTATTGCTCGCAGAAAGCCTTGAATATTTTAAGCTTGCCCCTGCAGCCCATGTGGATGTCTTCCCTAGCCACGCCGCAGGTGAGGAAACGGTTCAGGATGCCGGGGGTCTCGCCGCCGGTGAAGATGGCCACCTTGTAGCCGTTCATCACGGCCACGCGTATGCCGAAAGAGTCCTTTGCGTTGTAGATGCGGAGCATCTCCTGGTCTCCCAGGCCGATGAGGCTGCCGTCTGTCATCACCCCGTCCACGTCGAGGGTGATGGCCTTTATCTTGTCAAGATTTAGTGCCATTGTTCTGGAAATCTGCCAGGTTGAAAGTGCCTTTGGGGCCGCCGAGGTCGATGGGGCCGAAATTCGCCTCGTATTTGCTCACATTGTCTGCGAGGGCGTTGAGGAGTCTTTTCGCGTGCTCAGGGGTCATCACGATGCGGTTTCCGACTTCCGGCTTGGGGATGCCGGGGAGGACGGTGGCGAAGTCCAGGATGAACTCGCTGCGGGAGTGGGTGATGATCGCCAGATTGGCATACGAACCTTTGGCAATTTCGGGCCTGAGCTCGATATTCAGTTGCTTCTTTTCATTTTCCATACTACAAACTTAATAAAAAATATTGTATATATTTGCATTTCTTTACAAAGTTCCAAAACGGTACCTGAACGATGTACGAAAACATAAAAACCCTGCGGGAACTCTACGAATTCGCGACTGATACCTATCAGAATGCGCCGATGTCGGAAATGCTCGATTCCGACCAGATGTACACGTATTCGAGCTTCCGCAGAGCTTGCGACGACATGTCGGCCCGGCTGTCGGCAGCCGGTGTCGCCCCTGGCGAGAAAGTGGCCATCTATTCGCAGAACATGCCCAACTGGACGCTCGCCCTGTTTTCAGCCGTCGCATTCGGCCGCGTAGCCGTCCCCATACTCTCCGAATCTTCCTCCCTGGAGGTGGAAAACATACTCACCCATTCAGAGACCAGCTGCCTCTTCGTGTCGAGGGCCAAACTGCCCGCGGTGCCTCAGAAGTGCCTGGATGCCATGAAACTTGTCATCTGCCTGGATGACCTGGGCGTGCTCGCCGACCATACGGAGGGAGCCGTCCCGGTGCATGCCAACATCCCGGAGCCGGAAGACATGGCCGGATTGTTCTACACCTCCGGCACCACCGGAAAGGCCAAGGGAGTGATGCTGAGCCACCGCAACCTCAGCCACATGGTGATCGTGGCATGGCGCTCCACCCGCTTCAAGACCGGTTACAGGGGACTGTCGATATTGCCCATGGCCCATACCTACGAGATGTCGCTGAGCCTGCTGTACCCCTTCTACATGGGTGCCTGCATGTACTACATAAAGAAGGCTCCCACGACGTCGGTGCTGGTGGACGCCCTTTCCCGGGTGAAGCCGCAGGTCATCTGCTCAGTGCCTCTGATCATCGAAAAGGTGTACCGGAGCGCCGTCCGCAAGACCATTGACAAGAGCAAGGTCCTCACATGGATGGAGAAGCACATGCGCAGGGTGTTGTACCTGCTCATCGGCCGCAAGATCCGCAAATTCTTCGGCGGGGAGCTCATCTTCTTCGGCATCGGCGGCGCCAAGCTCGACCCCGTCGTGGAGAAGTTCCTCAGGGAGGCCCGCTTCCCCTACGCTCCCGGCTACGGCCTCACCGAGACCGCACCGCTCATCACCTACAGCGTGGTCAACCATTTCCCCATGTACTCCATCGGAGAGCCTGTATATGGCATAGAGGTGCGTCTGGGCGACATGGACCCCGCCACCGGCGAGGGTGAGATACAGGTCAAGGGCCCCAACGTGATGATGGGCTACTACAAGGATCCCGAGCGCACCGCGTCGGTGTTCACCCCGGACGGATGGCTCCGTACCGGCGACCTGGCCCTCCGCAAGGGCAAGTTCCTCTTCATCAAGGGCCGTATAGGCACGATGATAGTAGGCGCTTCCGGCGAGAACATCTATCCCGAGGAGATCGAGAGCGTGATCAACGACTTCTCCGGAGTCAACGAGTCCCTGGTGGTCAAGCGCGAGGGCAAGCTCGTGGCGCTGGTGAAATTTGACGAGAGCGTGCTCAACTGGGACCAGGAGAGGGAGGACAAGATCTTCGAGAAGATCGAGGCCAAGAAGAAGGAAATCATGGACTTCGTGAACAACAGGGTCAAGAAGTCCAACAACATAAACGACGTGGAGATAGTCAAGGAGCCTTTCATCAAGACTGCCACCATGAAGATACGCCGATTCCTGTACGAGAAGACCGGTAAGGGCGACAAGACGGACAAGGCCGGAAAGCCTGACAACAAATAGATTATGGAATTAAGTGCAAAATACAATCCTTCCGAGGTTGAAGGTAAATGGTATGCCTACTGGCAGGAACACAAATGCTTTCATTCTGAACCCGATTCGCGTGAGCCTTACACCGTGGTGATCCCGCCGCCCAATGTGACGGGCATACTCCACATGGGCCATGTGCTCAACAACACCCTCAATGACGTGCTGGTCCGAAAGGCCCGCATGGACGGCAAGAACGCCTGCTGGGTGCCGGGTACCGACCATGCCAGCATCGCCACCGAGTCCAAGGTGGTGGCCAAGCTCAAGGCCCAGGGCATTTCCAAGGACGACCTCACCCGTGAGGAGTTCCTCAAGTATGCCTGGGAATGGAAGGAGGAGCACGGCGGCATCATCCTGGAGCAGCTCCGCAAGCTCGGCGCCTCCTGCGACTGGGACCGCACCCGTTTCACCATGGAGCCCGAACTGACCGAGGCCGTGATCGCCACCTTCTGCCATTTCTACAAGAAAGGCATGATCTACAGGGGAGTGCGCATGGTCAACTGGGACCCCGTGGCCCTCACCGCCATCAGTGACGACGAGGTGATACACAAGGACACCAAGAGCCATTTCTATCATATCAAGTATTTCATCGCAGACGAGAACGGCCAGGCCACCGACAAGTACCTGGTCATAGCCACCACCCGTCCTGAGACCATCATGGCGGACTCCGCCATCTGCGTCAATCCCGCCGACGAGAGGCATCACTGGCTGCGTGGCAAGAAAGTGCTCATCCCTCTGATAAACAGGGCCATACCCGTCATCGAGGATGACTATGTGGAGATGGATTTCGGTACCGGTTGCCTCAAGGTGACCCCTGCCCACGACGCCCACGACTACGAGATAGGCATGAGGCACAACCTGCCCGTGATCGACATCATCGACGACCACGGCTGCCTCAATGAGAAAGCCCTGATCCTCGTGGGAGAGGACCGTTTCGTGGCCCGCAAGAAGATAGGCAAGATGCTGGAGGAGTCCGGCAATCTGGTCAAGGTCGAGGAGTATATCTCCCCCATAGGCTATTCCGAGCGCACCGACGCCGTCATCGAGCCCAAGCTCTCGGCCCAGTGGTTCCTGAAAATGGAGAAACTGGCCGCCTGCGCCCTCGACGACGTGGAGTCCGGCAGGATCAAGTTCATTCCCGACAAATACCGCAACACCTACCGCCACTGGATGGAGAATGCCCACGACTGGTGCATTTCCCGCCAGCTCTGGTGGGGTCAGCGCATTCCCGCCTGGTACCTGCCCGACGGACAGGTAGTGGTCGAGGAAACGCCTGAAAAGGCCCTTGAAGCCGCCAGGAAGATAGATCCTTCCATCACGGCGGAGCAGTTGAGGCAGGACGAGGATGTGCTCGACACCTGGTTCAGCAGCTGGCTCTGGCCCATTTCCGTATTCGACCCCCAGAAGCCCGGCCATCCCGACCACAAGCCCAACAAGGACCTTGCATACTATTATCCCACCAACGACCTGGTGACCGGCCCGGACATCATATTCTTCTGGGTGGCCAGGATGATCATGGCGGGAGGGGAGTTCATGGAAGAGGTGCCTTTCCGCAATGTGTATTTCACCGGAATCGTGCGCGACAAGCTCGGCCGCAAGATGAGCAAGACCCTGGGCAACAGCCCCGACCCGCTCGACCTCATCTCCAAGTACGGCGCCGACGCCGTCCGTCTGGGCATGCTGCTGTGCTCTTCAGCCGGTAATGACATCCTCTACGACGAGTCCCAGGTGGAGCAGGGCAGGAATTTCTGCGGCAAGATCTGGAACTCCTGGAGGCTTATCAGCGGCTGGAAGGTGGATCCCGCAGCCGCCCAGCCCGAGGTATCCGCAGCCGCTGTCAAGTGGTTTGACAACCTGCTCAGCCGCACCATAGAGACCGTTGAGGACCAGTATGCCAAATTCCGCATCAGCGATGCCCTGATGACCACTTACAAGCTCTTCTGGGACGATTTCTGCTCCTGGTACCTGGAGCTCGTGAAGCCCGGTTTCGGCATGGCTGTCGATACCGCCACCTTCGAGGCTACCAAGACATTCTTCGAGAAGCTCATCAAACTCATACATCCCGTGATGCCTTTCATCACTGAGGAGCTCTGGCAGAACCTGCAGGAGCGCCGCCCTGGTGAGACCATCATGTTTGAGCGCACTCCCGCCGCCGGAGAGTACGACTCCGCCTTCCTCGACGCATTCGACGTGGCCCGCGAGGCCATCGTAGGCGTCCGCGCCATCCGCGCCCAGAAGCAGATTTCCCCGAAACAGGCCCTCGAGCTCTATGTGGAAGGGACCCTGCCCGGAGAACTCGCAGCTGTCATCTGCAAATCCGCCAACGTTTCCGCTGTCCGCAGCGGCGCTGCCGACGGCACTGCGGTGTCCTTCATCATCGGCACCATGAAATTCTCCGTGCCCCTCGCCGGATTTGTCAATGCCGACGAAGAGAAGACGAAGCTGCTTGCGGAGCTGGAGTATCAGCGCAAGTTCCTCGCGGGTGTCCGCGGAAAGCTCTCCAATGCCAATTTCGTCGCCCATGCCCCCGAGGCGGTGGTGGCGACCGAGCGCAAGAAGGAAGCCGACGCCCTCGCCAGGATCGAGGTTATAGAGAATTCCCTTAAATCATTGGAATAAAATGCTTTATCAGGTTACATTCCCGGTCAGGTACTACGAAGCGGATCCCATGGGGATAGTGCATCACAGCGAGTACATCCGTTATTTCGAGATCGCGCGCGACACCTGGCTCAAATCCGTGGGCTTCGACCATAAGAAGTGCATGGAGGAAAATCTGGTATTCCCCGTGGTGAGCATACACTGCGACTACAAGATATCCGCCAAATTCGGCCAGGACGTGACCGTCACCGCCGAGATCACCGAATTCACCGGGGCCACCGTCACCTTCCATCAGCAGGTGCTGGACCCCCACGGGAACGTATGCGCCGACGGGGAAGTGAAGCTGGCCTTCATCAACACCAAGCTCGGGCACGTGGTCCGCTGCCCCGAATCCCTGAGGGCTACTTTCGATGGTAAGTATTGACGATGTCACCGTCGCCTACGGCGGGTTTGTCCTGCTGGACAAGATCAATTTCCATATCAGCGAGACTGACAAGATAGGTCTTGTCGGCAAGAACGGCGCGGGCAAATCCACCATACTCAAGATCATCTGCGGCGAGCAGCTTCCCACTTCCGGGCAGATCGACAAGCCCAACTCCCTGAGCATAGGCTACCTTCCCCAGCTGATGGAGCATCACCGGGGCAGGACAGTGCTCGAAGAGACCATGACCGCGTTCGACGAGATGGCTTCGCTGCAGGCCGAGGTGGAGAGAATCAATACTGAATTGGCCGAAAGAACGGACTATGAATCAGTGGAATATCTTAAGCTGATTGAAGAACTCAATGAAGTGAATGACCGTCTTTCGGCAGGCAGTTCCGAGCCTCCCGAGGTGAGTGCCCGCAGGACCCTTCTGGGCCTGGGTTTCAAGCCGGAGGAACTCGACCGCAAGACCGAGACTTTCAGCCAGGGCTGGAACATGCGTATCGAGCTCGCCAAGATACTCCTGCGCCGCCCGGACCTGATGCTCCTCGACGAGCCGACCAACCACCTGGACATCGAGTCCATCGAGTGGCTGGAGGACTACCTGAAATCCCGCCGCTGCTCCCTGGTGCTGGTCTCCCACGACAGGAAATTCCTGGACAATGTGACCAATAGGACGGTGGAGATAATGCTCGGAAACATACACGATTACAAGGTTCCATATTCACAATACCTTCAACTCCGTGCCGAGCGTATAGCACAGCAGACCGCCGCCTGGGAGAACCAGCAGAAGATGATAGAGAAGACGGAGGATTTCATCCGCACCTTCCGTTACAAGCCGACCAAGTCCAATCAGGTCCAGTCCCGTATCAAGGCTCTGGAGAAACTCGAGCGCATCGAGATAGACGAGACGGACAATGTGACCCTGAAGGTCAAGTTCCCGCCGGCGGAAAGGGCCGGAGACGTGGTTTTCAAGGCCGCTGGGCTCACTGTAGGCTATGGGGACAAGGTTGTCTTCTCAAATGCCGACATAGAGATAAAAAGGGGCGAAAAAGTGGCCCTGGTGGGACGCAACGGTGAAGGCAAGACCACTCTGATGAGGGTGATCACCGGCGAACTGACCCCTTTCAGCGGCAGCGCCACCCTCGGGCACAATGTCCATTACGGCTATTACGCCCAGAACCAGGAGGATGTCCTGGACAAGCGGGAGACGGTGTACGGCACCCTCGACCGTATAGCTGTGGGGGACATACGCACCAAGCTCCGCGACATCCTGGCCCAGTTCCTTTTCAGGGGCGAGGACATAGACAAGAGGGTGTCCGTGCTGAGCGGAGGGGAGAGGGCGCGCCTGGGCATGGCCAAACTGATGCTCCAGAGCCACAACCTGCTGCTCCTGGACGAGCCGACCAACCACATGGACATCAAGTCCAAGGATATACTCAAGCAGGCCCTCCGGGCCTTCGACGGGACCCTCGTGGTCGTGTCCCACGACAGGGATTTCCTGGACGGTCTGGTGGACAAGTTGTATGAGTTCCGCGACGGCCGGATGAAGGAGCATCTGGGCGGGGTCGCCGAGTTCCTCGAGAGGAAGAAAATCGAGAATCTCCAAGAGCTCGAAAGGCTGGTGCCCAAGGGTCCGGACGAGCAGAAAAATGCCCGGAAAGCGGAGGCTTCGGCGGACTTCGAAAAGCGCCGCGAGGCGGGGAAGACCGACCGCAAAAAGCGCAACCGCATAGAGTTCCTGGAGAAGGAAATCACCCGGATCGAGGCCTCGATGAAGGCTCTCGAAGAGAAACTTTCGGCCCCTTCCGAGACCGACGATATCATGGAATTGACCCGTTCCTACCTCGAATTCAAGCGTGATCTGGACGCGAAAACGGATGAGTGGGGCAGTCTCATAGACTGAGGGTCTTAACTGCTGATAATCAATCTAATATACAGATGTAACCGGGAAAGGTTTGTAAATGTAACAATTTTGTTTTAGAATTAAACACGATTGTTACATTTGTTGATTATCAGTCGTTTATGTCTGAAAGTACGAATCTCCTCAATGTATCCAAAGATGTCGCTGCAAATCGCTCGATATTGCGCAATCTGTCGTTGCGATATCGATAAGTGAACGTCTTGGTGCCGCGGGGTCCGCTGACTCCGATCCACACCGTACCTTCGGGATTCCTGTCGTCTCCTCCGGGGCCGGCGAGTCCGGTCGTGGAGACCGCATAATCGCTGCCGGTCAGACGCCTCACACCCTCCGCCATCGCGGCCGCCACCTGGGAGCTGACGACTCCGTTTTCGCTGATCGCGGAGTCCGGGACGGCGAGCACTTTTTCCTTGACAGGGATGGCATAGGAAGTGACGGATCCGAGGAAATATCCGGAGGCTCCGGGGACGGTGGTGAGCAGGTGGGCGATCTCTCCGCCGGTGCAGGATTCGGCGACGCTGAGGGTGAGGCCGCGGCTGCACATAAGCTCCTTTATTTCGGCCTGGAGGCTGCTGTCGGAGTAGGCGTAGATATTGTCCCCGAGCAGGGGTTTGAGGGCCTCTATACGCTCGTCTATGCGTTTCAGGGCTTCCTGCTTGTCTCCGCCGTAGACGGAGAGCCTCAGGCGGACTCCGGTGATCTGGTTGGGCAGGTACGCCAGGTGCATGTCGGCGGGCAGGGAGGTCTCCCAGGGCTCTATGAGCTTGGAAAGGGCGGATTCGGCGAGCCCGTAGGTCATGATGGTCCTGTGGGTGATGCCGTCGAGCTTGTAATGCCCCTCTATATCATTTAATATGTCAGGAAGGGCTCCCAGGGCCTCGTAGGGCACTCCGGGCAATGAAAACAGGGTCGCAGGGTGGCCGTAGCGCTCCTCTGGGAAGCGGAATACCATGATGGGGGCGGTGCCCATGCGGTTGGGTATGACCTCGCAGCTGTCGGGCACCATGGCCTGGCGGAGGTTGATGTCGAGGATGTCCAGGCCGCGGGACTTGAGTATCCTGTGGACTATGGCTTCCTGCTCTTCGTTCTTGATGTAGCCGCCGGCTCCGGAGAGCTCTGCCAGGGCGTCTTTGGTGATGTCGTCCTTAGTTGGACCAAGACCTCCGGTAGCAATAACTATATCATTGGTTTTCAGCTCATTGTCAAGAGTGGAAATAATCTCCTCACGGACGTCTCCTATGGAGATCATCCTCACTACGCGTATGCCCAGTGAGCCCAGGGCGCGGGATATGTGGGAGGAGTTGGTGTCGACGATCTGGCCTATCAGGATTTCGTCTCCGATAGTGCATATGGATGCTTTCTTCATGGTCTGGTTTCTGTTTGCCGGAGGCCGTCCAGGAGTTTGGTGATGAGGTCGGGACCATCCAGGACAAGGCCTGTGGTGATCTCCATGAGGCTGGCTCCGGCATCCAGCATCTCTTTGGCCGATTCGGGCGTACGTATGCCTCCGTAGCCTATTACGGGGAAGCGTCCGCCGGTGATTTCCACGACTTTACGCACATTTGAAGGCTTGGCGACCACGGCTCCGTCCACTCCGTTCAGCTGGCAGTAGCCCAGGATTTCGCGGAGCTGGCTCTCGGGGAAATCATGCATGATCCTCACGAGCACCGGCTTGTAGGTCTCGTAGCTGAGCCTGGTGTCCAGCACGTCCTCCATGATATCCATGATGTCGTTGTCCGGGGCCTCGATCACGAACATGTCGGCGAAGTCGTAGGCGAGCGAGAAGGTGCGCGCGTGGTCCTTGCTGACAAGTATGGCGATGATGGGGTCGGGCGGGTTGTTGCGGAGGTTGTTGATGACTTCCATCACGTTGCCGGGACCTACGGGACCAATTTCAGCAAAACTATAACCATAGTCGGATAACGTGTTGTATAACTGTCCGTTAGGGTCAAGTCCAGGACCGATACCAATAGGGTTTCCGAAGCTGATGTTGAAGACTTCTGAGGGCAGGGTGCTGCGGTTTCTCAGATGGCTCAGACGGTGTATTCCGCGCAGGAAACGGAAACGGCCGGTGAACCTGATGTACGATTTCATCAGGTTGAAAGCGGTGTCGTGATTGAACAGTTTTATGATCTGTGCGTACAGCATGGTACGCGAAGATAACAATTATTTGAGTTCCTGGAACGTATTGTCGTCGTAGAAGACGATAATTTTAGTGATCTGGCGGGGCTGCCTGGGAGCCTGGACGGGCTTCTCGGGTGCCTTGCGGGGCTGTTCAGCAGGCTTTTCGGGTATCTGGACGGAAGGCTTTTCCGGGATTTCCGGCTCCCTCTCCACGGGGAAAATCTCCTCCTCAGCGGGCTGGAAGACCGGTTCCTGGACAGGTGCGGGCGCAGGACCGGGTGCCTGTACAGGGGCCGCGAGGGGAGCTGTCTTGTACATCTTACCCTTACCGGTGATGATCCATTCGATGTTCAGGGCGGGGTAGGCCTTGGCCATGCTCTCGATGAAATCGAATCCGGGTTTGTTCCTCCCGGCGATGATATGGGAAACACTGGCTCTGGCGACATTGATACTGTCGGCGAACTGCGATTGGCTGAGATTTTCAGCGTTTAAGAATTGTAACAGCCTGTCATTCATACCTGTAACGTTTGGTTACAAATGTAGCGATTATTTTTGTAACTTCAAACAATGTTTACAAGTTTACATTTGGTAACAAGAAGTGTAGGCTTGCGAAATAGCTATATCTTTAATATATGTAATGCACGATAAATATCTGATTAATCGCTGCATAGCATATTATCAAAAGTGCTTGATATGCCACCTGAGGCTGGTTTTTACATCCATTTCCCTGATTTACATGATTCATTACTACCGATAAAAGCAATTAAATGGCTGATTATACGATAATTAAACATATCATGAAACATAGTTATAACCCGAGGTTATTTTACAAAAATAAATAGTTTCAAAAGTTTCACCGTTACAGCTTGAATTTTACAAAAGTTAACAAATTTCACCGCCAGTTTCGGCCTTGTTTATATTTGTGTATTCCTCCTTTCGGTATTTCGGCCGGTTGGAAATTGCCCGGGATTTTGTAATTTTGTGTGCTATGATACCGGATATCAAGATAAAGGACTTCGATTATCCCCTTCCTGATGACAGGATCGCGAAGTACCCGCTGCCTGAAAGGGATGCTTCCAAACTCCTGATATACAAAGGCGGACAGGTGAGCGAGCGGATTTTCCGCGAGCTCCCCTCCCAGCTGCCCCAGGGAGCCGTCATGGTCTTCAACGATACCCGCGTGGTTCCTGCGAGGATGCATTTCCGCAGGGATACGGGGGCCGTGATCGAGATATTCTGCCTCGAGCCTGTGGATCCCGCCGAATACAATACTTCTTTTGCGGCCCTTTCCTGCTGCAGCTGGAAGTGCGTAATCGGCAATTCAAAGCGCTGGAAGGGCGATATCCTGCATTATTTCGTGGATTCTTCCTCCCCTGAGGCGCAGGAGCTCTCCGCCCTCGACCTGACCGCCCGGCTCATCTCCAGGGACGGCCAGACCGGGGTCGTGGAATTCCGCTGGAAGGAGGGGACTACCTTCTCCCAGGTCCTGGATCTCTGCGGCAAGGTGCCCATCCCGCCGTATCTGTGCCGCGACACCGAGCCCATAGACCTGGAGCGTTACCAGACTCTGTACGCCCATGTCAGAGGTTCCGTGGCTGCCCCGACGGCGGGCCTCCATTTTACTGAAGCAGTACTTCAATCAATAAGGGATAAGTCCATTGATATTGAGAATGTTTGCTTGCACGTGGGGGCGGGTACATTCCTGCCGGTCAAAAGCGAAGATGTCGCCGACCATCCCATGCACCGGGAGCCTTTCACGGTGAGCCGGGAGGTATTGGCAAAGCTCCTTGCCGCCCACGGAAAGGTCATCGCGGTGGGCACTACTTCGGTGCGGACGCTGGAGTCCCTGTATTACGCGGGGGTGCGCTGCATCGAGGACGGGAAGCCTTCGGACGTGGGACAATGGGACCCCTACGTGAGGGAGTACCCCTACAGCACCCGCGAGGCACTGGAGGCGATATTGCGCTACCTCGACAGCCAGGGGCTGCCGGAGCTGAAGATTGGCACCCGCATCATCATTGTCCCGGGCTTCCGCTTCCGCATCGTGGATATGCTGGTGACCAATTTCCACCAGCCCCAAAGTACTTTGCTGCTGCTGATTTCCGCCTTCGTGGGAGGGGATTGGCACACTATTTACGATTATGCCCTGTCGCACGGGTTCCGTTTCCTGAGCTACGGCGACAGTTCATTGCTATACAGATCTGAATGATGGATAATTTCGACCTCATACGGCCTTACAACGATGAAGAGGCAAGGGAAGCGCTGGGCTGGGTCTCCGGCCGCTTCTATGTCAACGTAATGTCCCGTTACCTTTTCCCGGACCGTCCGGTTTCGACCCTCGCCACCGTGCTTCGCAACATCAAGGGCGTGGAAGATTTCCAGGACAAGGTCATGGGGCCCGCAGTGGCGTCCGTGATGGAAAAGACATCGGACGGCCTGAGCTGGGAGGGTATGGAGCATCTGCACCGGCTGAGCGCTTCCGGGCGCAAGTTCCTGCTGATCTCCAACCACAGGGACATCGTCCTGGATCCCGCACTGATCGACTATGTGATGTGGAAGGAGGGGGTGGCTACAGCGCGCCTGTGCGTCGGCAGCAATCTGCTGGGAGTCAAGCTGGTGCGTGAGATCATGAGGTCCAACAAGATCATCACCGTCATGAGGGGGCTTTCCCCGAGGGAGACTTTCCATGCTTCAGAGAATCTTTCGACTTTCATCCGCGCCAGCATCACCTCCGGAGAGTCATCCGTCTGGATTGCCCAGAAAGAGGGCCGTGCGAAGGACGGGAACGACCGTACCGACCAGGCGGTGCTCAAGATGCTTGCAATGAGCGGAGAGAGCGAATTTGCGGCCGATTTCGAGGAATTGTCCATCGTGCCGCTGACTTTCTCCTACGAGTATGAGTCCTGCGACTACCTGAAGGCGAGGGAGGTGTATCTCCGCAGTCTGGGTCCCTACAAGAAGAAACGTATGGAGGATGTCCGGAGCATCCTGACCGGAATAACGCAGGACAAGGGGCATGTGCACCTGACCATAGGTGAGCCGCTTTCCGCGGAGGAGATAGGACAGACTGCTGCCTTGAAGGGAAATGCCCGTTTCACGGCCCTGCGCGAGCTCCTGGACAGGCGTATCATCTCAGGCTACAGGCTCTGGAAGACCAATTACATGGCGCGTGACATCATGGACGGCACCAGCCGCTTCGCCGACAAGTACACTCCCGGGGAGATGGCTGCCTTCGTCCAGTACGTGGAGTCCTCCCTGGACAAGATCAAAAAGAGAGAGCGCCCCGATCGGGACGCCCTCCGGAATATTTTCCTGCAGATTTACGGAAATCCCGTATCTGCCGTTCTCAAAGACTAGAAGCAGAAGGTCAGACCTGCGTTGAGTGTAAACCTTGAAGCGTTGACAGGGATGAATTCCTTGGTGAGCTTCGGGGTGAGGGAGTCTGCACCTACGAAGATGTTGACGGGTCCGAGATGGAGGTCAAGGTTGGCACCGAAACCAAATCCGAAGGTTCCCATGCCTGCGCTGACTGCCAGTGAGACCAGCTTGACGGGGGTGATGCCGGCGCCGAGCCTGACTTCGGTCCAGCTGGCGGTGCCGTTGAACCTGTGGTTGGCGATGAGACCGACATTGGCCTTGTCATAGAAAGGAAGCCTGTACCTGACGCCTCCGTTCAGGGTGAAGGGGTTCATCTTGAAGCTGCTGCTGCCGCTGACTTTGGAGAATTCGATCATGGAGACGAGGCCGTCCATGGGATTCTTGGCGCTGCCGGAGGACTCGTTGATGTTGTCGCCCATGCCGGTGTAGTCCCAGCTGCCGGATGCGGTGCCGTAGATGTTGTTCTTCCAGCTGATGCCGCCGAAATCGAGGAGGGCTGCACTCACGGTGAGGCCGTCCATGACTTCGTAGGTGGCGCCGAGGTCGAGGCCGAAGCCGAATCCTGCGATGATGTTGCCGGAGTCGAATCTCATGCTGTTGTAGTCATAGATGGTCTTGCCGGAGCTGACGGAGGTGGTAGTGGTCATTTCGACTGCTCCGGAGACAGCGAGTGTGCCGGTGGAAGTAATCCTCCATGCCTGCTCATTGGCCTGCACTGAGAGGTTGTTGAGTCGGATGTCGGCTCCTTCGATACCGAGCAGGAGTTTCGCGCGTCCGCCGATCGAGAGCTTGTCACCGATCTTGGTGGAATAGCCGTATGCGAGTTCAGCGAAGCTGTAGGCGGAAGCGGATACCTGGGGGATGTTGAAGGTGCCGGTGCCGGGGCCTGCCTTGAGGAACTCGAAGAGCTCCTTGGGGAGCCTGGCGTCCTCATTGGAGCGGAGGTTCAGCTCGATGGTGTGGTAGGAGTTCTTGCCCTTGAAACCTACTGCGAACAGGGTTTCAGAGATGTCGGTACCGAAGCTGTTGACGGGCTTGAGGCCTTTCATGAACTGATCCTTGGAGATGGCGCTGTTAAGGCCGGTGACCAGTTTGCCTCCGTTGGGGAAGAAGAATGCACCTGCGCCCACATTGGAGCTGACGGAAGCATTGAGGTTGTTGACGGCGAGGCCGAAGAAGGCGTAGTCGTTGGCCTGGGCGGGGTTGAGCTTGTATCCGTAGGCGTAGTTGTCCAGGAAGAATCCTGTGAGGTTGTTCTGCGCACTGGCTTCGATGGAAAGGAGAGCGGCTGCCGCTGCAGCTATGGTGATGAATATCTTTTTCATAAGGCAGTCCGTTTAAATAGTGAGTCCGTTGGGAAGTTTGGCAACGATGTTCTTGATCTGGACACCCTGTCTCTCGCCCAGAGCGGTGCTGTTGGATGTGCCGAGCAGGTCGATCTGGAGGATGATGGAGTTGGCGGAGACGGTCTTCTGGAGATCGAGGTCGATGTCAAGTTTGGTGGTGACGGGAGTCCCCAGGGTACCCGGCTGGATGGCGGATGAGGTGGCGAGGTTGCCGGTCCTGTTTCCGTTCGCGTCCACACCGATGACGGTCAGCACCATGCTGAGAGGAAGGCTGTTGATGACATCCATGGAGATGGTGACCTTGGCGTCGCCCTTGTTGTCGAGGCCGAGGTTGATGGGATTGGTCTCATATACTACATGGGTGGAAGGATCCACGCTGATGGCGGTGGAGAAGGTGTAGCCTCCTTCGAAGGAATAGTTGCTGCCGAGGGTCAGGTCGATGAATCCGGCGTCGGTGTTCACATCGAAATCGGCGCGGATGACATCGGGAGTGACTCCGGTCAGCTCGGTGAGCTTGTAGTTGCTGTCCAGCTTGCCGCCTGCAGGGATGGCCTTGTCTGTCTCAAGAGTCTGCTTCTTGACCACGACATCGTTCTTGAGCATGTCCATGGCTGCGTTGAAATTGACTGCGACGGGGCAGCCGTTGGTGATGTTGAGACTCAGAGCAGGGTCTGCGAAGCTGACATAGATGCCCTCCTTGTTGAGCTGGTACAGATCTTCATTGAGGGATTTGTTGATCACGGTGGCGTAGGAGTAGTCCACGCTGGCATTGACCTTGCTGATAGTGATGGGGGCCACTGCAAAGTTCAGATGGAAATTGATGCTGGAAGGAACGGTGCTGTAGTCCTCTTTCCTGACAGAGGAGCTGCCGTTGGCGTTGATGGTCTTGTCCACGACGATCTTGCCGCCGCTGACCAGGCCTTCGGTCTTGATCCTCTTGAGGTTGAGATTGATGGTATATACGCTGCTGGTGAGCTTGACGTCTTTTTCGAATTTGAGGGTGCTGCCGGTGAAGCTGTAGTCCTCGGAGGGGTTGGCGAGCTCCATCTCCATCGCCTCGGGGAAGGTGATTTCGAAGCCCTTCTTGACATAGACGGGCTGATTCATCGTGAGGGTGAGGGTGGCGGTGGAAGATACGTCGGCATATTTCACGTCAGAGACATACTGGGGAAGTTCTGCATCGAACTTGATGGGGCCGTTTCCGAAGACGCCGCCGAGGTCGATCTCATCGGGGACGCCGGGGAGGGAAGTGCTGATCCCTGCGTATTCACCGGGAACGTTGATGGCGTAGTCGATGGAGGTCTCCTCTATGTCGGAGAATGAAGTACCGGGGATGCTGAATGCTTCAGCGAAATTGCCGGAATAGCTGAAGCGGTAGGTCCCGTCGGGATCGGTGACGAAGTTGTCCATGGAGACCCCGGCCTGTTGGAGGATCTCTTTCAACGTGATGAGGCTGGTGCCGCCGATTGGCATGCTGACACCGTCTTCAAACAAGGTGACGGTCGTGTCCAGCTTGTTCAGGTCATACTTGTCGTCGGTGCAGGCGACCAGCAGGGGAGCGATCACCAGTACAGACAACGCGATGCGGATGAAATGTTTGTACATAGGTTTAATTATTAATGAGTATTTATGGATTTCTTGGCGTTTTCGAGGGCTTCGATGACCCTGTCGCACCAGGCGTCGAAAGCAGGATCCTCGGTCTGGCACTCGGGGTGGGAGAGGATGTAATCCACGGTGCGTTTGATGCCTTCGTTGAAGCGGACAGTGGGGTTGAACTCGGGGACGGCCCTCTTGAGCTTGCTGTTGTCGAAGATCACTGAGCGGGCCTTGTCACCATGCAGGTCATTGGCCAGGTCGTACCCGTCCATCTGCACAGCCTGCAGGAAGTCGGATGCGACATGGTAGGCCTTGAGCTCCACTCCGAGGGCGTCGGCCACGGCCTGGTAGATCTGGTTCCAGGTCAGGGTCTCGCCGGAAGTGATCTGGAAGGCGTTGCCTATGGCGTGGGGATTGTTCATGAGGCCTGTGAAACCCACTGCGAAGTCGCTGTTGTGGGTCATGGTCCAGAGGGATTCGCCGTCGCCGTGGATGAGCACGGGCTTGCCCGCGAGCATGCGGCGGGCTACCGGCCAGGTGCCGGTCTTGGGCTTGATCTCCAGGGGAATGCGCCTCTCGTCATAAGTCAGGGTAGGGCGGATGATGGTCACGGGAAAGCCTTCTTCGCGGAATTTGGCCATCAGGAACTCTTCGCATGCTATCTTGTTCCTCGCATAGAGGGAATAAGGGTTGCGCATCGGGGTCCCTTCGGTGATGACGTGATTGACAGGGGGCTTCTGGTAAACCGAGGCGGAGCTGATGTACATATACTGCCTGGTCCTGCCTTTGAACAGTCTCCAGTCCCTTTCCACCTGGTCAGCGGTGAAGCCTATGAATTCGCATACGCAGTCGAAGGTCATGCCTTCCAGGCATTTCTCGACAGCCTTTTCGTCATTTATGTCTGCGTGGATCTGTATGACGCCTTCAGGGACGGTGTCCTGGCGTGTTCCTCTGTTCAGGAGATAGAGCTCCCAGTCGGGGAATGAAGCAACGCGTCTGGTGATGGCGGAGCTTATGGTTCCTGTGCCGCCGATGAACAAAGCCTTTTTCATAAAAATATATGCTAAGGTACAGCCAAATATAATTAAAAAACGGCACAAATAACTAATTTTTTTATATATTTGTCAAAAGCAACCAAACAGAGTTACGACACATTATTAAACTAATAATTTCACTACCATGGGTAAATTCGTAATCACAGTCAGGAAGAACGGTGAGTTCCAGTTCAACCTGAAGGCCACCAACGGCCAGATTATCCTCACCAGCGAGGGCTACACCACCAAGACCGCCTGCCTCAATGGCGTTGAGTCAGTAAAGAAGAACGCTCCCATCGCGGAGAGGTTCGAGGTCAAGGAAGCCAAGAACGGCAAGCCTTACTTCAACCTGAAGGCCAGCAACGGCCAGGTCATCGGCGCCAGCCAGATGTATGCAAGCGAGAGGACTATGAAAGCCGGTATCGCTTCAGTCATGAAGAACGCTCCTGACGCTCCTGTAGTAGAGGAATAATACCTTTCGCCCCGATTTCGACCCCGCCGGTTTTCTTTCCGGCGGGGTTTTTTCGTCTTCCGTGCGGGGCCGTTCCCGGCCACCCCCTCTTACGATGCCGAGGGTGGCACGTGTCCCGCCCCGCGCCCCCCGGAACGGATGTGTCTGGCCGAAATGACCGCGGATGCGATGTTATTCGCGATATTAGCTATAATAGATTGATAACCAACTTCCGAAACAATAATGTTTATATTGGTAACATTTTTGTTAAGCTCCTCATTGGCGCCTTTCGCCGGCTATTTTGGCCTTTGCCCTGCTGTGTTTGCCTTTGCCGTTCTGCGTTTTCCATTGCCCTGCTGTTTTCGCCTTCCGCATCGTGATGCGGATCTCCGCTTCTCTCCGTTTGCTTCGTGTCCGGGGCGGGGGATATCCGCGGTAAATGGCAACGGGCGGGCGAGGAGGACCTTTCCCCAGAGTCCACCGCAGCCCGCCCGTAACCGCCGCGCTAGCGCGCCTCAGCGCGCCCGGCGATGCGGGCACTTTGGCGCAGACAAAGTGCGGGAGCAAGGAGCCGCGGGGGTAGCGAGCTCTGCGAGCGGTCAAGGGGGCAGCGCCCCCTCAAAAGGGCGGCGGTGGTGCCGCATCCCCCGCCGCCGCAGGGCGTATATTGCGGCGGCGGCCTCAATCAGCCACGCCTTTCCCGCATGGAGCCAGAACGTGAAATTCGATGGCTGAGTGAATCGGCCTTCCAGGGCACTCTAGGGCAGGTCAATCCAGCCAGCGAGGCCAAAAAGGGGTCGATGGCGGAGCTAACCGTGCTTATACGCGTGTCTGTTGGGGGTGCGCTCCGCCATCGATTTTCTAGCTTTTCGGGCCGGTACGGCCGCGGCCATCACCTTAAGGGAGCTGCTTTACCGGTACTGCCGTTAATGAACGTGTCGGGAGCACGACCCCCTCCCAGAGTGCACTGTAGGGCATCCCCGTGCTCCAGGTGTCGGGTCGGAGCCGAGACCTGGAGCGCTAGCCCCTTCTGGAGGCCACTCTGTGGCACCCCCGCGCTCCCGTGATGTTCATTAAGGTTCAACCCGAAATTCACCTGGAAGAGCGACCCCCTCTGCAGAGGCCTGGGAGGCATCCTTCTCTTTCAGGTGAGGCGAAATCGCCTCGCCTGGAACTCCAACCTGCCCTACAATGCGTTCTGTGGCACTTTACTTTTCCTGGTGAATTTTGCTTTTCTCTGTTTGAGGTTCCAACGGGCGACCCGAAATTCGGAAGGACAGCCACCATGCCTCCCAGGGCCCTCCAGGGGGTATAGGGTTGCTTTCTGCCACCATTTGGTCCTCGGAAGGCAAGCCGACCCCGCTTCTAGTGGCTTCTGTTGGGGGGCCGGCGTGCCTCTGAATTTCGGGTGCCGACAGCGCCGACTCTGTGGGGTGCGCTATTATTGTGGAGGGGCACACCGAGGGGGGCGGGGGATAGTAAAAGCCCGGCTCATCAGCCGGGCTTCTGCTATATTGGACCGTGCTCCGGGGCCCCTGTGGCCGCCGTGCTCCGGAATCATCTCCGAGCCGCCTGTGACCAGCGTGCTCCGAGGCACCTGTGGCCGCTGTGCTCCGGAATCTGCCTTGAGCCGCCTGTGGCCGCTGTGCTCCGGAATCTGCCTTGAGTCGCCTGTCGCTGCCGTGCACCGGGATCCGTACCGAGCCGGCAGGGGAGAGTGCGGGACTGCTTGGTGGCCGGGTCTATTGGGCTATTTCACGAAGGGTTTGAGGTCCTTGGCGGCGTCGGCGGCGGTGATCTTCTTGCCGCCATTGTCGAGGTCGATCAGGATGTAGCGGTCGTGTCCCATGCCGAGCTCTTTCATGTAGCTGAGCTGGCGGAGTCCGTGACGGGTCTCGATGCGCTCGACCATGTCGTGGTGCTCTTCAGCTGTCATGGCGTAGATGATATCCACGCAGGCCTGGTCGATTGCGAGCAGGTCGGTGGACGAAAGGATGCCCACATCGGGGGTCACCACAGGTGCCGCGGCGAGGCCTTCGCAGTCGCAAGACACTGACATATTGCGCATTACATTGACATAGGTCACATGCTTTCCGAAGTGGTCGATCGTGGCCTTGGTGGACTCGGTCATCCTCTCCATGAATTCCTCCTCGGCGATATCCCACTGGTTGGGCTGTCCCGGGGTGGTGTGTATCCAGGCCTTGCCTACGCGTCCGTCGGCGCAGCCGATGCCGATGTTCTTGTTGCTGCCGCCGAAACCGCCCTGGGTGTGGCCTTTGAAATGGGTCAGGGCTACCAGCGACTCGTAGTTGACGAGGTGGCTGCCGACGGCCATCTTGTCAAACCATTTGCCGCCCTTGACAGGCAGCGTAAGGGTGTCCTCTTCGTCCATGATATCCACGGGAGCGAAGGTCCATCCATTGACTTCCAATGTCTTACGGTGCAGGTCGGTGGTGTAGCGGTCGCCTGTATAATAGGTGTTCGTCTCAATGATGGTGGCGTCGGGGAGGTCTTTCTCCAGGAGGGCGCGTACCCATTCGCGAGGGATGATGTTGGGGCCGTTCTGCTCGCCGGTGTGGAGTTTTACGCCCACTTTGCCGGAAATCTCACCGTTGACCTGCTCGTAGGCGGCGATAAGGCCTTCTGCGGAGAGTTTGCGGGTGAAATATACCACGGCTTCTTCGCCGTCCCGCTGGTCGTAGGGAACGTATTTATTGCCGTCCTTGACTGTGGATGAATTGGTGGTCCCGCAGGACACCATGCCCAGAGAGACCAGGGCGAGGGCGGTTGCCGCTAAAACTGAAATCTTTTTCATCTATGGTCGTGTAGGTTAATGAATATTTGTGATCAATAAATATATCGCTATTGTTACATAATTTATATTATGTTAACCAAGACCAAGAGAAAGACTCCCCTGCGCCGTTTTAGAAGTATTCGGCGACGGCGAGCCCTTCAGCCACCGCCGCTGCGATCTTGGCCTCGATCTGCTCGGGGCTGCTGTAGTCCATGTTGCTCTCGGCGATGGTCGTGACTTCGCCGAGGCCCCAGAGCCTGGAAAGCGCCTTGAGATACGGCGATCCTTGCTCCAGAGGGTCTCCGGTGTGTATGTCCATCTTCATTTCAGGCAGATGGAAGGCTGTGACGCTGTATCTGTGGCCCAGAGCTTCGACGACGGGCTCGGCTATCCTGCGGGTGCGGGATTCCTTCTCCCGCACGCAAGCATCTATGTATACGAGACTTGGCATGATAGCGCAAATATAGTTTTTTTGCCCGTTAATTCGGATTTCCGCCACATTTTTTTAAATTTGTAAGTCACCCCGAACTGATTGGGGTTCAAAGTAGTGTATTGATATGAAGGTTACTATCATCGGCGCCGGAAATATAGGCGGCTCTCTCGCCGTCGGTCTGGCTGGTCAGGGTGTCGGCATCACCGTGACCGCAAGGCACCAGAAAAGCCTTGCAAAATACCGTAAATACGGCATAAACACCTCCCTGGACAACTGTGAAGCCATTTCCGGGGCTGATTTCGTGTTCTATGCCGTCAAGCCATGGCAGATCGAAGCCGTGGTCGCCCAGACCCGCGGCAGCATAGACCCGGCCACCCAGACCGTGGTTTCCATGGCCCCCGGCATCGCTCCGGAGACCTTTGCGAGCTGGTTCTCCCCTGCCGTCCAGATAGCCTATGTGATCCCTAATACCGCCGCCCAGATACGCCAGAGCATGACTTTCGTTTCTTCTGTGACCGCTTCGGATGAGCGCGTCGCCGCCCTGAAGTCCATCCTGGACCTGGTGGGACGCACCGAGGTCGTGCCCCTGGACAAGCTCATCGCCGGCACCAGGGTCGCCTCCTGCGGCATCGCCTATGCCATGCGCTACATCAGCGCTGCGGAAAAAGGTGCCCGGGAGCTGGGCCTGCCCGAGCAGAGCGTGACCTCCACCGTGTGCCAGACCGTCGCCGGAGCCGCCTCGATGGTGGCCGGCAGCCGCCTTGGAGCGGAAGCTGAAATCGACCGCGTCACTACTCCCAACGGCATGACCATCAAGGGCTTGAAGGCAATGGAGGCGGCCGGGTTCAGCGACTCCGTGGTGAGCGGTCTCAAAGTGCGTACCGCACCGCGCCGGCGCATTGCCGTGAAAGTCGGCAGCAATGTGCTCACCCGTGAGGACGGCTGCCTGAACACGACCCGGGTCTCGTCCCTGGTGGACCAGATCGTCGCAGTGCGCAATCTGGGATATGAAGTGATACTCATCACCAGCGGCGCCGTCGCCTGCGGCCGTTCGCTCATACGCCAGGACGACAAGCTGGACGATGTGCAGCAGAGGCAGCTCTATTCTGCCCTGGGCCAGGTGCGCCTGATGGACCTGTACTACAAGCTTTTCATCGACTACGGCATCAACATAGGCCAGGTCCTGACCATGAAAAAGGATTTCATGCACAGGCGCGAGTACGGAAACCTGCGCAACTGCATGGAGGTGATGCTCCAGAGCGATGTGGTGCCGGTGGTCAACGAAAACGACACCGTGAGCATCAAGGAGCTGATGTTCACCGACAACGACGAACTTTCAGGCCTGGTGGCGGCGATGACCGGCTGCTCCGACCTGGTGATACTTACCAATGTGGACGGCCTGTACTCCGGTGAACCCGGGGCCCCCGGCACTTCCCTCATCCGGACCGTCCGTCCGGGGGACGAGCTGGAGAAGTACATCTCCTCCAAAGGCAGCAGCGCCGGCCGCGGCGGGATGCTTTCGAAATTCCACACCGCGACCCAGACCGCCGCGGCCGGGATACGCGTCATCATTGCCAACGGCAACCGCGAGGGCATCCTCCCGGATGTGCTGACCCGCCCCGAAGACACCCCCCACACCGAATTCATCCCCCGGCAGTCATGACCAGCGAAACCTCCGTACGCACCCTCCTGGAGAGGGCCAAGGCTGCCCGCAGCAGCCTGCTCGGACTGTCCCCCGCCCGGGTGGACGCCGTCCTCCTGAAACTCGCCGACGCCATCCTGGAGGATGCCGGCGCCATACTTGCGGCCAATGAGGAAGACCTCGCCGCCATGGATCCCCGCAGTCCCCTGCTGGACCGCCTCCGCCTCGACCGCGGCCGCCTCGAAGGCATTGCTGCAGACATGCGCTCCGTCGCTGCTCTCCCCTCTCCCCTCGGCCGCACCCTGGTTTCCAGGACACTGCCCAACGGATTGTCACTCAGGAAAGTAAGCGTGCCGTTCGGAGTGATAGGCGTGATCTATGAGGCCCGGCCCAATGTAACCTTCGACGTCTTTTCCCTCTGCTTCAAGTCCGGCAATGTCGCCGTGCTCAAGGGCGGCAGCGACGCTGACCGTTCCAACCGCGCCGCTGTGGCCACCATACGCCGCATCCTGCGCTCCGAGGGCATACCCGAGGAGGCCGTGACCCTGCTCCCCGCCGACCACGAGGCCGTCTCCGAGCTGCTCGGCGCCATTGGCCTGGTGGACCTGGTGATCCCCCGCGGAGGCCGCCGTCTCATCGATTTCGTCCGGGACAATGCCCGCGTCCCCTGCATCGAGACCGGCGCCGGAGTGGTAAACACCTATTTCGACGCTTCGGGCGACCTGGAAATCGGCCGCCGCATAGTCTGCAACGCCAAGACCCGCAGGGTGAGCGTCTGCAACGCCCTGGACTGCCTGCTGGTGCATGCTTCCCGCCTTGGGGACCTCCCCGCCCTGCTCGAGCCCATGGCTGACCGGGTCACCGTATATGCCGACCCCAGGGCCTATGCCGCCCTGGAAGGAAACTACCCCGCCGGACGCCTGGAAAAGGCCGTGGAAGCCTCCTGGGGCACTGAATACATGGATTACAAGCTCGCAGTGCGAGTCGTGGACAGCCTGGATGAGGCCATTGCCCATATCTCCCGCTACGGCTCCGGGCACAGCGAGGCCATAGTCACCTCCGATGAGGCCGCCGCTGCGCGCTTCCGCCTCGAGATAGACGCCGCCTGCGTCTATGTCAACGCCCCCACCAGCTTCACCGACGGCGCCCAGTTCGGACTCGGCGCGGAGATAGGCATCAGCACCCAGAAACTCGGCGCCCGCGGACCCATGGGCCTCGAGGAGATCACTTCCTACAAATGGCTGATCGACGGGCAGGGCCAGACCAGGCCTTAATTATCCCGTTTTATCTTGGATAATGAGCGCAAATTGTTATTTTTGCGCCACCAAAACACATATATATGAGAAAGAAACTTGATCTGGTCCTGGAAGACCTTCTCATAAAGAAAGTGGCCGCCGAAGGCAAGGCCATCGCCTACACCCCCGAAGGGATAGTGGTGTTCGTCGAGTTCGCAGTCCCCGGAGACGTGGTGGACGTGCAGGTCACCAAGAAGAAGGACAACTTCTTCGAAGGCCGTATCCTCCGTATCAAAAAGCCCTCAGAGCAGCGCCTGGAGCCGTTTTGCAAGCATTTCGGCATCTGCGGCGGGTGCAAATGGCAGCCTCTCCCCTACGAACTCCAGCTCGAAGCCAAGCAGCAGCAGGTCTATGACCAGCTGGTCCGCATAGGTCATCTGGAAGTTCCCGAAATCTCCCCCATAATCGGCTCCGAAAAGACCCGGCTCTATCGTAACAAGCTGGAATTCAGCTTCTCCAACCGCCGCTGGCTGGTCGTCGCCGAGGAGCAGGAGTCCCTCTCCCCCGCAGAGCGCTGCGGCCTCGGCTTCCATGTGGGACGCTTCTTCGACAAGGTGCTCGACATCGAGCAGTGCTGGCTCCAGCCCGAGCCTTCCAACGCCATACGCCTTTTCTGTAAGCGCTACGCCCTGGACCACGGTTTCGAGTTCTACAACCTCAGGGAAAACAGCGGCTTCATCCGCAACATGTTCGTCCGCAACAACGAAGCCGGCGACGTGATGGTGATCCTGTGTTTCGCCTACTGGGCCGATGCCATAAAAGACATGCTGGACGCCCTTGCAGAGGCATTCCCGCAGGTCAAGTCCCTCTACTATGTGGTCAACGAAAAGCTGAACGACACCATCGGGGACCAGGAATGCATACTTTATAAAGGTGACGATGCCATCTGGGAGACCATGGAAGGGCTGCGCTTCAAGATAGGCCCCAAGTCCTTCTACCAGACCAACGCCCCCCAGGCCTACAGGCTCTACAGCGTGGCCAGGGAATTCGCCGGCCTCACCGGGGACGAAGTGGTCTATGACCTGTACACCGGCACCGGCACTATCGCCCAGTTCGTCTCCTCCCGCGCCTCCAAGGTGGTCGGCATAGAATATGTGCCCGAGGCCATAGAGGACGCCCGCATAAACGCCGACGCCAACGGCATCACCAACTGCGAATTCATCGCCGGAGACATGAAGGACGTGCTCACGGACGGATTCATCGCCGCCCACGGCCGCCCGGACGTGATAATCCTGGACCCTCCCCGCGCCGGAGTGCATCCGGACGTGGTCAAGGTGATCCTGAACGCCCGTCCCCGCACCATAGTGTACGTCAGCTGCAACCCCGCCTCCCAGGCCCGCGACATCGCCCTGATGTCTGCCCTGTACCGCATCGACGCCGTGCAGCCGGTGGACATGTTCCCCCAGACCCACCATGTGGAAAACGTTTGTAAACTTACTTTGAAATGATACTTCAGATACTTATACTCGTAGCCGGCCTGGTGCTCATAGTGATGGGCGCTGATTACCTGGTGGAAGGAGCTTCCGCCATCGCCCGCAAGGTCGGGATAAGCGAATTCGTCATCGGCCTCACCATCGTCGGCTTCGGCACCTCCTGCCCCGAGCTCGTGGTGAGCCTCACCGGCGCCTTCCAGGGCAACTCCGACGTCTCCATTGGCAATGTGGTGGGGTCCAACATCTTCAACTCCCTGCTCATCCTCGGACTCACCGCCCTCATCTCCCCCGTCGCCATCACGGCATCCAACCGCAAACGGGACATCCCCCTGACCCTGCTGGTCACCGTCCTGCTGGTGCTCTTCGGCATGAGCCACACCCTCTTCGGACTCGGCGCTGCAGACAATTTGACCAGAGTGGAAGGTGCTGTGTTCCTGCTACTTTTCATAGCTTATATAATCTATTGCTTCAAGACGGATGCGCCGACTTCCGACGAGGGTGCCGAGGCCAAGAAAGTGAAACTTTTCTGGGCCATAGTCATGACCATAGGAGGTCTGGCGGGACTCGTGATCGGAGGGAGGATGTTCGTCAACGGAGCCACTTCGGTCGCCCGTATGCTGGGAGTAAGCGACAAATTCATCGCCATCACCGTGCTCGCAGGCGGCACCTCGATGCCTGAGCTTGCCACCTGCGTGGTCGCCGCCTTCAAGAAAAAAGGCCAGCTGGCCCTCGGAAACATCCTCGGGTCCAATATCTTCAATATACTGCTAATCCTGGGCTGCTCCGCCATCGTCCATCCCATCAGCCTCGCGGGCATGAACCTCGTGGATATGGGAGCGATGCTCCTGAGCGCCGTGCTGATATTCACTTCCTGCTTCACGGCCCGCAAGAACTGCATAGACCGCTTCGACGCTGCGCTGATGCTGCTGTGCGAAGTAGCTTACATGGTCTGGCTTTTCGTCAAGCTCTGACCGTCAGGCGGAGGCTATCTGAGGTTCTCCGCTTTGTCTATGTACAGGATTCCGTCCAGATGGTCGTGCTCGTGCTGGCATATGATGGCGGTATAGCCGGTGATATGCTCCCGGCGCCTTTCCAGGCTGGCCGTATCCGTCCAGGAGACGATCACATCCGACCAGCGGGGCACGTCCCCGCGTAATCCGGGCACCGAAAGGCAGCCTTCGGGGCCGAGGTTGACCGTACCATAAAGACTGTCTATCTGCATGTTGACAAAGGGCTCGAAAGGCTGTCCCGGCTTGTCGTAGCGCATGACCAGGGTGATGCGGCGGTTGATGCCCACCTGGGGCGCCGCTATCCCCACTCCGTCCTGCTCGGGAGAAGTGACTGTGGCGAGCATGCGGGCGAGCAGGGTGCGTATCTCTTCCGACTTCACCTCCTCCACCGGGATGGGCACCGAAGGGGTGCGCAGCAGTATGCTGTCTTCGCGGTCGTTTATGGTCGTGACCCTCATGGGGCCTTCTCCGTCATTGATAAGGGCTCTTTCGGAGGCGCTGAGCCTGGTCTCCCCATTGGAGCATGACGCCACGGCGAAAAGCGCCGCAAAGGCCGTCAAAAGCAGGACATTTCTCATTTTTTACGGTTTATGAATATGCAAATGTAATCAATTAACCAATAATTTTTATTTTTGCAGGAAGAACCGTTATCTGAAAATGATCCCGCTCATCGCTGAATCTTTATCCTTCCTTTCGGAGCACGCCTTGCTGTTACTGGCAATACTGGTGATCTTCGCCTTGTTGCTCACCAAGATAGGCTACAAGTTCGGTATGCCCACCCTCCTTTTGTTCCTCGTACTCGGCCTCGTGGCCGGCAAGGACGTGATGGGCATGTCATTCGAGAATTTTGCGTTCGCACATTACATCGGCGAGTTCGCCATATCCATCATATTGCTGACAGGCGGCCTCCAGGTCCGCTATTCGCATATCAAGCCCGTATTCCGGCAGGGAGTGCTGCTGTCCACCCTCGGGGTGTTCCTGACGGCCATATTCACAGCTGTGTTCATCTTCTTCCTGCTCGGATCCCGGCTGTCGCTGCCGCGCCATCTGCTGGTGTACGTCTGCCTGATGATAGCCTCCATCCTGTCCTCCACCGATTCCACGGCGGTCTTTTCCGTCATGAAGGGCACCAAGATACGGCTCAAGGAGCACCTCGGACCCCTTCTGGAGCTCGAGTCCGGCAGCAACGACCCCATGGCACTCACCCTCACCATAGTATTCGTGAGGGTGGTCTCTTCCGTGCAAAGCCCCGGCACGCTGACGGCTGACTATTCCTATGCCACCGTCCTTCCCACCGTCCTGCTGACAGTGTTTCTCCAGATAGGCCTCGGTTTCGCGATGGGACTGGTCATGGGCAAGCTGAGCATTTGGCTGCTGCGCAAGGTCAAGCTCGATGCCAGCCCCCTGTACGCCATCATGATCCTGGCCCTGGGTATCGCCACCAACACCCTGACCTCCATACTCCAGGGCAACGGACTGCTGGCCCTGTATGTGATGAGCATCGCCATAGGCAGCGACGACGGGATACCCTTCAAGAAAGAAATCATAAAGTTCTTCGACGGTATAACTTGGCTCGCCCAGCTGCTCATGTTCCTCATGCTGGGTCTGCTGGCCTCCCCGAGCCAATTCTCCACGGCCCTGGGGCCCGCCGTCCTGATAGGCCTGTTCATGATTTTCATCGCACGGCCCGTCAGTGTCTTCATGTGCCTCGCACCTTTCAGGAAGATGTCCCTGCGCAGCAAATTCTTCGTCTCCTGGGTGGGAATGAAAGGCGCCGGTCCCATACTCTTCGCCACCGCCCCGGTTGTGGCGGGACTGGAAGGGGCCTCCGAGATATTCAACATAGTCTTCATCATCACCCTGCTCTCCATGGTCATCCAGGGATTCTCCCTCCCCTATGTGGGCAAGTTGCTGAAAGTCAGCGAGCCTGAAGGTCCCAAGCTGGACACCTTCGGCATGGAGTTCCCCGAAGAGATGGGAGCCCTTCACGACTACACCCTGACCGCCGAGGATCTGGAGCACGGTGACACCGTCCGGCACATGCAGATGGCCCACGGCACCCGTATCATCATGATCAAGCGGGACAATGACTTCGTCGTGCCCCACGGCAGCCTCAAACTGTATCCCGGGGACAAGATGGTGATACTGGAGAGCGATTCCTCCGAAGACTAGAAATTCAGGGAAATACCTGCACTGACGGCTATGTACATGGCCTGGTCGTTGCGTATGTCCTCGACGGGGACATATCCCGTGCCGGTGGCCTTCCTGACCATGGGGCTGTCTATGGTCAGCCTGGCCCCCAACATGAAATCCAGGCTCATACCGCCCAGCAGTGCAAGCCTGTAGCCGCCTCCCAGCATGGACAATATCGCCGGCCTGCGCACGGCCTCCACGGCCCAGCCGGCACCGGCGTCGAGCATCAGCAGCATGCCGTCGGAGCGCCTTCCCCGGGGCAGCCAGGTGGCCCTGAGGGTGGTGGGGACCATACGCCGGCCCTCATACACTCCGCAGTATCCCGTGTGGACGCCCAGGCGCCAGCAGTCCGAAAGGTACCAGCTGATATGGGCGCCCACATTGGCGTTCACGACATATCGGAGGTCCCAGCCTTCCTCATTGACCCTGGAGCCGTCGTCATCCAGGTAATTGTACAGGTAATGGTTGAAGAATGTGGGGCTGTAGGCCCATTCCACGCCGAATTCCGGCCCTTGTGCGGCCGCGCCGGGCTGGGACAGCGCCAGCGCCAGCAGCAGGGATATGAGGGCGGGAACGGGTTTCATCGCAGGGTGTAGATTATGGTCAGTTGGGGTGAGAGCAGCTGGATAAGGCCGTTGCGGTAGATGGACAGCACCATGTTGTTCATGACATTGTCATGGCGGTAGAACACCCCCACCTCGACATCCCAGCTGAGGTTCAGCTGCAGCCTTTCGCGGCAGCGGATGTTGAAGCCGAAGGTGCCGCCTATCCCGGCCATGGCGCCCGGACTGTGGAAATACTTGACCTCAGGGTCCAGCAGGCCTTCCTCGAAATCCCTGACCCAGCCGGCGGAGAACCCGGGGCCCACATACATGTAGCAGTCGGCTCCCCTCCAGGAGAATTCCTTTATGACATTGCACCTGTTGTACACGGCGCGGTACCCGGGGACGTAGCACTTGCCCATGGGCATGCCGTAGATATCCGCGAAGACGCTGAAGGAATTGTACGAAGAAGGGTTCTTGCCTGAGGGGAGGTTGAAGGTCGCACCGACTCCCTTGGGAGACACGAAAAGACCCAGTCCCTTTTCCTGCGCGGCGGCTGTCGGGCAGGCGGGAAGAAGCAGTAAAAGGACTGCTGCCGCTATGATGGTTTTCAAGTTCAAACCAGGGTCAGGTTAGTGATTGCTAATATATGAAATTTCTCTTAACTTTACCCCGAAATACCGGGATTTTAGCGGTTAACAAAAATGTTACTGATAATAACAGAAATGTTTTATATATTGGGAAACAATGGATTACAATAATAATGCACTACTCCCGCCTCTTCCGGAGCGAATGAGGCCTCACAGCCTCTCCGAGTACGTCGGACAGCGCCATCTGGTGGGTGAAAACTGCATCCTGCGCAATATGATCGAGAGCGGGAACCTCTCCTCGTTCATACTCTGGGGTCCTCCCGGTGTGGGCAAGACGACCCTCGCCCGTATCATCGCCGACACCCTGGACCGGGAGTTCTTCACCCTGTCCGCGGTGAGCGCAGGAGTCAAGGATGTGAGGGACGTCATCGACTCCGCCAAGTCCAAATCCCTGTTTTCCAGGACCGCCTCCCCCATACTCTTCATAGACGAGATCCACAGGTTCAACAAAGCCCAGCAGGACGCCCTGCTCGGGGCCGTCGAGGCCGGCACCATCACTCTGATCGGAGCCACCACCGAGAACCCTTCTTTCGAAGTGATCACTCCCCTGCTTTCCCGCTGCCAGGTGTTCGTGCTCAAATCCCTCGAGCCCGAGGACCTGCAGATACTCCTGGACAGGGCTATACGGGAGGATGAACTCCTGCGGGAGCGCCATGTCCGGGTCGCCGAGACCGACGCCCTCTTCCGCCAGAGCGGCGGCGACGCCCGCAAACTCCTGAATATCCTGGAGATAGTCGTCGATTCATGCACCGGCCGCCCCGAGATTGTCATAGACAACAAACTGGTCACCTCCTGCCTGCAGGAAAACATCGCGATCTACGACAAGGACGGTGAGATGCACTACGACATCATCTCGGCCTTCATCAAGAGCATACGCGGCTCCGACCCCAATGCGGCCGTCTATTACCTTGCACGCATGCTGGACGGAGGCGAGGATCCCCTTTTCATAGCCCGGAGGCTGTGCCTGAGCGCCTCGGAGGACGTGGGACTCGCCAACCCCAACGCCCTGCTCCTGGCCAACGCCACCTTCCAGGTGGTCAATGTGATAGGCATGCCGGAGGCCCGCATCCCCCTAGCCGAGTGCACCGTGTACCTGGCCTCCTCCCCCAAGAGCAACGGCTCCTACATGGCCCTGGAAAAGGCCCTTGCAGTGGCCCGCCAGGACAAGACCAAGGCGGTGCCCCTGTATCTGAGGAACGCCCCGACCGCCCTGATGGAGAAGCTCGGATATGCCGACGGCTACAAGTACGCCCACGACTATCCGGGGCATTTCGTGGACCTCGAATTCATGCCCAAGGGCCTGGAGGGCACGGTTTTCTATGAGCCTCAGCCCAACCGCCACGAAGATACGCTCAAGGCGTACCTGGCGGCCTGCTGGCCCAAATATTACACCAAGAAATAATCAGAAGGGATATCCCACTCCGAAGTGGATGGAGCAGCCGTCCCTGGAGAACCATTGTTCCGGCCTGAGCCACCTGGAACCTTCGGGAAGGCTGGGGTCGTGGAGCTTGAAACCTGCGTCCAGACGGATGAGGATGAAGTCGAGGTTGAGCCTCAGGCCCAGCCCCATGTCGGCTCCGAGGACCTTGTAGAAGTCCTTCAGGTGAAACACTTCCCAGTAGTCGTCATAATCAGTTATGCCGGCCTGGTGCATCGCGTCGTTGAAAGAATTGGCGGAGTAGATGTTACCGGCCTCGGCGAACAGGGCCCCTTCCAGCTTCCAGAACATCTTGAAACGGTATTCCAGGTCCACTTCCACCTTGATCTCCGCGGTCTGTCCCGGGATGGAGAATGCGTATATGCCTTCTTTTGACGTGTCGCCGGGGCCCAGGGTCCTCAGCTGCCAGCCCCTCATGCTGCCCGCTCCTCCGACGAAGAACTTCTGCTCGAAGGGGACGTTGATGGAATTGCCGTAGGGATGGCCGAAACCGGCATTGAAACGCATCGCGAGGGCCTGCGAATCACCGGCGCCCCAGCGGAAAGCCTTGGCGACATTCAGTTCGGCCTTGACATACTGGGAGTAAGGCGAGCCGAGCACCATCCTTTCGCCTGTGTCGGGATCGACGGGCAGATATTTGTTGAACAGGCTCAGGACGTTGCCGGAAAGGTTGAAATCGAGCCTGGTCGAGAAATACGGGGTCTTGGGGACGATGTCGGAGTTGGTCGTGTACATCAGCGTGGCCTGCAGACCGGCGTCCAGGTGGGGGTCGTAGTTCTTCAGCAGGTAGGGATTGTTGATGATGCTGATGATGAAAGCCTGGTCCAGGTCACGGACGTTGACGTAGTTGACCTGGAAGGGATAGATGTTGTAGAAGAATTTCTGGTCGATGTTGCCGGTGTGGCCATACGAGAGTCCGAATACGGTCCTGACGCACTCGTAGCGGTCCTGGAAACTGGCCGTGACGCTCACCTCGGAGCGCGGGATGAACGCTGACCTGAGCCGTCTGGCGGGCAATCCGAGTATCCTGGGGAAGCTCAGGCTGGCTCCTGCCGTAAATTCGGTGGAATGGATCGTGGGGTCGCTGATCATCCTCTGGAAATTGCCGGAGAACCTCAGGTTCAGCCACTCCCCTCCGTGGAACACGTTCTTGTGGTAGAAGCTGATCTGCGGGGAGATGCCCAGCAGGCCGGAAGAGTTGCTGGAGGCCTCGAGCTGCACCTTGAATCCCTTGGGATTGGACTCGGAGAGCTGGATGTTGCAGTCCACCACATTGGTATCCACGGGATTGAGCTCCATCCTCACGCTGTTGAACACCTTCAGGTAGGAGAGCCTGGTGTAGGTGGTGTTTATCTCCTTTTCGCTGAAAAGGGTCCCGGGCTTAACAGTGTTCATGTCCAGCAGGACCTTCTGCCTGAAGGGGATGGATTCGGGATGGGAGATGGTGACCTTGCCTATGGTGTACTTGCGCAGGGGCTTGGCCGCGCTTTCGGCTTCGTTGCGGGAGTAATTCCTGATGTAGTAGTCCAATATCGTGCGGTCCCCGTAATTGACCGTATCGGCCTCGAATGAGTACCTGCTCGGGCTGAAATCGTAGTATCCCAGGTTCCTGAAATACGAGGACCCCCTGGTGCTCTCTTTCTCCAGGGTGGTTTCCGACAGGATGGTCCCCGCCTTCACCAGCGAATTGACGCTGTCGGCTGCGAATTCTTCGGGGAAAATGCCGTCCTCGGGGATGTGGTAGCGTATTTCGTCTATCGTGAACTGCTTGCCCGGGGTCACGCAATAGGTGATGCGCACCTTCTTTCCTGTGGTGTCGGCCTCTGTCTTGATCTCTGAGCCGTAGTAACCCAGATGCTCCAGGTGGTTGTTTATGTTGTTGACCGACGAGGGGATGGAGTTGGCGTCGTAGAGGACGGGGGCGACGGCGAGCTTGCTGAAGATGCGGGTGAAGAAATTGCTCGTGTCAGGCACCAGGCCGTAGCGGGTCTGGAAAAGCTTCAGGCCTCCCGGAGGCTGCTGCTTGATGTACGGCGTCACGTCCGCGGGGGTGACGGCCTTGCTGCCCACGATCTTGACCTTGTTGGGCTGGAGCAGATACTGGTCTTCCCGCAGCACTTGGGTGACGCTGCAGGAGCACAGGATCAGGGCAGAAGCCGCAATTAGGACGATTTTTTTCATTAATCTCACAAAAATACGTATTTTTATTGACAATTCTTTTGAAGACATGCCGATAAGCAACAGTGAAATCAAGATGGTACGGGCCCTGGGGACCAAGAAATTCAGGGACGAGAGCGGCCTCTTCGTCGTCGAAGGCGAGAAGATGGTCGCCGAGGCCCTGTCCTCAGGATTCGAGCCCGTGCATTTGTGGAAGCGGGACGATATCGGAGAGGAGGCCATGTCCCGGATTTCATCCCTTTCCTCCCCTTCACCGGTGCTGGCGGTCCTCCGCCAGAGGCCCGCGGAGGAGCCCGAGATCAAGGACGCCCTCTACCTGGGGCTGGATTCGGTCAGGGATCCGGGCAATATGGGCACCATCCTGCGGCTCTGCGACTGGTTCGGGGCGGAGGGCGTCTTCGCCTCCCGCGACAGCGTCGAGCTGTACAATCCCAAGGTCGTGCAGGCCACCATGGGGGCGATTTTCCGCAAGAAGGTCTGGTACTGCGACCTTCCTGATGTCTGCGCCCGTTTCCGTGCCCGCGGCCTCAAGGTGTACGGCACCTTCCTGGACGGAGCCGACATCTACAGGGAAGAGCTCGCTGCCGGCGGCCTCGTGATCATGGGCAATGAAGCCCGCGGGATAAGCGCCCCGGTGGCGGCGGAAGTGGATTCCAGGCTGTACATACCCTCATTCTCCGAGGGCCCGGGAGCTGAATCGCTCAACGTCGCCGTGGCCACTGCGGTGTGCCTTTCAGAGTTTAAACGAAGAACACATTGAGATGATAATATACCAGGTGCTCCCACGGCTTTGGGGAAGCGGACATTTTTCGGACTGGCAGGAGCCAGAATTCGACTATCTGAAAACTCTCGGGGTGTCCCACATATGGTTCACCGGAGTCCCCCGGCATGCCACCGGCAAGCCCTTCGTCAAAGGCAACCCCGGCAGTCCCTACGCCATAGAAGACTATTATGATGTAAATCCATATCTCGCTGATGTAGAGTCAGAAAGGATGGATGAATTCAAGTCTTTAATAAACCGCGTCCACGCCTCCGGGCTGAAGCTTCTCACAGACTTCGTCCCCAACCATGTGGCTCGCGAATACCATGGCGACATCCCCCGGCTCAACCATTGCGACGCCGACTGGACAGACACCCTCAAGATCGACTACAACGCCCCCGGCGCCTATGACAAAATGTATCAGATCGTACGTTTCTGGGCAGGTCTCGGAGTGGACGGAGTCAGGTGCGACATGGTCGAGATGGTGCCTCTCGCCCTCTTCACTTACATCATAGGTAAGATTAAAGCGGAATTCCCTGATTTCAAGTTTATTGCAGAGGTTTACTCAAAGGAAGGCTATAGAAGATATGTACGCGAAGCCGGCTTCGATCTGCTATATGACAAATCGGGATTGTACGACCTGCTCGTCCCCCTGATGGCAGACCGCGGAGACGCCCGGGAGATCAGCTGGAACTGGCAGCGCCTGGGCGACCTGCAGCCCCATATGCTCAATTTCCTGGAAAACCACGACGAGGAGAGGCTGCGCGCCCCGGACTATGCCGCCCTGGGTCTCGCTTCCCTGTTCAACGGCGCCTCCTTCATGCTCTATTTCGGGGAGGAGGTGGGTGAGAACGCCGCCCGCTCCGAGCGGCGCCGCACTTCCATTTTCAATTGGGAAAAAATCCCCTCCGTGGAGCGTCTGGTGCGGTACATCCGCACCGGTGAAGGCCTCACCGCCACCGAACTGCAGACCCTGGAGCGGCACCGCAGCATCCTTTCCCTCGCCTCCCGCATCCAGTCCTGGGCCAATTACGACCTGTGCTACTGCAATGTCGGGCTCACCGGATTCGACAGCGAGAAGCACTTCGCCTTCCTGCGCTACCGCCCCGACAAGAGCGAGCCGCCGGTGCTGGTCGCCTGCAATTTCTCCCCTCTCCCGGCGGCTTTCGACCTCAGAATCCCCCGGGATGCCAGGGCCCTTTCCGGCTGGGAAACCGAGCGGGTGCACATAGAATTGTCCCAGAGGGACATTTCTATCCTTTGACTTTTCGCGCTAAATGATTAAATTTGCGGGATTGCGCACACGCGCGGTCGCGCAAGACAAGCTTATTCAGTAAAATTCATATAAACTCAAATGCAAAAGTCATCTCTCCAGATTGCCCGCGCCTCGTACCAGCCCAAGCTCCCCGAGGCTCTCAAGGGCACCGTCTCTGTCAAGGAAGGCGAAGCGACCAGGTCGGTCGGCGACCAGGCCGAAATCAAGGCTCTGTTTCCCAATACCTACGGCATGCCTGTCGTGGAATTCGTCCCCGGCACGGGTGTGGCCGAGGGTCGTTTCAATGTCGGCGTGATCCTCTCCGGCGGCCAGGCCCCCGGCGGACACAACGTCATCTCCGGCCTCTTCGACGGCATCAGGGCTCTCAACCCCGCCAATAAGCTCTACGGCTTCCTTATGGGTCCCGGCGGACTTGTCGACCACAAGTACATCGAGCTCACCGACTCCATCATCGACGACTACCGCAACACCGGCGGCTTCGACATCATCGGCTCCGGCCGCACCAAACTCGAGGAAACCGACCAGTTCGAAAGCGGCATCAAGATACTCCGCCAGCTGGATATCAAGGCCCTCGTCATCATCGGCGGCGACGATTCCAACACCAACGCCTGCGTGCTCGCCGAGTACTACCAGGCCAAGGGCTACGGAGTCCAGGTGATAGGCTGCCCCAAGACCATCGACGGCGACCTGAAGAACGCCCAGATCGAGACCTCTTTCGGTTTCGACACCGCCACCAAGACCTATTCCGAGCTGATCGGCAACATCGAGCGCGACTGCAACTCCTCCCGCAAATACTGGCACTTCATCAAACTGATGGGCCGCAGCGCCTCCCACATCGCTCTGGAATGCGCCCTCCAGACCCATCCCAACATCTGCCTGATCTCCGAGGAGATCGAGGCCGAAGACCGCAGCCTCGATGATATCGTGAGCTACATCGCCGGAGTGGTGGCCGCCAGGGCCGCCGAGGGCAACAATTTCGGTACCGTCCTCATCCCCGAGGGCCTCATCGAGTTCGTCCCCGCCATCAAGAGGCTCATCTCCGAGCTGAACGACATACTCGCCACCGACGAAGCCCGCGCTGTGTCCCGTGAAAACCAGATCGAATATGTCAGGACCCATATGAGCAAGGAAAACCTCGCCACCTTCAACAGCCTTCCCGCAGGCGTCGCCAGCCAGCTCGCCCTGGACCGCGACCCTCACGGCAATGTCCAGGTGTCCCTGATCGAGACCGAGAAGCTCCTCAGCCATATGGTCGGCGAAAAGCTCGCAGCCATGAAGAAGGCCGGACAGTATGTCGGAAAGTTCACCCCCATGCACCATTTCTTCGGCTATGAAGGCCGCTGCGCAGCCCCGTCCAACTTCGACGCAGACTACTGCTACTCACTGGGTTACAACGCTTCCCGCCTCATCGCAGCCGGCAAGACCGGTTACATGTCCGTGATCCGCGGCACCACCGCTCCGGCCTCCGAGTGGATAGCAGGCGGCGTGCCCATCACCATGATGATGAACCTCGAGAAGAGGTCCGGCAAGATGAAGCCCGTCATCCGCAAGGCTCTCGTGGAGCTCGACGGCGCCCCCTTCAAGTACTACAAGGCACATCGCGACGAGTGGGCCATCAAGACCTGCTTCGTGTTTCCCGGAGCCATCCAGTACTGGGGTCCCTCCGAGGTCTGCGACCAGACCACCGTCACCCTCCAGCTCGAGCAGAAGAAGTAGCATATGGATCATTCGCAGGCCAGTGCGCGCATAGACGAACTCCGTGTCATCCTCAGGGAGAACAGCCGACGTTACTACGTCGACAACGCCCCCACCATGAGCGACACGGAATTCGACATGCTTATGCATGAGCTCGAGGCTCTGGAGACGGAGTTCCCCGATCTGCTGACCCCGGACTCCCCCACCCAGAAGGTGGGCAGCGACCTGGCCACGCGCAACGACTTTGTCCAGCGGCCGCATCGCTATCCGATGCTGTCGCTGGGCAATACTTATTCCATCGAAGAGGTCGAAGCCTTCGCGCAGAGGGCTGACAAGGCCTTGAACGTGGATTTCACCTACTGCTGCGAACTCAAGTTCGACGGCACAGCCATCTGCCTCACCTACCGGGACGGCCGCCTGCTGAGGGCGCTCACCCGCGGCGACGGCACCGTCGGCGACGATGTCACGGAGAATGTCCGCCACATTGCCAATATCCCGCAGCAGCTCAAAGGGGACTATCCCCCGGAATTCGAGATACGCGGCGAAATACTCATGCCCTACGAGGCCTTCGACGCCCTGAACCGTGAGCGCGAGGCCAATGAGGACCCTCCTTTCGCCAACCCGCGCAATGCCGCCTCGGGCTCGCTGAAGCTCCTGGATCCGGAGGAGGTGGGCCACCGCGGCCTGTGGTGCACGCTCTACCATATCCCGGCCCAGTGCCTCGATTTCGAGACCCACGACCAGGCTTTGAGCGCCGCGCGGAGCTGGGGCCTCCCCGTCTCCGACGAGAGGCGTATCTGCCGCAATATCGCGGAGATAGAGGCATTCATCGACCATTGGGACAAGCAGCGCAAGTTCCTCCCCTATGCCACCGACGGCATTGTCATAAAAATCAACGAGACGGCCTGCCAGAAGGCGCTGGGCTTCACCGCCAAGTCCCCCAGGTGGGCTGTCGCCTACAAATTCAAGGCGGAGCAGGCGCTGACCCGGTTGGTGAGCATAGACTACCAGGTGGGACGCACCGGCGCCGTCACTCCCGTCGCAAACCTGGAGCCGGTCCAGCTCTCCGGCACCGTGGTCAAGCGCGCCACCCTGAATAACGCCGACCAGATGGCGCTGCTGGACGTGCGCGTGGGCGACTGGGTGTATGTGGAGAAAGGCGGGGAGATCATCCCCAAGATCACTTCGGTCGAGCTGCTGCGGCGTCCTGCCGACTCCCGGCCCGCCGGATTCCCCTCCGTCTGCCCCGATTGCGGCACCCCGCTGGTGCGCGAAGAGAGCGGAGCCAAATGGTTCTGCCCCAACCAGGACGGCTGCCCCATGCAGATCAAGGGGCGCATGCTGCATTTCCTGAGCCGCAAGGCCATGGATGTGCTCGCAGGTGAAGCCACCGTGGACCAGCTCTATTCCCTTGGCCTCGCCCGCACTCCCGCCGACCTCTATGACCTGGGCGAATACCAATTGCTCTCGCTCGAAGGCTGGCAGGAAAAATCCGCGAGGAGATTTACCGAAAGCCTCGCAGCATCCCGCCAGGTGCCATTCGAGAGGGTGCTTTTCGCCCTCGGCATACGTTTCGTCGGAGAGACGACGGCGCGTGAACTCGCCCGCCATTTCGGCGACATCGACGCCCTCGCGGCGGCTTCCAGGGAGCAGCTCCTCGAAGTCAGCGACGTCGGGGATGTCATTGCCAACAGCGTATACGACTTCCTGCACGAGCCCCGGCACCTCGAAGAGATCGCCCGCCTCCGCGCTCACGGTCTCCAATTCGCAGTGGTACGCGGCCAGGATGCCCTTTCCCAGGCCCTCGAGGGGAAGACCATTGTCATTTCCGGCAATTTCTCCGTCTCCCGCGACGACATGAAAGAACTCATAGTCCGCCATGGGGGCAAGAACAGCTCTTCGGTGAGCTCCAAGACTTCCTTCCTGCTCGCAGGGACCAAGCCCGGGCCGGAGAAACTGCGCAAATGCGAGCAGCTGGGCGTCCCCGTGCTGAGCGAGGAAGCCTTCCGGGCGCTGCTGCCCGAAACTCCGGAGACCCTCCCCGAGGAAACGGTGGGACAGACTCCCGTAGAGAAACAGTTATCATTGTTTTAAGGATATGAAACTCAGGCACATAGCAGACCTGTTCACGGACAAGCTCTGGACGATGGACACCACTCATGCTCCCAGATTCTGGAGGCATGTGGTCCGTTTCTTCAAGCTCATCCGCATCACGGTCGGAACCTTCAACGAAAACAACATGGGGTTCCAGTGCGTCGCCCTGAGCTATTTCATGTTCATGGCCATCATCCCGTTCATGGCCTTCGTGTTCGCGGTGGGCAACGGTCTGGGCCTCAGCGACAGGCTCTCCGAGCTCCTGCACCGCATCATCCCGACCTACTCCGACCTCATCGACACCATCATGGTCAGGGCCGACGCCATCATAGAGACGGCCCAGTCGGGCTGGGTGGGGTTCATCGGAGCCCTCGCCTTCTTCTGGACCATCATCTGGCTGATGTTCCAGGTGGAGCGGGTATTCAACAACGTCTGGGGCATACACAAGGTCCCCAGGAAGATCTACAAGAGATTCTCCTTCTATATCTTCGTGCTCATCCTCTCCCCCTTCCTCATCATCATCTTCGGTTACGGTATAGTGTACTACACCAACATGACCAACCTCATCGGACTGGACCTCGGGGATGTGAAGGTGCTGCCCAAGATATTGACTTACATAGCTTTCTACGTACTTACGGCCCTTACTTTCTCGGCCATGTACAAATATATCCCGGCCACGCTGGTCCACTACCGCAACGCCATCAGGGCGGCGCTGGTGTCCGCGCTGGTTTTCGTGCTCTACCAGTATCTCTATCTGGAGGCGCAGATACTCGTGACCAGGTTCAATGCAGTTTACGGAGCGATAGCCGCCATCCCGTTGTTCCTCATATGGATCAACTGGAGCTGGCAGATCATAATATACGGAGCGGAGCTGACCTACGGCTTCCAGAATGTGGATTCCTACCATATCCCCGAATGGGATGATGAAAAGGACAACGGCAGAGGAAACAGGAAGAAATGAGTTTTTCGGAATTTACCAAAGAGGATTACAAGCTTATAAAGCAGGAATACGATGTCTTCATCGGGCATGCGGCAGGACGCTGCAGGTCCGAGGAGGAACTGGCCCTGGTCAAGAAAGCCTTCGATTTCGCCAACACGGCGCACCGCAACGTGCGCAGGCGTTCCGGCGAACCCTATATCATACATCCCATCGCCGTCGCCAACATTGTCATCACCGAGATAGGCCTGGGCTGCAAGTCCATCTGCGCCGCCCTGCTCCATGACGTGGTCGAGGACACCGAGTACACGGTGCAGAACATCTCCGACCTCTTCGGCGAGAAGGTGGCCTCCCTGGTGGACGGCCTCACCAAGATCAAGACCGTGCTGGACAACGAGGACCGCAGGGGCAATGCCTATGTCTATCCCGAAAGCCTCCAGGCCGAGAATTTCAAGCGCATCCTGCTGACCCTGAACGACGATGTGAGGGTGGTGCTGATCAAGCTCGCAGACCGTCTGCACAACTGCCGCACCATTGAGTTCATGCCCGAGCACAAGCGGGACAAGATACTCTCCGAGACCATGTACATCTTCATCCCCCTCGCCCACAGGCTGGGCCTGTATTCGGTCAAATCCGAGATGGAGAACATATGGCTGCGCTTCAAGGAGCCCGACGAGTTCAACGAGATCACCCGCCGTATCAGCCAGAACGTGGCCCTGAGGGACCGTGAGATAGATGAATTCATCGCCCCCATAGCCGAGGAGCTCACCCAGGCGGGCATCAAGTTTACGGTCAAGAAGCGTATCAAGACCCCCTATTCGATCTGGTACAAGATGCAGACCAAGCATGTGCCCTTCGACCAGATCTACGACCTCTACGCCGTGAGGATCATATACGATCCCAAGGACCAGGACCCCGTGAGTGAGCGCAACGAAGCCTATATCATCTACGCCACGGTGACCAAGCTCTACCGTGACCAGCCCTCGCGCCTGCGCGACTGGATCAAGCAGTCCAAATCCAACGGCTACGAGGCCCTGCACTGCACCCTGATGAGCAAGGCCGGCATATGGATCGAGGTCCAGATACGCTCCAGGCGCATGGATGACATCGCCGAGAAAGGTATCGCCGCCCATTGGACCTACAAGAACAACGGTTACACCAGCGAGAACGACAGCGAGGTGGACAAATGGCTGGCCAGCATACAGGATGTGCTCGACAGCAACGATGTCAATGCCGTGGAGCTCCTGGACATCATCCACGGCGACCTCACCTCCAAGGACATCGTGGTCTTCACCCCCAAGGGAGAGCAGCGTACGGTCAAGAACGGCACCACCGTCTTGGACTTCGCCTACATGATCCACACCGACATCGGCTCCTCCGCCATCGCCGCCAAGGTCAATATGAAACTGGTGCCGCTCTCGCAGGTGCTCAAGCCCGGCGACCAGGTCGAGATCATCACCGCCCGCACCGGTCACCCCAAGGCTGAATGGCTGCAGTTCCTTACTTCCAGGCACGCCAGGGCCCTTGTGATAGAGTATTTCCGCAATGAGCGCGACGCCATGGTGGCCCAGGGCAGGCAGATCTACGAGGAAAGGCTCGAGGCGATGAACATGAAAAGCGACCGCGCCACCCTGCAGCGTTTCCTCAATTACGCCCGCCTCCGCGAGGTGGATGAGCTGTACTTCAGGATCGGCCTTGGCATCATCGGCCCCGAGGATTTCACCAAGATAGTCAACGGCGCGGACAACGAATCCGACGACCGCTACATCATCACCCCGGGCGGAGTGGGCAGCCGCCGCTACGTGATGGCCGACTGCTGCCACCCCATCCCCGGCGACCCGGTGATCGGCTTCCTGAGCGGCAAGGACACTGTCATCATCCACAAGAAGTCCTGCACCGTGGCCGAGAACATCGCCTCCAAGTTCGGCGAGAAAGTCGTCGTCCCCGAATGGGTCGGGACCGACATGGAATTCCCCATCCGTATCAGCGTCAGGGGCATAGACCGCGTGGGACTGCTCAACGACATCACTTCCGAGATTTCCCGCAACCAGGGTATCAACATCCGAAAGATACAGCTGGGAGCCGAGGAGGATATCATGGAAGGTTACATCGAACTGCTCGTCAAAGACAAGAACAACCTCAAGTCGATGCTGGAAGGCCTCCAGAAGATCGAAGGCCTCCAGGACGTACTCAGAACCGACATAGCATGATGAAAAAAGCTGCGATAATCATATTGTTCCTGGCCTCCTTCCTGCCGATGCTCTTCGTGCATTCCTGCGCGAACACCACCGAGGCTCCCAGCGGCGGCCAGAAGGATACCATACCCCCTGTCATCGTGATGATCGACCCTCTCCCCGGAGAGACCAACTTCCCCCTCGAGAAGGGCAAGGTGGTCTTCACCTTCGACGAATATGTGAGCATCAAGACCCCCACCAACATCGTACTCTCCCCTCCTCCCGCAAAACCTGTCACCAGCACCGTCAGGGGCAGGAGCGTGGTGGTCGAATTCAATGAGCCCCTGCAGGAAAACACCACCTATACCATCAATTTCCCCGACGCCATCGCCGATGTCAATGAAGGCAACCTGCATCCCGGCTACACCTATGTGTTCTCGACGGGAGACCAGATAGATTCCCTGTACATCACCGGTGTCGTGCGCGACGCCTCCACCCTCAATCCCCACGCCGGTGCCCGGGTGCTCCTGTACAAGGACCATTCGGACTCCGCCATCTTCAAATCCCGCCCCTATGCGGCCGCTATCACTGACAAATGGGGATTCTTCGCCGTCTCCTTCGTAGAGGACACACTCTACAGGCTTTACGCCCTGGATGACGCCAACAACGATTTCATCTACGACCCCGCCACGGAGCAGGTCGGTTTCATCGATTCGCTCATACGCCCCGTCCACACAGTCAACGACACGGTCAAGGAACTGATGAAGTACGACATGACCGATACCATAGCCTGCAAGGCCAGGGAAGCCGAATACGACATCCAGCTCTTCAAGGAGAGGAACCGCAAGCAGCAGTTGAACAACACCGGCCGTGTCTCCGACAGGGTCGCCTACATCTCTTTCACGGCCTGGGATGCCTGGATAGACACCCTCTGGGTGGGAGGATATCCTGCTGACCGCGTGATCACCCAGTTCAACCGTCAGATGGACAGCCTGGAGATATGGATCAACGACCTAAGGCCCGTCCCCGACACCCTGCACCTCTTCGTGAACTACAGGAAGACCTCCGACGCCGACACCCTGATGCCCTTCTTCGAAGAAGTGAAGCTGGTGAATCCGGTGCCCGCTTCGGTACGCTATTCCCGTTCGCACCTGAGGAACCTCAAGCACGAGGACACCACCTGCGTGTTCAGCCTCGAAGCTAAGCCGGAAAATGTAGAGCAGAACGGCATCATCTTCAAATTCCCCGTCCCCCTGATCTCCGAGCAGTTCGATTCGGTCGAGCTCACCTCGCTGAATGTCAGGCAGGTACGCAACCGCGAGACATTCAAGGTCGAGCGGGATTCGATGAATCTGCTCCAGTATGTCCTCCGTCCGGACAATCCTTTCAATCCCGACTGGGAATACATCCTGAGAGTCCCCCAGGGGGCGTTCCGCGACATCAACGGCTTCTACTCAGACTCCCTGAGGATACCTATAAACCTGCCCAAGGGCGACGCGCTCAGCAAGCTGGTGCTCAATGTCACAGGCTGCCGCTACTCCTATGTGGTGGAGCTGATGGACCAGAACAGGCGCGTGCTGCGCACCTACGAGATAGATTCCGACCGCACACTGACCTTCCCCTACCTGGAGGAAGGCAGTTATTCCATAAGGATATTTGAGGATCGCAACGGCAACGCCTTGCAGGATGCCGGGTCCCTGCTCGAGCACAAACAGAGCGAAAAGGTCAAGCTGGTCGTCTTCGACGAAGAGACTGGCGGCAACGTCCTGAACATCCCTCCTTCCGCTGAAGTGGAAGAGACCGTCGACCTGGAAGAACTATTCAAAGACTGACAGATGAAACGCCTCATAATCACCATAGCAGCCCTGTTGGCGGCGTTTTCCGCCTCCGCCTTCACCCAGAAGCCGGACAGCCTCGCCACTGACTTCCCGGACCTGTATCTGGATACCGTGAAGATAGAAGTCCCGGAGATCAACGACTACAACATGATAGGCGTCCAGTACGGAGTCAGCTTTTCCAGGATGACCATGAACTCCACGGCCCGCCAGGACTGGCTCTTCGTCCCTGAGTCGTACGGAGTCTATTTCACCCACTACAGCAAGATGTTCGACTACCTGCCCTATTTCGGCTATCGTTTCGGCCTGGAATACGGCCACAGCGGCATCCTGATGCACAAGGATGAGGAAACGGGGCGCATCCCCCTCTTCGACGATGCCACCAAGGTGGATATGAGGGTGGTGGACGTACCTTTCATGGCCCATCTGCACTATGACATGAATTTCTTCAAGATCATGGCCGATGTGGGCATCTACGGGGGCTACAGGCTCACCATCGAGCGCGAAGGCATCATGGGAGAAGAGTACGAAAGGGCCTTCAAGGACTATGAGCACCGTTTCGACTACGGACTCCGCGGAGGCGCGGGCTTTGGCTTCGTCTTCGATCCCGTCGAGTTCCATTTCAATGTGGGCGTCCGCTACTCCTGGAGCGAATTCCAGAATCCGGACTACTACAGCACCTACTATTACCGCTTCGCCTATCCCCTGGACATCATAGTGTCCGCGGGCATTACCATCCAGCTTACCAAACGAAACGGCCGCACCACCTCCCAGATACGCAAATCCGCCCGGGAATATGTCTACGGCACACCGGAAAACAATGAGCAGAGAAGTCAGAATAGGCCGTGACCTGGTCATGGGCGGCGGCCGCCCCATCGTCGTCCAGACGATGTGCAATACCCATACATATGACGTGGAGGCCACTGTGGCCCAGATACGGAGGCTCGCCGCCGCGGGAGCGCAGATGGTGCGCATCACCGTCCCCGGCCTCGCCGATGTGGAGCATGTCCGGCAGATCCGCGCCCGCCTGGCGGAGGCCGGGTGCACCGTCCCAATTGTCGCGGACATCCATTTCTCCTCCCGCACCGCCATCGAAGTGGCGCCCCTGGTGGAGAAGGTCCGTATCAATCCGGGCAATTTCCACCCCGACCACGAGCAGGCCAGCGCCCGTTTCCAGGAGCTCATCGAAGTGTGCCGCACCCACGGCACCGCCATACGCATCGGCCTGAACCACGGCTCCCTGGGCCGCTACATCACCGATCTCTACGGCAACACTCCCCAGGCCATGGCCGAGGCTGCGATGGAATGGATACGTATGTGCGTGGAGGCTGATTTCTACCAGGTGGTCGTCTCCCTGAAGGCCAGCAATACCGTGGTGATGACCCAGGCTTACCGCCAGCTAGCCGCCATGATGAAAGAGTACGGGGTGGAATTCCCCCTGCACCTCGGGGTGACCGAGGCGGGCAACGGCGACGCCGGGCGCATCAAATCCTGCGTGGGCATAGCGACCCTCCTCAGGGAAGGCATAGGCGACACCGTCAGGGTCTCGCTCACCGAGGATCCCGAGAATGAGATACCGGTGGCCCGTTTCCTCGCCGACAGGTACGGAGAGGGACTTCACGGGGATTATCCCGACGCCGGGATGCTCGAGGCCGCCTGCGAGTGGGGCCCCAGGCTCCTCTGCCGCGAAATCGACGCTATCCCCGCTTCTGCGGGCCTTTCCCCCTATCTGGAGGATGAGATCATGCAGGCCGCCCGCAGGCGCTTCTACCGCCCCGAATACATAGCCTGCCCCGGTTGTGGCAGGACCATGTACAACCTTGAAGAAACCTTCGAAGAAGTGAAGAGGCGCACCTCCCATCTCAAGGGCATGGTGATAGCCGTGATGGGCTGCATAGTCAACGGCCCCGGCGAGATGGCCGACGCCGACTGGGGCTATGTCGGAGAAGGTGGCGGAAAGGTGTCGATCTACCACGAGGGCAAGCCCGTGCTGACCCACGTCCCCGATTCGGAGGCGATCGACGCGCTGCTGAAGCTCATCGGCGGGCAGCAGTGATCATTCTACGTAGAGCAGAAGTCCTTTGAGATACTCCCCTTCCGGGTGGTAGATGCTGACCGGATGGTCCGGCCCCTGGCAGAGGCGGTCGAGTATGCGCACGTTGCGTTCGGTCTGGGCGGCGGCTGAAAAGACTGTCAATGCGAAAGTCTCCTTGTCCACCACCTGCGAGCAGCTGAAGGTGAACACCACCCCTCCCGGCGCCACCTTGGAAATGGCGGCGGCATTGAGCCTCTGATAGGCCCTGAGGGCGTTTTTCAGGGCGCCGCGGTGCTTTGCGAATGCCGGAGGGTCCACTATCATCAGGTCGTACTTCCCTTCGGGGGCGTTGCCCAGGAAATCGATGGCGTCCTCACAGTGGCTGACATGGGGAGCGGAGTCCCCGAAATTGAGGGCGATGTTGCGGTCGGTGAGGGAGATGGCCTTGGCCGAAGAATCCACCGATTCGACGCTGAGGGCTCCCCCGGCGAGGGCGTACACCGAAAAACCTCCCGTGTAGCAGAACAGGTTCAGGACATGGCGGCCGGCGGCGAATCTCTCCACCAGGGCGCGGTTTTCCCTCTGGTCCAGGAAGAATCCCGTCTTCTGCCCCTCTTCCCAATTGACCAGGAAGCGGTGGCCGTTCTCGGAGACGGACGCCTCGGGACGGTCCCAGCCTTCGGCTTTCCACAGATAGCCGTCGATCAGCTCGAGCCCCGCCTTGAACGGAGCGGTGCCGGAACTCTTGTCATAGACAGCCTTCAGCTCCTCCCCATAGACTTCCCTGAGCGCCTCGCAGATGCGGGTGCGGGCCCTGAACATGCCGACCGAGTGGGCCTGCATGACGCAGACTCCGTCGTACCAGTCCACGATCAGCCCCGGGAGGCCGTCGCCTTCGCCGTGTATGAGCCTGTAGCAATCGGTGCCGGCGGGGATGGCGCAGCGCCTCATCTGCAGGGCCGAGGCAATGGCATCCTTCCAGAACGATTCGGAGCGGGGGTCGCCGCAGAAGCTGAGCACCCTCACCGCTATGGAGCCTATCTGGTAATGCCCGCAGGCCATGAGCTTGCCTTCGGCGGAATACACGTCCACGAGGTCCCCTTCTGCGGGGGTCCCTACCATCTGGGCGATGGCGCCCGAGAAGACCCAGGGATGGAATCTCTTCAGAGACTCGTCCCTGCCTTTCTTGAGTATTATCTTAGCCATTCTGCTGTGTCTGTTGGGGAGCCAGCTGCTCCGGGGTTAGAGGATGCTTGGGGCTGGTGAGGAGTTTGCGGTACATCTCCAGGCAGACCCAGGCGTCGGTGGCGGCGTACATCTTCTGGGCGTCGCTCAGCTCCGGGGCCTCCCAGTTGGAGAGCTGCTGGGTCTTGGAAATGCGCATCCCGAGTATGTTGGCTGCGAGTTTCTTCACGCTCTTGTCCCTGATGCCCCACTCATATGCTATCTTCTGGAGGTCCACGAATCCGGCCTCCTGGAAGGGCATGTACTTCTTGAGCCCTCGCACGTCGTCATGGACCGCAGCGCCTATCTTCACTATCAAGGGGTCTCCGAGGATACGGCACAGACGGTGCCTCATGCCCAGGTTGAAGATCCTGAAGAGATAGGCCCTGTCCGGGCCGGAAAGCTGGAGGAGCGCGATGTTGTGATGCTGCTGGCCCGGGGTGAACACCGGCTTGGTCTCGGTGTCGAAGCCCAGCATGGGCTGGCTTTTCAGATAGGCAATCGCCCTGTTCAGTTCCCTGCCGGGTTTGTTGATGACCACGATGGTCCCCGGGAACGAGCCCAGAGGCAGTTTCTCTATGTCGGAGGGTTCAATGCTTATCTTGTACATCTATTTGGTTACGGTGAGGAATCTTTCGTTGTAGGGTACGACCAGGTAGGCCTGGTCGCTGGAACCGGCTTCCCTGAGATATTCGTGTGCGAGCACCGGAGCATCGGGTTTCAGATGCGTCATGTAGACTTCCCCGCGGGGATAGGCTATCCTGTGGCTGAAGAGGTTCTCGCTGCGGAGTATCTTGTAGCAGGTGGCTGAGGCTGTGCTGGCGGCGTCGAGCACGACGCAGCCCTCGCGGACTATCCAGCCGTAGTTCATGGAATCCACGGTCATCTTGGAGTTGATGCTGTCGAGCTTTTCCTGTACGGCCACCACGTCCACTGCAGGATTGTCTATGAGTATGGCGTCGAGCGGCGAGGTGTAACCCGCTGCCAGATAGTCGTCGAGGAAGGAAGTGAGGGCGTCGGTGCTGTCGGTGGGAGATGCGGGGAAGCTGACGCAGGTGGACGAGCTCACCTGGGCTGCCCGGCTCATCTGCTGGAAGATGGCGGAATAGGCACCGGAGACGGAATTGTCCCCGTCGGAGATCACTCCTATGCTGAGCCCTTTGGCTTCCTTGGGGAGCACCTGGGCGAACATCTCCCTGACGGGATAGACGACCCTGATGTCGCTGCCGACGCTGGAGAGGAGGGTGTCGATGTCGCTGCAGCCGTAGGCGGCGTTGGCGGCCGAGGCCATGACGACCAGTTTGGCTGGAGTCTTGACTCCGCTGACCTCCACGTCATAGGGGCTGATGCAATAGACGCTGTCCAGGGCGGAGATGAGGTTCCTGACAGCTATCTCCCTGAGATACTGGTAGTTTCCGGCTTCGATGAAATCGTCGTACGGGCTGTTGGCCATATCCTGCAGCTGGATGATGGTCTCGCCGGCGAAATCGGGCAGGATGTCGTGTCCTTCGCGGCCGTTGACATTGTCGAACACATCTGAGGCGAGCATCACCCCGGCCATCTTCTCGCACTCGGCGGGGGTGCCGATGACATAGATGGCGTCGCCCGAACGGGGGCTGGCGGTGCGGGATACGATGCCGTACGCTTCACTCTTGGTGTCGGCGAGGATGTCCTTGACATATGTGATGGCAGGCTGCGTGTATTGGGGCTTCACCGTGCAGGATGTCAGGACCACCGCAGCCGCTGCTGCCAGGATATACTTTTTCATCAATTTATACATTGGTACGAATAGCAAAGTTAAGTATTTTTCCTATCTTTGGAACAAAGAAATCATCATTATGAAAAAATCCATCGTCATCGCAGCCGCTCTCGGCATTGCGGCGCTCTTTGCGGGCAGTGCTTACGCACAGTCCTCCGCACAGGTCCAGTTCCCGGATTACCAGTTCACGACCGTCAAGGCCAACCCCATCACCCCGATCAAGAACCAGGCCAGCAGCGGTACCTGCTGGGCTTATTCCACCATCGCTTTCCTGGAGTCCGAGATCATCCGTATAAACAAGATCACCGACGAGGCCCGCTACCCCGACCTTTCAGTGTTCTGGATCGTCAGCCATTCCTATTCGGAGAGGGCTGAGAAGTACATACGCCTGGACGGAAACCTCACTTTCGGAGCCGGTTCCGAGGCCGATGACGTACTTCATGTGATACGCGACCACGGCATCGTCCCCCTGAAGGAGATGACAGGTATGAACTACGGCACCGAGCTGCCCAAGCAGGCAGAGCTCGACGCCATCCTGAACGCCTATGTGAGCGCAGTCGCCAAGAATCCCAACCGCACCCTCACCACCGCATGGAAGAGGGGCTTCGACGCCATACTGAACGAGTACTTGGGCAAGCGTCCCGAGACCTTCACCGTGGACGGAAAGAGCTATGATCCCATCAGCTACCGCGACGCCCTGAAACTCAATGTGGACGATTACGTCTCCCTGAGTTCGTTCACCCACCATCCTTTCTACACCTGGTTCCCCCTGGAGGTCTGCGACAACTGGCGCTGGGATTCAGTGTACAACGTCCCCATCGACGAGTTGATGAAAGTCCTCGACGACGCCATCATGAACGGCTACACCGCCGCCTGGGGTGCTGACGTCAGCGATCCCGGCTTCACCCGCACCGGCCTCGCCATCTTCGTGGACGTGCCCGCCACCGCCGCCGCTGGTTCCGACCAGGAGCACTGGGTAGGCAGGGAAGAAGGCAGGCCCGCTCCCGTCGCCATCGTGGAGAAGAAGGCTTCCCAGGAGCAGCGCCAACAGGATTTCGACAACAAGACCATGACCGACGACCACGGCATGCAGATCTTCGGCATCGCCCGCGACCAGTTCGGTAAGAAGTATTACATGGTGCGCAATTCCTGGGGTGTGACCGGCAAGTTCTACGGCATCTGGTACGCCACCGAGGATTTCGTGAAGGGCCAGACCCTTGACATCGTTCTCCACAAGGACGCCCTTCCCAAGGACCTGAGGAAAAAAATCGGAAAATAAATGTCTCTGAAAAAATACATTCCTGACTTCATAACATGCCTGAACCTCGCCTGCGGGGTCTCAGGCATTGTTTTCGCTTTCAAAGGAAGGTTCGATGTGGCTTTCCCCCTGATGCTCGCCGGAGCGCTGTTCGACTTCCTGGACGGACTGGCGGCGAGGCTCCTGGACGCCTACTCCCCTCTCGGGAAGGAACTGGATTCCCTCTGCGATGTGGTGACTTTCGGCGTGCTGCCTTCGGTGATGCTTTACAATCTCGCGTGCATCTGCAGTTTCGGGGAGAGCATCTGGTGCTGGACACCGCTTCTGATAGCCGTTTTCAGCGCTCTGAGGCTCGCGAAGTTCAATGTCGATGAGAGACAGCACGAATCGTTCCTGGGCCTCCCTACGCCCGCGTGTGCCATGCTCAGCGGAGCCATCTGCTATTTCGTGGCATCCAGCCAGTTCTCATTCCTCGCCGACTGGTGCGCCGGCCCCGTCTTCATCCCGGTCTATTCCGTGGTGATGTCCGCCCTGCTGGTCTGCGAGATCCCCATGTTCTCCATCAAATTCGGAGGAGCCGAAGCTGACCGGACCACACGCATCAAAAGGATCACTTTCTTCATCCTTGTCGCCGCTTCCGTCATCGTGACCGTGCTCATGAAATGGAACTGGTCCGCGATCGTCCTGCTAGTGATGACGATCTACATCGTCAAGAACCTGGTCTATGCAGTAATGAAACTGTAGTCTTTATTCGATTTTTCCGAGCTCACGTGCGCGGGTGGTGATGAAGTATTTGGTGAGGGTGCAAGGCTCCTCCCATGCGGGCATAGTGCCATGCTCCAGATACTCCAGGAAATTGCTTTCCACCTGCGCGAAATGCGCTTCGTGGCCCACCCGGTAGCTGTCGGGGATGAGCACGTGCCAACCGTGGCTGAGGGGTTCCAATTCGATTCCGGGGTATCTCTGCGCCAGCGCTGCGAAGGCTGCGGTGACCTCATTGGCATACCGGGAATCGTCGGAGACGGCGCTGCCGTCGGAGGGCTCTATGTACAACTGCGGCAGGAACCCGCCGTCGGCGCCCTGGCGGATGACCAGGTCGGACTTGGTGCCGCGCAACATCGAGAAATGGCTGTCCCCTCCCTCCGGAGTCTCATATTGCCATAGTGCCGTGACCCGGGCGTTGATGCCTTTGAGACAATAATTGATCTCCCCATTGGAAAGCACCTTCAGCACTCCATCCTGCACGTCGGGGGCGAGGAACTCCGGGTACTCGTCCAGGCCGGTGGAAGCCTTGAACTGGGCTGCGCTGAGGGTGGTGTACCAGCGCCGCGACGAATTGATGACGACGTCGTGGGGATAGAGGGCCTGCTCCGGGAAGCACTCCCAGCCCACCAGGTCCACGAGGTGGGTCATCACGTCGGTGATGGACTCTCCCTGCTGCCGGACGTCGTAGAACCATGCGGGACGGATTAGGGCCGATCCGGAAACATTCTTGTAGAAATTGTGCACGCTCGTCATGATGACGCCGGGCTCCTCGGGGGTGCCCGCCTTCTGGGTGCCGAAAATGGCGGGGATGGCGGAGAGTTCCTTCTGGAGCACGGTGGTGATCTCGAACCGCTCTGTCATCACGTCGTAGAGCAGCAGCCCCTTGGAACGGGCGATCTCGAAGCAGTTCCTGAGCTCGTCGTACTGGGCGGCGTTGATAGCCATGGGCTTGTCTCCCAGGACATTCAGGCCCGCTTCCAGGCTCCGGCGTATGTACTCGGTCTTGCGGGAGTTGTTGCCAGAGATGACTACCACGTTGCCGGGCACCTCCGCGGTCATCCTCTGCAGGAAATCATCGCCTCTGTAGACTATCTCGTTCCAGTCCGTCGGGTCGTCCGGACGGCTGTTGTAAGCCTCGATCCTGCCCAGGTGTGCGTCCAGGTCAGCCCCGTCGGGAGCATAGACATACACATCCTTGGAGACCCCGGGAAGGCGGGTCTTCTGCACCAGGGCCGAATGGAAATGCCCCGGATCCAGTGTGACGAGTACGATTTCCTTTTTTTCTGAGGTCCCGGCGCAAGAAGCGAGGAGCAGCATGGCGGCGGACAATATGGCGATGCGGTCTTTCATATCGGCGAAATAGATTAGATGATTGCAATCCAAATATAAGAAATCCCGCAAAAAACATATTCTTAATAAATAAAAATTCCCCGGGATAATGTAAAACAAAATAAAGTATTATATTTGCAGTCCCAAACGGGACCATAGCTCAGTCGGTTTAGAGCGCTTGCTTCACACGCAAGAGGTCTGCAGTTCGAATCTGCATGGTCCCACATCCATCCTCACACAGCAGGATCCCTGGCGTCCCCTCCCGGACGCCGTTTTTGTTTTCTGCCTGCCCTGCTGTCTGCCCGCTGCCTGCTGTCTGCCCGCCGCCCCGCTGTCTGCCCGCTGCCCTGCTGCCTTGCTGTCCCAGACAGGCCTTCCTTCTGTCGCCGCCTACGCTGGCTTGGCGGCATCTTCCCTCGGCCGCAGTCGAAAGCAACGGGCGGGCGAGGAGAGCATTCAAAAATAGCTCACCGCAGCCCGCCCGTAACCGCCGCAGGGCGTATATTGCGGCGGTGGTGCCCTGGCGTGACTCGCCGCCGCATCGCGTATACTGCGGCAGCGAGAGCCTTTGGTTGCGCGCCCTCCTCTGCAGTCGGTCCGCGTTTCAGGCCGGTACGGACCTGCACCGCATTTTGTAATTTTGCGGCCAGGGCAATCGGCCTCCCAGTGCACTCCAGGGCATATTTCGCTGGCCGCAAAGGGTTTTGAAAGGCGCTTTGGCCAGCCCGATCGGCCTTCCACGGCCCTCAGAGCCATATCCGCCTGGCCGCAAATATACAAAATGGGGTGATCGCTTTTCAGAAAGGGATGTGGACTCCTCGAAAACAACGAAAGGCTTTCCCGTAAGCGGCCCCGGCAGATTATGACATTCGTCAGCCCGCCGACCATGCCTCCCAGGGCCCTCCAGAGGGGTTCCGGCGGGCTGACGAATGTCGAAATGTGCGGCTGAGCCCGATAGCCGCCAACCCGAAATTCAGAGGGACAGCCACTATGGCTCCCAGGGCCCTCCAGGGAGTATGGGCTTGCCTTCTGCACCCATTTGGTCCTCAGAAGGCAAGCCGACCACGCTTCTAGCGGCTTCTATCGGGGGTGCGGCGCGCCTCTGATTTTCGGGTCGCCCGTTGGAACCTCAAACACTGAAAAGCAAAATTCACCTGGAAAAGTAAAGCGCCACAGAACGCATTGTAGGGCAAGTTGGAGTTCCAGGCGAGGCGATTTCGCCTCACCTGGAAAACTAGGATGCCTCCCAGGCCTCTGCAAAGGGGGTAGCTTTTCCAGGTGAATTTCGGGTCGAACCTTAATGAACATCACGGGAGCGCGGGGGTGCCACAGAGTGGCCTCCAGGAGGGGGTAGCGCTCCAGGTCTCGGCTCCGACCCGACACCGGGAGCGCGGGGGTGCCCTACAGCGCACTCTGGGAGGGGTCGTGCTCCCGGCGCGTTCATTAACGACCTGGGCCGCTACGAAAAGGCTGCTGCGAAGCCGCAACGTTGCTTAGGGGCTTTTTTGCTGCGGCCGTACCGGCCTGAGATGCTGTTTGGATGAGAGCAAGGGCGCATTCCGGAGGAGGCCGCCGCGGGATAAACGGAAAGGAACTTATTTCGCGGAGCTGCCGAGCAGCTTTTCCGCGAGGTCTTTTTTGAGGATGCGGTAATGAGGGTGGTAGGCTTCTTCGTATGCCGCGCTGTGGTGGTAGGCATATTGGCCGGAGGCGAGGAGGCTGTCGAGTTTCCGGCTGTCCTCTTCCAGTCCGGGGATGTCCGGGTACTTCATTTTCACCCGGGCCAGAATCGCCTTCCATTCCTTTTCCCAGGCGCGGATGGCGTTTTCTTCGACCGGAATGGCGCTTTGCATCAATGCGTCGGTGAGCTCCTCTGCTGAGACGGTGCCGTCCTGGATGCAGCGGAGCGAAACTCTCACGTAGTTTCCTTCCCAGCCGCACGGTTCTGAAATTGGCCCGTTCTCCACTACTGCCGCTGCTCCCGTTCCAGCAGCCTCAGCCATTGCCTTGGCAGCCGCGGTCTCAGCTGCACCTACACCGGCAGCCTCCGCCGCGGACTCTGCAGCAGCCTCTGCCGCGGCTTCGGCCATTTCGGCCTCGATGTAGCGGAGGGCGCCGTCCCGGTCATTGATAATGTGGCCGGGGCCGAATCGGTCCTGGAAGAAACTTTTGTAAAGGTCCTGGAGCCGGCTTTCCGGGAAGTCGGCCAGTTGTCTTTCGATGGCGGCGTCGACGGCTCGGGTGTCGATGATTTCAGCCTGGCACGAAGTCAGCGTCGCCAGTCCGGCCACCCCGGCAAGTCCGGCCAGCATCTTCAGTGCAGTCCATATGGCCGGCAAGGCCTGTACAATACTCTTTTTCATCATCGGCAAATATACTCAAAAGGCATTAAATACATCCCATCCCGGCCGTGGGACGAAATCCGGACCACTGATTTTCGTCCCCGAAACAGTCCCAAAATCCGCCAAACCGCCCCGTTCGAAACAAAAACGCCTTTCTGGTCTCAAGCTTTTGCGCCGCCACGTCGCGCATGATACCTTTGCATCAGAAAAAAAAGAAAACGCGACATATGAATATCTCAAGTACACTCAGACTCGACAACGCTTCCCTGATCTATCCGGCAAGCCTGTCAAAGAAATACGCCTCCCTCTACAGGATGTCCGTCACTCTTTCCGAGCCGGTCGACACCGATATTCTCCAGAAGGCCCTCGACGCCACTGTAAAGCGCATCCCCACCATGGGATACACCCTCACCAACGGTGCTTTCTGGTGGCATCTCGTAAAGATGGACGCCTCTCCCAAGGTACTCCCCTATTCGCATCTGCATAAATTCAGCATCAAAGGCAACGGCGGCTTCCTCTTCAAGCTCTCCGCCAACGACTGCCGCATAGTGCTCGACATATTCCACGTACTCACCGACGGCGGCGGTGCCATGACCATGCTCCTGACCCTCACCGCAGAGTACCTCAGGCTCCGCTACGGAGTGAAGGTCTGCTACGGCGGCAGGATACTCGACCCCGCCGACACCCCCTATCCTTCCGAGACTGCGGATGCCTTCGACATGTTCAGCGGCAAGAAAGGCGCCCTCGAGCAGAACGACCCCGCCTACCATGTCCCCGGACGCGTCGAGAGCAATCCCACCCTGCACGACATGCGCATCCGCATGCCCCTCGACCAGGTCTCCAAGGCTGCCAGGAAGTACGATGCCACTGTGACCGAACTCCTCACCGCCGCCATGCTGGACGCCCTGCAGGAAGTGCGCCGCACCGAAAGCCCCCGCCGCAGCAAGAGCATACTCAAGGTGAGCGTCCCCGTGGACCTGCGCCGTATCTTCGGCAGCTGCACCCTGAGGAACTTCTCCTCCTATGTCAATCTGGGGGTGGACGTGCGCAACGGCAACTATCCCTTCGAAGAGCTGGTCCGCATCGTCTCCGGGCAGAAGCGTCTATTCTCCATGGCAAGCGAGCTCGAGCCCAAGGTCGCCAAGAATGTGGAGCTTGAGGACAATTTCGCCATCAGCTGCCTCCCCCGCTTCATCAAGAAGCCCATCATAGATATCATCAATAAGATTAAAGGTGACCGCTACTGCACCCACACCCTCTCCAACATCGGCCTCATCAGCCTGCCTGTCGAAATGCAGCCCTATGTGCGCGACATAGACTTCATGCTGGGCCGTCAGAGGGGCAATTCGGGCGCTTCAGCCTGCGTGGGCTACAACGGCACCCTCTTCCTGAACATGTCCCGCAGGATCGCGGAAAACCACTTCGAAAACCTCTTCCTGGAGCGCATGCGCATCCTGGGCGTCAAGGCCCAGGCCGAAGAGCGCCAGGTCTAGATCAATTTATACTCCTTGAGCTGTGCGGAGAGCTTCCTGTGACCGGGGCAGAGGCTCTCCAGCAGGGCGTGGAACTCCGGCCCGTGATTCATGTAGCGCAGGTGGCAGAGCTCGTGCAACATCACATAGTCCCGAAGCTCTTCGGGAAGCCGCATCAGATTGAGATTCAGGTTGATATTGCCCTTGGAAGAACAGCTGCCCCAGTTGGAGACATTGTGCTTTATGCGCACTGAGTTGTAGCTGAAGCCATGCTCCGACGCCAGCTCGGCGAGCCTGGGCGGCAGCACCTTCCTGGCCTCCTGCCGCAGCTGTTCCACTTCCGGCGTCTCCGGAAGGCTGCGCCTGGGACGGCGTCTCACTATTCTCCAAAACCACATGACGGGGCAAAAATAAGCAATAATTCCCTATCTTTGCCTTGTATGAGAAAGATACTGCTTGCAATCCTGCTACTGCTCCCCCTGGCATGCACTGCTGTCCCCCGGAGCTTCTCCCCCGGCGACATTGTCCCCGACAGCTACCTCGCCGGGCACGGCGCCGACTCTTTTTTCAGCGCCTCCCCCATCCCCGACGGCATCTTCGCCGCCATGCAGGGCAAATCCTACAAGGCGGACTGCCCCGTCCCGAGGGAAGACCTGCGCTATATCACCGTCCTGCACCGGGACATCGAGGGCCGTGCCATCGTAGGAGAGATGGTGGTCTCCGCACTCATCTCCGCCGACCTGCTGGAGATATTCCGGGCGCTCTATGAGGCGTCCTACCCGATCGAGAGGATGCGGCTCGTGGACCTCTACGACGCCGACGACGAGACTTCCATGCGCGCCAACAACAGCTCCTGCTTCAATTTCCGTTTCATCACCGGCTCCACCAAGGTCTCCAAGCACGGACTCGGACTTGCGGTCGACATAAACACCCTGTACAACCCCTACCACAAAGTCCGCCCCGACGGCAGCGACCATGTCGAGCCCGCCACCGCCGTCCCCTACCTGGACAGGACCGCCGACTTCCCCTACAAGATAGTCAAAGGCGACCTTTGCTACAGGCTGTTCATAGAGCACGGATTCACCTGGGGCGGAGAATGGACTTCGCTCAAAGATTATCAGCACTTCGAGAAATAATGCATATATTTGTGGAAAGGACTAAACTTTTTAATTGAACCATATGAAAAAAGTACTCATCGCTCTTGCATTGATCGCGGCTTCCATGGCCCCTTCATTCGCCCGTGTCAGCGTCGCTGACCTCAATTACGGCGTCAAGGTGTTCGGCAATCTCAACACCGTGCGCGGCGGCTGGTCGCGCGTCGTCAAAGGTCTCAACAACTCCCTCAGCGCTCCCGGTTTCGGAGTCGGAGGCTTCGCAGTGCTGCCCCTTCCCCAGTTCGTGGACGGACTCGGTGTCAGGGGTGAATTCCTCGCCCAGAAGTTCAGCGAGATGTTCTACATCGATGACGCCTACGAAGGCAATATCAGGGAAAGCTGGAACGTAGCAGAGTTCCAGATCCCCATCATGCTCCAGTACACCTTCCCCGCCAACAAGCTTACCCTCATGGCAGGACCCGAGATCGGTCTGATCTTCTCAGGAAATCACAAACTTTCCTCCAAGAGCGGTACCGACAAATACAAGATAGGTTCCGACATGTACAATCCCCTCCAGTTCGGCATAGGCATCGGCGCACAGTACAAATTCCTCCCCGACGTCTTCGTGGACCTGAGGTACAGCATCGGCCTGAGCAATCTCTGGAGACTCTCTTCCGACACGAAAATGGGCCATGCCCGCTGCCTCACCCTCGGATTTGGCTACGAATTCTAGAAAACTCATCGCTTCGGTTCCCGGACTTGAGATCATCGAAGGGAAACACTATGCGATCACAGGCGACAATGCCGCCGGCAAAACCCTCCTGACAGAGACCCTCTGCAGATGCCCGGTTGCCGGCGGCATCCGCTATATCCCCTTCCGGGACACCTACGGTCCCGCCGACGGCAGCTACTACCTCCAGAAACGCTGGAACCGCCAGGACATCGAGGAGGAATTCACCCCCACCGTCCGCGTCGAACTCGACCGCGCCTACGGGGCGGCCCTCGCGGCGGCGGAGCGGGAAAGGGCGTCGGGAGGGGCGGCCCTCTCCCCCGGCGAGATGTCGGCGCTGAGAGAGCGCCTCTACGGCCTCTTCGGCATAGAAGAGCTCCTGGACCGTTTCACCATTTCCATTTCCAGCGGAGAACTCCGCAAATACCAGATCACCCGGGCCCTCTTCAGCATGCCGCGCCTGCTGGTGCTGGACAATCCCTTCATCGGCCTGGACGAGGCCTCCAGGGCGAGTTTCTCCGCCCTCCTGGACACCGTGGCGGCATCTTTCGAGACCACCGTCGTGCTGGTGATGCCCGACCGCAGGGTCATGCCCTCCTGCATCACCGATATTGTCAATATAGACTCTCCCGCCGTGAGACCCGTCCTCACCCCGGAGAAGCGGCGCTCCATACTCGAGCTCCCCGCGGCGGCCCTTGACGGCTTCTATCCCCAGACCCCCGGCGCGGAAATCGTCCGCTGCAACGGCGTCAGCATACGCTACGACGGCACCACCATACTCGACCGTCTGGACTGGGTGGTAAGGGAAGGAGAGAAATGGGTCATCAGCGGCCCCAACGGCAGCGGCAAGTCCACACTTCTGTCGCTGGTCTGCGCCGACAATCCCCAGAGCTACGCCTGCGACATCGAACTCTTCTCCCACCGCAGGGGCAGCGGCGAAAGCATATGGGAGATAAAGCGGCATATAGGTTATGTCAGCCCCGAGATGCACAGGGCCTACCGCAAATCCATCCCTGCCATAAAGATAGTCGCCAGCGGCCTTTTCGACACGGTCGGACTCGCCTTCAAGCCCACGCCGGAGCAATATGACTGCTGCCGCTTCTGGATGGGCATTTTCGGCATCGAAGACTTGGAGCAGCGCGACTACATGACCCTTTCGAGCGGCGAACAGCGGCTCTGCCTGCTGGCCCGTGCCTTCGTCAAGGATCCGGAACTTCTCGTGCTGGACGAACCCCTCCACGGCCTCGATCCGGGACGCAGCGCCATGGTGCTGGACATCGTGGAGACCTTCATGCAGCGCCCCCGGAAAACCCTCCTCTTCGTCTCCCATTTCCTCAGCGAAAGGCCTTCCTGCATCGACAGGGAGCTGAAACTGTAGTTTTTTTTCCTAAATTTGCAGGGTATGAAGTGGATACAGATACGGGACATACTCATCCGTTACGGCCTTGCCACCATAGGACTTTTCCTCGTGGCTATAGGGGTCGCAGTATCCATCATATCCAACCTCGGGACCTCTCCCCTTTCCTGCCCCTCTTATGTGATGAACGGGGTCTGGGGGCTCACGGTGGGCAATTGGACCATCATCATCAACTGCCTCTATATCTTCGTGCAGCTGGCGGTGCTGCGCAGCAAATTCAAGCTCAAGTACCTGATGCAGATCCCTGCGTCCCTGGTCTTCGGCTACCTCATCGACTTCTCCCTGTGGCTCTTCGCGTGGATAGTCCCCGGCGGCTTCGTCTCCAGGGTGGTCCTGATCGTGATCGCCTGCCTGGTCACGGCCCTGGGCATCAGCGTCGAAGTGATAGCCCGCGGCTGGATGCTCTCGGCTGAGATGACAGTCTATGCCTTCACCAAGGTGACCGGACGCCTGTCTTTCGGCACCATCAAAGTCATCATGGACAGCGTCCTGGTGGTGATTTCCATCATTCTGGCTTACCTGATGTACCGCAATCCCTTCGGCTTCGGCGAGTACACCGGCATCCTCGATGTCATCATGGGCCGCACGGAAGGCGTGGTCATAGGCCTGGGCACCCTGATCATGGCCCTGCTGACCGGGACCCTCATGAAAATAACAGATCCAGTCGCAAACAAATGTATGGACTGGATCATCAAGAAGTATGTCTACGGGGGAAATCTCCCCGACTGACGTTCCGCTATTTCTTTCCGAGCAGAGAGCCGAGTATGCCCTTGGCTGCGGCACCGAGTACTCCGGCGCCTGCGGAAGCCTTGGGGGCTCCGCCGCCCTTGAGGGCGATGAGGATGTCCTGGAGGTCCACGTCGCCGTCACCGTCCTGGTCCTTGATGAAGTTGGAGAGCTTGGCGATGATGGTGGGGATGAGGCCTGAGAGGCTGCTGTTCAGGGCTGAGCCGAGGTTGAGCTTCTTCAGGATGTTGTTGGTGAAGAGGCTGGAGGCCAGGGCTGTGACAGGGCTGGCAGCGGCAGAGGTCTTGCCGGTGAAGAGGCTGGTGAGCTGGTCTATGCCGCCTGCCTTGGTGGCGGTCTGGGTCAGACTGCCGAGGACTGAATCGGAAAGGCCTTTGAGGACGGTGTCCTGAATGTTCGAAGGGATCTGGATGCCGCCAGCGGCGCTTTTCACCTGCTGAGCGATAAGGTCGGTAATGGATGCCATGGTTATTATTGTTTAAAGTTCACAAAAAATCCTTATATTTGCATCGGGAAAGTCGTACACGACCAGCTCCCTCTGAACTCCCCCAGGACAGGAATGTAGCAAGGGTAGGAGGTCGTAGCGGTGCGATGTGCTAAGCTTTCCCTTTTTTCATGTCTATATGTTGTCGAAAATCATCGGCAGCAGGTCGTCCACCCTGCGGACTTTGAGTATCTGGTCGCTGCCGGCCATGATGACGGACATAGGTTTCCCCGCCTTGGTCTGGTACTGGGCCATCACCTGACGGCAGGCGCCGCAGGGGGATGCGGGCATCCCTACCCTGCCGTGCACTCCGCCGGCGATCGCGATGCTGACCATGTCCTTGTCGGGATATTTGGAGCCGGCGGCGAACATTGCGGTCCTTTCGGCGCAGAGTCCGGACGGGAAAGCCGCGTTTTCCTGATTGGCCCCGGTCACGATCTCACCGTTGGACAGCCGCACGGCGGCACCTACGTGAAAGTGGGAATAAGGGGCGTATGCCCCGCCCATAGCCTTGATCGCCGCTTTGACCAGCTCCTGGTCTTCGGCGTTCATCTCCTCCAGGGAACCGTATTCCTCGATGGTGATGTCTATGTGTTTCTCGGTCATAGAATTGGCATTAGTCTCTCAAAGGTACTGAATTTTGGCTATATTTGCAAACATGAAAATATGCGTGGGACTTTCCGGAGGAGTGGACTCCAGCGTGGCCGCCCTGCTGCTCAAAAGGCAGGGTTTCGACGTCTTTGCCATGTACATGCAGAACTGGCATGACATCGAGGGTACGCTCCACGGGGAATGCGAATGGGAGGAGGAGAAATTCGTCGCCGAGATGGTGGCCCGCAAGATAGGCATACCCTTCTATTTCGTGGACCTGAGCGACGACTACATGAAGCGGGTCGCCGACTACATGTTCGACGAGTATTCCCGCGGCCGCACCCCCAACCCCGACGTCCTCTGCAACAGGGAGATCAAGTTCGACGCCTTCCTCAAGGTCGCCCGCAAGATGGGCGCCGACATGGTGGCGACGGGGCATTATTGCCGCAAGGAACCCCTCCTGGACGCATCCGGCCGCCCCGTCCCCGGCCCGGACGGCAAGCCCCTGGTGCGCATACTCGAGGGCAGCGACCCTCTCAAGGACCAGAGCTATTTCCTCTGCCAGCTGACCCAGGAGCAGATTTCCGCAGCCCTCTTCCCCATCGGGCACCTGACCAAGGCCGAGGTACGCCGCATAGCCGCCGAGGCCGACCTGCCTTCGGCCGACCGTAAGGATTCGCAGGGCATCTGTTTCGTGGGCAAGGTGGACCTGCCCACCTTCCTGCAGCAGAAACTCCGGGGCGCCGAAGGTGAGATAGTGGAGGTCTTCCGCGATTTCTACGCCTCCCGGCCCGTCCCCTCCACCCTCGAGGAGATGAGTCTCCCCTACGACTACAGCCCCATACAGTTCGAGACCGAGACCTACCGCTCCGGCCGCAGGCACATAAAGAAGACCCGATACAAAGCCAATCCCTGGGGGGCCGTCATAGGCCGCCACGAAGGCGCCCAGTTCTACACCCTGGGCCAGCGCAGGGGTCTGACCGTGGGCGGCCACAAAGAGCCTCTCTTCGTGCTTGCCACAGATATGGAGACCAACAGGGTCTATGTCGGTGAGGGCGACTCCCATCCCGGACTCTGGCGCAAGGCCCTTCTCATCCTTCCGGACGAAATCCACTGGATACGTCCGGACCTGGAGCTCGAAGTGGGCGGAGAAAGGCGCGTGAGGGCCCGCATAAGATACCGCCAGCCCCTCCAGGATGCCGCCCTGATACGGCGCTCAGAAGGGCTGTACATCCTTTTCGACGAGCCCCAGAGGGCCATAACCCCGGGACAGTTCGCCGTCTGGTACGAGCCTGACGGAGAGATGACCGGCAGCGGAGTGATCAGCAGATGAAAGAATTCGAGATAGTTTGCCCCCTGGGACGCGAGCCGCGTCTCAAGGAGATAGAGGCGAAGGCCGGCGGCCTCCGCTGGGTGCTGCGCAAGCGTTCCATCGATGCGCGTAAAGACCCCGTGTGGCGTTACCGCTACGAGGCCTATGAGCCCTCCGAGACCATAGAGGAAGCCCCCGTCCCCGCCTACCAGGACGTGCACTCCTCCCCTGCCGCCATCATCGTAGGCGCAGGTCCAGCCGGGATGTTCGCAGCCCTCAAGCTCCTCTGCCTGGGCATACGCCCCATCATCCTCGAAAGGGGCAAGGACGTGCATGAGCGCAAGTTCGACATGGCCCGCCTTTCCCGCGACGGTGTCGTGGACCCGGATTCCAACTACTGCTACGGCGAAGGCGGCGCCGGTGCCTTCTCCGACGGAAAACTCTACACCCGTTCCTCCAAGCGCGGGGACATAGGCGAAGTGCTGCGGCAGCTGGTCGCGTTCGGCGCCTCCCGGGACATTCTCATCGACGCCCATCCCCACATCGGCTCCGACAAGCTCCCGTTGGTGGTGGAGAATATACGCAAATGCATCACGGAGCATGGCGGCGAGTACCATTTCAATTCCCGCGTGGTCGGCATCACTGCCTCCGAAAGGCCCGCAGAAGCCGCCGGCGGCCCCTGGTTCACCGTGACCGCCGCTGACGGGAAGGAGTACTCCGCCGGGACGGTGATCCTCGCCACAGGCCACTCTGCCAGGGATATCTACGAACTCCTGGACCGCAGCGGCGGCGCTCTCGAGGCCAAAGGCTTCGCCATGGGAGTGCGTGTCGAGCATCCCCAGGAGAAGATCAATTGGTGCCAGTATCACGGACAATGGCGACCCGGAGTCCCCGCCGCCGAGTATTCCTTCGTGGAGCAGGTGGACGGCCGCGGCGTATTTTCCTTCTGCATGTGCCCCGGAGGCATCCTGGTGCCTTCTTCGACCGAGCCCGGCACCGTCGTGCTGAACGGCATGTCCAATTCCTCCCGCAACGGCAAGTTCGCCAATGCCGGAGTCGTCGTCCAGATCGAACCCGAGGACGTGCCCGGCGAGGGCCCCTTCAAGCTTATGGATTTCCAGAGGGATGTGGAGAGGAACATGTACGGATGGTGCGTCGCCCACGGCGCTTCCAACCCCATGACCGCTCCCGCCCAGAGGATGGAAGATTTCTGTCTCGGCAAACTCTCCAAAGCCATGCCTGAGACTTCGTACCACCCGGGAGTCATCTCCGCCCCCCTTCACGAGCTCCTGCCGCCCTTCATCGCCGAAAGGCTGCGCAAGGCCTTCCCGAGGGTGAAGATGCGTAATTATTATACCAATGCGGCGCTGCTGCTCGGAGTCGAATCCCGCACTTCTTCCCCCGTCAGGATCCCCAGGGACCCTGAAACTCTGGAATATGTGTCCATGAAAGGCCTTTTCCCCTGCGGTGAAGGGGCAGGCTATTCGGGCGGCATAGTCTCATCCGCCATTGACGGGATACGCTGCGCAGAGGCGGCGGCCCGCTATTATTCCGCAGGAGACTGATCCTTCAGGGCATCCGCCGCGGAGCGGCCGGCGAGAGCGCCCGTGCTGAAAGCAGTCTGGAGATTGTATCCTCCTGTATCCGAATCCACATCCATCACTTCTCCGCAGAAGTACAGTCCGGGAACCGTCCTGGACTCCATGCTCTTGGGGATGATTTCGTCCGTGGAGACGCCTCCCGCCGTGACCACGGCCCTTTCGTAGCCGACCAGTCCGGCGATGTCGAACTTCCAGTCTTTCAGACACTTGGCTATGGTGGGGAGATTGATCCACACCTTGGTGTCCTGGCGCCCCTTCCTCTCCAGGGTGATGATGTCCGGATTCGTCGCGGTGAATCCCGGGATGAGGTCCCAGGGCATGAGCTTGCCCAGCAGGATGCGGCATTTCTCCTTTTCCCTCAGGCCGCGGCTGCGGGGATCTTTGTCCACCTCGGTCCACAGCTCCTTCACCCTTGCGGTGACATCCGCGAGGGGCACTCCCGGTTTCAGGTCCAGGGACAATGCCACCTTGGACCCGTTCACGAGGGCTTTCACCGCCTTGCGGCTGAGCCGGAAGCCCACGGGACCCTCGATGCCTCCGTCGGTGAAATCCACGTCGCCGAATTCGTTGCCGGCCTCCATGGTATCGATGTAGAGCTGGACGGCGACGTTCTTGAGCTGGACGCCGCACAGGGCCTCTCCGATGCCGGAAAGGGGCGACTGGCGGTCTATATGGTGAGGGAATGAACTGATGATCCCGTCATCGGCCTTGTACCCTGCGGGGACGAGGGCTGTAAGGGAGGGGAACAGAGGGGTCACTTTGATGCCCATCTCCCCTGCCCAGCGGTAGCCGTCCCCTGTGGAGCCGGTGCCGGGGTAGCTGAGGCCTCCGGTGGCGATGATCAGGGAGCGGCAGTTCCACGACCTGCCGTCGGTGCAGCTGAGGGAAAATCCCTTGTTGTCCCGGCTGAGGGTGGAGACTTCGCATTCCGTCTCTATTTTGACGCCCACGCTGTGGCAGGCGCTGACCAGGGTGTCCACCACGTCGGAAGCGTGGTAGCTGGCCGGGAAAGCCCTGTCCCCCCTCTCCACGACGGTTTTCATGCCGAAGGATTCGAAGAAATCCAGGACGTCGCGGGAGGTGAGGTTGTGGAAGGCGGATTTCACGAACGAAGCCTTGGAACTGATGTGCTGGGAGAATTCGTTCCAATCCTTGACGTTGGTGAAGTTGCAGCGGCCCTTGCCGGTGATCATGATCTTGCGGCCGGGGCGGGGCATCTTCTCGAGCACGGTCACCTGCAGCGCCATGCCCTGGTCTGCCGCCCTGCGGGCCGCCGCATAAGCGGCCATCAGGCCGGAAGCACCGCCTCCTATCACTATGATGTCGGCTCTCATTGCTCCACCGTCAGGTTGAAGGGAGAGAACGGCAGGCCGTAGCGGTTGGCGAGGTTGCCGGGGACGAAGTCGCCCCATCCGTAGCGCACTGCCACAGGATTGGGCACCTCGGGGCTGGAGATGCGCAGGGCCTCCTGGGCATTGTCATACCAGACATCGCCCACTTCGAAGAACTTGCCGTCCGGACCGGCGATCTCCAGGCCCTTCACGCCGTGGTTGCGGCTGATGCCGCGGCGGCAGTCGGTGGCCTTGACATAGATGGCCTGGGACCCTTCCACCCTGAAGGCACGTATGGGCTCGGGGCAGATGCAGGGGATGTTGAATCCGTAATCCTTGGTGAGGGCGAGATAGGCCAGGCGGTTGCCTACGGGCTGCTTGTCTCCCGGATGGATATTGTCGATCTCGAAGTCGCGCACCAGGTCGTTGGTGATCACGATGCCGCTGCGGGGTATCATCCCCACTGCATCGTGCTGGGCCTTGCGGAGCATGGCAGCATGTCCGGCCTGGCCTCCGGTGTAACGGTATGGAGCGATCTCCACCTCATAGAAAGGAAGTCCGGAGCCGGGGTCGTCCAGCATCGAACGCCATATCTCCACCATACGGGTGAGCCTGGCGGCGTAAGTGTCCTCCCTGCCGACGTTGGTGCAGCCCTGGTAGAAGATGATGCCTTTGGCAGTCAGGCCCGCGAGGGGGTTGAACATGCCGTTGAAATACACCAGGGGCCTGGTCCAGGGGGTCGTGGCGGCTATTCCGGCCTCGCTGATGTCGATGTCAGGGTAGCCGGAGAGCACTTCGGCGGGCAGCCAGCTCTCCACGCTGGAGCCTCCGCGGGGGCATGCGACTATGCCAATGGGAACGTCCAGCACGGTATTGAGCTTGAGTGCGAAGAAATATGCGGTGGCGCTCATCGAGGGGATGGTGGCGGGGTCGGCTCCGTACCACTTCCCTTCGCAGGCGTCCAGCGGGGTCATGCTCTCTACGATGGGGACGGTGAACATGCGGATTTTCTCCCTCGCGGGTGCCTGGGTGATGATTTCGAGATAATTGTCAATGGGGCAGCTGTCGAAGCCCGATACGGGCATCTCCATGTTGCTCTGGCCTCCGGCGAGCCACACCTCACCGATGAGCACGTCGTCGATCGTCATGCTGCCGCCGTCGCCGGAGACTTTGACCTGATAGCTCCGGTAAGAGGCCGCGGGAGTGGCCACCTTGACCGTCCAGATGCCGTCCGAGCCGGTCCTGGTGCGGTAGCTGCGGCCGTTCCATCCGGTGGTGACGGTGATCTGCGAGCCGGGCGAGGCGAATCCTTTCACCGCCGCCGAGGCGTTCTGCTGGAGCACCATGCCGTCGCTGTATGGCTGTTTGACATTGAGTTTTGCGCCGGCTGCCAGGCAAATGAGCATGAGTGCCAGGGCTGCCGAAGTTTTCTTGATGAGTGCGGACATGATATGGTCGGTATTAGATTTACGGTTAAAAATCTGCGATCCTGGAGACGGGGGCCACGTCGAGGGGCGTGCGCTCCCCTGCCAGATAATGATAGTAGCCTGCGATGGCAATCATCGCGGCGTTGTCGGTGGTGAACTTGAATTCCGGGAGGAAGGTGCGCCAGCCGCGTTTGCGGCCCTCGGCGACCAGCCTCTCGCGCAGGCCGCTGTTGGCGGACACTCCGCCTCCGATGGTGACATCCTTGATCCCGGTCTGGCGGGCAGCCTTGATGAGTTTGTCCATCAGGATGTCGATGAGGGCTTTCTGGAACGAGGCGCAGATGTCTTCCTTGTTGTTTTCCATGAACTGCGGGTCCTCGGCCATGCGGTCCCTGACGAAATACAGCAGCGAGGTCTTGATGCCGCTGAAGCTGTAGTCCAGCCCGGGGATATGGGGTTTGGCGAATTTGAATTTGTATGGATCGCCCTGTTTTGCGAGTTTGTCGATGATGGGGCCGCCCGGGTATCCCAGGCCCATCATCTTGGAGCATTTGTCGAAGGCCTCTCCCACGGCGTCGTCTATGGTCTGTCCGAGTATCTCGAATTCGAGCGGGCTTACGACCTTGACAATCTGGGAGTTGCCTCCTGAGACCAGCAGGCACAGGTAAGGGAAGGCCGGTTCTTCGACAGCTTTTCCTTCCTGGCGGATGAAATTGGCCAGGATATGGCCCTGGAGGTGGTTGACCATGACAATGGGGATGTCGAGGGCAAGGCCCATGGCCTTGGCGAAGGAGGTGCCTACGAGCAGGGATCCCAGCAAGCCCGGGCCCCTGGTGAACGCGATCGCGGTGAGCTCCGACGGCTTGATCCCGGCGCGGCTGAGGGCCTCGCTGACCACCGGGACGATATTCTGCTCATGAGCCCTGGAAGCCAGCTCCGGCACCACCCCTCCGAAAGAGCGGTGCACTTCCTGGCTTGCTATCACATTCGAAAGGAGGTAACCATCCCTGATCACCGCCGCCGAAGTATCGTCGCACGACGACTCTATTCCCAATATGATGTCTGACATATTCCCTGTCCTGTTAAATACTCAATTTCGGTTCCGGGCTCGGTCCCGGACTTTGGCCTCGGTCTCGGCCTTGGTGCCGGGCTTGGCTCCGTGCCTTTCGGAATCCGGATTCAAATATACGGAATAAAAGGCAAACCCCATACCCCACCCGTCCCCTTTCCCGGAGCGGCGCCCCCTCGCGGGAGCGGCGCCCCCTCGCGGGATCGGTGCCCCCTCGCGGGATCGGTGCCCCCTCGCGGGAGCGGTGCAGCTCGGGGTAGGGACCGTCTCGCTCCGCTCGACCCCACCGTTCGCTCCGCTCACGGTCCCCCCTCTTACGATGCCGAGGGTGGCACGGGTCCCTGCCCCGACTACCCCGCTCCCGCCGTTCCCCGTCCCTTTTCCTGGTCGCCTCTCCATAAACGCTCCTACTCTCCACCAGAATGGGACGGAAAGAGCATCTATGGCCTTAAACGCTCCTACTCTCCCTATTTCATGGACGGTAGGAGCACCCAAGGCGACCTGCCGCGCTACTCCCACCTTTTCCATTCCACGGCTGGCAGCATGTGTCTCGATGGGGGTAACCTCCGTGGCCGACAGCAACGGGCGGGCGAGGAGAGCCCCCACCTGAAGTGACCCCCAAAAGTTGGACGGTTTATTCTTGTTAAGAAGCTTGAGATTGGAACTGAGTCCGGTACTGCACCGGGCTCTTTCCTTTTAGCCTCAGTTTGATTCTATCGTTATTGTAGTACCTGATGTATTCCCGGAG
>JAFTBU010000060.1 GCA_017455065.1 Bacteroidales bacterium
AGGCCCGATTTCGCGACCGAACCCCTGGCTGACCTACCCTTCGGTAGCAAAAAGGCCCGATTTCGCGACCGAACCCCTGGCTGACTTACCCTTCGGTAGCAAAAAGGCCCGATTTTGCGACTGAACCCCCACTAGGCCTCGACATCCTATGCGGCTACCGGAGCCCAGCGGGACATTTCGACATTCGTCAGCCCGACGAACCCCCAACAGAAGTGCCTGGAACCAGGGGTGCCCGGGCTGACGAGGCCTAATTGGGGGCGTCAGCCCGGCGGAACCCCTCTGGAGGGCCGTAGGAGCCATGGTCGGTGGGCTGACGAATTTCATAATTAGCCGGAGAAGCGTGCATCGCATTTTGTAATATTGTGGCCAGCCGGATATGGCTCTGAGGGCCGTGGAAGGCCGATCGGGCTGGCCGCAGCGCCTTTCAAAACCCGTTGCGGCTAGCGGAATATGCCCTGTAGGGCACTGGGAGGCCGATTGCCCTGGCCGCAAAATTACAAAATGCGGTGCAGGGCCGTACCGGCCTGAAACGCCGACCGACTGCAGAGGAGGGCGCGCAACCACGGTCCCTCGCCGCCGCAGTATACGCGATGCGGCGGCGAGCTTCGCCAGGGCACCACCGCCGCGGAACGGCCAGCCGCGGCGGTTACGGGCGGGCTGCGGTGAGCTATGTTTGAGTGCTCTCCTCGCCCGCCCGTTGCTATTGCCCGCGAGGAGCGTCCGCCCCGGAGATCACGCACACCGGGAGGCGGTTTCCTATGCGTCGCGGGGCGAAGAGCAGGGAAATAGGCTCGAGAGCGGGCATGACGCGCGCCGGGAGGCGGTTTGGTGTCCGTCAGGGATGAAAGACACAGGATGCAGGCGGGGCTGGGAAGGGAAAAAATGCAAAATAATAAATAAATCGCTTGCGATATAATTTTTTATCCGTATATTTGCATCGCGAACGATACAAAGTAGTTTTCAGCATAGTCCGGATAAGTACAAAGTTGACGCGAAAACCACGAAGGCCCGGTCCGGAAGCCGGCACAACGGCAGCTCGCGAAAACCACGAATGCCCGGCCCAAAAGCCGGGGGACAAGCAAGACAGAAACAACAAATAAATATAAACAATAAACAATCAAATCATTATGGAAAAGAATCAGACTATCGCACGTCTTCAGTACTACGTGACCAATCTCAGCGCTCAGTCCATGCAGCATCGCCTCGAGGGCAAGATTTTCGCTGCCCAGGGTTTCAGCAAGCTCGGTGACAAATACAAGGAGCATGCAGAGGAAGAGCTCGGTTGGGTGGACAAGATGATCGACCGTATCCTCGACCTCGGCGGCAAGCCGGCTCTCGAGCAGGGTCCTTCCATGCCTGTCACTGACAATATCTGCGAGCTCCTCAAGATGGACCAGGCTATCTCCGTGGCCGGTATCGATGCCCTTCGCAAGGACACCGTGAACGCCGGTGACGACTACGCCACCTTTGAGATATACAAGGCCTACCTCCTGGACGAGGAAGAGGATCTTTCCTGGACCGAGCAGCAGCTTGCCCTGATCGAGTGCATCGGTCTCCAGAACTGGCTCACAAAGCAGCTCTAGTATGGCATATGAACAATTGAGACTGGACCATCAGCTGTGTTTCCGCCTGTACACGGCGTCACGGCTGATAGTCCAGGGTTATCAGCCCTTCCTGCCGCAGCTCGGCCTGACCTACACCCAGTACATCGTGATGATGGTGCTGTGGGAAAAGGACTCGCAGACGGTAGGGGAGATAGGCTCGAAGACCAAACTAGACACCAACACCCTCACGCCCCTCATCAAGAGGCTTGAGGGCGAGGGGCTCGTAAAGCGTTCCAAAGGAAAGCAGGACGGCCGCCAGACCATAGTTTCCCTGACCCCGAAGGGGAGGAAACTGGAGGCGGAGGCCGCCAAAGTGCCCGGCTGTCTGGCCGACGAACTCCACACCTGCAATGTCCAAGACGCCGACATGATCCAATTGGCCGGCCTCCTGGACAAACTGATTGAAAAACTCTCTAAGTAAACAAACTCCGTATCAAGAAGAATATGACCGGCACCAGCAGTGCCGGGAGCATATTCATTGTACGGCAGTCCTTGATCTTGAGTATGGACAGGCCGGAGGAGAGCAGCAGCACTCCGCCGACGATGGAGATTTCGACCATCAGAGCCTCAGGGATGACTTCGGCTGAATTCAATACCGACGCGAGCAGGTAGATGGACCCCTGCCAGCAGAACAGCACGAGGGCGCCCCAGACCATGCCTATGCCGTAGGTGGCGGCGAAGACCGTCGCCGACACGAAGTCCAGGGTGGCGTTGGTGAAGAGGTAGGTATTGTCCCCATAGACGGCGCTCATGACGGGGCCGACGATGGACAGGGTGCCGATGCAATACAGCAGGCAGGAGGCCGTGAGGCCCTGCACCAGCCTGGAGACATTGTGCTTCTCGGCGGCGCGGTCGATACGGCCCGCGATGTCGATCCAGGTACCCGCGAGCGCCCCTATCGCCATGCTGGCGATGAACAGGACCGGGAACTCGCTCTTCCCGAGGTTCACCACGCACATCCTCGCGCCCAGGGCCAGGGTCACCAGCCCCAGGGCGTTGAAAAGTGCGTTCTGGACCTTTTCATTGAGGCCCTTCTTGAGCAGACTGCCCAATATGCTGCCCGCTACGATGCAGGCAGTATTGACAATGGTGCCGAGCATTCCCTGTCAGAAATTACCTCACCTCCACGACGGTGACGGACATCGCGGGGACGGTGAGCTCGAGGCCGTTGCGGGTCCTCTTGCTGCCCTTGAACTCCTTGGGAGCCACCTTGTTGCCGTTGGTGAAGTCGTTGAACTCGTGGATGTCCTTGGCGGTGAGCACGCGGCCGTCGGCCCTGCTGAGAGCCTTGTCGGCGCTGAGGGAGACGGTGCGGGAGGCTTTCAGGTCGGTATTGACAATGGCGACGTAGGTCTTGCCATCCTTGCGGGCGGCGGTGACGCTGAGGGCGGGCACTTCGACGGCGCCGTCGGCGGACTTGATGCTGCCGGCGTTGAACTCAACGGGGATGAATTCAGCGTCCTGGAAGACCTTGTACATCTCGAAGACGTGGTAGGTCGGGGTGAGGAGCATCTTGGGACCGTCGGTCAGGATCATCGCCTGGAGCACGTTCACGATCTGGGCGATGTTGGCCATCTTGATGCGGTCGGTGTACTTGTGGAAGATGTTGAACGACAGACCTGCGACGATGGCGTCACGCATGGTGCTCTGCTGGAAGAGGTGTCCGGGGTTGGTGCCGGGCTCCACGTCGAACCAGGTGCCCCATTCGTCCACGAGCAGGTTGATGCGCTTGCGGGGATCCAGCCTGTCCATGATAGCGATATGGTTCTGTATGCAGCCCTCGATGCCCACGCACCTCTGGAGTATGCGCATGTACTCATCCTCGCTGAAAGCGGTGGCGCTGCCTTTCTTGTTCCAATCCAGTACCGTATAATAGTGCATGGCGATGGCGTCCATCTTGTTGCCTATGGCCTTCATCAGCACCTCGGTCCAGTTGTAGTCGAAGTCGCTGGCGCCGCTGGCGATCTTGTACAGGCGTCCGCCGTAGTTGCGGGTATAAGTGGTGTAGCGCCTGAAGAGGTCGGCGTAGTACTCGGGGCGCATGTTGCCGCCGCAGCCCCAGGCCTCGTTGCCGATGCCCAGGTATTTGACCTTCCAGGCCTTTTCGCGGCCGTTTGCGCGGCGCATGTCAGCCACGGTGCTCTGGCTGTCGGAAGTCATGTACTCCACCCATTTGGCAAGCTCCTCGGGGGTGCCGCTGCCGACATTGCCGCTGATATAGGGCTCGCAGCCCAGGAGTTCGCACAGATTGAGGAACTCATGGGTGCCGAAACTGTTGTCTTCAATGGTGCCGCCCCAGTTGTTGTTGCTGATCTTGGTGCGCTTCTCCTGGGGGCCGATGCCGTCCATCCAGTGATAGTCGTCGGCGAAGCAGCCGCCGGGCCAGCGCAGTACGGGCACCTGCAGTTTCTTCAATGCATTGAGCACATCCAGGCGATAACCGTCCTGGTTGGGAATGGGGGAGTCCTTTCCCACCCAGAGGCCGCCGTAGATGCAGCTGCCGAGGTGCTCGGAGAACTGTCCGTAGATTTCCTTGGGGATGATGCGGCCGTCTGCCGCTGCAACGTCTATCCTTACATTGGTGACACCGTCCAGGGGATCCTGGGTGGCACTCTGTGCATTGGCGCTGACTGCGCCGAGCAGCATGATGATCGACAAAAGTTTGATTTTCATGGAAATATTTTTTGGTCGTACAACTACAAAAATAATAATTTTTATATCTTTGCGCCGAATTAATCTTATTTTATGGACTTAGATGAAAAGACTATTCTTGTTCGCAGCAATGTTTCTTTGCTGCTCTCTTGCGTTCTCGCAAGAGGCTGAAGACGGCACAAGTGCCGTCGAACTCACTGTAATCCCCAAACTTGAGTTCAACCCCTATGTCGGCACTGACGGCTCAGGCCTGGGATATTCTAATTCATACTCAACCCTTTACACACTTTTCGAAGGCTCGTTCTCGGAACACGTTTCCTGGACGGTGGCCAACCATTGGTTCCAGCTCCCCGACACCTGGGGCGACAAGAGCTATGACTGGCTGTGGCCCTACCACAACCTCGGCTTTTCCGACGCTGCCAACTGGCTGGACGTCCTGACCTTCGACTTCACCTTCGACGGATGGGACTTCACCATCGGCAAGCAGGGCCTCTTCACCGGAGGTTTCGAGCTCGACGAATGGGACTGGGACTGCAACTACGACCTCGCGTCCGTCTATTGGAACGAACTTCCTTCATACCATTGGGGCGCAGCGGTCTCCTACACCCTCCCTTCAGAGACCACCACTTTCGCCGCACAGGCCACCACATCCCCTCTGGGGTCGCGTCCCTTTGCCAGCGGCGCCTACGCCTACTCCCTGCGGTGGAGTGGTGAGTACGGCCCCGTCTCCAACCTCTGGAGCATCACTGCCTTCGGCAAAGGCGAGGGCGAATACGAGTGGGTGGCTTCCCTGGGCCAGAGATTCACTGCAGGTGACTGGACCTTCACACTCGATTACAACAATATCGCCGGTTTCAACTGGGACAATTACGACATCCTGCACGGACATATGTTCCGCGGTGCGGTAGATTTCGCCGCCGGCGAGAAACTCGACCTGTCCCTGGTGGGCAACATGGTCACCAGCCGCTACGATGACTACAACATGTGGAGCGTGGGCGCCAAAGCCGACTATTATCCCATCTCCGGCAACCGCGACCTGCGTACCTACGCATCTCTGTCATATCATCCCGAAAATACTTACCTCGGACTCATAATCGGAGTGATGTACAACCTCCGCATACGCGTTTTCTAGCCGATGACCAAGAAAGACGTTATCATTGATATCCGCCATCTGAGCAAATCCTTCGATGGCGTCAAGGTGCTCAACGATATCAATCTGTATGTCCGCAAAGGCGAGTTCGTGACCTTCCTGGGCCCTTCCGGCTGCGGCAAGACCACCATGCTCCGTCTGATCGCCGGTTTCCTGGCCCCGGACGAAGGCACCATCGAACTCGAGGGCAAGGACATCTCCGGCATCCCGCCGTACAAGCGTCCCCTGAACACCGTCTTCCAGAGATATGCGCTTTTCCCGCATCTGGATGTGTATGACAATATCGCCTTCGGCCTCAATCTCCAGAAAGTCCCCCAGGACGAGATAGAGAAGAGGGTCAAGAAGGTGCTCAAACTCGTGAGCATGTCCGACTACGAGGACCGCGACGTGGAATCCCTCTCCGGCGGACAGCAGCAGAGGGTGGCCATCGCCAGGGCCCTGGTCAACCAGCCCCGCGTGCTGCTCCTGGACGAGCCCCTCGCGGCGCTCGACCTCAAGATGCGCAAGGACATGCAGATCGAGCTCAAGGAAATGCACCGCAAGCTCGGCATCACCTTCATATATGTGACCCACGACCAGGAAGAGGCCCTGACCCTTTCCGACACCATCGTGGTGATGAATGAAGGCAAGATCCAGCAGATAGGCACCCCCATAGACATCTACAACGAGCCTGTCAACGCCTTCGTGGCCGACTTCATCGGCGAGAGCAACATCCTGAAAGGCAGGATGATGCGCGACCGCCGCGTGGCTTTCATCAAGCATGAATTCGACTGCGTGGACGAAGGTTTCGGAGAGGACGTGCCCGTCGATGTGGTGGTCCGTCCCGAGGATATCTATTTCACCACCGACCCCGCCAAGTGCCAGTTCAAGGCCACGGTCAACTCCTGCACCTTCAAGGGAGTCCACTACGAGATGTGGGTGGATACCGACACCGGATACGAACTCATGATCCAGGACTACGATCCCTATCCCGTGGGCAGCGAAGTGATGCTGTACATAGATCCGGACGACATCCAGGTGATGAAAAAGGAAAGGACCGCAAACAACTACGCCGCCAAGGTGACCGGCGAAGGCAAGGTGGAGTTCCTCGACACGGAATTCGCCTGCGACACGACCGGATTCGAGACCGGTGACGAAGTGACCGCCACCATCCGCTTCGAGAAGGTCGACCTGCTCGACCACGAGGAGGATGCCGACCTGACCGGAAACGTGGTGGTGATACTCTACATGGGCGACCATTACCATCTCACCGTCAAGACAGAAGCGGGGGAGAACATCTGGGTGGACACGAACGACATCTGGGACAAGGGTGACTTCGTGGGCATCAAGATTCTTCCCGAAGACATAAAGCTTTCCAAACGCGCCGCCGGAAATGAATAAGCGTTCGAGCTGGGCCCTGCCCTATTTCATCTTTCTGCTGCTCTTCGTGGCGCTGCCCCTGGTGCTTATCATCATATATGCATTCCAGGACGGCTCCGGCCATTTCACCTTCTCCAACATCACCAAGTTCTTCACGGACGGTGATGCGCTGGGGACCTTCGCCCTCTCCATCGAGGTGGCTATCGAAAACACCCTGCTCTGCTTCGCGATCGGCTATCCGGCGGCCTACATACTCGCCGACAACAAGCTGAACCGCAGCGCGGTGACCGTGGTGCTCTTCATCCTCCCGATGTGGATCAACGCCCTGATGAGGACTCTCGCCACGGCGGAGCTCTTCAATATGGCCGGCATCCCCCTGGGCAAGGGGACCCTGCTCTTCGGTATGTGCTACGACTACCTGCCGTTCATGATCTATCCGATCTACAACGTGCTGAAGAAGATGGACAAATCCTACGCGGAAGCCGCCCAGGACCTCGGAGCCACGCCTTCGCAGGTGTTCCTCAAGGTGACCCTGCCCCTGTCCATGCCCGGTGTGTGGAGCGGCGTGCTGATGGTGTTCATGCCCACGGTCTCGACCTTCGCGATCTCAGAGTTCCTGACCAACAACAAGATCAAGCTCTTCGGTACCATCATCCAGGAAAACATAAACAATTCGATGTGGAACTACGGTGCGGCCCTGTCGCTCTTCATGCTCCTCATCATAGGTGTAACCACGCTCCTGCAGGGCGATGACCATGCGGAGCAAGCAAGCGGAGGGATCATCTGATGAAAGGGAAGAAGATAATAGCCAATGCCTACATCTGGCTCCTGCTGATAGTCCTTTATGCGCCTATCCTGTTCATCGTAGTGTTCTCCTTCACTGAGGCCAAGTCACTGGGCAACTGGACCGGATTCTCGCTGGACCTGTACAAGAACCTCTTCACCGGGTCCATGCAGAATTCCTCCGGACTCATCTCCGCCGTCAAGAACACCCTGCTGATAGCCCTCGTGGCCTCGGCCGTGGCCACCCTCCTGGGTACCATAGCCGCCATCGGCATCTACAACCTCAAGGGCCGCAAGAAGCAGACCATGACCTTCCTGAACAATATCCCCATCATCAATCCGGATATCATCACGGGTGTGTCGCTCTTCCTGCTCTTCGTGTTCCTGGGCATCTCCCAGGGTTATCTCACCGTCGTGCTGGCCCACATCACCTTCTGCACCCCTTACGTGGTGCTGAACGTGATGCCCAAGCTCCAGCAGATGAACCCCAACATCTATGAAGCCGCCCTCGACCTGGGCGCCACCCCCTCGCAGGCCCTCCGCAAGGTCCTCGTCCCGGCCCTGCGTCCCGGTATGATCTCGGGCTTCATAATGTCTTTCACCATGAGTCTCGACGATTTCGCCGTCACCTTCTTCACCCGTGGCACCATAGGTCTGGACACCCTCTCGACCTACATCTACACGGATGCGCGCAAGGGCGGCCTCACCCCCGAGCTCAAGCCCCTGATGAGCATCATATTCCTGATCATCCTCGTGGTGCTCCTGGTCATAAACATACGTCAATCGAAAAATACAGCCAAGCAATGAAGAAATCCAGAGTCCTGATTATGGCGGCCATGCTCGCCGCAGCAGTTTCCTGCTCCTCCGACAGGGATCAGATCCTCAAGGTGTACAACTGGTCGGATTACATCGACGAGTCCGTACTGCCTGAGTTCGAGGAATGGTACGAGGCCCGTACCGGTGAATCCATAAAGGTGGTGTATCAGACGTTCGATGTCAACGAGACCATGCTCTCCAAGATCGAGAAGGGTCACGAGGACTATGACGTGGTGTGCCCCTCCGACTACATCATCGAGAGGATGCTCAACAACGGACTCCTGCAGCCCCTGGATTTCGCATCCATCCCCGACGAGATCAACTACATCTCCCTGAACAAGTCTCCGTACATCCAGGGCATGTTCCGTGATATCAACCCCGCGATCGACGCCAACGACTATTCCGTGGCCTACATGTGGGGAACCACCGGCATCATCTACAATCCCGCCGAGGTCACTGCCGAGGAAGCAGGCACCTGGGATATCATCCGCAACCCCAAATTCGCCGGCCGTATCCTGATCAAGGACGCCCCCCGCGACGTCTATGGCCCCGTGCTCATCTATCTCAAGCAGGATGAGCTCAAGTCCGGCAAGGTGACCCTCCAGGAGCTGATGCACGACTCTTCCGACGAGTCCATCGCCGCCGTCGAGGCCTATCTCAAGCAGGTCAAGGACGGTGTGCTGGGCTGGGAGGCCGATTTCGGCAAGGAGCAGATGACCAAGGGCCGCGGCGTAGTGTCCCTGAACTGGAGCGGTGACGCCGTCTGGGCCATCGAGGAAGCCGCCGAGGTGGGTGTGGACCTCGCATATGTAGTTCCTGAAGAGGGAAGTACCGTGTGGTTCGACGGCTGGGTGATCCCCAAGTATGCCAAGAACATCAAGGCCGCCACTTATTTCATCGATTTCATGTGCCGTCCCGACATCGCCATCCGCAACATGGAGGAGACCGGATATGTCTCCGCCAACGGTGCCATGGAGGTGCTCGAGTCCCAGATCGACGATGAGTGCGAGCCTATCGACCTGTCATACTTCTTCGGCCCTGAGGCCGACAGCGTGTGCGTGGATCCCGTGCTTTATCCCGACCAGGCGGTCATCGACCGCTGCGCCCTCGAGCATGACTGGGGCCAGGATACCGAGAAACTCCTCGCCATGTGGTCCCGCGTCAAGGGAGACAACGCCACAGGCTTCACCTATGTCATCATAGGCCTGGTCGTGGTGGCGGCGGCAGTGCTGGTCATCCGCAAAGCGACCAGCAAGAACCGCAGGCACAAATCGTCAAAGCGCAGATAAGAGGAAGGCCTTGAAGCCTTCGATACTGAGATCATACCCGCGGACGGGTACGAGCAGCTCTCCGTCGGCCCCCAGAAGGGCGTAGTTGGGCTGGGCGTTCACCCCGAAGCGGGTGATTGCTATATAGGAGTTGACCCTGCCGACATCCTTGAGGACCTTCCCCTCGGGGGTGGTCACCCATTCGGACTCGGGCAGTTTGGTCTTGTCGTCATTGTACAGGGCTGCGATCACGAAATGCTCCTTCAGCAGGGACAGCACCTCCGGGTCGCTCCATACCCTGGCTTCCATCTCGCGGCAGTTCACGCAGCCGTAGCCGGTGATGTCCACGAACACTTTCTTTCCGCTCTGGCGGGCCACGTCGAGGGCATCGTCGATATTGTCATAGGCCACCAGCCCGTGCGGCATGCGCAGCATCCCGGCGGGGAGGGTGCCTTCCATCTCATAAGTGCCAGCAGAGCCCTCCGAAGGGGCGTAACGGCCCATTACGAAGTCCTGGGTCTCGATGGGCGGCAGATAGCCCGAAATGGCCTTCAGTGGGGCTCCCCACATGCCTGGGATGAGATAGACCACGAAGGCGAAGTCGATGATGACCAGCAGCAGCCGGAAGACTCCGATATGCTTCAGTTCAGTATCTCCCTCGAAGCGTATCTTCCCGAGCAGGTACAGGCCCAGGAGCGTGAATACGACTATCCATATGGCCAGATAGACCTCGCGGTCGAGCAGTCCCCAATGGTAGGTCTGGTCGGCGACGCTGAGAAATTTGAGGCCGAGGGCGAGCTCGATGAATCCCAGGGTGACCTTGACATTGTTCAGCCAGCCGCCGCTCTTGGGCAGTTTGCTCAGCAGCGAGGGGGCGAAGGCGAGGACGGTGAAGGGGAGGGCGAAGGCCAGGGAGAAGGCCAGCATGGTGATGATGGGCTCCCAGAACTGTCCGCTGGTGGATTTGATGAGCACGGAGCCGACTATGGGACCGGTGCAGGAGAAGGATACCAGTACCAGGGTCAGGGCCATGAAAAACGCCCCTGCAATGCCTCCGCGGTCGGATTTGGCGTCGGCGCCGTTGAGCAGGCGCGAGGGCAGCCGTATCTCGAAGGCACCGAAGAAGGATGCCGCGAAGATCATGAAGATGGCGAAGAACAGCAGGTTGGGCAGCCAGTGCGTGGCGAGCCAGTTGAATATGTCGGCCGTCACGGAGGCGCCGCCGGTGATGTAGGTGACCAGTATGATAATGGCGATGGGCAGGGTGTACAGGGCCACGATCGAGACTCCGAACACTGTCGCCAGCCATTTGCCGCGGCGTTTCTTGTCCTCACCCTCTCCGCCGCTGCGCAGGAAGAAGCTCACGGTCATGGGGACCATGGGGAAGACGCAGGGGGTGAGCAGGGCGGCGAAACCCCAGGCCACGGCCTCCAGGATCAGCGCCCAGAGGGATTTGCCGCTGCCGGAATCGCCTGCCGGAGAGGTCTGCGCCGCTGCAGCATTGCCCTGCAGGGACAATGTCACACTGTAGTCCTCCGGAGGGAGGCAGCTGCCGTCGTTGCAGCATTGCCACTCGATGGTGACGAGGGCATCGCACGGACCTTCCGAACCGGCCCGGACGGTGCAGACTAGCACCAGCGGACCCTCGCAGGTGCCGACTTCCATGCCGAAAAGTTCCTCCCAGGCACGCTTGACGGGGGAGGTGATGCGGGGCTGCTCCACGACGCTGACATCCTCTCCTTCTATGGTCATCACCGTGCCGTTGGGGCCGCGGGTGCCGTAGTCTTCGAGGTCGTAGATATGCCATCCGGGGGAACTGAAACGGCCTGTGGCGCGGATCTCATAGAGTCCGCCGCCCTGGTCCGTGGCTTCCACCTTCCATGTCAGGGGCTGCTGGAACTGTGCAAATGCCTGCCATGAGACCAGCAGCACGGAGAGCAAGAGAAGGAACTTCTTCATATGGTGCTAAAGTTTCTTGATTTCACTTATGAGCTGGTCCACGGCCTCGTCCGTCGTGGCCCAGCTGGTGCAGAAGCGCGCCGCGCAGCGCCCGGCGTCGAGTTTCTGCCACTGCTCGAAGCTGAATTTGACCGCGAGCGAGGCCATTTGCTTCTCGTTGAGGATGGGGAACTGCTGGTTGGTGGTGCTGTCCACGAGGAAGGTGATGCCTTTCTTGCGGAAAGCGTCGCGTATGCGCATGGCCTTGCGGTCGGCTTCCCTGGAGGCCTTGTAATACAGGCCGTCGGTGAAGAGGACTTCGAACTGGATGCCGAGCAGACGGCCCTTGGCGAGCATGGCGCCGTTCTGCTTGATACTGTAGCGGAAGTCGGGGGCGAAATCCTTGTTGCGGAAGACGACGGCCTCGCCGAAGAGGGCTCCCTGCTTGGTGCCGCCGATGTAGAAGGCGTCGGCCAGGGCGGCTATATCCTTGATGGTGACGTCGCAGTCCTCGGCGCAGAGGCCGTAGCCCATGCGGGCGCCGTCGATGAACAGGGGAAGGCCCCATTTGACGCAGACTGCGTGGATGTCCTCGAGCTCGGACTTGTAATAGATGGAGCCGCACTCGGTGGGGAAGGAAATGTACACCAGACCGGGTTGTACGGTGTGTTCCTTGACACAGTCCTGGTCGTGGACGGTCATGGCGTGGTCGATCTGGGTCGCGGTGATCTTGCCGTCGCGGGAGGGGAGTACGAGGACCTTGTGTCCGGTGTGCTCCACGGCTCCGGTCTCATGGACATTGATGTGTCCGGTGTCGGCGCAGATGGCGCCCTGGTAGGATTTGAGTATGTAGGAAACCACGGTGGCGTTGGTCTGGGTGCCGCCGACGAGGAAATGCACGGCGGCGTCGGGAGTGCCGCATTCTTCCCTTATGAGGTCCTTGGCCTTTTCACAGTAGGGGTCCAGCCCGTAGCCGGGTGTCTGCTCCATGTTGGTCTTGGCGAGGGCCTCCAGAATCTGGGGGAGGCAGCCTTCCTGATAGTCACTGTCAAACAGTATCATGTGTCATTAATTTTATTTTACAAAAATAACATTTTTCCTTATCTTTGGATGCACTAATACCCAATCGTATGAAAAGACTCATTACCCTCTTCGCAGCTATCCTCGTCACTGCGGCGAGCTTCGCACAGGCTCAAGTAGAGCGCTGGGGCTGCTTCGAAACCTCCTACAAGGCTTCCGTGAAGTCCAATCCTTTCGACGTCAAACTCACCGCCACTTTCACCAACGGCAGCGAGAAGATGGTCGTGCGGGGCTTCTACGACGGTGACGACACCTTCGTGATCCGTTTCATGCCCGGGAAGGAAGGCACATGGACCTATGTAACTTCCAGCAACGTGGGCGCACTCAACCGCAAGAAAGGCAGTTTCGAGTGCACCGCTCCCTCCGAGGGCAATCACGGCCCCGTCGAGATCGACGGACTGCACTTCAAGTATGCCGACGGCACCCGGTATTACCCCGTAGGAACCACTTCTTATGACTGGATGCACGTCCCTGGCGACTATCCCGCCAAGACCATCGCCTCCCTCAAGGAATCAGGTTTCAACAAAGTGCGTTCGTTGTTCTTCCTGCACAATCTCAACATCGATTATCCCGAGATCTACCCGTTCCTGAAGAATGCCGACGGCAGCTGGGACTACGAGCACTTCGATCCCCGCTACTTCCGCTATGTGGAAGACCGCATCATGGCCCTGCAGGGCATAGGCGTCGAGCTCGACCTCATCCTCTTCCATCCCTATGACGGAGGCCGCTGGGGCTTCGACCGCATGCCTCTCGAGGCCAACATGCGCTACCTGAGCTACATCACCGCCCGTTATGCCGCCTTCCGCAACATCTGGTGGTCCATGGCCAATGAGTTCGGCGGCCTGCGCCAGGTACCTTACGACTACTGGGTGGACATGACCAAGCAGGTCGTGGACGGAGACCCTTACGGACACCCCGTATCCATCCACGGCTATACCGCCATCTACTATGACTACACCAATCCTCTCTTCACCCATACCAGCATCCAGGACCACAGGCCCGTCATGGAGCCCGGCTATGCCTACACCATCCGTAACATCTACAAGAAACCCGTCATCTTCGACGAGGTCTGCTACGAAGGCAACAACGGCGCACGCTGGGGTATCCTGAGCGGTGAGGAGATGCTGTACCGTATGTACAACGGTATCTTGAGCGGCTGCTACGTCACCCATGCAGAGTGCTTCAACTCCGGTCCCTCCGATGACTTCACCAATTACCTCGCATTCGGCGGCGACTTCCACGGAGAGTGCTGGAAGAGGATCAACTTCCTGCGCCACAGCGTCCTGGACGACCTCCCGAACCCTCTCGCCCTCTCTGACAGCAGCTGGGATCCCATCACCTCCACCGCCGGCACCGGTTATTACCTGGTATATCTCGGCAAGCAGATTCTCAACAACTGGACCTTCAACCTTCCCGCGAAGAACAATTTCTTCCAGCCCATCAAGGAAGGTGACAAATTCCAGGTGGAGATCATCGATACATGGAACATGACCGTCACACCTGTGCGCGGCACATTCGAGGCTGTCCACAGCGGCGACCGTTATCGTTTCAACGACAAGAACAACCGTTCCATCCAGCTTCCCGACCGTCCTTACCTGCTGCTCAGGATCAAGGCAGTCACCGAGTAATGAAAAAGATCGCATTGTTGTTACCCCTGCTCGCCATGGTGGCATGCGGGGGTCCCCAGGCGCATTACAGCGTCGTGGAGCAGATTGACGTCGTAGCATCCCAGTTCACTCCGGGAGCCGTGATGACCGCCCCGCGCGACACTTCGACCCTTCTCTCCTTCCACCTGGTGGACAGGGGAGAGGTGCCTTTCGTGCAGTCCAGCGTGTTGCAGACTCCTCCTCCCTCGGATGCGGGGGCTGATATGAGCCGTCCCTATTTCGACATGCAGGCGGCGCTTCCCATACCTCCGGTCTACACGGAGCACGCGCCGCGCGACCTCGACAAGCACCGCTTCGAGATGGGAGAGATGGCCGGCATCGCCCCTGGCGTGTTCTTCCACAACCATTCCGCCGGAATGGACGTCCTCCCCAACGGAGACCTGCTGGCTGTGTACTTCAGCTCCAAGGTCGGAGTGGCGGAGAAGGACACCAGCACCACTTTCGTGCAGAGCCGTCTGCGCTACGGTTCCCTCGAATGGGATATGCCGGAGCCGTTCTTCATCACCAAGGGGTACAATGACCAGTCGGCCCTCGTCTGGAACGACGGCGGCACCGTGCGCTTCTTCGGCGGCGGCCGTTATATTTCCGACTGGGTGCCTTTCCGTATCGCAGTCAGCGAGGACAATGGCGCCAGCTGGACCTTCTCCATCCCGGTGCTCGACACCGCCGCCACCGATTATGAGGCTCAGCCCGTCAGCAGCGCCTTCCGCGGCCCCGACGGTGCCATGTACTTCGTCAGCGATGCCGCCGATTCCCACAGTTTCCTGTGGCGCAGCCGCGACGGAGGACGCTCCTGGCACGACATGGGCGGCCGCACCGGCGCAAGGCATTCCACGATTGTCCCCCTCGACGACAAAGGACATCTCCTTTCGCTGGGCGGCAAGAATGCCAATGTCAACGGCTGGATGCCGCAGAACGAAAGTTTCGACTGGGGCGAGACCTGGACGGAGTCCGTCGCTTCCCCCTTCCCTCCGGTCGGAGGAGGACAGCGTCCTTGCCTCATAAGGCTCAAATCCGGCAGGCTCCTGACCGTGGGCGACTCCTTCGTCACCCGCGGGCGTGATCCCGGTCCGGAGTGGAAGCACGGTCTGGATTGCTATGTGGCCATCTCCGATGACAATGGCGCCAGCTGGCATATCAAGAGCATACCTTACGGACTGCCCCAGCACGGCGGCCGCATGGTCAACACCCTGGGATATGTCAATGTCCGCCAGGCAGCGGATGGCATGATACACCTGCTCACCACCTACAATTTCCCCAACATCCATTACGAGTTCAACGAGGCCTGGATCCTCTCCGACGAGCCCACCGAGTGGTCGCCGCTCGCATCTTCGACGGTGTCCGGCGGTCAGGTCCGCGAATACAAGGAGTACTATACCGGTCGCGGAGGCAAGCCTACAAAGGCTCTCAAGGCCCAATGGAAGGCGCGCATCTGCCCCGACGGAAGGTATCTCCTCGACGGACCGTCCGAGTACTACTACCCGGATGGAAGCCTCCAGCACAGCGTGGTCTATGCTTGCGGCCGCAAGACGGGGGAGGAGTTGTTCTACAACCCCGACGGCAGCCTGAGATGGAAATGGGAGCGTGACCTGGCTGCCAATACGGGAGTCTGGACCCAGTACTGGCCCAACGGTAACAAAAAGGTGGTGTCCCACTGGGTGCTCTGCAAGCCTACCCGCGACGGAGATTTCAGCCTGCTGAGCTATACCGCCCACGGCCCTGCGACCCATTACGCCGAAGACGGCAAGACTGTGGTCAAGGAGTACGAATTCATCGACGGTCTCACTCCTGAGTCAAGCCTGGAACAGTAGAAATGGATTTGTCAGGATTTACTCATCGCTTCTCAAAGGCCATGCTCAAACGCGCAAGCGAGTGCGGCCTGCTGGAAGGAGAATTGCTGTCAAGTCCCGACATAGACGGGCGCTGGGAATCCCTGGCGCCCGATTTCTGTGCCGATGCCATACCTCAGTTCAACTCTTATCCGGAGGCCGTTTTCGCCTGGGCTGCGTACCTGGGGATGGCTGTGGCCACCGGATGGGACAGGGACTGGGATGTTGCGAAGACCCTCAGGTATGAAGATTACAGGGGGCCGCGCGGTTTCGATTACATGGATGAGCACATCCAGGAACATTTCCTCGGCATGGAGCCCACAGACGCCCGGCCTGGGATGCCGGAAAACGGCTTCTCCAAAACTCTTCACACCCTCGCGGACCAGGCCCACGACCTGCTGCGCCACGAAAACATAGAGCCCGGTACGGCTGATGCATACCGGGCTGTAATAGCTTCGCTTTCAGTTATGTACAGGCTTGGGGCGGCGATACGCCTCAAAGCCCTCGGCTATGTCATCGGCCGAATTTAGCTGAGGGTTTCCAGTCCTCTGTGAACAGAGGGTCCGTATCCTTCGAAAAGATATTCTCTACCGTATAAGCCGCGGCTTCGTCGTCCGTGAGCTGGCGTCCCATCACGCGGCGCAGCAGTCTCTCGGTGGTGGCGCCGGGGCCTGTGCATTTGTACTCATAGAAGTGGGGCATGGTGCCTGAATTCATGAAAGTCCAGCCTGCAGGGTACAGGGTGGCGGGCTCATGGCAGCGGATGAAGGCTACGCGGGCGAAATTGTGCCAGGGGCGGCCCAGGTAGAAGCCGTAGAAGGGGACTCCGTCGGCATCGGGCTCGCCGGGGTTCTTGGCGCTGAGGGTGCAGTCCAGGAAGTTGATGCCGAATTTGCGGCTCTTCTGGGTGGAGGCTGCGGTGAGGTAGCTGTCGTGCTGGTTGGCGAAGATCTCGCATTTGTCGAACACCATCGTCGCGGCGCCGTAGATGAAGTCCACATTGCCTTCCACATAGCAATTGCTCAGATAGACCCTGCCGCCGTTGGCGTAGAAGGTGTCCTGGTAGCCGGTGATGCGGCAGTCGTAGAACGCCACCCTGTCGCAGCGGCCTACAGTGAGGGCCTGGGCCTGGGAGTGCGAGTTCTCGCCGGGGATCTCGCGTATGTTGACATGGGTGTTCTTGATGGTCATGCGGGCGACGGTGACATCGTCGGCATCGATGGCGAGGGCTGCTTTCTGGCCGCGGACGCCGCTGCCGGCATAGTCGTCGCTCCAGAGGACGGTGCGTCCGGCGCCGGCTCCCACCAGGGTGAGATTGCCCTTGCCGGCGGGGATGCGGACTTTCTCATAGTACTCGCCGGGACCGACTTTGACGGTCCAGGCTTCGTCATTGCCCTCGGGGATGGCATCTATGGCCTCCTGGATGGTCTTGAAGTCTCCTTTTCCGTCCTGGCTCACCAGCTTGACGTTTCCGGGGTTGCATGCGTTGAGGATGAGTGCCGCCATCAGTGCGACAATTCCTCCGGGTGTCCATGTCTGTCTCATATTCTGATATCTGGTTTATTGTTCTTTCTTGCCTCTCACCTGCACCGTGAAGCCCTCGTCCAGCAGCGGCTGCACCAGGGCGGTCAGCCGGGATTGGGTGAAGGCCGTCAGGTCGGCTTCAGGAGTGGGCCTGTCTATGGTATAGACCATGATTTCGCGGGGATGGAGCTCCCTGACTATGTCCATCCAGGCCTGGAGCTGGGCGGGCTCGGAAGAGTCGAAATCGCGGCTCCTCAGGAACATGGTCTGCAGTATGAAGTCCCCGTCGAATTTCTTGAGGGAGTCGATCACCCTGCTGAGGGAATAGCCGGGGGCGGGGTGGTTGATCTTGGCGACTAGGGCGTCGGTCGGGGCGTCTATCTTCATGATGGGGTTGTCCACGCGCCGCAGGGCCTCGAAAACCTCAGGAATGTGGATGCGGGTGGCGTTGGAGAGCACTGAGACCTTGGCGGAGGGGTACCAGCTGTCTCTCAGGGCAATGGTGTCGTCGATGATGCGGGGGAACTCGGGGTTGATCGTGGGTTCGCCGTCGCCGCTGAAGGTGATGGAGTCGATGGGGATGCCTTCTTCGGAGCAGCTGCGGAGTTTGAGCTCCAGGGCGGTGCGCACCTGCGCCGCCGAGGGCAGGACGGTGTCGCCGCGGCCGTCGGCGTTCCAGCCGCATTCGCAGTAGATGCAGTCGAAGTTGCAAATTTTGCCGTTCACGGGGAGCAGATTGATTCCCAATGAGTTGCCCAGCCTGCGCGAGTGGATGGGGCCGAATACTGTGTCTTCTCTCAACATAATCTGAAAAGTTTTCACTAATTTTGACTCGCAAAACAAAAATAAGCAAAAATCCGTAGAGTAAGCCAATTGTGGGTGAGTTTATCGAAATCAAAGGCGCCAGGGTCAACAATCTGAAGAACATAGACCTGGAGATACCCAGAGGAAAATTCGTGGTGGTCACCGGAGTTTCCGGATCGGGCAAGTCGTCCCTTGCTTTCGACACTCTGTTCGCGGAGGGGCAGCGGCGTTTCGCCGAGAGCCTTTCCTCCTATGCCAGGCAGTTCCTGGGGAGGATGAGCAAGCCCGACGTGGACCTTATCGACGGCATCCCTCCCGCAGTGGCCATTGAGCAGAAGGTCAATATCCGCAATCCCCGCTCCACCGTCGCCACCACCACCGAAATATATGATTTCCTGCGACTTATATTCGCCAGGATAGGGCGTACCTATTCTCCCGTCTCCGGGGGCGAGGTGCGCAAGGACGGCGTCTCCGACGTGATGGCCTGCATAGGCGGCTTCGCGGCGGCCCGCCCGGGGGAGGCGCTCTATATTTTGGCAGACCTTGGATGGGCGGGCCGCGGCGACCTCGTCGAACTCATGCTCTCCCTCAAGGAACAGGGATATTCCCGCCTCTGGACCGGAGGAGAGGCCGTCCGCATCGACGACGTGCTGCAGAAAGGCGGCGATTTCCCCACCGAGGCATGGCTGCTGGTGGACAGGGTCAAGCTTTCCTCCGACGTGGATGAAGAAGGGGACACCCGCAGCAGGCTACTTTCCTCCGTGGCTGATGCATTCTCCCAGGGGGGCGGGGTCGTGAGGGTGGTCTGCGGCGGAGAAGTCCGCAGTTTTTCCTCCCGCTTCGAGCTGGACGGGATGAAATTCGCCGAACCCGACGAATTCATGTTCAGCTTCAACTCTCCGCTCGGGGCCTGCCCCGTCTGCGGAGGCCTGGGCAAGATCATAGGCATAAGCGAGGACCTGGTGATCCCGGACAAGACCAAGAGCATCTACGACGGAGCCATCGCCTGCTGGAGAGGGGAGAAGATGGGCTGGTTCAAGGACCATCTCATCGAGCTCGCCCCCAAGTACGGCATCCCCGTGTTCGAGCCTTGGTGCACCCTGTCCCGTGAGGTCAGGAACCTCATCTGGGAAGGGGAGAGGCCGGCCCCCGGGCAGAGCTACGACGACGATCCCACGCGTCTGATCGGCATCAGCGAATTCTTCGAATGGGTCGAGACCCAGCGCTACAAGATACAGTACAAATACATGCTCAGCCGCTTCAGCGGCAAGACCGTATGCCATGAATGCCACGGCAGCCGTCTCCGCAAGGACGCCCTGTACGTGAAGGTGGGCGGCAAGAACATCCACGAGCTCCTGGAGATGAACGTGGATTCGCTGATAGAGTTCTTCAGGGATATAGAGCTGAGTGAAAACGAGCGCAGCATCGTGGCTGAGCCCCTTTCCGAGGTCGTTTCCCGTCTGGGCTGCCTGCAGGACGTGGGTCTGGGCTATCTCACCCTCAGCCGCAGCTGCAACACCCTTTCCGGCGGCGAGAGCCAGAGGATCAACCTGGTCACAGCCCTGGGCAGTTCGCTGGTCGGCTCCATGTACATCCTGGACGAACCTAGCATCGGCCTGCATCCCAGGGACACCGAGCGCCTCATCGGGGTGCTGAAGAGGCTCAGGGATCTGGGCAATACCGTCATTGTCGTGGAGCACGACGAGAGCATCATCCGCGCCGCGGACGTGCTCATAGATATGGGGCCCCGTGCCGGCATCGCCGGGGGAGAGGTCATCTTCCAGGGGCAGGTGCCTGCCGGCGATGCCGGGAAGCAGCTTCCTGAGGAGGCCGTCGAGGCGTCATTGACATTGCAATACATACTCGGCCGGCGTCCCCGCTATGTCCGCGAGAAACGCCCCTGGCAATATTCCATCACCGTCGAAGGGGCCATGGAGCACAATCTCAAGGACGTCGACGCCCGTTTCCCCCTCGGGGTGCTGACCGTCGTGACCGGAGTCAGCGGCAGCGGCAAGTCTTCGCTTGTCGGGGACATCCTCTATCCCGCCCTCTACCGTCGCATTCACGAAAGCGGCGACCTGCCGGGTGCGCACCGTTCGCTGAGCGGCAATCTCGACCGCATCGACCGGGTGGAGTATGTGGACCAGAACCCTATCGGCCACAGTTCCAGGTCCAATGCCGTGACTTATCTCAAAGCTTTCGATGATATACGCGAACTGCTTGCTTCACAGCAATATGCGCGTATCAATGGATATACTCCCGCTTATTTCTCTTTCAATACCGAGGGAGGGCGCTGCCCTGAGTGCCAGGGGGAGGGTATCGTGCGTATAGAGATGCAGTTCATGGCGGATGTGACCATGGTGTGCGAGGAGTGTGGAGGCAAGCGTTTCAAGCCTGAGGTGCTGGAGGTCCGGTACAGGGGCAAGAATATCGACGATATGCTCAACATGAGTGTCGAGGAGGCCATTGCTTTCTTCTCCGAGGGTCCCGAGGATACTGCCAGGCAGATCGCCCTCAAGCTCCAGCCGCTCGTGGATGTGGGTCTGGGGTATATCAAGCTCGGCCAGAGCAGCAGCACTTTCTCCGGGGGAGAGAGCCAGCGTATCAAGCTCGCCTACTTCCTCTCGATAGGCAACACCAAGTCCCGCAAGGCTTCCGAGAGGATCATGTTCATCTTCGACGAGCCGACCACGGGTCTGCATTTCTACGATGTGGAGAAGCTGCTGAAGGCTTTCGATGTGCTGCTATCGCGCGGGCACAGCCTGGTGGTGGTCGAGCACAATCCCGATGTCATCCGTTCCGCCGACTGGATCATCGACCTCGGCCCCGACGCCGGTGACGCCGGCGGCGAAATCGTATTCGCCGGCACCCCCGAAGACCTCATCTCCGAAGGCCGCACCTTCACCGCCCGCTGCCTATAGTCTCTCTCCGCCTCTCTCCGCCTCTCTTCCCGCCTCTCTTTCCGCCTCTCTTTCCGCCTCTAGGCCCCGCCTGTGGCTGGGGATCGCCCCTGTCGCTGCCCTTCCCCTGTCGCGGCCCCTTTCCCTGTTGTGGCCCCTTTCCCCTTTCCCTGTTGTGGCCCCTTTCCCTGTTGTGGCCCCTCCTGGCGGGTTCGGGGCAGCTCGGGGACGGGACCGTCTCGCTCCGCTCGACCCCACCGTTCGCTCCGCTCACGGTCCCCCCTCTTACGTTGCCGAGGGTGGCACGGGTCCCGTCCCCGCCTGCCCCATCCCCGCCTCAGCCCCATTCCCGCCTCAGCCTGCCTGCCCCGTCCCGCAGCTCTAAACGACGCAAAGGAAACGGCCTCCCTGTGTGCGTCATACCAGCGGATGATCTTTGCAGCCAGCGAATCGCGGGTTTTCCTCGCGGCCAAAAGCAACGGGCGGGCGAGGAGAGCCTTTCCCCAGAGCTCCCCACAGCCCGCCCGTAACCGCCGCGCTTCGCCATCGCGCGGCGGTGGTGCCGCATCCGCCCGCCGCCGCAGGGCGTATATTGCGGCGGCGACCCCCACCACCCCTCCGACCCTACCCTTCGGTAGCAAAAAAGCCCGATTTTGCGACCGAACCCCCTGACAGACCCACCCTTCGGTAGCAAAATAGCCCGATTTTGCGACCGAACCCCCTGCCGGACCCACCCTTCGGTAGC